>NZ_JBDIVF010000020.1:10000-11484 GCF_039631355.1 Uliginosibacterium paludis | reverse complement strand
TCCCGGAGGGTGTTATCAGAACGAGGAGCATCATACGGGGAGCTTCTCCGCATTCCAAATAGAACAGGCCATATGCGCGGTGGGGTTCGCCGAGAGTCCAGGGGATTCAAAGGCCCTAAAGCAAAAACCCCCGGAGACATTGTGTATCCGGGGGTTTTGGTGTGGGGTAGTCTGACGATGACCTACTTTCGCATGGGTAATCCACACTATCATCGGCGCGGTTTCGTTTCACGGTCCTGTTCGGGATGGGAAGGGGTGGTTCCGAAACGCTATGGTCGTCAGACTATAACTGTTGCTCCGTGGTGGGGACTTTGAGTCCGTTGTGCCACGGAGGCGGCCTGGAAGGCAAATTGGGTGGGATAGTGACTGCGCGATGTTCGCCTGTGTGTTTTCACAGGTTGTCGCGTGTAACTGTTGTGTTCAGGGTTATAGGATCAAGCCTCACGGGCAATTAGTATCAGTTAGCTTAACGCATTACTGCGCTTCCACACCTGACCTATCAACGTCCTGGTCTTGAACGACCCTTCAGGGGGATCGAATCCCCAGGGAAGTCTCATCTTGAGGCGAGTTTCACGCTTAGATGCTTTCAGCGTTTATCTCTTCCGGATTTAGCTACCCGGCAATGCCACTGGCGTGACAACCGGTACACCAGAGATCCGTCCACTCCGGTCCTCTCGTACTAGGAGCAGGCCCTCTCAAACTTCCAACGCCCACGGCAGATAGGGACCAAACTGTCTCACGACGTTTTAAACCCAGCTCGCGTACCACTTTAAATGGCGAACAGCCATACCCTTGGGACCGGCTACAGCCCCAGGATGTGATGAGCCGACATCGAGGTGCCAAACTCCGCCGTCGATGTGAACTCTTGGGCGGAATCAGCCTGTTATCCCCAGAGTACCTTTTATCCGTTGAGCGATGGCCCTTCCATACAGAACCACCGGATCACTATGTCCTGCTTTCGCACCTGCTCGACTTGTCGGTCTCGCAGTCAAGCCGCCTTTTGCCATTGCACTATCAGTACGATGTCCGACCGTACCTAGGCGACCTTCGAACTCCTCCGTTACCTTTTGGGAGGAGACCGCCCCAGTCAAACTGCCTACCATGCACGGTCCCCGATCCGGATTCACGGACCAAGGTTAGAACCTCAACGACACCAGGGTGGTATTTCAAGGACGGCTCCACGAGAACTAGCGTCCTCGCTTCAAAGCCTCCCACCTATCCTACACAAGTCCCGTCAAAGTCCAATGCAAAGCTGCAGTAAAGGTTCATGGGGTCTTTCCGTCTAGCCGCGGGGAGATTGCATCTTCACAAACATTTCAACTTCGCTGAGTCTCAGGAGGAGACAGTGTGGCCATCGTTACGCCATTCGTGCAGGTCGGAACTTACCCGACAAGGAATTTCGCTACCTTAGGACCGTTATAGTTACGGCCGCCGTTTACCGGGGCTTCGATCAAGAGCTTGCACCCCATCACTTAACCTTCCGG
>NZ_JBDIVF010000020.1:2500-5000 GCF_039631355.1 Uliginosibacterium paludis | reverse complement strand
GACCGGCTACAGCCCCAGGATGTGATGAGCCGACATCGAGGTGCCAAACTCCGCCGTCGATGTGAACTCTTGGGCGGAATCAGCCTGTTATCCCCAGAGTACCTTTTATCCGTTGAGCGATGGCCCTTCCATACAGAACCACCGGATCACTATGTCCTGCTTTCGCACCTGCTCGACTTGTCGGTCTCGCAGTCAAGCCGCCTTTTGCCATTGCACTATCAGTACGATGTCCGACCGTACCTAGGCGACCTTCGAACTCCTCCGTTACCTTTTGGGAGGAGACCGCCCCAGTCAAACTGCCTACCATGCACGGTCCCCGATCCGGATTCACGGACCAAGGTTAGAACCTCAACGACACCAGGGTGGTATTTCAAGGACGGCTCCACGAGAACTAGCGTCCTCGCTTCAAAGCCTCCCACCTATCCTACACAAGTCCCGTCAAAGTCCAATGCAAAGCTGCAGTAAAGGTTCATGGGGTCTTTCCGTCTAGCCGCGGGGAGATTGCATCTTCACAAACATTTCAACTTCGCTGAGTCTCAGGAGGAGACAGTGTGGCCATCGTTACGCCATTCGTGCAGGTCGGAACTTACCCGACAAGGAATTTCGCTACCTTAGGACCGTTATAGTTACGGCCGCCGTTTACCGGGGCTTCGATCAAGAGCTTGCACCCCATCACTTAACCTTCCGGCACCGGGCAGGCGTCACACCCTATACGTCATCTTTCGATTTTGCAGAGTGCTGTGTTTTTAATAAACAGTCGCAGCCACCGATTCTCTGCGGCCTCGTCGCCCTTCGATTGTTCATCTACAAGCTACAGAGGCATACCTTCTCCCGAAGTTACGGTATCAATTTGCCGAGTTCCTTCTCCTGAGTTCTCTCAAGCGCCTTGGTATTTTCAACCTGCCCACCTGTGTCGGTTTGCGGTACGGTCGATTCTTGACTGAAGCTTAGAGGCTTTTCCTGGAAGCAGGGTATCAACCACTTCGTCTGCAAGCAGACTCGTTATCACCTCTCAGCTAAGCTCTCCGGATTTGCCTAAAGAGCACGCCTACGGGCTTGAACCAGGACATCCAACGCCTGGCTGGCCTAACCTTCTCCGTCCCCCCATCGCATCAAGAACCGGTACAGGAATATTCACCTGTTTCCCATCGACTACGCATTTCTGCCTCGCCTTAGGGGCCGACTCACCCTACGCCGATGAACGTTGCGTAGGAAACCTTGGGCTTTCGGCGAACGAGCTTTTCACTCGTTTTATCGCTACTCATGTCAGCATTCGCACTTCCGATACCTCCAGCAGACCTCTCGATCCACCTTCGCAGGCTTACGGAACGCTCCCCTACCACACGTACAAAGTACGCATCCGCAGCTTCGGTTCATGGTTTGAGCCCCGTTACATCTTCCGCGCAGGACGACTCGACTAGTGAGCTATTACGCTTTCTTTAAAGGGTGGCTGCTTCTAAGCCAACCTCCTAGCTGTCTATGCCTTCCCACCTCGTTTTCCACTTAACCATGCATTTGGGACCTTAGCTGGCGGTCTGGGTTGTTTCCCTCTTGACACCGGACGTTAGCACCCGATGTCTGTCTGCCGTATATCACTTTGCGGTATTCGGAGTTTGCTATCGCGAGGTAGATCGCAATGACCCCCTCAACGATTACAGTGCTCTACCCCCGCAAGTGTCCGTACGACGCACTACCTAAATAGTTTTCGGGGAGAACCAGCTATCTCCAGATTTGTTTAGCCTTTCACCCCTATCCACAGCTCATCCCCTAACTTTTCAACGTTAGTGGGTTCGGACCTCCAGTACCTGTTACGGCACCTTCATCCTGGCCATGGATAGATCATCTGGTTTCGGGTCTACGCCGTGCGACTGATTCGCCCTTATCAGACTCGCTTTCGCTACGCCTCCCCTATTCGGTTAAGCTCGCCACACAACGTAAGTCGCTGACCCATTATACAAAAGGTACGCAGTCACCCCTTACGAGGCTCCCACTGTTTGTATGCACGCGGTTTCAGGATCTATTTCACTCCCCTCCCGGGGTTCTTTTCGCCTTTCCCTCACGGTACTTGTTCACTATCGGTCGATCACGAGTATTTAGCCTTGGAGGATGGTCCCCCCATGTTCAGACAGGGTTTCTCGTGCCCCGCCCTACTTGTCGTACGCTCAGTACCATCCAGTTGTTTTCGCATACGGGGCTATCACCCACTATCGCCGGACTTTCCAGACCGTTCTGCTAACAATTGAATTATCACGTACAGGCTCTTCCCCGTTCGCTCGCCACTACTCAGGGAATCTCGGTTGATTTCTTTTCCTCGGGGTACTTAGATGTTTCAGTTCTCCCGGTTCGCCTCCGCTGACCTATGTATTCAGTCAGGGATCCTCATTGCTGAGGGGGTTTCCCCATTCGGACATCTGCGGATCAAAGCTTCATTGCCAGCTCCCCGCAGCTTTTCGCAGGCTTGCACGTCCTTCATCGCCTGTGATCGCCAAGGCATCCACCA
>NZ_JBDIVF010000002.1:0-814083 GCF_039631355.1 Uliginosibacterium paludis | reverse complement strand
TCGGGAGTCGGGAGTCGGGAGTCGGGAGTCGGGAGTCGGGAGTCGGGAGTCGGGAGTCGGGAGTCGGGAGTCGGGAGTCGGGAAGGATGTTGTCGATGCCCGGTGCGAGGCAAGACATTTTTTCGCTGGTGCGGCGACGGGTCGTCGCGCAGGAAGCGGCGGGCACGCACAGGGGATGGCGCATCACGACGCACGCGGCGCCGTGATGCGGGTGGGGCTCAGCGCCGGGTGGTGGCCAGCGGGCAGAAGAGGCGCAGCAGGGCGGGCTGCCAGGCGAGGGTAAAGGCGACCGCCAGCGCGCCGGCGGCGAGCAGCATGAACCAGACGAGGATGGCCATCGAGGGGCGGTCCGCGGCGAGGCAGGCCAGTGCCGAGAGGGCGAGACTCAGTGCGCCGGCGGTGCGCAGCAGGCGGCGCAAAGGCGCGGCCTGGGCTGCGGGACGGCTCATGACCTGATCCCAGTGCGCCGTCATGGCGAGCGCCAGCCAGACCATGCCGGTGAGGGCGAGCAGTGCGGCGAGGCACAGCCAGTATGCACTATGCATGGACCACCTCCGCAGCGGGGTCCCGCGTGACGAGGCGCTGGCGCTGCGCGCGGCGGGCAAGCACGCGCGCAGCGACGAGGGCCAGCACGGCACTGGTCAGCAGGCTCAGATCCACACCGGCGACGGCCATGTAGGGCTCGAGGATCAGGGTGCGCAGCAGGTGGTCGCCCGTCGTGATCCAGTTCGCGAGCACGGCCGCGACGGCCAGGCCCGCGATGGCGAAACACTGCTCGCGCCAGGCCGGGTTGCTGCCACCGCGCGAGACTACCGCGCCGCGCAGCGCAGCATGCGCGAAGCTCGCGAGCCACACGCCCCAGAAGATGCGCTGCTCCCAGTCGCCCTTGCCGATGAGCGCTTCGGGCAGCAGGCGGTTGGCGAGCAGCATGCCCAGCGTGGCGACCAGCATGCCGGTCACGCAGCCCACGGCGAGCGCATCGACAACGCGTGCGCCCTGGCTGCCGGCACGTGCATGGGCGGCCTTGCGTTTCTCGACGAAGAACAGGAAGCCGGTGGCGATGCAGGCGCAGCCGGCGAGTCCGCCCAGCACATAGAGCCAGCGCAGCGTCCAGTGCTCGAAGTGCTGCAGGTGCAGGCCGGTAAGAAACTCGTTGAGCCCCTGGACCGGCGTGCGCGGCGGCTCCTCGCGCAGGACTTCGCCGGTGCTGGCCTTGAAGTGGATGGCCTCGCCCACCAGCGCCACGCGATCGCTGCCGGCGCGGTAGATGCTCACATAGCCGTTCGCATCCCCCAGATGATGAATCTGCAGGAAACCGATCTCGCCGGCCATGTCGTGCGCGGCCCAGCGGCGCTTGGCCTCGGCCATCATCGCGTCGACCGAGGCGAGGGGTGCCGCCACGCCGGCGCGCTGATGCGGCAGACCGGTTTCGCGCGCCTCGACGACTTCGTGCCGGTCATGCAGCGGCTTGAGCTGGAATTGCGAAACCGGAAAGTAGTAGTAGCCGGCGAAGATCAGCACGCCGGTAAAGGCGAAGAAGAAATGGAAGGGCAGCGCCACCACGCCGCTGAGGTTGTGCAGGTCCAGCAGGCTGCGCTGGGTCTGCTTCTGCGGGCGGAAGGTAAAGAACTCGCGGAAGATCTTGCGGTGCATGATTACGCCGCTCACCAATGCCACGAGCATGATGATGCCCGCCAGCCCGACGATGAAGGTGCCGAGATTCTTCCACTGCCAGTTCAGGCTGTAATGCAGCGGGAAGAACCACTGGCTGCCGATCTTGAGCTGGTCGGCGCGCACCGCTTCGCCGCTGCGCGGGTCGATGGTGGCATTGCCGTGGATGTGGTTCTCCAGGCTCTCGTCTTTCGGGTTCGGCACCCGGAAGCCGGCACCAATGGCCAGCACCGGATCGCGGTGGGTGGTGTAGGCCCAGTACTCGTCAGGCGGCAATTCGAGGCGCGGCGTCGGTGCGCCCCTGGCCGGGTCATGCAGTGCCGGCATGTTGAGCGCATAGTCGGCTTCATCGGGTGTCAGGCGGGCGAAAGCCGGCGCCAGCACCTTGTCGAAGGACGGCATGGGCTGCGGCTCGAAGCGGGTTTCGGGCAGGGCCCAGCGGTCGAACTCGCGGTCGAACACCGACAGCGCGCCGAAGAAGAAGCAGACCATCAGCACATAGCCGAGGGCGAGGCCGAACCAGGTGTGCAGCCAGGCCATGGACTGGCGGAAATTGGCGAACATCGCGCGCTCCTCAGGACAGGATCATGCGCTGCAGCTCAAGCGCGATCAGGTTGAACAGCAGCGAGCCGCCCAGCAGCACGGCCCACACGCGAAGCGTGCTGGGCGCTGCGAAGGCCCACATGACGATGCCGCCAAACAGCAGCACACCCAGCATCAGGGAAGCGGTTTCGGCGTCGTGGAACTCGCTGCCGAGCGCAGCAAGGCCCGCCGTAGCGAAGGCCACGAAGCTCCATGAAGCCGCCCAGCCACCGATCACTGCAGCCAGCACCCGGAGCGGGATGTCGAGGCTTTTCAAGGGAAAAACGGAAGTCCGGTCCATCTTGTTCTCTCTGCTGTTGATGCCATTTTCATAAACCGACAGGCGTTTCATGCGACAGGCCCGCCCGGTACGGAACCGGACAGGCCTGCAGGTCCGGGTTCCTCGAACCCGGTGCGCCCTCTTCCGTCAGGGACGGAAATCAGAGCTTGTAGTCGAGCGTCAGGTAAGCACTGCGCGGCTCGCCATAGACAGCGCCATAGGCGATGCCGGTGACATACTTCTTGTCAAACAGGTTGTTCAGGTTGAGCCGGGCGGACAACTCCTTCGTGATCTGATAGCGGGCGAAGGCGTCCGACACGAAATAGGCATCCTGACGTGCGCCACCGGTCTTCCTCGCGTCGGAATTCCAGCGGGTAGCAAGCCCCAGACGCAACTCGGGCAGGCCCGGCACGGCGCTGTCGAAGCGGGCCTTCACCTGCGTGCGCGGCACCCATTCGTAGATGTCGTTGCCATCCGGCCCGGTCAGCTTGAGGCGGGTGAAGCCCAGCGCGAGATTGGTCTCGCGCGCGAGCTTGCCGGTGGCTTCGAGCTCGAAGCCGGTGGACTTCACGTCTTTCGGCACGTAGTAATAATTGCCGGCCGCATTCAGGCCCTCATAGGTCGCCAGCCCTTCCTGCTTCGCGCTGAAGACCGAGGCGGTGGTGAGCAGGCGCTTGTCCAGCCAGTCGGCCTTCACGCCGACTTCGCGGTTCACGCCCTTCATCGGGTCGAGGTAGGCGCCATTGATGTCGGTCTGGTCCTGGTTCTGGAAGATCTCGGAGTAGGACACATAGCCCAGCAGGTTGCGGGTGATGTCCCAGGTCAGACCGTAGTAGGGGCTGGCCTTGCGGGTGTCCGGATACTCGGTGGTGGTCGTGGCCGAACCGTAGCGCGAGCTGCCTTCGCGCGAGAGCTTCACTGCATTGATGCCGAGAATCGCGCGCACCTCGTCGCTCAGCGCAAGACGGGTCGCGCCATAGAGGCGGGTCAGGCGCTGCTCGCTGCCGGTGCTCGGCGAGCGCTCGCCCCACTTCGGTTCCTTGTAGACGCTGCCGCCGAACGGGAAGGCCGGCAGCGGGTTCAGCATGTCGCTGGTATCCACCGCCCAGGTGTCGGTGTCTACCTTCTCGATGGAATGGCTCAGGCCGGTGATCAGCTCGTGCTTGCGACCCAGCAGGCTGAAGCTGCCACTGAGGTTGAGATCGAAGAGATCGCTCTCGGTGGTGGTGAAGCTGCGATAGGGCCAGCCGACCAGGCCGGTGTTGTCATAGTTCAGCGAGCCGGTGGTAGGCGAGTAGGCGTAGAGCAGTGCGGTCTCTTCCTCGGCATGGCGCTTGTTGTAGGTGAACTTGGCTTCCCAGTTGTCACCGAGGAACTGGGTGTATTCGACAAAGCCGGTGGTGGACTTGGTGTTCCAGTAGGTCCAGTCCTGCGAAGTCGAGGCATTGGTGTCGAAGCTCGCCTGGCTGCCGTCCGGATAGTTCAGCGTGAGCGAGCCCCACATCGGCGATTTCTGGTGATTGTTCTGATCGGTCACACCCACGGTCAGCACGCCGCTGCTGCCGACCTGTGCGTCGACCACGCCATAGAGCGTGGTGTTGCGATCGTTCAGGCTGCGGGTCCAGGAGTTCTTGTCCTGCTGGATCAGCACGACGCGGCCGGCCACGGTGCCGTCTTCGGTGAGCACCTTGTTGTAGTCGAGCGCCACGCGCTTCTTGTCCCAGGAGCCGCCTTCGAGCAGGAACTCGCCCTGGTCCTTGTTGGTGGGGCGCTTGCGCACATAGTTCACCGTGCCAGAGGCATTGCCCACGCCGGTGAGCAGGCCGTTGGCGCCACGGATGACTTCGATCTTGTCGTAGAGGAAGGTGTCTTCCTTGCCGACCACTGTGCCCCAGCTGTTGGTCATGCCGAGGCCGTCGACCTGCGTGAGCTGGATTTCATAGCCGCGCGACTCGAAGGTGGCGCGGTTGGTTTCGTACTGCTCCACATTGATGCCGGTGACCATCTGCAACGCCTTGTTGCTGTCGGTCACGCCGTAATCCTGCATTTCTTCGCTGGTGAAGGTGGTGATGGACTGCGGAGTCTCCTTGATCTCCATCGGCAGGCCGGTCGCGCCCTTCGAGACGCGGTTCTCGCGCAGGCTGGTCACCGTCATCGCCGGCAGCTCGGTCGGCTCGGAGGCGGTGCGCGGCGGCTTCCTGACGAGCACGGCACTGCCATCCACACTGGCTTCCAGACCGCTGCCCGCCAGCAGGCGATCCAGCGCCTGACGCGGGGTCAGCTGGCCGGAGACCGCCGGCGCCGTCTTGCCGGCGACCAGATCCGCCGCGAAGGAGAGCTGCAGATTGGCCTGACGGGCCAGCTCGTTGAGCGCCTGGCCCAGCCCCTGAGCCGGAATGTTGAAGGCCACTGCGGCCAGCGTGGCGCTCTGGGCGTGCGCCGGAGTGATCTGACCTGCTGTCAGGGCAAGGACGAGGGCGACGGCGGCGGCCATCGGTGCCGGAGTGAAACGCGTGTTCTGCAGCGCTGCGCGCATGGAAAAAACTCCTGAATCGGGGGTGTTGGATGCCGGACCCGGCCGTGCGCCGGTAGTCCTCCTGCAGGAGAAGACGCAGCACGCAACAGAAGCCTCATGTTGCAAATGAGAATTCTTCCACTTTTTTTCAGGGCGTGTCGGCAACCACTTCGGTGAGCCCGCCCCGCGCGACGAGTCGCACCGGCAGGATCTGCGGCAAGGCCCTTGCAAACTGCTTCGACTGCCCCACGCCGAAGCTGCCGCCCACCTTCAGCGCAGCGACCGCCGGGTCACGCACCACCAGCCCGGTCGGGCCATAGCGCTCGAACTCGGCAATCGCATCGGCCAGCGGGGTCTGGTCAAAACTCACCCGACCACTGCGCCAGGCCGCTACCGACGCGGCGCTGAGCGGCGTGACCTCGCCAAAGCGGTCGTGCCCGTCCACCACCAGACGCTGGCCGGCGGTGAGCAGGCGCTCGGGCTGGGTCGTGGCCGGATCCGCCGAGGCCACGCGCACCCGGCCTTCCTCGACTTCCACCACGGTCTGGCCGGCGTCGCGCCCGCTGCCGGCATGACGCACCGAAAACCGGGTGCCGACCACCGTGATCCGCAGCCCTCCGGCCGTTACATGAAAAGGGCGTTCGGTGTCGTGATGCACGCTGAACATGGCCTCGCCCTCTTCCAGACGGACTTCGCGATGCGCACGATAAAGACTCACATCGAGCCGGGTCGCGGTGTCGAGCGCCACCCGGCTGCCATCGGCCGGCGCATCCGGCAGCACCACCGCCAGTTGCTGACCGCGCACGGTGGCATAGGTCTGCTCGAAAAGCGGCTGTTGCCGCCAGGCCTGCCAGCCGAACCAGGCCGCGCCGCACACCACGAAGGCCAGTGCCGCCAGCGCGGCATGCGGCAGGCACAGCTCCAGCCAGCCCGCCCAGCTGCGGGGCCGCACCACGGTACCGCGCACCGGCCCGGAAGCCGCCGCAAGCCCTGAGCCCCCGGGCAGCCGGGCCGGCCCCGCCAGCCCCTGTCTGAGTGCAGCGCGCTCGCCGGCGGGCAGTTGCTGCAGATCGCCGAAGGTGCGGTCCATGTCGTCCAGCGCCTCGCCATGCCGCGGATCGGCCGCCAGCCAGTCGGCCAGCGCCCGTTCGCCTTCGGCGTCCAGCCCGTTGCGGCGGCGCAGGGCCCAGGTCGCGGCCTCGAGCTCGACCGGATCCTGGCTGCGGGCGAAGTCCTCGAACTCGCGCGCTTCGGCATCAGCGGAGTCGGCAGGCAGGGGGTCGGCGGGAAGCGGGTTCATGGCGGGGGCAAAGGCGGGCTGATGCAGGGTGGACGCTCGGGGAGGGCGGCGCCCTCACCCCCTGCCGGCGGATTGTACGATCGGGCAGGTCATGCCCCGGGCCGGGCGGCCCCGGCGGCAAGGCTGCGCTGACACTGGCGGCAGGCCAGCATGCCGCGAACGATGTGCTTCTCGACCATGCTGACCGACACCGACATCTGCCGGGCGATCTCCGCCTGGCTCAGCTCGTCGAACACATACAGCACGAAAGCCTCACGGCAGCGCGGCGGCAGCGCCTCGATCGCCGCCACATAGGCCTGGATCACCTGCTGCGAGGCCAGCGCGGCCTCCGGTTCAAGATGCCGCGGCGCCGGCGGATGCTGGGCCTCGGGCACGGCGTCCAGCGCTTCATGCCGGCGCACGGTATCGCGGCGGTACTGGTCGACGATCAGGTTGCGCGCGGTGCGGTAGAGCAGCGCCCGCATGTCGAGCACGACCTGCCCGGCGCCCTGCGCGGTGAGCACGCGCAGAAAGCTCTCCTGCGCGAGATCGGCCGCCAGTTCCCGGTCATTGACCTGATGCGTCAGGAAGCTCAGCAGCTCGCGGTGATAGCGCTCCAGCACGGTGAATCCACTCAGACCGGTTGAACAGACGAGACGCCGGTGGCGCCCGGAAACATTTGACAATAAGAATTGTTCTCATTTAACCACATTGCCATCGATTTGTGTCAGGGCGGACGCGCCCGACCGCGCCGGGGGGCTTGACCCGGGTCAATTACAGTCGCCTCAAGCGATTCGCATACTCCGGGCACACCCTGCCCCGATTCCTTGCACGGACTTTGTCACCATGAGCACTCCCCGTTTCGACCAGTTCCTCACCGCCGACCATCGCGCCTGCGACGCCCTGCTGGGCGAGCTGCGCAGCGCCGCCCGCGCCGGCGACTGGACAGCCGCCCGCGCCGCCCTCGCCAGCCTGCAGCACGATGTGCTCGCCCACTTCGCCGCCGAGGAAGAGATCCTCTTTCCCGCCTTCGAAACCCGTACCGGCATGAGCTGCGGCCCCACCCGGGTGATGCGCATGGAGCATGAGGAAGCCCGCGCGCTGCTGCAGGATCTGGCCGACGCAGTGGCCGATTCGGACGCCGACGGCGTGCGCGGCCACGGCGAAACGCTGCTGATCCTGCTCCAGCAGCACAACATGAAGGAGGAAAACATCCTCTATCCGACCGCACTGAATGTGGCGCAGAACGATGCGCCCGCGCTCAGCGAACAGATCATCGCGCGCCGCCAGGCATGACGCCCCTGCTCGACGTTCGCGGCCTGCCGCCCTGCGAGCCCTTCGACCGGATCATGGCCGCGCTTGATGTGCTGCCGGCCGGCGCCGTGCAGGAAGTGCTGATCCACCGCGAACCGGTGCCGCTCTACGACTGGCTGCGCGACAACGGCTTCGCCTGGAAAGGCGGGCCCGAGCCAGCCGCGGATGGCGGCACGCAATACCGCTTCTTCATCCGTCAGGCCTGAGGCCGCCATGCAGATCGTTTCCACCGAAGCCTCGCCTGCGCCGGGGCTTTCCTTCGCGCATTTCATCGCCGGCCTCGGCGGCATGCTGGCCGCCGCGCTGCTGCTGGCCTGGCAGCCGGAGGCCCTCCTGACCCGCTGGCATCCGGCCACGCTCGCTGCCGTGCATCTCTTTGCGCTGGCCGGGATGATGCCGGTGATGCTGGGCGCGCTGTTCCAGTTCGTGCCGGTCGCCTGCGGCCTCGCGTTGCCGCGCTTCGGTGCCGGAGACTGGCTGCTGCTGGCCGCCCTGCAGACCGGTGCCGGCGGACTCGCGGCCGGCTTTCTGAACGGCAGCGTGCTCAGCCTCTCGCTGGGCGGCAGCCTGGCCCTGCTCGCACTGCTGACGGCCGGCGCCCGCCTGGCCTGGGCGCTGTGGCGGCAGAAACTCTCCGCTGCGCTGGTGGCCAGCCTGCGCCGCGGCGCGCTGGCGCTCTTCGCCACGCTGGCGCTGGCCACGGTGCTGCTGGGCGTGATGAGCCATGGCTGGCAGCTGCCTTTCATGGCGCTGGTCGACTGGCATGCGCAGTGGGGGCTCGCCGGCTGGATCGGCGGCCTGATCGCCGCGGTGGCCGGCATGGTAGTGCCGATGTTTCATGTCACGGAAAACTATCCGCAGCGCTGGGAACGGGCCCTGCGCCTGCTGCTGCCGGCGCTGGTCTGCAGCGGACTCGGCATGTTGTCCGGCCAGGCCTGGCTCGCCTGCCTGGCGGTCATCCTGCTCGCGGCGCTTGCCGCCGGTTTCGGCCTCATCAGCGCACGGCGCGTGCTGGCCTCCAGGCGCGGCGAGAAAGACGCCTTCCATTACGGCTGGCTGCTCGTCGCGCTGCTGGCCATGCTGCTCGCGCCGCTGGGGCTCGTCGCGCATTTCTCGACCGATCCGCGCTGGGGCATGGCCTTCGGCATCACCGCGCTGGCCGGTCTGGGCGGGATCACGGTCAGCGTGATGCTCTACCGCATCGTGCCCTTCCTGATCTGGCTGCACTGGCAGCGTGCCAACAAGGCCCGCGCGCGCCTGCCGCTGTTGCACCGGATCGTGCCCGAAGCCGGCCAGCGCATCGAGCTCGCGGCCGAAGCCCTGGCCGTCGGCCTGCTCGCCGCGGCCACGTTCTTTCCGGCCCTCGCCCTGCCCGCTGCGACGCTGCTGGCGCTCGCCCGGCTGGGCCAGATCCTGCTGCTGAGCCACGCAATGCTGGACTTCCGCGAGCGTCTGGCCGTGCTGCGCAGCCTGCCGCCGAAAGTGCGCCCCGCCAGCCACTGACCGGCAGGCGCCCGGCCGGGCGTGTCATCGTTCCGTCATGATCCGCCGGGCCCGGGCCGCTACACTGCGACCATGGATCTCCCCACCCTCAGCCGCCGCGCCACCATCGACGACGTGGCCGAGCTGGCCGGCGTTTCGCGCTCGGCCGTGTCACGCACCTTCACCGCGGGCGCCAGCGTGTCGCCCCGGATGCGCGAGCGCGTCGAGCAGGCCGCCGGCGCGCTCGGCTACAAGCCCAATGCGCTTGCCCGGGTGCTCACCACCCGGCGCAACCGGCTGGTGGCCTTCCTCTCCGGCTACCAGCACAACCTGCATGACGCCGGGTATCACGACCGCATCCTGGCGGGCCTAAAGGCCGAAGGCTTCCGCGTGCTGCATGTGCATATCGGCCCGGGCGAGGACGCCGGCCGGGCACTGGTCGACGCGCTGGATTTCCCGGTCTCGGTGGCCGTAGTGGCGGGTGGCAGCATCGATGAAGACAGCATCGCGACCTGCATCCGGCTGCGCACGCCGCTGGTGCTCTGCTCGGGCGAAGCCGGCGGGCAGGCCGCCGTGGACTGCATCAACAGCGACAACGCCGCCGGTACGCGTGCCGCACTCGATCACCTGGTCGGTCGCGGCTGCCGGCGCATCGCCTGCCTGGCCGGCACGCGCGGCATGTTTGCCACCCGCGAACGGCTGGAAGCCTTCCAGACCGGCATGAAAGCGCACGGCCTTGATCCGGCAGGCGTCATTCATGGCGACTTCAGCTTCGAGGGCGGGCTCGCCGCCGCGCGCCTTCTGCTCGAACAGCAGCCACGGCCTGACGCCCTGCTGTGTGCGAACGATGCGATGGCGCTCGGCGCGCTCACCGCGGCACGCGAGCTGATGCAGCTGCGCGTGCCGGATGATGTCGCGATCTTCGGCTTCGACGACGTGCCGATGGCCGCCTGGCCCGGTTTTGCGCTGAGCACGGTGCGCAATCCGGTCGAGGAAAAGGCGCGCCTGATCTGCGAGCGCACCCGCCTGCGTGCCAGCACGCCGCACTGCGAAGCGCTCAACGCGCGCCTCGCGATGCCGCTGGTGCTGCGCAGCACTGCCTGAAAGCCGTGCGACACGTATCAGGGTAAGCCGCCGGAACTTGTCATTGTCATCGGGGCAGTGCCGTGCATACTCCGGCCTTCAGACCCCACAGGAGACGACAATGAAGACCGCCAAACCCGCCACCGGACGGATCGCGAAACTGATGGCTTCCCTGCTGCTGAGCACCGCCGGCCTCGCCCAGGCCACCACCATCGTCTATGTCTCGAACGCGGAAACGAAGGACATTTCAGTATTCTCGCTCGACCCCGCCGACGGCCGCCTCGATCCGCTGCAGACCTTCAGCGTCGGCGGCCAGATCATGCCGATGGCCATCTCGGCCGATCGCCAGCGCCTCTACGCCGCGCTGCGCTCCAAACCCTACACGGTGATCGCGCTCAGCGTGACGCCGAAAACCGGCCTGCTCGCCGAACTGGGCTCGGCACCGCTGCCGGAGAGCATGGCCAACATCTCGCTGGATCGCAGCGGCAAGTTCCTCTTTGCCGCCTCCTACGGCGGCAACCAGGTCAGCGTGAGCCCGCTCGACGCAGCAGGCGTGCCGCAGGCCGCCAGCCAGATCCTGCCGACGCCGCCGATGGCGCACCAGATCACCGCCCGCGCCGACAACACCGTGGTGTATGCCAGCTCGCTCGGCGGCGACCAGCTGCTGCGCTTCCGCTTCGACGCGGCCAAGGGCGAGCTGAGCCCTGCCGCCGGCCCGGCGCTGAGCCTGCCGGCCAAGTCCGGCCCGCGCCACTTCGTGTTCTCCGCCGACCAGCGCTTCATCTATCTGCTCGACGAACTCGACGCCCGCCTGCATGTGCTGCAGGCTGACGCCAAGGCCGAGCAGCTGCCACTGCTGCAGACGGTGAGCACCCTGCCCGCCGGCTTCGAAGGCACGCCTGCGGCCGCCGACCTGCACCTCACGCCGGACGGCCGCTTCCTCTACGCCTCGGAGCGCGGCTCGAACACGCTCGCCGGTTTCCGCGTCGATGCGAAAAGCGGCCAGCTGACGCCCATCGGCAACTGGCCCACCGAGACTCAGCCACGCGGCTTCAACATTTCGCCCGACGGCCAGTACCTGCTCGCGGTCGGCCAGAAAACCCACCAGCTCAGCGCCTACCGCATCGACCCGAAGAGCGGCGAACTCAGCCTGCTGGCCCGCTATGCCACCGGCCGCAACCCGAACTGGGTCGAGATCATCGAGCTGAAGTAAAGGCTTGAGGCGCGCAACCGCGCCCCAAACCTTTCCGTAGGGCGCCCTGAGCGAATGCGAAGCGCGCCGTAGCAGCTGAGCAAATACGGAGCGTGCCGCAGCCGGCACAACAACCCACAACGTGCCCTCGATACGCCGGCCTGCCCACACAAGCCCCTCGGGCACGACACTCCTCATACGGCGCGCTTCGCTGCGCTCACGGCGCCCTACGGATCGGCCCGCCGTGACCAACACGCATTTTCGTAGGGCGCCCCGAGCGAATGCGAAGCGCGGCGCAGCAACCCGATGCAACAAACCACAACGCGCCCTTGATACCCCGGCCTGCCCGCACAGAAGCTTCGGGTCCGACACCCCTCATGCGGCGCGCTTCGCTGCGCTCACGGCGCCCTACGGCTCGGGGCGGCCCAGCAGTCGGAGCGCGCTGGAATCCTCGCCTTCGTCATCAGACTGACATTTTGCTCGGGTAGTTTTGCAACCGGTTGCAAAACAGATCCAGGTGTCGCTGATGAATCCCGAAAGCATGATTTCGATCCGCGAGCTGCGGGTGTCCTACCAGGACACGCCGGTGCTCAAGGGCATTGATCTGGAGATCCGCAAGGGCGAGATGATCGCGCTGCTGGGCGCTTCGGGTTGCGGCAAGACGACGCTGCTGCGCACGCTGGCCGGTTTCACGCCGGCCGAAGCCGGGCGCATCCAGGTTCAGGGGCGCGATGTACTCGACCTGCCCCCGGAGCAGCGCGGCATGGTGATGGTTTTCCAGTCCTACGCGCTGTGGCCGCATATGACAGTGGCACAGAACATCGGCTATGGGCTGCGCCTGCGCGGCACGCCGAAAGCGGCCGTGGCCCGCCGTGTGGACGAGGTGCTCGAGCTGCTCGGCCTCGCCGGTTTCGGCGAACGCAAGGTCACCCAGCTCTCGGGCGGACAACGCCAGCGCGTGGCGCTGGGCCGGGCGCTGGCGGTGGAGCCTTCCATCCTGCTGCTCGACGAGCCCCTGTCGAATCTCGATGCAGGCATCCGCCAGCAGATGCGCCATGAAATCCGCAGCCTGCAGCGCCAGCTGGGGCTGACCTCGGTGCTGGTCACCCATGACCGCGAGGAAGCGCTCGCGATGGCGGATCGCGTGGTGATCCTGAATGCGGGTCGCATCGAGCAGGCCGGCAGCCCGGAAGAAGTCTTCAGCCAGCCGGCCACGCCCTATGTGGCGAACTTCATGGGCGCGGCGAACACCCTCGCCTGTCATCCGCAGGCGCAGGCTGACAGCTCGCGGATCCAGCTCTGCCTGGCGGGCGAAACGGCCGCGCCGGTGCTGGAGTTGGCTGCGAATCACCCCGCGCTGCGCGAGGGCGCCGCCACCCGCGTGCATTTCCGCAGCGAAGCGGCCAGCCTGCATGCGCCGGGCGCGCTGATGGACGACAGCCTCTGCCTGCCCGGCCGCATCGGCCACAGCAGTTTTCTGGGGCACGCCTGGCGCTGCGAGGTGCAGACCGCAGGCGGCAGCTTCCTCGTCGACCATCCCGTTGGCATGAAGCCGGGCGACGAAGTGCTGATGAGCGTGCCGGCCGGGCGCCTCCATCTCTTCCCCGAACCCATTCCCGTGCCGGCTCACTGAGCCGGCCGGCATCCACCCCGCAACACCTGAGGACTGACAGATGAAGCTACATCAAGGCATTTCCGCCCTCGCGCTGGCCGTGGCACTGAGCCTGGGCTCGACGGCCAGCCACGCGGAAACCGTGCTGACCGTCGTGACCGGCGGCTCGCAGAACATGGTCGACTATGTGACCGACTATCTCGGCCCGCTGTTCGAGAAGAGCCATCCCGGCGTGAAAGTGAAGGCCATCGGCGTGGGCCCGGACGATGCCGGCTCGCAGAAGATCCTCGAGAAGCTGCAGGCGCAGAAGGATGCGGGTGCGAAGAGCTGGGACGTGGATGTGGTGGTGCCCAACCAGCAGAAGACCGGCGAGATGGTGAAAGCCGGCCTGCTGATGAAATATCGCGACAGCATTCCGACCGGCAAGTATGCGGTGAGCGGCTCCAGCAAGATGGCGCTGGGCGTGAACGTGGACGGCTATGTGATGCCGATGTTCGAAAGCCAGACCGCGATTGCCTACAACCCGGCGCTGGTGGCCAAGGTACCGGCGAGCTATGACGAGCTGCGCCAGTGGGTGGCGAAGAATCCGAAGGCCTTCGGCTACAACGGCATCAAGGGCGGCATGTCGGGTGTCGCCTTCATGGTGGGCTGGATGTATGCCTACGGTGGCAATGCAGGCGTCATTCAGAACGGCCCCTACGATGCGAAGCATGAAGCCGGCTGGGACAAGGCCATGGCCGAGCTGAAGGAATTCAACAACCAGGTCACCTTCACGCCGGGCAATGCCGGCACCCTGGACATGCTCAATCGCGGCGAGATCGCGATGGGGCCGGTGTGGGTCGACATGTTCTACAGCTGGAAGGCCGATGGCCGCCTCTCGCCCGACATGAAGATCAAGCTGATCGCCCCCGGCATGCCCGGCCAGCCCTACTACTACGCGGTGCCGGCAAAAGCCGCCAATGCCGCGCTGGCGAAGGAATTCATCGCGCTGGCGACCAGCCCGCAGGTGCAGGCCGAAGGCATCGTGAAGCGCTTCAACTGGTATCCGGGCATTGACCCGAACGCAGTGAAGCCGGCGCTGAGCAGCAAGGACTGGAACACCCTCTTCGTGGATGTGACGCCTGCCGAACTGGCGAAGAACGCCAAGCCCTTCCCGCTGGCCCCCTTCTTCGCCGACATGCGCGAGCGCTACGAAGCCAAGGTCCAGAACTGATCCTGCTGCCCGGACCGTCCGCGCCCGGCGCGGACGGTTCTCATGATGGTCTTGCCGATGCACACCCTCACGCTTGAAGCCCCTGCTGCCGCGCAGCCTCCTGCCCGGCCACGCCTGCCCCGCGGCGCGGGCCTGCTGCTCCTGCTCGTTCCGGCCCTGACAGCAGTGGCCGCCCTCTTCGTCTATCCGCTGTGCCTGTCGCTGCTGCATGCCTTCCGCGACGAGAAGGCGGGCGGCTGGAGCCTCGCGAATTTTTCCCGTGCCTGGACGCTGTATTCCAGTGACATTCTGCTGACGCTCGGCGTGGTCGTGCTCTCCACGCTGCTGATCGCACTCTTCGCCGTCATGATCGCCGGCTATCTCACCCTGGGCGAGAACCGCCGCGCGGTCGCCGTGCTGCGCTGGCTGTATCGCTGGCCGATGTTCATCCCGGTGGTGGTCGCCGGCCAGATGATGCGCACCTTCCTCGCCAAGAATGGCCTGATGAACAACGCGCTGATGGCCAGCGGCCTGCTCGAGCCCCTGCAGGCGATGAGCTTTCTCGACTGGCGCGGCATGGTCTTCACCTTCGTCTGGAAGCAGTTGCCGTTTGCCACGCTGCTGCTCGCCGGCGCAATGGCCTCGCTGGACCGCTCGATGATCGAAGCCGGCCGCAACCTGGGTGCGAGCCGCCTGCGCGTGCTGGGCGGCATCGTGCTGCCGCAAGTGATGCCGACGCTGCTGGTGGGGCTGATCCTCTCCTTCGTCGCCATCCTCTCGGTGCTGTCGGTGCCGATGATGATCAACGCCGGCAGCCCGACCCTGATCACCGTGGATATGGCCTGGCGGGTCGCCTCCTACGCCGACTACGGCGTGGCCAACGCGCTGGGCTTCATCTCCTGGCTGATGTGCGGTGCTGCGGCCTGGGTCTATCTGCGCCAGGGCCTGCGTGACCGGAGCGGCACATGAACAGGCTCCTCTCCTTCGGTGGCAGCGCGCTGCGCAGCCTGCTGATCCTGCTGCTGGCGATCGCGATCTTCGGCCCGCTGCTGAACCTGCTTCTGTGGAGCGTGGCCGAAGCCTGGTACTTCCCGTCAAAACTGCCGCTGCACTGGGGCTTCAGCTATTGGGGACGGGTCTTCCGGCCGGAAGCCGGCGCGATGCTGGCGCTGTCGAAAAGCATCCTGATCGCGCTGCTGACGGTGAGCCTCAGCACCCTGCTGGCGATCCCCGCCGGCTATGCACTGTCGCGCCGCAGCCTGCCGCTGCGCAGCGTCTTTCTGCTGGTTTTCCTGCTGCCCCAGGCCTTCCCGGCCATTGCGGTGCATCTGAACATGGCCCGCATTTTCTACAGCCTCGGGCTCAACGGCACGATCACCGGCGTGGTGCTGGTGCACACGCTGCAGGGGCTGGTGTTCTCGGTGTGGATCAGCTCGGCCGCGTTCGCCGCCATCGCGTCCGATCAGGTGGAGGCGGCGCGCAATCTGGGCGCCTCGCCGCTCGCAGCCTTCTTCCGCATCACGCTGCCGCAGGCCAGCCCCGGCATCATCGCCAGCGCAATCTTCGTCTTCCTGATCTCGATGGACGAGTTCTCCGGCAGCTTCTTCGTCGGCTCGCCCAACATCGTCACACTGCCGCTGCAACTGTATTCGGCCGCCATGGAGGGCAACTACCAGATCGCCTCGATCACCGCGCTGATCCTGCTGCTGCCCTCGATCCTGTTCATGTTCATCGTCGAACGCTTCCTGCGTTCGGATGTGCTGGCACGCGTGGGAACCTGAGATGCGCAGCGATCCGTTTTCCAGCCGCTTCGAGCTTGCTGCCCGGCTTGTTCGCGAGGCGGGCCAGCTGGCCCTCGGCCACTTCCGCAGCAGCGGCCTGCAGGTCGGTCGCAAGGGCCTCCAGGATTTCGTGACGCCGGTCGACCATGCGGTCGAAGCGCTGCTGGTGGCAGGCATCCGCACGGCGTTTCCGGATGACGCAATCCTCGGCGAGGAAGGCGGCACCCACGCCGGCCGCACGGATGACGATGCCATATGGGTGATTGACCCCATCGACGGCACCATCAACTATGCACGCGGTCTGCCGCTGTGGTGCATTTCGGTCGCCCTGGTGCAGGCCGGTGAAATCCGCTTCGGCCTGATCTTCAATCCGGTAGCCGACGAGCTCTACACCGCCCGGCTGGGTCTGGGGGCTCACTGCAACGGCCGGCCGATCCGGGTGTCTTCCGCCCGCCTGCCGGAAGACGCGCGCATCGGCCTGGGCTACAGCCGGCGGCGGCCGGTGGGCCTGCATGCCGGGGCCGTGCGCGCGCTGCTGGACGCCCGCTGCGAATACGCCCGGATCGGCAGCGGCGCGCTGAGCCTCGCACTGGTGGCCGATGGCCGCCTCGACGGCTACTGGGAGCCGCACATCAATTCATGGGATGTGCTGGCCGGCCTGTGCCTCATTCGCGAAGCCGGTGGCTGGAGCGCACCCTTCCTGCACGGCGAGGCGCTCGTCGAAGGCAATCCGGTGCTGGCCTGCACGCCGGCCCTGCGTGACTTCCTCGTCACCACCTTTTCCGGCATCACCGCCGCATGAGCACGACGCCAGCCGCCCACCTCTCGATCTGGCTGCTGCCCGCAGTCGCCCAGGCCGCCGTGCTGGATGCCTGCATTGCGGCGCTCTCGCCCCGCTTCCTGACCCCGCCCTTCACCGCGCACGTCACGCTGCAGGGCGACCTCGCGCTCGACGAGTCGCAGGGCCGCGCACTCGCCCAGGCACTCGCCCAGGCACTCGCCCGCGAGCAGCCGGCGCTCACGCTGGCCCGGCAGGCGCTTGCCAGCTCACCCCACTTCTTCCGCTCGCTCTATCTGGAACTCGCCCCGGATGCCGCATTCGACGCACTGCAGGCGGCGTGCGCCGGGCTCAGCGGCACGCGCCACGGGCTCTCGCCCTTTCCCCATCTGAGCCTGGCCTATGGCGAGCCGCGCGAGGCCGTGCCACGCACCACCCTTGCGGCGCCGCATCATCCGGTGCTCAACGCACTCGGTCCGCTGCGCCTGGACCGTCTCGCGCTCGTCCATTCCTCGAAGGACGTCCCCATCGCCGACTGGCGACTGCTCGAGATCCTGCCGCTGCGCTGAGCGGCGACGCCGCCTGCAGCTCGGCCTCAACGTTTACCCGCAGATCCCGCCACCCTGGCCGGCTTCTTGACTCGAATCAAGGCGTCAGCGCGGTCAAACAAATCTCATAGGGTCGTGGCGCACCACAAGCGTGCCTCTCCGCTCGGGCATATCACATGCACCCATCCGGAGCACGAACTAGCCTGATGAACCGCCATCACCACGAGAGATGCCATGAAGATTGCCAGCCTGCTCGCACGTATCCGCCCCGAAGAGGCCGATCTCGTTGCCGCCGACCTCGCCCGCATTCCGGGCGTGAGCCTGCACGGCGTGGCACCTGACGGCGGCCGGCTCGTCGTGATGGTGGAAGACGGCGAAGGCTATGCCGTCTCCGACTCGATCCTGGCGGTGTCGATCACACCACGGGTACTCGGCACCACGCTGGCCTACGAATACACCGATGAGGACGCAACGCTGGCAGAGATCAACGATGCCTTCGCCAAGTCACGCGCAAAACAGGAGGAGAACCGATCATGAGCATGTCGCGTCGCGATTTCATCAAGAGCCAGGCGCTTGCCGCCGCAGCCGCCACGGCCACCGGCAGTTCGCTGGTGCATGCCGCCACGGCCGCCAGCGCGCCCGGCGAAGTGCGCTGGGACAAGGCGCCCTGCCGCTTCTGCGGCACCGGCTGCTCGGTGCTGGTGGGCGTGCAGAACGGCCGGGTGGTGGCCACCCAGGGGGACCCGGACGCGCCGGTCAATCGCGGCCTGAACTGCATCAAGGGCTACTTCCTGTCAAAGATCATGTACGGCGCAGACCGCCTCACCCAGCCGCTGCTGCGCATGAAGAACGGCAAGTTCGACAAGGAAGGCGAATTCACCCCGATCAGCTGGGATGCGGCCTTCGACATCATGGCCGAGAAGTGGAAAGCCGCGCTGAAGGAAACCGGCCCCGGCTCGATCGCGATGTTCGGCTCGGGCCAGTGGACCATCTTCGAAGGCTACGCCGCTGCGAAGCTCTGGAAAGCCGGCTTCCGCTCCAACAACCTCGACCCGAATGCGCGCCACTGCATGGCCTCGGCCGTGACCGGCTTCATGCGCACCTTCGGCATCGACGAGCCGATGGGCTGTTATGACGACATCGAGCAGACCGACGCCTTCGTGCTCTGGGGCTCCAACATGGCGGAAATGCACCCGATCCTGTGGAGCCGCGTGACCGATCGCCGGCTCTCCCACAGTGAATGCCAGGTGCATGTGCTCTCCACCTTCGAGCACCGCAGTTTCGATCTGGCCGACAACGGCATGGTCTTCGTGCCGAACACCGATCTCGCGATCCTGAATTACATCTGCAACCACATCATCCAGACGAAGCGGGTGAATCAGGATTTCGTGAAGAAGCATGTGAACTTCAAGAAGGGCGAGGGCGACATCGGCTTCGGCCTGCGCCCCGATCATCCGCTGGAAGCGAAGGCCAGCAGCAACGGCTACCCCGGCGCGGACGGCAAACCCAAGGGTGACAGCGGCAAGGCCGAGCCGATCAGCTTCGAGGAGTTTGCGAAGTTCGTCTCCGAATACACGCTGGAGAAAGTCAGCAAGCTCTCCCGCGTGCCGGCCGAGCGCCTGAAAAAGCTCGCCGAGCTGTATGCCGACCCGAAGAAGAAAATCGTCTCATTCTGGACCATGGGATTCAATCAGCATACCCGCGGCACCTGGGTGAACAACATGATCTACAACGTTCACCTGCTCACCGGAAAGATCTCCGAGCCGGGCAACAGCCCCTTCTCGCTGACCGGTCAGCCCAGCGCCTGCGGCACTGCGCGCGAGGTGGGTACCTTCGCCCACCGCCTGCCGGCCGACATGGTCGTGACCAACCCCGAGCATCGCAAGCATGCCGAGGAAATCTGGCAACTGCCCGAAGGCACCATCGGTGACAAGGTCGGTCTGCATGCCGTGGCTCAGAGCCGCGCGCTGAAGGATGGCAAGGTCGCCTGCTACTGGACCTCCACTACCAACAACATGCAGGCCGGGCCGAACATCAACGGCGAGGTCTATCCCGGCTGGCGCAATCCCAAGGCCTTCGTGGTGGTGTCGGACGTCTATCCCACCGTGTCGGCCCTGGCGGCCGACCTGATCCTGCCCAGCGCGATGTGGACCGAGAAGGAAGGCGCCTTCGGCAATGCGGAGCGCCGCACCCAGTTCTGGCGCCAGCAGGTCAGCGCGCCGGGTCAGGCCAGGAGCGATCTGTGGCAGTACATCGAATTCTCGAAGCGCTTCAAGGTCGAGGAAGTCTGGCCGGCCGAGCTGATCGCGAAGAAGCCGGAGTACAAGGGCAAGACGCTCTACGACGTGCTCTATGCCAACAAGGTGGTGAACAGGTTCCCGCTCGCGGACGTCGACAAGGCCAACAGCCACGCGATCAAGGGCTACATGAACGACGAGTCGAAGCAGCTCGGCTACTACCTGCAGAAGGGGCTGTTCGAGGAATACGCGAGCTTCGGCCGCGGGCACGGCCATGACCTGGCGAGCTTCGATGCCTATCACAAGGCGCGCGGCCTGCGCTGGCCGGTGGTGGATGGCAAGGAGACGCTGTGGCGCTTCCGCGAAGGTTACGACCCCTATGTGAAGGCCGGCGAAGGCGTGAAGTTCTACGGCCACAAGGATGGCCGCGCCGTGATCTTCGCGCTGCCCTACCAGGATCCGCCCGAAATGCCGGACAAGGACTTCGATCTCTGGCTCTGCACCGGCCGCGTACTGGAGCACTGGCATACCGGCAGCATGACGCGCCGCGTACCCGAGCTGCACAAGGCGGTGCCGGAGGCGGTGGTCTTCATGCATCCGGATGACGCCACCCAGCGCAAGCTCCAGCGCGGCATGCTGGTCAAGGTCGCCTCCCGGCGCGGCGAGATCACCGCCCGCATCGAGACCCACGGTCGCAACAAGCCACCGAAAGGCCTGATCTTCGTGCCCTTCTTCGACGAAGGGCGGCTGGTCAACAAGCTCACGCTGGATGCGACCTGCCCGATCTCGAAGGAGACCGACTTCAAGAAGTGCGCCGTCAAGGTCACCCGCGCCTGATCCGGTTCGTGATGCGGCCTGTGCGCCCTGCCAGGCTGCGTCACGACTCCGCCGGACCAAACCGCCATGAGCGCCTCGACCCCGCCCTCCGCCAGCCCCGCGCCGCGCCGCCGTTTCCTCAAGGACATGGCCGGCGCAGCGGGTGCGGCCTGCCTCTTCGCCACCGGCGCCTCGCTGGTCGCGAAGCAGTCTGCTGCGCGGGCGGCGCAGGTCATCCGGCCCCCGGGCGCGCTCGATGAGCCGGCCTTTCTCGGCGCCTGCATCCGCTGCGGGCTGTGCGTCCGTGACTGTCCGTATGACACCCTGAAGCTCGCCACGACGAATGACAATGTCGTACCCGGCACGCCCTGGTTTGCCGCGCGCGAAGTGCCCTGCGAGATGTGCGAAGACCTCCCCTGCGTGAAGGCCTGCCCCACCGGTGCGCTCGACCCGGCGCTGACCGACATCCGCGCAGCGCGCATGGGCGTGGCCGTGCTGATCGATCAGGAGAACTGCCTCAACTTTCTCGGCATGCGCTGTGACGTGTGCTATCGGGTCTGTCCGGTCATCGACAAGGCAATCACGCTCGAAATGCGGCGCAATCCGCGCGAGGAAAACGTCCGCCCGACCGGCTCGCTGCAGCCCGGACAGGACGGCGCGCCACAGGCCTTCGCACCCTCGCGCCACGCGATGCTGATTCCGACCGTGCATGCCGACGCCTGCACCGGCTGCGGCAAATGCGAGAAAAGCTGCATCCTGCCGGAAGCGGCGATCAAGGTTCTGCCGGCATCGATCGCACGAGGCGCTGCGGCCTCGCATTACCGGCGCGGCTGGGAAGAAAAGGACAAGGCCGGAGGCTCGCTGATCGGCGAGCAGCTCAAGCTGCCGATCCGCGGCATGGCTGAGCCAGCCGCAGGCGGGAGTCAGCCATGAGTGCCCGCCACCCCGCTGCCGAAGCGATTGCCACCAGGGGCTGGCTGCGCGCGCACCGCTGGCTGCTGCTGCGCCGCGCGTCCCAGCTGGCCATCCTGGCGGCCTTCCTCAGCGGCCCGCTCTTCGGCCTCTGGATCAGCAAGGGCAACCTCGCCTCCAGTCTCACGCTCGACCTGCTGCCGCTGACCGATCCCTTCGCCTTCCTGCAAATGCTGGCCAGCGGCCACCGGCCCGCTGCAGCGGCAGTCACCGGCGTGCTCATTGTCACCGCCTTCTACCTGCTCGCCGGTGGCCGCCTGTTCTGCGCCTGGGTCTGCCCGATGAATGCCGTGACGGACGCCGCAGCCTGGCTGCGTCGCCGTCTGGGCCTCAAGGGCGGCCGGAGCCCGCATCCCGCCACGCGCTACTGGCTGCTGGGCGCCGTGCTGATCGCCACCGCGCTGACCGGTCTGCAGGTGTGGGAGTGGGTCAATCCGGTCTCCATGCTGCAGCGCGGGCTGATCTTCGGCGCCGGCTCAGCCTGGCTGATCGTGGGCGGCCTCTTCGTTTATGACTTTGCCATGGCAGGCAGGGGGTGGTGCAGCCACCTCTGCCCGGTCGGCGCCTGCTACGCGCTGCTCGACCGGCCCGGCCTGCTGCGCATTTCGGCCCATGCCCGGCGCGACTGCGACGACTGCATGGACTGCTTCACGGTTTGCCCGGAACCCCAGGTGATCCGCCCTGCGCTCAAGGCCGTCGGCCAGCGCCATCCACTGATCCTTGCCAGCGCCTGTACCCGATGCGGGCGCTGCATCGATGTTTGCAGCAAGGACGTCTTCCGGCTCGGCAGCCGGTTCAACAGGAGCGAAAAATGAAAACACTGATGACCATCCTCATGGCCTGCCTGCTGGCCGCCCCTGCCCTCGCCCAGAAAGCCGCCGCGCCCGCGGAACCGGTGAAAGTCCAGACCCTGCGCGGCGTAGACATCAGCGGGCCGGAAGCCCCCTCCGACAACTTCCGCAACGAACGCGACCAGGGGCCCATGCCGCGTGACTTCGTGCAGCAGCCGCCGCTGATTCCGCACACGATCAAGGGCTACAACATCACGAAGAATTTCAACAAGTGCCTCGACTGCCACGCCTGGAACCGCACCAGAGACACCGGCGCAACCAAGGTCAGCATCACCCACTTCAAGACCTACTCCGGCACCGAGCTCTCCAACATCTCGCCTCGCCGCTACTTCTGCACCCAGTGCCATGTGCCGCAGACCGATGCCAAGCCACTGGTCGAGAACAGGTTCCAGCCCGCCGCCGGTTTCCGCTGAGCCTGCGCGCACCCGATACAGAGCACAACGCCACGCAAAGTCGAGGACAGGAACATGACTGACAACACCCCGGCCACCGGCCTCAAGGCCCGCCTCTGCGGGCTGCTCCGCAGGAAGTGGTTCATCGGCATCGGCGGCCTGCTGATCGCGTTTGCCGCCGGCATCATCTTCTGGGGCGGCTTCAATACCGCGATGGAATGGACCAACCGTGAAGCCTTCTGCATCGGCTGCCACGAGATGGAAGCCAACGTGTACCAGGAGTACCGCAACACCATTCACCATTCCAACCGCACCGGCGTGCGCGCCACCTGCCCCGACTGCCATGTGCCCAAGGAATGGGTCCCCAAGGTGATCCGCAAGATCCAGGCGTCGAAGGAAGTCTGGGGCAAGATCACCGGCAGCATCGACACCCGCGAGAAGTTCGAGACCGAGCGCATCCGCCTGGCCCAGAACGAATGGAAGCGGATGAAGGCGAACAACTCGCAGGAGTGCCGCAACTGCCACAACTACGACTTCATGGATTACGCCGAGCAGAACCGGCGCGGCGCCGCGATGCACCAGAAGGGCTTCGCCGAAGGCATGACCTGCATCGACTGCCACAAGGGCATTGCCCACAACCTGCCACCGATCGATCAGCATGTCGGCGCCGAGCGCGAGAGCGTGCCGCAGGAAGTGGTGCATCCGCCCCTGCCGGCGAGGCCGGACGGCAAACCCTGAGCGCTCGCCCTGCCAGGCGCTTCAGACAGGAAGCATCGGCCCCGCAAGGGGCCTTTGCTTTTGCGCCGTCGGGAAGCCGCAGCGGCCGCTGCGGCCTGCCCTTCAAGGAAGGAATCCGGAGGACCGCGCCGCGAGCGTTAAGGTTGCCTCTCGCCCGCTGCAAAGGACTGCATCATGACCCGATCGACCGCCTTCCTGCCCCGCTTCCTGCTGATGCTGAGCCTGCTCGGCCTGCCGCTTGCGCAGGCGGCCGCGCCCCTGCATCGGCAACAGGCGCCAGGCTATTACCGCATGCTGATCGGCAAGACGGAGGTCACCGCCATTTATGACGGCTTCATCGAACTCGAACCCGGCCTGCTCAAGGGAGCGAGCGCCAAAGACGTCCAGAAACTGATCGCGCGCATGTTCCAGACGACGACGCCCGGCGTGCAGACCGCCGTCAACGCCTTCGTGATCAATACCGGCGACAAGCTGATCCTCGTCGACAGCGGTGCGGCCGCCTGCTTCGGGCCCGGCATGGGGCGCCTGCTCGGCAACCTCAAGGCTGCCGGTTACGAGCCCGGCCAGGTCGACGCCGTGCTGCTGACCCATCTTCATGCCGACCATGCCTGCGGCCTGCGCAGCGCGGATGGCAAGGCAGTCTTCCCGAAGGCGGATGTGTTTGCGTCAAAGCAGGATGCGGATTTCTGGCTGGACGAAAACGCCATGGCCACGGCGCCGAAGAGCGCCCAGGGTTTGTTCAGGATGGCGCAGGAATCGGTAGCGCCCTACGTCGCCAGCGGCCGCTTCAAGACCTTTACGCCTGGCGGAACGCTGTTCGGCGGCGTGAGTTCGGTTGCCGCGTTCGGCCATACGCCCGGGCACACCGCCTATCTCGTCAAGGCAGGCAAGGAGCGTCTGCTGCTGTGGGGCGACATCGTGCACAACCATGCGAGCCAGTTCGTGCGCCCGGACATTTCGATCGAGTTCGACGTCGATGCCGCCAAAGCCATCGAGACCCGTCAGCGCCTGTTCGTCGAAGCCGCACGCGATCAGCTCTGGATCGGCGGTGCCCATCTGCCTTTCCCCGGCTTCGGTCATGTGCGCAAGGAAGAAAACGGTTTCAGCTGGGTGCCGGTGGAGTACGCGCCGCTGCCGTCGAAGAAGTGAAGGCCGCGTATTCTGACGTCATGAAAAAAAAGCCGGCTGATGCCGGCCTTGTTTTCATGCGCAGGACAGCTGCTCAGCCGCCATTGATGAGGGCGTCAGGCAGGTTGAAGAAGTAGAAATCATTGACGTTGATTTCCCACTCGTCGCCATGATGCCGACCGAAAACGCGCTGCTTCGCGCTGGCGCTGGAAACCCGGCTGCCGTCGAACTCCAGCACGATGCCATCGCCCTGCAACTCCTGGCCTGGCGAGGCGAGATGCACTTCGGCACGGCCGCTGCCCTTGCGGATCACGCCGAAGGAACATTGCGCCGACCCCTTCGGATCCGGGCCCACCGAACAGGGCACCCGACCGGTTGCGTGATAGGGCGTGCCCGCCACCTTGGCGTCATGGCGCAAGGCTGCGTCTGGGCGTGCGCCATCATGAAGCGAAAGGGTGAGCGTGAAGCGGGCAGCCTCGTTGCGGCGTGCGGCGCTGCGCATCAGATAGACGCGGACGCGATAGTCACCGTCCGCCGGCAGTGCGCCGGACCACTTGTTGCCCAGCATCGAGCCATTCGCCAGCGCCTCGTCAGAGCCGGGGGGCAGCAGATTGAAGTAGTTGGCACCATTCGAGCTGGTCATGCTCACATCGAGGGTCTGCCCCGCGCGGGCATGCACGATGTAATCCGCAAGCCCCTCACCCCTGATGCTGCCGCGAATCTGCTTCGGGGCTTGTCCGGCCACCACTGAAAGCGTTTTGCCGACGTTGTCAGCGGCCCATGCCGGCGCCGCCATCGCCAATGCCGATGTCATCATTGCAGCAGCCATCAGGCTCACGGTGATTTTCTTCATGCTTGTCTCCTCCCGATGAAACCGCCGCCTCCGCGGCCGCGGCTTCATGACATCCAGATGAATCCGGCAGAGGCAGCGTGAGGCCCGCGCCGGGGAAAAGACCATTATTGGCAGGCCGTGCCGCGAAGCCAAGACGGTGATTGTCACGGTTTGCTTCAGGGCCACAGGAAGACGGCGTACAGGGCACGGAGACGGGCGCAGCACATGCCACCGGCCGGCTCCGACGAGGCCGGCGAGACCTGGCCGCGCCGCAGCCTCAGAACCGCGCGGAGCCCTGCTCAGCGACGGGTCGGATACTCTTCCTCGATCTTGTCCTGGTAGTAGCCCATGGGCGAGCTGCTGGCGAGAAAGCGCAGCGCGATCTCCTCGCCGACACTGGTGTGCTGGATGATCCGGCCACCGGAGAATTCGATCTCCAGGATGCGGGCGTTGCGGTCGTAGCCTGCCGACTTGATGCCGCCCCGATTGATCGGCTTGCGTTCGATGGCCATGTGTCTTCCTCTCAGTAACGGACAGAGCCCGCGCGGGACTCGCGCAGCAGCATGTCCATGCGCGCGAAATCCCGTTCGATCTCGGTACGCGCCATCTGGCCGCTCCAGTAGCGGGCTTCGTCGCGCGTGCGCGCGGCGGCCAGGCGCATCTCGATCATGCGCCGGTCCTGCTCGAGGCGCTCGACCCGCTGGCGTGCCACATAGATGTCACGCCCCACTTCATAAGCCGGCAGGAAGGAACGCTCGGCCCAGACCGGACAGACGCCGGCGTAGTTTTCGCCGCGTCGCCCCACCGCCAGCGCATTGGCCGGCGTGCAGTAGAAATTGAGGCCGCGGTCGCGACCGGCGCGGTAAGGCAGCTCGGCCGGTGCCACGCCGTAGGGCGTGCAGGCTTCGCGGTGTTCATCGAAGCGGGCCATCGGACGCCCGTTCTGGCCATCACGAAAGCCGATCTGCTCCCAGTCGCCGCGCTGGCACTCGGACTCGCTGAGCGACGCGCAAGCGCCGAGGCAAAGCAGGCACATCACGGCTGGCAAGGCGGAAAAGGCTGACACGGCAGGGCTCCCGGACGATCCATCAAAGTGTAACGCCGGAATCCTGACGGGGATGACATGTTTATGTATCAGCCCCGGCAGCGCCGCCCGTCAGGGCTCAGTGCGCGCAGCCACAGCCGCCGTGGCCATGACCACCGCAGCCACCGCCTCCCTGCCCATGGCCCTTGCCTCCGCAGCACTCGTGATCCGGATCGTCATGCCCCTTGCCGCCACAGCATTCGTGGTCGCCATGCTCGTGCCCGCCGCAAGCATGCGCGCCGGCTTCGCCACGCGGGTCGAAGGGCGGTGCGGCCTCTAGCTCGCCCGCGCGGAACTGCGCGAGCGCCTCGCGCGCGCTTTCCGCTTCGCAGCCATAGACCTGGACACCGCTGTGCTGGAGTTCGTAGAGCAGGCGCGGATGGATTTCGCTGCACAGAATGCCGTCGATGCCGCTCACGATGGCTTCGCTGATGAGCTCGGGGTGTTCGCGATCCACGGCGTGAAGGCTCTCGCCTTCCACGATGAGGAGGTGGCGGGCGGCACCGAAATCGGGGTGCAGCGGCGCATCCAGGCCTTCGGCGCTGGCAACGGGAATGCAGAGTTTCATGCGGAATCCTTGCTGTCGGAATGATCGGAATCGGGAGCGGCCACGCGCGGGCCGATGGCCAGCGCCTTTCCGTTGAGCAGCGCATCGGCCACCTTGCGGTGGGCCCGCTCAAGGATGTTGCCGACGGTCTGCCGGGAGACGCCCATGCGCAGCGCCACATCGGCCTGGTACAAACCTTCGAGATCGGCCAGGCGCAGGGCTTCCAGCTCGTCGAGGTCCAGACGTACCTCATCGAGCAGTTTCATGGGCACGCCGCGCGGCTTGAAATAATCTGAAACGGGATCGCAGCTCACGCAGCGCTGCTTGGTCGGGCGTACCACGCGGGCTTCTCTTGATTACTGGCAAAAGCCAATTATCGGATCCGGTGCAGCATGCGGAGCTTGATCCTTGTCAGCCCACCGGGAGAAAGCCATGTCCGCACGCCTGTTCCGCCCCCTGACACTCACGCTCGCCCTGCTGGCCTGCAGTCCGGCCGGTGCCGCCACCGTGCTGATCGATGTGCGTACGCCCGCCGAATACAGCGAAGGCCATCTGGAGGGCGCGCTGAACATTCCCTACGACGAGATCGACAAGCGCATCGCGGAGGCGGCGCGGCGCGATGACGAGGTCATCGTCTACTGCCGCTCCGGCCGGCGCTCGCACGAGGCCGGCCAGACCCTGATCCGCCTGGGCTACCGCAACGTGCTCGACTACGGCGCCATGGACGACGCCCGCAAGCGCGTCCGCGCCACGCCGGAGCCGTCTCAGCGACCGTAGAACCGGCCGGTCTGAGCAAGCCAGCGATTCGCATCCCGCTGCAACCAGCTGCGGGCAATATCGTCCCCCTGCAAGAGCATGTCGATGAAGGCGAGGCTGACGGCCTGCAGGGACTTCGCCTGTTCGGCGTCATCCATCGGCTCGGGCGCGGCGCCACCCTTTGCAGCCTCGCGACCGCCTCCGGGCGGACCACCCCGGCCACCCTCCATGCCGCCGCCAGGACCACCTCCCATGCCGCCTCCCGGTCCGCCGCCCATGCCACCGCCGGGACCACCGCCCCGGCCGCCGGGCCCGCCTCGGGACGAGGACTTGCCCTCCTCCGGCGGCTTGCGTGTCTCGCCCGCAAAACCAGCCCCCATGCCCTGACCACCCCCCACGACGGCATGCGAAGCCCAGCTGAGCTGGAGCAGGTATTTGTCGCCGGCCGGCAGGTTGTCGAACACCTGGCGGCGCAGGGCAGGCTGAGTCACGAAATCGAAACCGTCGACATCCTCCGCACTGCTGACGGCCAGGACCGGCACCCGCATCTCCGCATAGCGCGTCGCGAAGCTTTCACCGCCGGATTCCGCGTGGGGACTCAGCAGGATCAGCCCTCGCACCGACGCCGGCAGCGTGCGCCCGGCGACGCCCGGCCAATGCTCACCCGCAGCGGCCTGAACCGTCTGCGCGCCGATGTCGAAGCCGGCCAGGATCATGTTGCCGGTATCGATCCGGGCCAGGAGATCGACGGGCAGGCCTTCGCCGAGCTCACCTGCCTTCAGTTGCCGGAGCAGGGCGTCAAGCACACCGAGGCGCTGCCCGAGACGCTCCGCCGAATAGGCGCGGGCCGCGATTTCGCGCCCCTTGCGGCCGTCTCCCGCCCCGGCCATGACCGCCGGGCCATCGGCACTGGCCTGCACGGCCAGCACGGCGTGCCCGGCCTCGGCCCAGTGTTGCATCAGCGGACCGGCCGCATCGGCGGGCGCGCCCAGTCCCGCCAGGAAGAGCACCAGCGGATAGCGCCCCGGCATGCCCGGCACGCGCAGCACCAGTTCAAGGCGGTTGTCTCCGAGCTGCAGCGTGCTGCGGCGGAGCTCCACCGCATTCATCTGCGCCGACTCATAACCGGGATTGCGCGGCGGGGTAGCGCGGGCAGCGGGCTCGGGCGGCCGGGCGGCGCAGGCGCCGAGCAGGAGGCACAGCACGAACGACAGGGAGCGGAAGGCGGAAAAGGACATGGCAGCGGCACGGAAAACGATCCGCTCATTCTTGTCGCAAGGACTGTGAGCTGCGCTCAGCCGGGATTAAAACCGGGTCAAGACCGCCCGGCCGCAGAGTCTGTCAGCCCCTTTTTCGCCATGCCATACTGCACGGATTGCGGCCGACCCTGAGTGCTGCCTGAACACGGAGACCCGCGCCATGACAGATCTGCTTGTCCGCTATGCCCACTTCCTCGCGATCCTGATCCTCACCGGCGTGCTGTTTGCCGAGCATCTGCTGCTGCGCGATGAAATGAGCGCTGCCGAAATCCGCAGGCTTGCGCGCATCGACCGTTTCTATGGTCTGGCCGCGGCGGGGGTGCTGGCCGCCGGCCTCACGCTCTGGATGTCCGGCGCCAAGCCGGCCGCGTTCTATACCGCCAACCCGGTCTTCCATGCCAAGCTGGGGCTGTTTGCGCTCGCGGCGCTGATTTCGATCCACCCGACGGTCTTCCTCATCCGGCAAAGCCGGCTCGAAGCGCAGGTCGTGCGGGTGCCGCGCAGCGTGAGACAGGCCGTCCGCCTCGAGCTGGCCATTCTCATCCTGCTGCCCTTGCTGGCGGTATTGATGGCCCACGGCGTGGGCCTGCGAGGCTGAATCCTCAGAACTGCCCGGTCCGCAGCAGCACCAGGGTGCAGGCTTCCAGATGGGGAATGCCGGCAGCGTCCAGCCGGGCGTAGGCTTCCGGATTCTCGGTGCCGGGATTGAAGATCACGCGCCGGGGGGCGAGCGCCACAATGGCGTCGAGCAGCTCGGCCTGACGCGCCGGCCCTACATACATCGTGACCGTATCAACCTTCTCGGCCAGATCAGCCGGGCTCGCGACCGCCCTCCGGCCTTCGACCTCGCTGAGCGCCGGAGCCACCGGAAAGGTCTGGTGTCCGTATTCCGCCAGCATTTTCATGGCCTTGTTGGAATAGCGCTCGGGGTTGTTGCTGGCGCCGATGACTGCGACCTTTTCCATGTGCGACCTCCTGCGGTGAGCCAGGAACCAGCATGCCACGGCTCGCGCCCCGCGACCAGTCCGGATGCGCGATACTGCGGGGTTTCACGGAACGATACGGGGCACCGCCATGATCATCATCCTGGGCGCGATGGAAAACGAGATCGAGAGTTTTCTCGGCGCACTCGAAGAAACCAGCACGCATGAGTGGAACGGTTTTGCCCGGCACCGCGGCAGGCTCGGCGGGCATGAGGTGCTGATCAGTCGCAGCGGTGTCGGCAAGGTGATGGCCGCCATGGTGACGCAGAACCTGATCGACACCTGGAAGCCCCGCGCCCTGCTCTTCACCGGCATTGCCGGCAGCCTGCGCGAAACGATCGACATCGGTGACACTCTGCTCGGTCGCGATCTGGTCCAGCACGACATGGACACCTCCGGACTGGGCATTCCGCGCGGCCAGATTCCCTTCACCGATTACCGCTTCCTGCCCGCCGATCCGGCCTTGCTGGCGATTGCGCAAACCTACCGGCCGCCACAAGGCCAACTGCACAGCGGGCGGATCTGCACCGGCGACCAGTTCATTACCCATCGCGATCTCGACAGCCATCGCTACCTCTTCGACGAACTCGACGGCGACGGGGTCGAAATGGAAGGCGCGGCGGTCGCTCAGGTCTGCGCCCTCAACCGGCTGCCCTGCCTGGTCGCACGCACGATCTCCGACCGCGCCGATGGCAAGGCCGCTGAAAGTTTCGCAGCCTTCCTGCCGCGCGCCAGCCTCAACAGCCTGTCGCTGGTGCGCCACATCCTGGCCGCACTGCCGACGGCCTGAGCCCGGACCACCGCATCACGACACACGGGCTAACATGTAGCCCCTTTGCATGAGGAGTCATCCATGAGCAGCTTCACCAAGGTCACCCTTTTCACCGATACCGACGGCCGCGCCCGCTTCCGCGAAGAAAGCATCGCGCTGGACCAGGGCAATCCGCCGGCAGTGTGCCTCTCCGCTATTTCGCCAGCCAGCGGCGTGCAGTTCCGCGAAAGCCCGGTCGGTTTCCGTGCGCCGGTTCACTGCACCGGCGCCCCGCAATGGCTGTTCGTGCTCTCGGGTGCCATGGAGATCGGTCTGCTCGACGGCACGAGCCGCGTCTTCAAGGCGGGCGAGCATTTCTTCTCGGCCGACACGCTGCCGGAAGGCGCCACCTTCGATCCGGCCATTCACGGGCACTGGAGCCGTCAGCTCGGTGACGAGCCGCTGGTCACGCTCTTCGTGAAGGCCTGATCGCCACCACCGCCACGGCGCCGATGGCTGCCGTGGCGCTCAGTCCGCCAGCCCAGCCGGCAGGCGGACCACGAACTCGGCGCCGCCGCCCATGCGGTTGCGCGCATAGATGAGACCATGGTGCGCGCTGACGATTTCACGGCAGATCGCCAGGCCCAGCCCGGTGCCGCCGGCGCCGCTGCGGGTGTGGCTGCTCTGCACGAACTTGTTGAACACCGATTCGAGTTCGTCATCCGGAATGCCCGGCCCGCGATCGGAGACACGCAGTTCCAGTGCCATGCCGTGACCCGGCATGCCGGCGCGACCGGATTCCATCCGCGCTACGTCGAGCTCGATGCGTACCTCGCCCGCCTGCTGCGAGAACTTGAGCGCGTTGGAGAGCAGGTTGCGCACCACCTGGGCGAACAGCTTGGCATCCACGATCGCCATGGCCGGCGAAGGCCCCGCAACCTTCACCGCAATGCCGGTGTTGGCGGCAAGCGCCTCGAACTCATCGACCACCTGCTGTACCAGCGGGAAGACATCACGCCGGGCAAGACTCATCTCCATGCGGCCGGATTCGAGCTTGGCCAGGTCGAGCAGGTCGTCGAGCAGCCCCATGAGCCGCTCGCCGCTGGCCACGATGCGGCTGAAATAGCCCTGCAGGCGTTCCGGCGTGGCCGAGTCGCTGCGCTCGACGCCCAGCCGTGCAAAGCTCAGGATGCCGTGCATCGGCGTGCGCAATTCATGTGACATATTGGTCAGGAACAGCGACTTGGCAGCGTTGGCCCGCTCGGCTTCGTCCTTGGCGGCCGAGAGCCGCATCTCGGCCAGGCGCCAGGGCGTAACATCGAAGTTGGCGCCCACGATCACTGGCCGGCCCTCGTCATCCAGACAGCTGCCCTTGGCGATCACGCGGTAGCGCGGGTGCCCGGTGACCGGATGCGGACGGAATTCTTCCTTGAGCACCGAGTGGCCCGCCAGCACTTCGGCATCTTCGGCAAACACGATGCCGGACGTCACCGGATTCACCGCCGAAGGCCGGCCGATCAGGTGCTCGCGCGGCATGCCGCGATCCTTCGCGAACGCGGTATTCACCATCAGATAGCAGCTCTTCGCATCCTTCACGTAAACCGGCTGCGGGATCACGTCGATCAGGCGCTGCACATACTGCTGGATACGTTCGCGACGCGCCGTTTCCCGGCTCAGGGCCTCGGCCAGCTGGCGTTCGGCCAGGCGCCAGGGCGTCACGTCGAACACCGAGACCACGATCACGGCGCGGCCGGCCGCGTCTTCGCAGGAGGCCTTGGAAATGACGCGATAGCGATCCTCACCCGAGACCGGATGCGGCTTGTGTTCTTCCTTGACCACCATTTCGCCGCCGGCCAGCACTTCGCGATCCTCGTCCAGGCTGAGGATGGCCCCCTTCGGGTCACCCCGGCAGATATGCACCGAGGGCATGCCCTCGAGCTCGGTCTTGCTCAGCTTGCGGTCCCGCGCAAAGGCATCGTTGACGAGCAGGAAACGGCTCTGCGCATCCTTCACATACACCGGGTAGGGAATCACGTCGATCAGGCGCTGGATGTAGCGCTGGGTCAGTTCGTGATTGTGCTGCTCGCGCTCCAGCGCCTCGGTCAGCTCACGCTCGGCCTGCAGCCAGCGCGTGATGTTGAAGTTGGCGACCACGATGACCGGATTGCCCTCCGCATCGAGACAGCTGCCCTTGGAGACCAGACGATGGCGCTCGGGCCCGGCCGGGCCATCGAGCCGGTGCTCTTCCTTGATGATGACTTCGCCCGCCAGCACGGCGGCATCTTCCTCCTGCACGAGCCGGACGAGGTCGGGGTTGGAATCCTTGACCCAGGCATAGGAGTGCAGGCCGATCAGATCCTCGCGTGCCCGGCCCAGCTCGCGCAGGTGAGCGTCGTTGACGAGCAGGAAACGGCTCTGCGCATCCTTCACATAGACCGGCTGGGGAATCAGGTCGATCAGTTGCTGGACGAAGGCCTGGGTGCGCTCGCGCCGGGCCACCTCGCGATCGAGGGCTTCCTTGAGCTCGCGCTCGGCCTGGTACCAGCGGGTCACGTCGAAGCTCGCGACCACGATCACCGGTCGGCCATCGGCGTCCAGACAGGCACCCTTGCTGACCACGCGATGACGCTCCTTGCCGGTGAGCAGCCAGGGGCGGTGGTCTTCCTTGAGGATGCGGGCACCGGCCAGCACCTCGAGGTCTTCCTTGCGCACCATGTCACCGACATCCGGCTCGTTCTCGCCCACCCGGGCGATCGAGTCCATGCCGGGAATCGAGGCCTTGGGCTGGCGGAAGTCCCGCGCGAAGGCGTCATTGACCATGAGATAGCGACTGTCGGCCGACTTCACATAGACCGGCTCGGGAATCATGTCGATCAGGCGCTGGAAGAAATCCTGGGTGCGCTCGCGCCTCAGGGTTTCGCGCTCGAAGGCCTGCTGCAGACGTTCCTGGGCATGCTGAAGATCGGTCACGTCGGTCAGCACCACCAGGAGCACGCGCTCGCCGTTGGCGCCACGACCGGTGACCTTGTGAGTGAGGAAGTGACGGGGCCCGGCCACGCCGTTGCGGAGCACGAACTCGCCCTGGATCTGGCTGCCATCGGGCTTGGCGAGCAAGGCCAGCTCGTCGCGGTTGATCGGCGCGGCCTCTTCCTCGCCGATCAGGTCAGCCAGCGAGCGGCCGGTGAAATCCCCCACCTGCGGCACAAGCGCCAGCGCCGCGCGATTGACCATCAGGTAGCGCAGGGCTTCATCCTTGACCAGCACGGGGTTGGGCATGGCCTCGAACATGGTCTGGAGGAAGTCGCGCGTCCGGGCCACCGCCCGCTCGGCCTGCCGCCAAGGCGTCACATCGAAATTGGAGCCGACGATCACCGGCTGGCCATCGGCATCCAGGCAGGCACCCTTGCTGATGAGCCGGAAGCGCTCTTCGCCGGTGTACATGTGCGGCAGGCATTCTTCCTTGCTGATCGTCTCGCCGGCCAGCACGCGCTGGTCCTCGTCGCTGATGCGCCGCGCCAGTTCGCGGTCCGGTGCAAAACCATGCGAGGAATGGCCGACCAGCTCGTCGCGGCTGCGCCGGCGCTCGCGGCAGAAGGCGTCATTGACCAGCAGGTAATTGCTCTGCGCGTCCTTCACGTACACCGGCTGCGGAATCATGTCGATCAGCCGCTGCACATAGGCCTGCACGCGTGCGCTGCGCGCCTGTTCGCGCTCCAGGGCACGCTGCAGCGCGCGCTCGGCATCCCGCCAGCGCGACAGGTCAAAGCAGGCTCCCACGATCACCGGCTTGCCGCTCATGCCTTCGCAGGCGCCCTTGCTGAGCAGCATGTCGCGCCAGGGCTCGAGTTCGGGCAGATCCACATGCACTTCGCGCGTGAGGCATTGCCCGGCGAGTACGGCGCGATCCTCGCCGTCATCCAGCACATGTACCGGCGAAGGCGGCAATTCCGCCGGCATGCGGCCGGTCACCGCATGCATCGGCACGCCCAGCGCCCGCGCGTGGGCCTGGTTCGCCATCAGGTAATGGCCCTCGGCATCACGCACGAACACCGGATGCGGAATCACGTCGATCAGGCTCTGCACGAAGCGCCGGCTGCGGGCCAGGGCCTCGATCTGTGCCTGCGCGGCACCGGCCTCGCGGCTGCAATCGCTCAGCAACAGCAGGATCTGCGGCCGGCGAGCGGCGCCATCGAGCAGCTGCCCACGCAGCGCATACAGGGCCGGCGCATGGCCCGGACGCTCGAGCCAGACCTGCTCTTCTTCCGGCGCCCTGCCCGCCAGCAGCGCCGCGCACAGACGCTCGCGTGCCGGCGTCCAGTCAGGCGGCAGGACTTCGCTGGCCGGCGCGTCGAGCAGGGTGTGGCGTGGCCGGCCCAGCAGCGCCGCGAAACGCTCGTTGCAGGCACTCAGACGGCCGCACGCCGTCTGCACCAGATAGGGCAGCTCGCCCAGCGCCAGGGCAGCATGGGCCTGCGCCAGCTCGCGACGCAGGTTCAGGCAATACCGCAGCAACAGGGCCGGCAGCGGCAGCGCCGCCGCGAGCACGCTGCAAACGGGATCCAGTCCGTGTGCCCGTCCGGCGCTGAAAATCACCAGTGCGGCAGCCGCAGCTGCCCACCACGCCGCAAGTCGATGCTCACGCCCCATCATTGCCTGTCCGCACTTGAAATGTTCGCCACCAGCTTACCGTGTCGGCCCCCTGCCGCAACTGTGCAAAACCCGCCTTCCAAACGCATGACGCAAAAAAGCCGCCCGAAGGCGGCTTCCTTGCAACACCGTTACAACACTGGTGCTTACTTCTTGCTGCTGTCCTTGGAGGCGGCAGCCTTGGCAGCCGGCTTGGCGGCGGCGGGCTTCGGCGCTTCCGGCTTGGTCACTTCGAGGAGCTCCACCTCGAAAGCCAGCGTGGCGGACGGCGGAATCGGACCGCCCGGGGTGCCCTGGTCGCCATAGGCGATGGCCGGCGGGCAGATCAGCTTGGCCTTGCCGCCCACCTTCATCTTGGCGACACCTTCGGTCCAGCACTTGATCACGCCACCAAGCGGGAACTGGGCCGGCTCGTTGCGGGAATAGGAGGAATCGAACTCCTTGCCGTCAGGCAGGGTGCCGCGATAGTGCACCTTGACGATATCGGTCGCAGCGGGCGACGCGCCGGTGCCTTCCTTGACCGGGATGTAGATCAGGCCGGAAGCGGTCTTCACCGCGCCCTTTTCCTGCGCAGCCTTGTCGGCGAAGGCCTTGCCTTCAGCCTTGGTCTTCTCGGCGCGCACGGCGGCACGGGCCTGGGCCAGCTGCTGGATCTTGGGACCGTAGGTTTCCATCTCGACGGCAGACTTGGTGCCGGAAGCGGCGTCGGTCATGCCCTTCTTGATGAATTCCAGCTCGGCCGGCGTGGCATTGAAGGAATTGGACACCTGCTGACCCAGCACGGTACCGAGCGCGTAGAAGGTTTTCTGCTCGTCGGTCATGTCGGCCGCGAATACCGCCGGCACCAGCACGATGCTTGCCAGCGCGAAAGCGAATTTTTTCATCGATCTTCCTTTGACTGTTTGAGTCCGCGCCCGAAGACGACGCGGAGGGCCTTGAAGCATACGGCATTCGGACCTCAAAGGCTGCAAGGCGGTGCGAACGTTTGTCGGCCACCCGCTCGCGAACCGGGTTTCCGGTCCGGAAACCCCTCCACTGGCTTTACAATTCTTCACATCCTTACCCTGCCCCTCTCTGGAGACCTGCATGCTCATCAGCAACATGGAAATCGTTCCCGGCAAGACCGTGGTGAAACATCTCGGCCTGGTTCAGGGCAGCACCGTCCGCGCCAAGCATATCGGCCGCGATCTGATGGCGAGCCTGAAGAACATCGTCGGTGGCGAGCTCAAGGGTTACACCGAACTGCTCGAAGATGCACGCCGGGAGGCCGTCGAGCGGATGACCGCGCAGGCCGAATCCATCGGCGCCAACGCGGTGCTGAACGTGCGCTTCTCCACCTCTTCCGTCGCCCAGGGTGCGGCCGAGCTCTTTGCCTACGGCACCGCCGTGGTGCTGGAATGAGCCGCCTCACACCCCTTGCCGGAGGCATGCGATGACCGGGCAGATTCTCAACCTCATCCTTTTCCTCGTCCTGCTGCTGGTGGGTTTCATCGCCGGCAGGCTGGCCGAATCCAGCCACTACCGCTCGATCCGCGCGCGTGAAAAAGCCCTGGCGAAGATCCTCGTCTTCTCGGAGCGCCTGCCGCCACCGATGCATCCGGCGCCCGCAAGCCGGCTGGTCAGCGGCTCGGCCGTGATCTCGGTGGATTACTTCAAGCGCTTCGTCGCCGGCCTGCGCATGATTTTCGGTGGTCGCCTCGGCAGCTACGAAACCCTGCTCGATCGCGCCCGCCGCGAAGCCGTGTTGCGGATGAAGGAAGAGGCTATGCGCAAGGGCGCCATCCAGGTCTGCAACGTTAAGTTCGCCACCTGCCCGATTTCGTCCGGCACCAAAGACGGCGTGAAATGCGTCGAGGTGCTGGCCTACGGCACCGCGCTGATCCCCCGCCGATGAGCCTGCAGGGCGGAGCGGACCCGCGCTACAGCAATCCCGAGCTCCCGGAAGGCATCAACGCGTCGGAAGAACATCCGCTGCGTGAATTCGCCTGGCTCGGCACCGGCGCGGTGGCGCTGGTGCTGGTCATCGTGTTCGCGCTGGGCTGGGCAGGACAATGGATGGGCGCGCTGATTCCGTTTTCCTTCGAAACCCGGCTCGCGGCCAGCGTGGCCAGTCCGCTGCGCGAAGCGGCCGACAGCCCCGCGCGCGAGGCCCTGCAGAAGCTGGCCGACCGGCTGGTCAAGGCAGATCCGCTGCCGGAGGGCATGCGGATCACCCTTCACCTGGCCGACAGTGCGGAGCGCAATGCCTTCGCCACGCTGGGCGGCCATGTGTTCGTCACCCGGGGGCTGCTCGACGCCTTGCCCAGCGAAAACGCGCTGGCCATGGTGTTGGCGCACGAGATCGGGCATGTCCGCCAGCGCCATGTCATCCGCAGCATCGGACGCGGCCTGCTGGTCAGCCTGGCGCTGGGCGTGCTGACCGGCACCGGCCAGGATGATCCGGCCAGCGGCGCGCTCAGCCAGGCGGGGCTGACCAGCGCACTCGGTTTCAGCCGGGATCAGGAGCGCGAAGCCGACCAGCTCGGCCTGCACGCGCTGCAGGCGCTCTACGGCCATGTGGCTGGCGCGGCCTCACTGTTCGAACTGCTGGAAAAGGAGCACGGCCTCCGCGCGCCGGAATGGTTCAACAGCCATCCCGACAATGCCGCCCGCATCGCTGCGATCGAGATGCACGCCCGCACCGCGGGCTGGCCACTGCAGGGCGCACAATCACCGATGCCATCAGCATTGGCCGCCGCTGCCGCGCAATGAAACCGGGGCCTGTCCCCTTGCGGCGACAGGCCCCGTGAGCTCTGGCCGGGCAAGCTCATGCCGCCCGGGTAACGCGGCAACTCAGAGAATCATGCCGGCGCCAACGGTGTTGTTGTTGCTCTCGTCGATCACGATGAAGGCGCCGGTCGCGCGGTTTGCGCTGTAGGCGTCGGCAAAGACCGGCTGGGCGAGCTTGAAGCCGACCTTGGCGATGTCGTTCATCGCGAGCTGAGCCGCCTCGACATGCGCCTGAGAGTTCACATCCACCTTGAAACCGATGCCGGTGAGCTTGGCCTTGGTGGTGCGCGTGGTGTGGCGGATCAGGTAAGTGCGGGCCGGCGACAGCGGCGTCTCGGAGAGCCAGCACAGCATGGCCTCGATCTCCTTCTTCTGCTCGGGGACTTCGGCCGACTTCACCAGCATGTCGCCGCGCGAGATGTCGATTTCATCTTCGAGCAGGAGCGTCACCGATTGCTCGGTCACGCCTTCGGCAATGTCCACGCCACCGATCTGCACCGCCTTCACGCGGCTCTCGCGGCCGTTGGGCAGTGCGGTCAGCAGATCACCGACCTTGACCGAACCGGACTCGATGCGCCCCTGGAAGCCGCGGTAGTCATGCAGCTCGGGGTTGGCGGAATCCTGCGGACGGCAAACGTACTGCACCGGGAAGCGGAAGGCCTCGGCGTGACCGGCATGCGAGCTCGGCGCAGCTTCCAGCAATTCGAGGAGCGTCGGGCCGGTGTACCAGCTCATCGCTTCGGAGCGGTCGACCAGATTGTCGCCATTGAGGGCGGACATCGGGATGAAGCGAATATCGCGTCCATCGGCAAACAGCCCCATCTTCGCGATGAAGGCCTGATAGTCGGCCACGATGGCATCGAACTTCGCCTGGTCATGATCGATCAGGTCCATCTTGTTCACCGCCACCACCACATTGGGGATGTTCACCAGATGCGCGAGATAGCTGTGACGACGGGTTTGCGTCAGCACACCCTTTCGCGCATCGATCAGGATGATGGCCAGATCGGCGGTGGACGCGGCCGTCACCATGTTGCGGGTGTACTGCTCGTGGCCAGGTGCATCGGCAATGATGTACTTGCGCGTGCCGGTGGAGAAATAGCGGTAGGCCACATCGATGGTGATGCCCTGCTCGCGCTCGGCCTGCAGGCCGTCGGTCAGCAGCGAGAGGTCAACCGCCTCCATGCCGCGGCGGGCGGAGGTTTTCTCGATGGCGTTGAGCGTATCGGCAAGGATGGCCTTGGTGTCATACAGCAGGCGCCCGATCAGGGTGCTCTTGCCGTCATCCACGCTGCCGCAGGTCATGAAGCGCAGCAGGCCGTTGTCGGTGATGTTTTCGTGTGCAGACATGTTCTGGTTCCGTTCCGTACATTCCGTCGGCATGCGCCGCTCAGAAGTAGCCTTCCTTCTTGCGCTGTTCCATCGATGCTTCCGAAGTCTGGTCGTCCAGACGCGTGGCGCCGCGCTCGGTGATCGTGGTGGTGGCCGTTTCAATGACGATCTTCTCGACCGTGTCGGCATCCGAGAGCACCGGCGCGGTACAGGGGATGTCACCCACGGTGCGGAAACGTACGGTCTGCGAAATCACCTCTTCGCCAGGCTTTGGCACATTCAGCACTTCACCGCTGGCGAGTTGCACGTTCACCGGCATCATTGCGCCGCCGCGCATCACCACATCGCGCTGGTGCGAGAAGTAGATCGAGGGCAGCTCGAGCTTCTCGCGCTCGATGTATTGCCACACATCCATCTCGGTCCAGTTGCTGATCGGGAAGGCGCGGATATTCTCGCCCTTGTGCACGCGGGCGTTGTAGAGACTCCACAATTCCGGGCGCTGGTTCTTCGGGTCCCATGAGCCGAATTCGTCGCGGAAGCTCATCACGCGCTCCTTGGCGCGGGCCTTCTCTTCGTCGCGACGCGCACCACCGATACAGCAGTCGAACTCGAACTCGGCGATCGCTTCGAGGAGCGTCACGGCCTGATGCTTGTTGCGCGATTCGTCAGCTGACTTCAGCACCACGGTGCCGCGCTTCATCGAGTCCTCCACCGAACGCACGATCAGGCGCTCGCCCAGCTCGGCCGCGCGGCGGTCACGGAAATCGATCACTTCCTGATAGTTGTGGCCGGTGTCGATGTGCATCAGCGGGAAGGGGAACTTGCCGGGGCGGAAGGCCTTCTCGGCCACCCGCAGCATGCAGATGGAATCCTTGCCGCCCGAGAACAGCAGCACCGGGCGTTCGCACTGGCCGGCGACCTCCCGCATGATGTGGATGGCCTCGGCTTCGAGCCAGTCGAGGTGAGAGAGGGTTTGTTTGGTCAGGGTCGTCATGGTTGGATCATCAGCACTTCGCCCGGCAGGGCCGGACTCGGGAAATCATTTCTTGTGGAGACCGCATTCCTTGAGGGTCGGGTCTTCCCACCACCAGCGGCCGGCACGTACGTCTTCGCCGACGGCAATCGCGCGCGTGCAGGGCGCGCAGCCGATGCTGGGGTAGAACTGGTCGTGCAGCGCGTTATAGGGCACACCGTGGATGCGGATGTAGGCCCAGACGTCCTGCTCGCTCCAGTCGGAGAGCGGGTTGTATTTCTCCAGCCCGTTCGCCTCGTCGAACTGGCGCACCGGCAGATCGGTGCGGGTGGCACTCTGTGCGGCGCGCATGCCGGTGATCCAGGCCGCTTTGCCGGCGAGTGCACGACGCAGCGGCTCGACCTTGCGGATCGCGCAGCAGCGCTTGCGGAGCTCCACCGAATCGTAGAAGGCGTTGATGCCCTCGGTCCGCACATACTGCTCGACGGCGCTGGCTTCCGGGAAGAAAACCTTGAGCTTCGCGCCATAGTGCTTCTCCACCTCGCCCATCAGCGTGTAGGTGTCGGCAGGCAGGCGGCCGGTATCGAGCGAAAAGATCTCGATCGGCAGCTTTTCGGACAGGATGAGATCGGTCAGCACCATGTCTTCGGCGCCGAAGCTGTTGGCGAAGGTCACCTCGCCATGCGCTTCGGTGATCGCATGCAGCAGCTCGAGCGCGTTCGCCCGCCGGGCCGCGATATTGATGCGCACCACCTCGTCGATGACCGGATTCGTCGCCGGATTGGTCGCGCGCGGCCGGTTGAGGAAAGAGACGGCCTCTGCCATGTCAGCCCCGTGCATGCCGACGCCATACCGGCTGGTCGATCACGACCGCAGCCTGGTAGGGCTCGGAAAAGTCACCCAGCGACGCGATCGCGTCAGACGCGGAACGATCGGCGCGGATCTGGTAGGCATCAAAGCCGCAGCGCTTCATGAAGAAGAGCTGGTCGCGCAGCACGTCACCAAAGGCCCGCAACTCGTTGCGATAGCCGAAGCGGCTGCGCAGCAGGCTGGCGCTGGAGTAGGCACGGCCATCGGCAAAGCGCTCGATGAACACGGCGATCAGCGGGAACACGTTGAGATCTGCCTGCGCTTCGGCGAGCGTCTCGACCAGCTCGCAGGTTTCCAGCCACACGCCGACTTCGCCGGCCGCCAGGCGCGACTCGAACTCTGCCCGGCGTGCGATGAACACCGACAGCGGCAGCACGACCTTGCCGCTGGCCGGCACGGCGGTGGCGGCGATCTGCTCGGCAGTCGCGGCTTCCACCCCGGTCAGGCGGAACTGCACGACCTTGCCGGCCTGTTTCTTCACTTCGGCTTCGCCTGCCGGCAGACGCACGATCTGCCAGCTGTCGTCGGCCACGATCACGGCGCTGCCGTTCTGCAGCTTGATCAGATTGCTCATGGCTCAGGCCTCCACTTTCTTCTTGGCCGGCTGGCGGTCGGCATACACGCGCTCCTTGAAGGGCGCAGGGCCGAGACGGCGCACGGTATCGATGAAACGCTCTTCCGGCAAACGCGCCTCCACATAGACGTCGATCAGGCGCTTGACCACGCCGGCGACTTCGTCGGCCGCAAAGGACGGTCCGATCACTTCACCGAGGCTGGCGTCATTGCCCTGCTTGCCGCCGATGCTGACCTGGTACCACTCGGAGTCGTTCTTATCGACGCCGAGAATGCCGATGTGGCCCACGTGGTGGTGACCGCAGGAATTCATGCAGCCGGAAATGTTGAGCTCGAGATCGCCAATGTCATGCTGATAGTCGAGGTCATCGAAGAGCTGCTGGATGGATTCCGCAATCGGAATGCTCTTGGCATTGGCGAGATCGCAGAAGCTGCCGCCCGGGCAACAGATGATGTCGGTGATCAGCCCGATATTGGGCGTGGCAAGGCCGGCAGCGCGGGCTTCGAGCCACAGCGCATGCAGGTCGGCCAGCTTCACGTCGGAGAGCACGATGTTCTGCTCGTGGGTGGTACGCAGCTCGCCGAAGCTGTAGCGCTCAGCCAGATCGGCAACGATGTCGAGCTGGCGATCGGTTACGTCTCCGGGGGCGATGCCGGTCACCTTCAATGACAGCGTCACGGCGCGATAGCCCGGCTGGCGGTGGGCGTGCACGTTGCGTTTCACCCAGTTGGCAAAGGCTTTCTCTTCAGTCAGCTTCGCGGAAAAACCGGCGTCGTCTTCAGGCAGCGACTCGTAGGCCGGTGCCGTGAAACACTTCGCGATGCGGTCAAACTCGGCCTGGGTCAGCGTGTTGACGCCATCCTTGTGATGCGCCCACTCGGCCTCGACCTGACGGCGGAATTCCTCGATGCCCAGCGCCTTCACCAGAATCTTGATGCGGGCCTTGTAGAGGTTGTCGCGACGGCCCCAGCGGTTATAGACGCGCAGGATGGATTCGCTGTAGCTCAGCATGTGCTGCCAGGGCAGCGCTTCCTCGATTACTTCGCCGAGGATGGGCGTGCGGCCCAGCCCCCCACCGACCCAGACCTTGATGCGCAGCTCGCCGGCCGCGTCGCGGAAGAACTCCAGACCGATGTCATGCATCTGGACCACGGCGCGGTCATTGACCGAACCGCTCACCGCAAACTTGAACTTGCGGGGCAGCAGTGCGAATTCGGGATGGAAGGTGCTCCACTGACGCAGGATCTCGGCCAGCGGACGCGGATCGACGACTTCATCCGGCGCGATGCCGGCGAACTGGTCGGTGGTCACATTGCGGATGCAGTTGCCGGAGGTCTGGATGGCATGCATCTGGACACTGGCCAGCTCGGCCAGGATGTCCGGCACGTTCTTGAGTTCGGGCCAGTTGTACTGGAAGTTCTGCCGGGTCGAGACGTGGGCATAGCCCTTGTCATAGGTCCGCGCCACATGGGCCAGCTTGCGCGCCTGCTTCGCATTGAGCAGGCCATAGGGCACGGCCACACGCAGCATCGGGGCATAACGCTGGATGTAGAGGCCGTTCTGCAATCTCAATGGCTTGAATTCGTCATTGGTCAGCTCACCTGCCAGATAACGGCGGGTCTGGTCGCGAAACTGCGCCACGCGCTCGTCCACGATCCGCTGGTCATATTCGTCGTAGATGTACATCGTCGGTTCTCTCTGGTGAATCAGTTTGCCGCGATCAGCTTGGAGCCGATCAGGAGCAGCATGCCGGCAAGAATCGGGCGAAGGATCTTTTCCGGCACGCGTGCCGACACCTGGCTGCCGATCCAGATTCCGGGCAGGGAGCCCACGAGCAGGCTGCCTAGCAGGTACCAGTCGACGCTGCCGACCAGCCAGTGGCCGGCGCCTGCCACAAGCGTGAGGGGCACGGCATGAGCGATGTCGGAGCCCACGATGCGGTGCGCGGGCAGGGAAGGATACAGGAAGAAAAGCGCCGTCACACCCAGCGCACCAGCCCCTACCGAGGAGATGGAAACCAGCACGCCAAGGATGGCACCGGTCAGCACGGTGAGCCAGAAGGTGCGGCGCGGATTCGGCGTGGCCGGGGCACGATGCGCGCCGAAAGCCTGGATCTGCCTCCGGAAGATCAGCGAAATGGCGGTCAGCACCAGCGCGATGCCCAGCGCAAAGGAGATCAGGCGCGACGCGCCGCCGATGCCCCCCGGGAAGAAATGATGGACCAGGAACAGGGTCAGCGCCGCGGCGGGAATCGAGCCATACGCCAGCGCCCGGGTGATTGACCAGTCGACCGTCCCCTTGAGACCATGGGCCAGCGTGCCGCCGGCCTTGGTGACCGAGGCGTAGAGCAGGTCGGTACCGACGGCCACGGAGGGCGAAACGCCGAACAGCAGAACCAGCAAGGGGGTCATCAGCGAGCCGCCGCCCACGCCGGTCAAGCCGACAATGGCGCCGACGGCAAAGCCGGCCAGGGGATACATGAGGTCCATCAGAAATCTTCCGTCAGGAAAGGCAGTGTCAGGGGATGGGGCGATTCTAGGGAGCAGGCCTGCTCGCCGACCCCCGGGTTCCCACGGATGCTTAGAATTATTCGTGATATAGAATTCATAAAATCTTCAGACTGTCCGCTTCGCATGAACCTTCAGCAACTGCGTTATGTGCTTGAAATCGTCCGGCACAAGCTTTCCGTCTCGGACGCCGCCAATGCGCTCTACACCTCGCAGCCCGGTGTCTCGAAGCAGGTGAAGCTGCTGGAGGAAGAGCTCGGCATCGAAATCTTCGTGCGCCATGGCAAGCGCCTCACCGCGGTCACCGAGCCGGGTCGCCAGGTCATGGCGATTGCCGAGCGCATGCTGCGCGAGGCCGACAACCTGCGTCAGGTGGGCCAGGACTTCCGCAACGAGGATGCCGGACGGCTGGTGATCGCCACCACCCACACCCAGGCACGCTACGCCCTGCCCCGCGTGGTGGCGGACTTCATGCGCCGCTTTCCGAAGGTCCAGCTTCATATCCACCAGGGCAATCCGCGCCAGATCTGCGAGCAGGTCCTGGCCGGCGAGGCGGATATCGCGATCGCCACCGAAGCGGCGTCCGACCTGGGCGATCTGGTGCTGCTGCCCTGCCATCAGTGGAACCGCAGCGTGATCGCACGCAAGGGTCACCCCATCCTGCGCGAGCATCCGCTCACGCTGGAGGCGATCAACCGCTTCCCGATCATCACCTACGACCCGGCCTTCACCGGCCGCAGCCAGATCAACAAGGCCTTCCTCTCCCGCGGCCTCAAGCCCAACGTGATCCTGACCGCGATCGACTCGGACGTGATCAAGACCTATGTGAACATGGATCTGGGCATCGGCATCATCGCCAGCATGGCCTTCGATCCGCTGGTCGACCGGGAGCTCGCGGTGATGGACGCGGCCCACCTCTTCGAATCCTCCACCACCCGCATCGGCCTGCCGCGCAACGCCTGGCTGCGCGGCTATGCCTACGCCTTCATCGAGATGTTCGCGCCGCACATCAGCCGCCATGTGGTGGACGCCGCACTCGCCGGCACCGAGGGCAGCGACCCGGGCCTCTAGACCGCAGGCGGCCGTGACGCAGCGCACGGACAGGGTCAGCGCTGACTCAACCCCGCGCCGGCCGGGCCGTTAAACCGGACGTACCCTGTCGCCTCTCGCTCCGGTTCCATGCTTGGCAAACTGATTTCTTCCTTCCAGCGCTGGCTCGCGGACGAGCCCGCCGTGCAGCGCGCAGCCCCTGCCGCGACAGAAGCCGTTTCCGGCAGCGCGCCGGTTTTCCCGTCGGCCGGGCAGGCCGGCACGGCCCCCGCGCTGCCTGCCGGAACGGCGCCGGAGGCCGGCGAACCCGTTCTGGTCCATCGCGAAGTGCTTGATGAGCAACTGGATATCCGCGGCGTGGAATTCTTCATCCGCGGAGAGCTGCGCGACAAGCTCAACACCCAGCGCAGCAGCATGCGCCGCTTTCTCGACAGCATGCTGGTCGACCAGCTCGCCAGCCTGCGCCACGCCCCGATGCGGCACCGCCAGATCTGGCTCCAGCTGTCGGACACCAGCCTGCAACGTCTGGGCACCGGCAAGCTGCCTGCGCGCACCTGCGTGCTGCTGAGCTGTGAGACCCCGTTCTCGCCCGCGCCGGCCGAAACACGGGAGGCACTCGCGGTGCTGCATGAAGCCGGGCACGAAGTCTGGCTGGACGACGCCATCGGCACCCCCTGGTTCAGCAGTCTGGCCGAGCAGGCGGACGGCGCGATGCTGCGCCTCGCCCTGCGCACACCCTTCGAGGCGGACGAGCTCTTGCGCATGGCGCGGGAGGCACGCCCCGGGCTGCGTCTGGGGGCCTGGGATGTGAACACGCCGGAAGATTTCGATCTCGCCCGCCGGCTGCGCTGCACGCGCTTCTCCGGCAGCTTCGTGACCCGTCGTGAAGACTGGAGCGGGCGCGAACTCTCACCCCAGATGCTGACCGTAGCCTCGCTGATCAACCAGATACGCGAAGAGCTCAACTACCGCGAAGTGGCACGGGTGCTCAAGCAGGATATGGCAATGTCCTACCGCCTGCTCCGCTACGTGAATGCCGCGGCGCATGGCCTCACCCAGCGCATCTCCGGCATCGAGCAGGCACTGATGATTCTCGGTCAGGAGCAGCTCGACCGCTGGCTCACCCTGCTGCTGCTCTCGGGCGGCGCCATGGGCGACTCGGCGATCACCGAAATCGCCCTGACCCGCGCGCGCTTCCTGGAACTCTGCGCCGCTGGCCGGCTGAGCGCCGAACAGTGCGACAAACTCTTCGTGCTGGGCCTGTTCTCGATGCTCGACGTCGCACTGAAGGTACCGCTGGAAGCCGCAATCCGGCCCTTGCGCCTCGCAGACACGATGAATGCCGCGCTGCTCGCCCGCGAGGGGCTTTTCGGCACCTATCTCTCGCTCGCGGACGCCTGCGAGCGCGGCGTGGCCAGCGAGATCATCCGTCATGCCGTGCAGCTCGGCCTGACCAGCAGCAAGGTCAGCAGCCGCCGCATCGAAGCCATCAACTGGGTGGCCGACATCGCCAGCCAGCCGGAGCAGCGCGTGGCCTGACACCCGTCAGGGTCGCACCGAAAAACAAAAGGCCCGCCAATCCGGCGGGCCTTTTTCATGAAGCCTTGCTGCGATTACTTGTCGCTCAGCGCTTCCACGCCCGGCAGCGCCTTGCCTTCGAGGAACTCCAGCGATGCACCACCACCGGTGGAGACGTGCGAGACCTGGTCCTCCAGACCGGCCTTTTCCACAGCCGCCACGGAGTCACCACCACCGACCACGGTGATCGCGCCCTTGGCGGTCGCTTCGGTCAGCGCGTTGGCCACGGCGTAGGTGCCAACAGCCGAAGCGTCGATCTCGAACACGCCCATCGGGCCGTTCCACAGCACGGTCTTCGCGCCACGGATGATGTCAGCGTAGAGCGCAGCGCTCTTGGAGCCGATATCGACGCCTTCCTGATCCGCCGGGATGGCGGTGGAAGCGACTTCGACGAGGCCATCCAGCGTGCGGGCGCCGAAGTCCAGCTTCTTCGTGACCATGGTGTCGATCGGCAGCACCAGCTTGTCGCCGGCCTTGGCCATCAGGCTCTTCGCGAGTTCAACCTTGTCGTTCTCGCACAGCGAGTTGCCGACTTCATAGCCTTGTGCCTTGAGGAAGGTGAAAGCCATGCCGCCACCGATCAGGAGCTTGTCGACCTTCGGCAGCAGCGCTTCGATCACATCGATCTTGCCGGAGATCTTCGAGCCGCCAATGATCGCCACCAGCGGGCGCACCGGCTTGTTCACGGCTTCACCGAGGAAATCGAGTTCCTTCTTCAGCAGCAGGCCGGAAGCGCGCGGCAGATTGATGCCGACCACCGAGCTGTGTGCGCGGTGCGCGGTGCCGAAGGCGTCCAGCACGAACACGTCGCCATGACGCGACAGCGCTGCGCGGAAGGCTTCGATGGCTTCCGGCGTGGCCTTGGTGACGTTGCCTTCCTTGTCCTTGACCTTGCCTTCTTCTTCCAGGTGGTAGCGCACATTTTCGAGCAGCACCACTTCGCCGGCGGCGAGCTTGCTGGTCACGGCTTCGATTTCGGCGCCGACGCAGTCGGACAGGAACTTCACCGGGCGGCCCAGCAGTTTTTCCAGACGCTCGGCCACCGGGGCCAGCGTGCACTTGGCGACGACCTTGCCATCGGGGCGGCCGAGGTGCGACATGAGGACGACGGAAGCGCCCTTGTCCAGCGCGTACTTGATGGTCGGCAGGGCGGCACGGATGCGCTTGTCGCTTTCAACAACGCCGTTGTTCACCGGCACGTTGAAGTCGACGCGCATCAGCACGCGCTTGCCGGCGAGATCGAGATCCTCGATGAAAAGCTTGGTCATGGTCAGTCCTGTTGTGAGATTGGAAGGCAAGGGGATGAGCCCCCCATTCTACAAACAATCCTCGGGAATGGCAGCGAGCATGGGCGCCCGGCGGCCTTCATGGCGCAAGCCACTGATTTTTGTCAATTTTTGTAGCTGCCTTGCCTTCGGAAAAACCGCTTGCTAGCTTGGGTTGCACATCGAAAAAGGCACACCCGTCGAAAGGCGGGGCCGCAAAGTTACCGGTCTAAAGCGCAAGCCATGACAGCGGGACCGCCGGAATGCTCCAGCCAACTGGTCTGGGCCTCCTGTCGTCCTGCCCGCACGCCCGCGCGACGGCCACCGAAGAGGAGAGACCATGGCTTCAACGCACGCACGCACCCGCCCCCCCGTTCGCAAACCTGCCGTCCTGCTGCTGGCGCTGATCCTGCCGGCCGGCGCGGCCAGCGCGGCGACCTACGCGCCCTGGCTCAGGCAGATCGGCGTCAGCGATACGGTGATGTCCGCCGCCAACTGGGGCACCGGGCAGATGCTGGGCGTGGTCGACACCGGCATCAATCCGACCCACCCGGTGTTCGCGAGCGGCCAGGTCTCGCAAGCACTGAGCAGCTGTGCGGCGGTCAGCTTCCGCTGCAGCAATGGCTTCCGCGATGACAATTCCCACGGCACCGCCGTCGCCGAGATCGCGGCGGGCAATGCCAAATTTGCCTGGACCACCAGCTATGGCGGCTACACCACCACCGCCGGCAGCGTGATCAGCGTGGCACCGAATGCCAATATCCTGGCCGAGAAGGTGCTCAACGCGGCCGGCAGCGGCTACAGCACCGACGTGGCCAATGGCGTGCGCAAGGCGGCTGACGCCGGCGCGATGGTGATCAATGTGTCGATCACCTATGGCAACACGGCCGACATCGTGTCGGCGATCAACTACGCCACCTCGAAGGGCGCGGTGATCGTCTGGGCCGGTGGCAACAGCAATGTCGCGCTGCTCAACGGCGCGAACACCACCGGCCTGACGGCACAGGCGATCAGCCGGCTGGTTTTCGCCGGCTCGGTGAGCCCGACCAACACGAAATCCTCCTTCAGCAACACGCCGGGCAGCGGCAAGCTGGTGAATACGGCAGGCCAGGCCACGAACTATTCCGCACGCTGGCTGGTGGCGCCGGGCGAAGCCATCCTCGCGCCCTACACTACGGCCGGCACGAGCGCCTGGTCCTACTGGTCGGGCACTTCGATGGCAGCACCAGTGGTAAGCGGCTCGCTGCTGCTGGTGCAGTCCGCCTGGCCCATCCTGCGGACCCGTGGCACCGCCATCGATCTGCTGCTGGCCACCTCAACCGATCTGGGTGCAGCCGGTGCGGACGGCACCTATGGCATGGGTCTGGTGAATCTCGCCAAGGCTTTCCAGCCGGTCGGCACGCTCACCGTCACCCGCGCCAACGGCAGCACGATCGCGGTCAGCAGCCTCACCGGCGCGCTGATCACCGGTGGCGCGCTGGGCAGCCTGTCGGCCGTGCAGGCGAGCCTCGCGAACTACACCGCGCTGGACAGCTACGCGCGCAATTTCAGCGTCAATCTGGCGGGGCTGATCCGCTCGCCCTCGACGGCGGCCAGCCTCAACGCGCTGCCGAGCAATGTGAACACCGGTCCCCGGCGCGTCACGCTGGCCGATGGCCGCGAGCTGGCCTACTGGCAATCCGGCGTCGACCGGGCGGCGGATCATCGCGGCGAGTTCGGCTTCAACGAGGAGCGCGTCAATTTCCGCCAGCAGGGCTTCGCCTTGCTGGCCGACCCACGCAGCGGCAATACCCTGGCCTTCGGTCAGGGCTATCCGGCGCAGTACGCCTGGACCCGCGCGCTGACGGAGGACGCCGGCCTTGCCCTGCTGGCGCACGATGCCGCCTCGCCCGGGCTGGTCAGCCTGGCCCAGGGCGGCAGCCTGGTCGCCGCCGGCATGCGCCTGAACGAACGCACACGCTTCGCCCTGAGCTGGAGCAGCACCGCCAGCCCGGCGGGTGATGTGGCGAATGCCTGGAACATGCCGGAAGGACGCAGCCTGCGGGCGGGCCTGGACTACCGTCTCAACCGCTTCCTTGATGCCGGGGTGATTGTCAGCACGCTGAGCGAACCCCACGGTCTGCTCGGCAGCACCTATGACAGGAGTTCGGCGATCAGCCTCGGCCGCAACGAAAGCCTCGGCTACGGCGCCTCGCTGGGCCTGCGCCTCAACGAGCGCCGCCGGATGCTGCTCGAAGGCGGCGTGGTCAGCACCCGCAGCAATCAGTCCAGCGGCATGTTCGCCGGCACCGATACGCTGCGCAGCACGCACTGGAGCCTGAGCTATCAGGAGCAGGAACTGTGGCGCAAGGGGGATCGCCTCAGCTTTGGGATCAGCCAGCCCCTGCGCGTCAGCAGCGGCCGCATCGGCGTGGTCTCCACGCAGATCGCGGAAGACGGCGAGCCCTTCCAGCAGACCGACTGGGTCAGCCTCGCACCGACCGGGCGCGAGCTGGATCACCGCATCGGCTACCGCATGCCCGCAAGCCACCAGAGCGAACTGCTGCTGCAGGCGAGCTACCGGCAGGATGCCGGCAATCTGCGCGGTCATGATGACGCCGGCGTGAGCGCCCGCTGGAATACCCGCTTCTGAGCCGACGCTGGAAACGGAAAGGGGCGCCCGTCGGGCGCCCCTTTTTCATGCCGGCTTCAAACGGTTTCAGCCGAACATCACGCGGCCTTCAACCAGGGTGTGGCGCACCACGCCCGGCAGGGGCATACCGAGGAAGGGCGTGTTCTTGCCCTGGCTCTTCAGCTGCTCGCGACTCAGGACCTGCTCGCCTTCGGCATCGAAGATCACCACGTCCGCGCGGGCGCCGACGCCAAGATGACCGCCCTTGGTAATCCCCATGATGCCGGCGGCATTGGCGGTGACGCGGGCCAGCGCATCGGCCAGCGGCACACGGTCTTCGCGCGCCCACTTGATCACCAGCGGCAGCAGCAGTTCAAGGCCGGTCATGCCTGGCTCGGATTCGGCAAAGGGCGCCTGCTTGCCATCGTCATCCACCGGCGTGTGGTCGGAGCAGACCGCGTTGATCTCGCCGGATGCGAGGCCCGCACGCAGCGCGGCGCGGTCGCGCTGGCCGCGCAGCGGCGGCACCACATAGCACTGCGGGTCGAAATAGCCGATGTCCATGTCGCACAGATGCAGATGGTGGGCGGCGATGTCGCAGGTCACGTCCAGCCCTTCCGAACGCGCACGGCGAATCGCTTCCAGCGCGGAGGCAGACGAGATGCGGGTGATGTGCAGCTTCACGCCGGTCAGGCGCGCAAGGCGCAGGTGCTTGTCGAGCTCGATGGTCTCGGCTTCGACCGGAATCGCGGTCAGACCGAGGCGGGAAGCGACTTCGCCGTCATGCGCCACACCGGATTTGCCCAGCCAGGGATCCACCGGCTGAAGCCAGACGCGGAAATCGAAGGTCGCCGCATACTGCATCGCCCGCATCAGCACCTGGGTATCACGCACCGGCGTGTTGGCCTGACCGAAGGCCACGCAACCGGCTTCGACCAGCTCGGCCATCTCGGTGATGCGTTCGCCCTTGAGCCCGTTTGTGAGGGCGCCGACCGGATAGACGTGGGCACAATTGAGCTTGCGGGCACGGAAGCAGAGCATCTCGACCAGACCCGGCTCGTCGAGCACCGGATCGGTGTCCGGCGGGCAGGCCAGGCTGGTGATGCCGCCGGCCATCGCCGCCTGCATTTCGGACTCCAGTGTGGCGCGGTATTCGAAGCCCGGCTCGCGCAGGCGAGCCGACAGATCCACCAGTCCGGGCGCCACGATCAGGCCTTTGGCATCGATCACCCTGTCGGCGGCAAAACCGGCCGGGGCAGCGCCCAGCGCGGCGATCTTGCCGTCAATGATGAAGACGTCCTGCAGCGCATCGATCTGGTTGGCCGGGTCGATCACGCGGCCGTTTGCAATCTGGATATTCATCAGTTCAGTTCCCCGCCGCCAGCATGCTCATCACCGCCATCCGCACCGCGATGCCGAAAGTCACCTGCGGCAGGATCACCGCATTGGCGCCGTCAGCCACCGCCGAATCGATTTCCACACCGCGGTTCATCGGCCCCGGGTGCAGGACGATGGCATCTTTCGCGGCCAGCGCCAGCTTCTCTTCGGTCAGGCCGTAGAACTTGAAGTACTCCTGGCTGGAGGGGAGCAGCGCGCCCTGCATGCGTTCGTTCTGCAGGCGCAGCATCATCACCACATCCACACCCCTGAGGCCTTCTTCCATGTTATGGAAGACGCGCACGCCCATGCGCTCGACATCGGTCGGCAGCAGCGTTTTCGGCCCGATTACGCGCACTTCCGGCACGCCAAGCGTGGTCAGCGCGGCGATCTCGGAACGCGCCACGCGCGAGTGCAACACGTCGCCCACGACCGCCACGGTCAGATTGGTGAAGTCCTTCTTGTAGTGGCGGATGGTGTACATGTCGAGCAGCCCCTGGGTGGGGTGCGCATGGCGGCCATCGCCGGCATTGACCACGCTGATGTGCTCGCGCCCGGTGTTGCGCAGATGCTGGGCCAGCAGGTAGGGCGCGCCGGAGGAGGCATGGCGCATCACGAACATGTCTGCGCCCATCGCGCAGAGGTTGTCGACCGTGTCGAGCAGGGTTTCGCCCTTGGAAGTCGAGCTGGTCGACACGTTGAGGTTGATCACGTCAGCCGAGAGGCGCTTAGCCGCGATCTCGAAGGTGGTGCGGGTGCGCGTGCTGTTCTCGAAGAACACGTTGAACACGCTCTTGCCGCGCAGCAGCGGCACCTTCTTGACCTCGCGCTCGGCGACCTCGGTGAAGGGTGCGGCGGTATCGAGAATCTGCGTCAGCACCGACTTGGGCAGGCCGTCGAGCGTGATCAGATGCTTGAGGCGGCCATCGGCCGACAGCTGGGGATTAAGCATGCTTCAGCTCCAGGGAAAGTTCGCCGGAAGCAGCGCGAACGAGCGCGAGCTTGCTGCCGGCCGGAAGGCGTTCTTCAAGCACCCAGGCGCAGTAGGCGGGTGCGATCGGCAGCTGGCGCTCGCCGCGGTCTGCCAGCACCGCGAGCTCGATGTTGCCGGGGCGGCCGTAGTCGAAGAGCTCGTTGAGCGCGGCGCGGGTGGTGCGGCCGGTGTAGAGCACATCGTCGACCAGGATGATGTGGCGCTCCTGCACGTCGAAGGGAATATCGGATTTCTGCGGGCTGGCATGCAGGCCGCGCGAGCCGTAGTCGTCACGATAGAACGCCACGTCGATGCTGCCCAGCGGGGCCTGGATGCCCAGCGCGGCGTGCAGGTATTCGGCCACCCAGGCGCCGCCGGAGTGGATGCCGACCAGCGCGGTATCGGGCCGCAGGCAGGGTTTGATCAGCGCTGCGAGTCGTTCGCAGAGCTGTTGGGCGTCAGGCAGGTTCATCGTGTGCTTTCGAGTCGAGATAACTTTGCAGGATGCGCTGGGCCGCGAGCGCGTCGAGATTCTGCTTGCGCTCGCGCCAGCTGCGGGTGACCTCACGCAACATTTCCTCGGCTTCGGCCGAAGACAGGCGTTCGTCCACCAGCGACACCGGCAGGCCGAAACGGCCATTGAGCTGGTTGGCGAAGCGCTTGCAGCGCGCCGTCATGTCGGTGGCGCTGCCGTCAAGCGCGGTGGGCAGGCCCACGACGAGACCGACCGGCTGCCATTCGGCGATCAGCTTGCCGATGGCGCCAAAACGCAGGTCATTGGCTTCGCCGTGGATCACGGTCAGCGCCTGCGCCATGCGGGTTTCGGTCTCCCCGGTGGCCACGCCGATGCGCGCCGTGCCGAAGTCGAAGCCAAGCAATGTGCCCATCGGGTTCAGGCGTGTCCCGCGGTATCGGAAAGATTCGTGAAGTCGATGCCGAGCAGTTGCATTGCGGCATTCAGACGGCCTTCGGGCGGCACGTCGAAAATCACGCGTGGATCGGCCGGCACGGTGAGCCAGGAATTCTGCGCGAGCTCTTCTTCGAGCTGCCCGGCACTCCAGCCCGAATAGCCGAGCGCGATCAGCACCTCTTCCGGTTCGCCCCGCTCGGCCAGCGCGTGCAGCACATCCTTGGAGCTGGTCAGCGCCAGCTCTTCATTGACGCGCAGGCTGGACTGCCATTCGCCCAGCGGACGATGCAGCACGAAGCCACGGTCGGTCTGCACCGGGCCGCCCAGATAAACGAGTTCGTCACCGCGCTCTGCCTTCTGCAGCGGAATGTCGACGCGCTCGAGCAGCTCCTTGACCGAGAGTTCGAGCGGGCGGTTGATCATCACGCCGAGCGCCCCTTCCTCGTTGTGCTCGGCCAGATAGACCACGGCACGCTCAAAGGGGGAATCTGCCAGCCCGGGCATGGCAATCAGGAAGTGATGGGTGAGGTTGGTGTTCTGCACGGTCGCCATTTTACCCTGTTTGCCCGGCCGAACGCCGCTGCGCCCGGCCCACTGTCAGTCAAGCAGAGATCGCAAGGCGGCGCGAGGCCCGCCGTCAGGCGGTCTGCCCGTCGCCGGCTTGCGGCATACTCCGGGCTCCGCCACTGCCCGCCCGTGCTGCCATGAGCCGTGATCCCGCCGCCCTTGTCTGGTTCCGCCGCGATCTGCGCGACTTCGACCACGCCGCGCTCTCGCACGCCCTGCAATCTCACCGCAAGGTGTATTGCGGTTTCGTGTTTGACCGCGCCATTCTCGACGGCTTGCCGCGCGACGATCGCCGGGTGGCCTTCATCCACGCCAGCCTGGTCGAGCTGGACACCCGCCTGCGTGAGCAGGGCGGCAGCCTGATCGTGCGCCACGGCCTGGCCATTGACGAGATTCCCCGGCTGGCTGCCGAGCTCCGGGTGGTCAGCGTGTTCGCCAACCATGATTACGAGCCGGACGCCGTCACCCGCGACGCCACCGTGGCGGCCCGGCTGAAGGATCAGGGCATCGTTTTCCGCAGCTTCAAGGACCAGGTCATTTTCGAGCGGCGCGAAATCCTGACCCAGTCCGGCAAGCCTTTCGGCGTCTTCACGCCTTACCGCAACGCCTGGCTCAAGGCCCTGCAGCCGCGCGACACCGGCGCCTGGCCGGTCGCTGACTTCACCGCCGGCCTGGCGGTCGCACCCTTCGAGCATCGCATGCCGGGTCTGGCCGAGATCGGTTTTGCCGCCAGCGACCTGCGCCTGGCCGCCGGCATGAGCGGCGCCCGTGCGCTGTGGGACGATTTCCGGCCACGCCTCAAGCACTACCATGAAGCGCGGGATTTCCCCGCGGTGAAAGGCGTCTCCTACCTCTCCACCCACCTGCGCTTCGGCACCCTGTCAATCCGCGAGCTGGTGCGGCACGCCCAGGCCTGCGGTCATGCAGGGGCCGACACCTGGCTCTCCGAGCTGGTCTGGCGTGAGTTCTATCAGCAGTTGCTGGCCAACCACCCCCAGCTCGTCAGCCATTGCTACAAGCCGGAGTTCGACGCGCTGTGCTGGGACAGCGGTCCGGCCGCCGACGCGCTGTTCGAGGCCTGGTGCGAAGGCCGTACCGGCTATCCGCTGGTCGACGCGGCTCAGCGCCAGCTGGTGCAGAGCGGCTACATGCACAACCGCCTGCGCATGGTATCGGCCAGCTTTCTGACCAAGGATCTGGGCATCGACTGGCGCCGCGGCGAAGCCTTCTTCGCCCGCTGGCTGCTGGATTTCGATCTGGCCGCCAACAACGGCGGCTGGCAGTGGGCCGCCTCCACCGGCTGCGACGCCCAGCCCTGGTTCCGCATCTTCAACCCGATCACCCAGTCGGAAAAATTCGATCCGCAGGGCAGGTTCATCCGCCGTTATGTGCCCGAACTCGCAGCGCTGCCTGACAAACTGATCCACGCTCCCTGGAAGATGAAGCCAGCCGAGCTCGCGGCCACCCGGCTGCGCCTGGGCGAAGACTACCCCCTGCCCGTCGTGGATCACGCCGAAGCCCGCGAACGCACGCTGGCCCGCTTCCGGGCGGCGGGTGGCAACACCGGGGCGTAAGCCCCGCTCGCCCCCCATGCCGAAGTCATTCCGGCAAAAAAACAACAGGATTTGACGTTTTTTACGGATCCGGTGCTTGACGCCGAACATTCGGTTGCGCCCTACCGAAACTCCTTCTTAGGATTGCCAGACTTGTAGGACAAATACTTACAAGAAAACAACAAAACTATCCGGCATCCGGAGGAGACAACATCATGCAGCACCATCACCATGCGCGACAGGCCGCAGCCCTGATCGCATCCCTGTTTCTCGTATCGCTGGGCGCCTGCGGGGGAGGCGGGGGCGCCGGCGAAGCGGAGACCAAAGCCGGCGCCACGGCCTCGGGCGGCAGCACCTCTGCCGGAACAGCCGGCAGCACAAGCAGCAATTCCAGCGCGACGGGTACGACATCAAGCAGCGCCAGCAGCGTCAATGCTTCCAGCAGCTCGAGCGTATCGAGTGGCGCGGCGGGCAACGCTGCTTCCTCTGCAGGCAGCAGTGCCTCGTCGGCGGTCCCGGTGAGCAGCACGCTGTTTACCGAAAGCTTCGACAGCGCCACCTCCACCACACTGTTCAGCACCTATCGCACGCTGAGCACGAACAGCAGCCAGTCGATGTTCATCAACAAGTCAGGCACCGTCACGCTCAACAACGGCGTCGTGTCACTCGACGGCGCCCGCATGACGATCGGGGCACTGAGCAGCGCAGACACCACCAGCGGCAGCACGCCCGGCGGTGAGCTGGATCTCAGCAAGCCCTACAGGATCACCATCGAGATTGCCTCGGTCAGCGGCACCTCCACCAAGGCGTTCCAGGTCTACGTAGACAACAACACCACCAGCTCGAGCGCCTCGCCGCGTGGATCCGACTCCAAGCTCTACAGCTCCGCGATTTCGCTGTTGAGCGCCGGCAGCACGATCACCATCACCGACTCGATCGGCTCCAGCGCTTCCTTCCTCAGCCTGCGTACCGAATCCGGCGCGGTGGTGGGCATCAACTCGATCCGGGTTGAATACACCGGCGGTACGGCCAGCAGCTCGGCGAGCTCCGCGGCATCGACCAGCACGTCGTCATCGGCCGCCTCCTCGTCCAGCACCGCAGCGTCGAGCGCCGCATCGGCCTCCACGTCCAGCGCTCCGGCAGGCTCCGGCAGCATCGCGGTCGCCGCGACGCAATCGACCACGGCGGGCGGATTCGCGCAGCCCGCAGCAGGCGGTCTGCCGGTATTCGACAGCAACGGCAAGGTCATCGGCAGCACGCTCGCGGGCGCCCGCGTCAAGTACGCGGCTTCGCTGGACGACATGAATGCCATCATCACCGCCGCGCGGACTGACGACACGGGCAAAAAGGTCACCGCAGGCGCCTATCCGCTGCTGATCGTCTACAGCGGCAATGAAGACGCACTGATCGCCAAGATCGTGGCGGACAGCACCATCGACGCCAACCACAACTGCCCGGCGGGTCACTGGGCCGACGCCTACCGCGAGGTGCCGCTGAAGGACTACACCGCCGGCATCACGATCATCGGCACCGACGGCTCCTCGGCGAACTTCGGCATCACCGTGGTCAATGCCGGCAACGTGATCATCCGCAACATGAAGATCGGAGCGCTGGGCGGCGCAAGCAATGACGCCGACATGATCCGGATCGACAACTCGTCCAACGTATGGGTCGACCACAACGAGCTGTTCGCGGTGAACAACGAGTGCAACGGCTCACCCGACAAGGACCTGACCTTCGAGTCCGCGATCGACATCAAGAAGAACGCGCAGAACATCACCGTGTCGTACAACTACATCCATGACAGCAAGAAGGTCGGCCTGGATGGTCACACCCAGAGCAGTGGAACGTCCGACTACCAGCGCACCATCACCTACCACCACAACTACTACCGCAACGTGAACGCGCGGCTGCCGCTGCAACGCTGGGGCTGGATCCACGTCTACAACAACCTGTATGACGGCATCACCAGCTCGGGCATCAACGTGCGTGCGAGCGGTCTGGCCCAGATCGAAAACAACTGGTTCCAGAACGCGCTCAACCCGGTGACCTGCCGCTACGACACGACTGGTTGCGGCCGCTGGTATCTGCGCAACAACAATGCCACCAGCTCGGCGGACAATGCCACCTACAACATCACCTGGGACAATGATGGTGGTGCCGCCGGGACGCTCAATGCCGACACGTGGACGAGCACGGCCACCTCGGCTGACATCGATTCGCTCGCCGGCAAGATCACCTACGCCTACTCGCCTGCCGCCGCGCAATGCGTGAAGGACAACCTGAGCAAGGTTGCCGGCGCCGGCAAGGGTTTCGCCGCGCTGACCTGCAACTGAGGCACGGCGTCTTCCCATGAAAATGGCCACCCTCGGGTGGCCATTTTCTCGTTGGGATGTATCGATCAGCCCTCCTGACCGTCCACCCGCGGCCGCCACAGGATCGGGGCGTATTTCCACAGGTAAAGCGCGAAGCACAGCGCCCAGCACGCAGCCGACAGTTGGAGACCGGTGAGGTAATGCTGCGGCAGGACGAACTGGGGCAGGACGCGCAGCAGCAAGGCCGCCTGCAGCAGCAGGTAGCAGGCGGTCTCGATCCGCCCGGCCTTGAGCATGCGGCCGGTATGGCCCAGTGTCGTGCGCGTGATCATGCCGAGGATGAGGCCCGAGATCAGGCCCACGGTCAGCAGGTGCACCACCGCACTCACCGGCAGCAGGCCAGCGCTGGCACCCGCCAGCACCAGCAAGGCCACGATCAGCCAGCCGTGCGACAGGTGCAGGATCCACAGCAGCGGCGTGCGCAGCGTGGCCCAGGGGCGCCAACCATTGCAGCGCACCGCCTGCAGTAGCGAGCTCACCAAGGCCAGCGGGCCGACCAGAATCGCCGGGCCGTCGAGTGCCCACAGCACGAGGCTCGCGACCGTGCCGGCAATCGCCAGCTGATCCACCCGCGCATGCCGCCAGGGCACCGTCTTCAGCGCATTGGCGGTAAAGCTCGGCACGATCCGGCCGGCAATCGCGGTGCACAGCGTGGCGATCATCGCGATGGCCAGGTGCAGCCCGGTGAGCGGTGACACCGCAAACCAGCCCTGGGCACCGGCATGGCTCAGCACATTCGCCGCAGTGAGGACCGCGAGCAACACCAGGATGAAATAGTTGCGGCGGCTGCCGGCGCGGATCAGCACGCGGGCAAGCAGAATGGCTGCCACCGGCAGGAAGGCCAGATCGATCAGAGCGGCCGGCAGCGCGGGCAACAGGAAAGGGGCGATGCGCCCGGCCAGCCACAGTGCGGCCAGCCAGCCCAGCGGCGCGCCGTTCGGCGTGGCCAGGCCGGTCCAGTTCTTCCCGGCGGTAAAAAGGAAACCGACGATGATCGCGGCCGCAAAACCGAAGATCATTTCGTGGCCATGCCAGAGCAGCGGCGAGATGCCGGCATCGATCCGCAGCAGGCCGCCCAGCAGCAGGATCCAGAGCGGCACAAGCAGCGCGGCAAGCCCGGCGCCAAGCAGGTAGAAAGGGCGAAAACCCAGCGCCAGCGCGGCACAGCCGGAGGGTGGCACAAGCGGTTTGCGGCGGGGTTCGGCAATCGGAATGACCGGCATGATGAGCACGCTCTGCTACAGGGGATGCCTTCATTGTGGCCAATCCGCCAGCATGCGTGCCTTATCACGCATCAAGTGCCCGGATTGCCTGCCCCGCAAGAAAAACGGCCTGCACGCGGCAGGCCGTTCCGGTCAGGCGGTGAAAAGGCTCAGGCCTTCTTGACCCAGGCCGAGCACCAGCCCTTGGCGGCAACCAGACGATTGCCCAGCGCCATGCAGGTCCCTTCGTTGGCATTCGAGCTCTTGTAGAAATTGCAGTTGGCGCAGGTATTGCCCTTGACGTAGGTCTTGTACTTGGCAGCATCAACCTTGCTGGCATCTTCCTTGTAGCCGAGCGCCGTGGCGGTCGGATCGGATTCGGGAACGCGAGCCTGGGCCAGGGCGTCACGCATGGCGGTCAGGCCGAAGGCGAATGCCGGGGCGGCAAGCAGAATGGAACGGCGGCGGCTATCCATATCAAACTCCTGTCATCTGTAGGGTCAATCCGCAAGAATCGCCGGGATGCACGTCTTGCGTCAAGCTGGGCTGCGCTGCAGTTTTCGCATGAGGAACATGTCTGCAGCACAATGACGATATGTGATTTTTCACGGCAACACCATGAGTCTGTTCATCCGCGTCCTGACTGATGCCGATCTGCCTGATCTGCTGGCGCTGTATCGCGAACTGCATCCGGCAGACGGCGCAACCGAGGAAAATGTCGCCCGTCAGGTGTGGCAGCAGATACAGGCCACGCCCGGCCTGACACTGCTCGGCGGCTTCGCCGGTGAGCAGCTGGCCGCGTCGTGCATGCTGGTGCTCGTTCCCAATCTCACGCGCGGCGCTCGCCCCTTCGGTCTGATCGAGAACGTCGTCACCTCGGACGCCTTCCGGCGCCGGGGTTACGGTCGCACGCTGCTCCAGCACGCCACCCTGCTCGCCCGGGAGGCCGGCTGCTACAAGCTCATGTTGCAGACCGGGCGGCTTGATGCGGCCACCTTCGCGTTCTACGAGGCCTGCGGCTTTTCGCGCCATGCAAAGCAGGCCTTCCTGATGCGCCTGGAGTGATCAACCCTGCAGGGCGATCAGCACCTCCTTGAGTGAAGGCACGATCGGCACGCCATAACGGCGGATGTCCGCGTCCGGCTGCAGCAGGTCGGGCACCATCACCGCCCTCATGCTGGCCGAGACGGCCGCACGGATGCCGACATTCGAATCCTCAAGCGCCAGACAGTCCCGCGGCTCGGCACCGACCCGTTGTGCGGCCAGTTCGTAGATGTCCGGCGCAGGCTTGCCACGCAGGATTTCGTCCCCGCAGGCCATCGCGTCGAAGCGCTGCAGCAGATGCGCCCGGGCAAGCTTGGCTTCGGCCCGCTTGCGGAAGGTCGAGGTCGCCACGGCGCGCGGAATCCGCGCCGCCTCGAGCCAGTCCAGCAGCTCGCGGACCCAGGGCTTGAGGGGAATGCTGCCTGCGGCAACCTTTGCGTCATAGATCTCGCTGAAGCGCTCGCGCAGGGGTTCGAGCGGAAAAGCCTCGCCGAAGGCGCGGGCAATGATGGTGTCGCAATCCCGCGCGCTGCGTCCAACCAGCGAGAGCCCCAGCTCGCGCGTCCAGGGCGCACCGAGTGCCGTGGCCGCCTCTTCGAAAGAGGCCAGCGCGACGCGCTCGGAATCGAGCAAAAGACCATCCATGTCAAAAATGACAGCCTGGGGACGCGGAATGTTCAGCATGAGGGATTGGCAAACCTGTCAGCTCCCGATGAGCGGGAAGAGCCTCATTCTATCGCCTGTGATCCGCAGTGCTCCGTCCATCGGACGGCGTCGCACGGTGGCCAGAAAGCGGTTGTCGGGTAAACCCCGGGATGTCTCAATCCCATCCGGTTCGGGCGCGGGTGCGCCACGCATGTCACGTTCATATATTCCAACGCAGGAGTGATCCGGATGAAAACCATTGTGAAGGCGACCGCCCTGGCTGTCGCACTGATGAGCAGCCAGAGCTTTGCCGCGTCGACCGGTGGCTTTGCCACGGCGGACGGCAATATCGCCTCGGCCCGCAAATTCACCGCCGCGACGTATCAGGAAATCAACAGCATCATCGAGAAGGCACGTTACAACGACGCCGGCACCAAGGTCGCCACCGGTGCCTATCCGCTGCACATCACCTACACCGGCAATGAAGACGCGCTGATCGCCCAGATCGTGAAGGACTCGACGATCGACGCGAACCATAACTGCCCGAACCCGCACTGGAGCGACGCCTATCGCTATGTGGAGGTGAAGAACTACACCGCCGGCATCACCATCGAAGGCAAGGATGGCTCCTCCGCCAACTTCGGTATCGTGATCAACGGCGGTTCGAGCAACGTCGTGGTCAAGAACATGAAGATCGGCGCCCTGGGCGGCGCATCGAATGATGCCGACATGTTCCGTATCGACAGCGCCTCGAACGTGCTGATCGACCACAACGAAATGTTCGCGGTCAATAACGAGTGCAAGGGCTCGCCCGACGGCGACCTGACCTTCGAATCCGCCATCGACATCAAGAAGGATTCGCACAACATCACCGTGTCATACAACTTCATTCACGACAGCAAGAAGGTCGGTCTGGATGGCTCTTCCGCCTCCGACATCGGCAACGGTCGCGAAATCACCTATCACCACAACTACTACAAGAACGTGAACGCCCGCCTGCCGCTGCAGCGCGGTGGCTGGATCCACGTCTACAACAACCTGTACGACGGCATCACGGATTCCGGCATCAACGTGCGCACCGGCGGCTACGCGCTGATCGAAAAGAACTGGTTCCAGAACGCGAACAACCCGGTCACCTGCCGTTATGACACCGCCAACTGCGGCAAGTGGGACCTGCGCAACAACAACGCAACCAGCGCTGCAGACAACGCGACCTACAACATCACCTGGAACGACGCTGGCTCGGGTGGCATCAATGCCAACAACTGGACGACGACGGGCGTCTTCCCGAAGACGCTGAGCTACACCTATGAGCCGGTTACGCCGCAATGCGTGAAGGACAAGCTGCCGCTCTACGCCGGTGTCGGCAAGAACGGCGCCCAGCTGACCGCTTCGGCCTGCAGCGGCTCGAGCAGCTCGGCCAGCTCGTCTGCCGCTTCCAGTGCTGCGGCCTCCAGCTCGTCCAAGTCGAGCGCATCCTCCAGCGCCGCTGCTTCGAGCGCCGCCAGCAGCAAGGCAAGCAGTTCGAGCAGCAGCGCCAAGGCCAGCAGCTCCAGCAGCAGCGCGAAGTCGAGCTCGAGCAGCTCCAAGTCGAGCTCGTCATCGAGCGCCGCCAGCAGCGCGTCCTCGTCGTCCTCTTCCTCGTCGGGCGCTCCGGTGCTGTCGGGCACGGGTGACTACCCCAACAACTTCAGCAAGTGCGCGGATGAAGGCAAGACCTGCACGCCGTCCCGCGGTACCGGCTGGGTGGCTTTCGGTCGCAAGGGCAAGTGGGTGACGAAGTACGTGGGCGTGGACAAGAGCATCGCCTGCACCGTTTCGGCCTTCGGCTCCGACCCGGGCGGCAACCCCAACAAGTGCTCCTTCCGCAACTGATCGCGGCAGCACCAGGAAAAAGCCCCCGTCCGGCAAAGCCGGCGGGGGCTTTTTCGTTGCAGGCCCGAAAGACCTCAGAGCAGCACGATGTCGAATTGCTCCTGCGTGTAGCTGGTTTCGGCGTGAAAGGAAATCGGCTTGCCGATGAAGTCCTGCAGATTGGCAATCGCCTGGGCTTCTTCCTCATGGAAGAGGTCCACCACGACGGGTGCCGCCAGGATGCGGAACTCACGTGCATTGAACTGGCGTGCCTCGCGCACCACTTCACGCATGACTTCATAGGCAATCGTGCGCGAGGTCTTGACCTCACCGCGTCCGCCGCAGGTCGGGCAGGTTTCGCAGAGCACGTGTGCCAGGGATTCGCGGGTGCGCTTGCGCGTCATCTCGACCAGGCCGAGCGAGGTAAAGCCGCCCACCGAAACCTTGGTGTGGTCACGCGCCAGCGCGCGGGTCAGCTCGGCCAGCACGGTCAGCCGATGCTCCTCGTTTTCCATGTCGATGAAGTCAAGCAGGATGATGCCGCCGAGGTTGCGCATGCGCAGCTGGCGTGCGATGGCCTGGGCTGCTTCGAGATTGGTCTTGAAGATCGTGTCGTCGAAGGTCCGCGCACCAACGAAACCGCCGGTATTCACATCGATGGTGGTCAGCGCTTCCGTCTGATCGATGATCAGGTAGCCGCCGCTCTTGAGATCCACACGTCTGGCCAGTGCCTTCTGGATTTCCTCTTCGACGCCATGCAGATCGAACAAGGGCCGCTCGCCTGAATAATGCTCGAGCATGCCAGCCATGCGCGGCATGTAATCCCCCGCAAACTGCGAGAGCTTCTGGAAGTTTTCGCGCGAGTCGATCACGACTTTCTCGGTGTCGGCGCCCACCAGATCCCGCAACACGCGCTGGGCAAGGCTGAGATCGCGATAGAGCAGTGCCGGCGGTGCGCCGCTCATGCGCTGGCTCTGGATTTCGGCCCAGAGCTTGCGCAGGTAGCTCACGTCCGCCGAAAGTTCTTCGTCACTGGCCTGCTCGGCCTGGGTGCGAACGATGAAGCCCCCTTTTTCGTCTGCCGGCAGCAGGCCCTGCAGCCGCGCCCGAAGCGCCTCGCGGCCTGCTTCGCTCTCGATGCGCTGGGATATGCCGATGTGCTTGTCCTGAGGCAGATACACCAGCAGGCGGCCGGCGATGGAAAGCTGGGTCGACAATCGCGCGCCCTTGGTGCCGATCGGATCCTTGAGCACCTGCACGACGATGTTCTGCCCCTCCGCGAGAATGCGCTCAATCGGTCGCGGGGACTCGCCCGCCGCCCGGTCTACCCAGATGTCCGCGACATGCAGGAAAGCGGTGCGCTCGAGGCCGATGTCGATGAAGGCCGACTGCATGCCCGGCAGCACGCGCACCACACGGCCCAGATACACATTGCCGACGAAACCGCGCGCACGCTCGCGCTCGATGTGCAGCTCCTGCACGACACCGTTGTAGAGCAGCGCGACACGCGTCTCCTGCGGTGTGAAGTTGATGAGATAAGCCTCGCTCATGGGGCACCCGGAATTCGTTGTGTGCCGACATTCTACCGGCAAGGCTGGCGGCGCTCGCGATCCCGCCGGGGCAAATGCCGCAAGGGGCTATCATCTGCGCCCGAAGGAGACCCCTGATGAGCCAGAAATTCGATGCAGTCGTGATTGGCGCCGGTGCAGCCGGCATGATGTGCGCAGCCGTGGCAGGCCAGCGCGGGCGCAATGTGCTGCTGATCGATCACGCGGCAAACCTGGCCGAAAAGATCCGCATCTCGGGCGGCGGCCGCTGCAACTTCACGAACCTGCAAGCCGGTCCGGCCAACTACCACTCCGCCAATCCGCATTTCTGCCGTTCCGCGCTCTCCCGCTACAGCCCGCAGGATTTCCTGGCGCTGCTCGCGCGCTACAACATTCCCTGGCATGAAAAACACAAGGGGCAACTCTTCTGTGACCGCTCCGCGCAGGACATCATCGACATGCTGCGGGCCGAGTGCGCGCTCGGCAATGTAAGCTGGCGCCAGCCCTGCACCGTGCAGGCGGTACGGCACGACAATGCGGGCTGGCTCATCGAGACCGACGCCGGCCCGGTCGAATCGACCAGCCTGGTCATCGCAAGCGGCGGCCTCTCCATTCCGAAGATCGGCGCGACGGACTTCGGCCATCGCATCGCCCGCCAGTTCGACATTCCCGTCATCCCGCCCCGCCCGGGTCTGGTCCCCCTCACGTTCGACGCGGCAAGCGCGCCGTTTGCAGAGCTTGCCGGCATCGCCCTTGAGGTCGAACTGCGCTGCCGGGACGGCTTCTTCCGCGAAGACCTGCTGATCACCCACCGGGGCCTGTCCGGCCCGGCGATCCTGCAGATCTCCTCCTGGTGGCAACCCGGAGACACCCTGAGCATCGATCTGTTGCCGGACCTGGATCTCGAAGCCGCCCTGCTGGCTGCCAAGCAGGGGGCACGCCAGCATGTAGTGAGCGTGCTCGCCCAGTGGCTGCCGCGCCGCATGGCTGAGCTCTTCGTGGCGCAGGCAGGCCTTGGCGCGCGCCCGATCGCCGAAGCGGGCGACAAGGCGCTGCGGGCGCTGGCCGCCCGGATCAAGCGATGGGAACTAAAGCCTTCCGGTTCAGAAGGCTATCGCAAGGCGGAAGTCACGCTGGGCGGCGTGGATACCCGCGCGCTTGACCAGAAAACCATGATGGCCCGCCAGCATCCTGGCCTCTACTTTGTCGGGGAAGTCATGGACGTCACCGGCTGGCTCGGGGGCTACAACTTCCAGTGGGCATGGGCCAGCGCTCATGCCTGCGGGCAGGCATTGTGAAAAAGGCCCGAAAAAGGGCCTGATGTGTCTGACAACACAAGAAAACTCCGGATATTTGCATGACAAATGATTCCGGAAACATGCCTAATTGGGAATAAGGACGAATTATCACCGTCCGTCCGTCTTATTCCACCCCGAAATCTGCCCAGAAGTCTTGTTTATTTGCCGACAAATTGCATTAATTCGGCACCCGCAACATACGCGGCGTCGCCAAGTACCCAAACGAATGCATGAGCGGGTCCTGGCGAATATCAATACGACTCAGGAGACAGACCATGCGTTTCACTCTCAAGGCTACAGCGGCCCTTGCCGCGATGATGGCCGGCACTGCTTTTGCTGCCTCGACTGGCGGTTTCGCGACCGCCGACGGCAACATTTCCACGGCGCGCAAATTCACCGCGTCCACCTACTCGGAAATTGCCACCATCATCGCGAATGCACGCTACAACGATGCCGGCACCAAGGTCGCCACCGGCGCCTACCCGCTCCACATCACCTATACCGGCAATGAAGATGCGCTGATCGCGCAGATCGTGAAGGACTCGACGATCGACGCGAACCACAACTGCCCGAACCCGCACTGGAGCGATGCCTACCGCTATTTCGAAATCAAGAACTACACGGCCGGCATCACCATCGAAGGCGCCAATGGCTCTTCCGCCAACTTCGGGATCGTGATCAACGGCGGCTCGAGCAACGTCGTGGTCAAGAACATGAAGATCGGTGCCCTGGGCGGCGCATCGAATGACGCCGACATGATCCGTATCGACAGCGCCTCGAACGTGCTGATCGATCACAACGAGCTCTTTGCGGTCAACAACGAATGCAACGGCTCGCCCGACGGCGACCTCACCTTCGAGTCGGCCATCGACATCAAGAAGGCTTCGCACAACATCACCGTGTCATACAACTTCATTCACGACAGCAAGAAGGTCGGTCTGGACGGTTCGTCCTCTTCCGATATCGATGGCGGCCGTGAAATCACCTATCACCATAACTATTACAAGAACGTGAACGCCCGCCTGCCGCTGCAGCGCGGTGGCTGGATTCACGTCTACAACAACCTGTATGACGGCATCACCAGCTCGGGCATCAACACCCGTCAGGCTGGCTACGCCCTGATCGAACGCAACTACTTCGTGAACGCCGTCAACCCGGTGGTCTGCTTCTATGACAGCGGCAGCAACTGCGGCTTCTGGGATCTGCGCAACAACAACATCCTGAGCACCGCTGACTTCGCGACCTACAACATTACCTGGACCACGCCGGCAAGCGGCGACAAGAGCGCGTCGGCCTGGACCACCACCGCCGTGTTCCCGAAGACGCTGACCTACACCTACGAGCCGGTCTCGGCCCAGTGCGTGAAGGACAAGCTGCCGAGCTATGCAGGTGTGGGCAAGAATGGCGCGACCCTGGTCGCCTCGGCCTGCGGCACGAGCAGCTCTTCGTCCAGCACGGCCTCAAGCAGCTCCTCGTCCAAGGCTTCGTCCTCCTCTTCGTCGGCAGCAGCGTCCTCGTCGAGCAGCGCGGCTTCATCGAGCAGTGCCGCTTCGTCCAGCAGCTCTTCGAGCAGCTCCTCCTCGGGTGCGCCGGTCCTGACCGGCACCGGTGACTATCCCGATGGCTTCAGCAAGTGCGCGGATCTGGGCGGCACCTGTGCGGTCAGCAAGGGCACCGGCTGGGTCGCCTTTGGCCGCAAGGGCAGCTGGGTGACGAAGTACGTCGGTGTGGGCAAGAGCGTTGCCTGCACCGTGGCCGTCTTCGGCTCCGACCCCGGCGGCAACCCGAACAAGTGCTCCACGCAGAACTGAGCGCCCCGGCATGTCACTAACCCCCGCCCTCCGGCGGGGGTTTTCATTTCCGGGGCGGCACGGGCTCTGATGGCTGGTCCGCCGCGGCTTTCAGATGCTGCAGGAAGACGCTGGCGATCGGCGACAGACGCTTGCCACGCGGATAGACGATGTACCAATGCGCCGGCAGGGGAAAGCCGGCCACATCCAGCTCGGCAAGCAGGCTCTCATCGGCCTGTCCGAGCGCATGCCGCGACAGCAGCGACAGCCCCATGCCGCCCGCCACCGCCTGCTTGATGGCCTCGTTGCTGCCAAGCTCGAGCCTCACACGGGGCTGGAATCCGCAGGCCCGGAAGTGTGCGTCCCCGGCTTGCCGCGTGCCCGACCCGGCTTCGCGCAGGATGAAGCGCTCACTGGCCAGATCGCCCAGCTGAAGCCCCTTTTCCGACACCAGCGGATGCCGCGCGGGAGCGACCAGAACCAGTGGATTGTCGAGAAACTCATGGCATTCGATATCCAGGTCCCCGGGCGGAATCGACATGATGCTCAAGTCATCAAGATTCTCGCGCAGGCGCGCCAGCACACCATCGCGGTTGAGAACCTCCAGCGAAATATCGATTTCGGGATGACTTGCGCAGAATCCGCCCAGCAGGCGCGGCACGAAGTACTTCGCCGTGCTCACCACCGCCACCCGGAGCCGGCCGCGGGTCAGCCCTTTCATCGCGGCCATGCGCTGTTCGAAAGCCTCCCACTCATCGGCCATGGCGCGCGCCGTGCGGGCCAGCTCCTCGCCCGCCGGTGTCAGGAAAACCTTGCGGCCGATGACTTCATGCAAGGGCAGCCCGACCGCATCGGCCAGCTCGCGCAGCTGCATCGACGCCGTCGGTTGGGTGACATGGCAGGCCTGGGCCGCAGCGCTGACGCTGCCTTTCTCGGCCAGGGCAAGAAAGAGGCGAAGCTGGCGAAAACTGGTATTCATAGATTTTTATCTATGTGATATCGACTGAATATCTATTTTACCTGATAGCAGGACATCCCTAAGCTTGGCGCAAACCAAGGAGTCCCCATGTCCGTCCTGCTCGATCCCAGCATCCTGTTTTTCCTCTTCGGCGTGATCGCCGGCCTGCTCCGTTCCAATCTGGAGATCCCGCCCGCGATCTCGCGCTTCCTGTCGCTCTATCTTCTGATGTCCCTCGGGCTGAAAGGCGGCTTCGCGCTGGCCCATTCCGGCTTCAGCGCCTCGGTGTCCGCCAGTCTGGCGGCCGCGCTGCTGCTGGCCGTCGGCGTGCCCTTGCTGGGGCTGCCGCTGCTGCGCCGGCTCTGCGGCCCCTTCGATGCGGCAGCACTCGCGGCAACCTACGGCTCGGTCAGCGCCGTGACATTCATTACCGCGACCCAGTACCTCGAAACACGCGGTCTGGCCTTCGGCGGCCACATGGCGGCGGCCATGGCGATGATGGAATCCCCGGCGATCCTGCTCGCCGTGCTGATGGCCAACCGCCTGCGGCGTTCCGCAGCCGGCCTCCAGGCCAACGGCAGCCTGACGCTGGCCACACCCCCGGGCGGCGGGCTCGGCAAGCTGCTGCATGAATCCTTCACCGATGGTGCGCAGTTGCTGCTGCTCGGCGCAATGCTGATCGGCCTGCTGACCGGCGAAGCCGGCAAGGCCGCCATGCAGCCTTTTTCAGCCGATCTCTTCAAGGGCATGCTGGCCTTTTTCCTGCTGGACATGGGCCTGATGACCGCCCGCAAGCTGCCTGCCCTGCGCGGCCAGCCGCCGGCGCTGATCCTGTATGCACTGCTGGCCCCGCTGGTCCATGCCGCGCTGGCTTTCGGGCTTGCCCGGCTGCTGGGCCTGCCGGCTGGCGACACCAGCCTGCTGATGGTGCTGGCGGCCAGCGCCTCCTACATCGCGGTGCCCGCGGTGCTGCGCGAGGCGGTACCGGAAGCCAGCCCCTCGCTGTATCTGGGCATGTCACTGGGCCTGACGCTGCCGCTGAATCTCTTCGTCGGCATCCCGCTTTACGTGAGCGTGGCCCATCGCTTTGCCAGCTGATCAGACCTCGCCGATCGCTTCCAGCTCGGTCTGGATCTCCAGCCAGCGCTCCTCGGCCGCTTCGATGCTCGCGGCCAGCTCGCCCTGGCGTTTGAGCAGACTCTGCACCAGCGCGCCGTCGCCACTCGCGTAGAGCGCCGGGTCGGACACGCGCTCGTCTAGCAGCTTCTTCTCGCCCTGCCAGCCGGAGAGCTTGCGTTCGAGTTGCTCCAGCTCCTTGAGCAAGGGGCGGCGGCGCGTGATGCGCGCCTGGCGATCGGCCTTCTCGGCCTCACGGCTGGCAATGCGCGCTGCCTTGTCGTCAGCGGCCTGCACGTCGACACGAGCCGCCGCCTCGCGCGAACGACGCGCTTCGAGCCAGACGAGATAGTCATCGACATCGCCGTCGAAGGGCTTCGCAGCACCGTCGGCGACCAGCAGGAAATCATCGCAGACGGTCCGCAGCAAGGCGCGATCGTGGCTGACCAGCACCATGCTGCCTTCATATTCGGACAGCGCCAGGGTGAGTGCGTGGCGCATCTCGAGATCGAGGTGGTTGGTCGGCTCATCAAGCAGCAGCAGATTCGGCTTGTGCCGGATCAGCAGCGCCAGTGCGAGTCGGGATTTCTCGCCGCCGGAGAAGGGGCCGACCTTCGCGTCCGCCATCGGGCCGCGGAAATCGAAGCCGCCAAGGTAGTCGCGCAGATCCTGCTCGCGCGTCATCGGCTCCTGCCGGACAAGATGCTGCAGGGGAGATTCGTCCGGCCGGAGCTGTTCGAGCTGGTGCTGGGCGAAGTAGCCGAGCACCACGCCCTTGCCCAGCAGCGCCGTGCCGCTCTGTGCGTCAAGCTCGCCCGAGAGCAGCTTGATCAGCGTGGACTTGCCCGCGCCGTTGGGGCCCAGCAGGCCCAGACGGGCGCCGGGTCGCAGCTCCAGCTTCACGCCGTCGAGAATGGTTTTCTCGCCATAGCCGAGCTTCACGTCGCGCAGGGTCACCATCGGGTCCGGCGCGCGGTCCGGCACCGGAAAGGAAAAATCGAAGGGGGTGTCGACGTGCGCCGCGGTAATCCGCTCCATGCGCGCGAGCGCCTTGATCCGGCTCTGCGCCTGACGCGCCTTGGTGGCCTGGGCGCGGAAACGGTCGATGTATTTCTGCAGATGCGCTACTTCACGCTGCTGCTTCTCAAACAGCGCCTGCTGCTGCGCGAGTTGCGCGGCATGCTGATCCTCGAAGGCGTCGTAGTCCCCGGTGTAGAGAGTCAGCCGCTGCTGATCGAGATAGGCAATGTGGGTCACGCAGGCGTCAAGGAAATCGCGGTCGTGCGAAATCAGCAGCAGCGTGCCGCGGTAGGCCGCGAGCCATTTTTCGAGCCACACCACCGCGTCGAGATCCAGGTGGTTGGTCGGCTCGTCGAGCAGCAGCAGGTCGGATCGGCACATCAGCGCCTGCGCCAGATTGAGGCGCATCCGCCAGCCGCCGGAGAAATCGGACACCGGCCGGGCGAAGTCGGCATCCGCGAACCCCAGCCCATGCAGCAGCGTGCTGGCGCGGGCATTGGCGGAATAGCCGTCGATTTCCTGCAGACGGGTGTGGAGTTCGCCGATGCGATGGCCGTCCTGCGCGGCCTCGGCCGCTTCCAGCTCGCGCTGCACGCGGCGCAGCTCGGCATCCCCTTCAAGGATGTAATCGAGCGCACTCATGGCCAGTGCCGGCGTTTCCTGCGCCACATGCGCAATCGTCCAGACGGCGGGGATTTCCAGCTCGCCCTGGTCCTGATGAAGCTCGCCGCGCAGCAAGGCAAACAGGCTGGACTTGCCGGTGCCATTGGCGCCGACCACGCCAATACGCCAGCCCGGATGGATCTGGAGGGAAAGATCGTCGATCAGGCGACGCGCACCCCGTGCGAGTGCAAGCTTGCGGAACTGGATCAAGGCGGAAGGGTCTGGGACAATGGGATCGAACCGCATTCTACAGGCCACCGTGGCCCTGCTCCTCCATGCCGATCAAGAAGCCTGCACTGCTGCTCCTGCTGCTCACAGCGTTCCGCGCCTTTGCCGAAGGCCCGACACCTTCGCCCGGCCTGCCGCCGGAGCCCGCCACCTTCGCCGAAGCCGAAGCCAGCGAACACCGGGCGGCCGACATGCGTCGCGAGGCGGACCGGCTCCGTGCCGAGGCGGAAGCCATCCGCAAGCGCGACGACGCCGCCTGCTACGCGAAGATTCTGGTGAATGCGTGTCGTGACCGGGTCCGCAAGGAAAACATCGATCGCATGAAGGTCGTGCGCCAGCTCGATATCGACGCGAACCAGATCGATCGCGTGGCGAAAGCACGCAAGGTGGAGCTGGACATGATGGAAAAGGCCGAGCCCAAGCCCACCGCCCGGCCGCTGCCGGCCGAAGCCGAGCCCGACCGGAAACCGGCGGCCCCGACGGCGGACTCGGTGCCCCCCGTTCCGGCGCGACCGAAGAGCGCCCCGCCGGCCAGGGTTGATCCTGGCAACCAGGCCAAGGCGGATGCCGAACGCGCCGAACGCGTGCGCAAGGCCGAAGCGGACCGCAAGGCACGCAACGACGCCGCGGCGGCACGCGCTGCCCAGGCCCGTCAGGATGCGGAGCGCTATGCCCGGCACGAGCAGGAATACCTGGAAAAGAAAAAGAAGAAGGCGGCCGAAGCGGCATCCAGCGCGCCACGCTGAGCGACGCGCCTTCCCGCACTGGCAATGACAGTCCGGACGCACGGCGGAAAGCGCCGGCGCCCCGCTGCGTCTCAGACCGCTTCGCCGGCGACCAGGAGCAGATTCGGCGCGCCGCGGGCGAAACCTTCCTCGCCAACCAGCACATCGAGCACCAGCGTCGCGAGATCATCGGCGACCGGGTCGATGCCGGGGGCGCGGGCTTCGAAGAAGAGCTTGATGTAGCCGGTGCAGGCCGCACAGGTTTCAGCCTGCACTTCTCCGGCAGTGCCTTCCAGCCCGAGGTAGGCCACCTCGCCGGTGCTGTCGCACAGGCTGCAGTGGGCCCGCACCACATGCCAGCGGGTGGCGCAGAGCGCGCATTCCAGATAGCGCAAACCGCCCCGGCCATCCCCAGCCATGACCACGCCTCCGATCGCCGCGCTGCCACAGCAGGGGCACTGCTCGCGGTGCGTGATCGCCGGCAGTGCCTGCGCGCAACGCTGGCGCGAGGCCCGGGCCCAGGCCACCTGCAGCGCGGCGGCCACCATGACATCCGTCTGGTCACGACCTTCACCCGCCTCCCGCCCTGCGGCGAAGGCGAGGCAGTGGTCGACGCGGGCCTGCAGCGCTGCATCCTCGTTGCCGGCCGGCCGATCCAGCGCGGCGCAAAGTTCGTCATACATCGCTCGCCAGGCCGTCAGGGGCTCGGCCTGCACTTCCGGGGCGCGCTCAAACATCTTCTGTTGGCAGTCGGACACGCTGGCCAGCCACTCCATCCAGCGGGCCATCGGATGCCCTGCACTCAGCTTGCGCAGGCGTTCCGCACGGCGTGCAAACAGCCGGTCGGCCGGCGGCAGGACCCGTGGCGGCGCAATCGAGGAAGGCAGGGTCTGGGGCAGATTCATCGGATCTCTCTCCGTACGCGGTACAAGCCCGCGTTACATGAAGGTACGGGACGCGTCGGCGGACGGCAGCTCGCCGCTCAGGCGTTCCGCATCGGTATAGGCAACAAGCTGGCCGGGCCGGGCAAAGCCGGCCAGCAGGATTCCGGCGGCCGCGGCGGTGCGGATGGCCAGCGCGGTCGGTGCAGAGACCGCGATCAACGCGGTGGCGCCGATGCTGGCCGCCTTGTGCACCATTTCGTAGGAGGCGCGGCTGCTGGTCAGCACGAAGCCCTCGGCGACCGGCAGGCCACTGCGCAGCAGGGCGCCGCCGAGCTTGTCGAGCGCGTTGTGACGACCGGCATCTTCGCGCACCAGACGGATCTGCCCGCCCGCATCGACCCAGGCCGCCGCATGCGACGCGCCGGTCAGCTCGCGCAGAGGCTGCCAGTGCGGCAGCTGGCGCAGGGCTTCATCAATCGCCGCAAGCGCGATCGGTGCGCCGGCCTTCGGCCGCTCCGGCACGGGCCGGATGGCCTGGGCCAGGCGCTCGACGCCACAGAGGCCGCAGCCGGTGCGCCCGGCCAGGGTGCGCCGGGCGTCCTTGAGCGCAAGAAAGCGCGGGGTGGCGATCCGCATCTCGATCACGATGCCGTCCGGCCCCGGCAGGATCTCCATGTCATGGATTTCCTGCGGCGCCGACACGATGCCTTCACTGATGCTGAAGCCCAGCGCGAAGTCTTCGAGATCGGACGGCGTAGCCAGCATCACGGCATGCGAGACGCCGTTGTAGCTCAGCGCCACCGGCACTTCTTCCAGGACTTCGTCTTCCACCGCCGTGCGCCCGGCCGCACGCATCCGCACGACCTGCAGCACGGCACTGGGCGCGGGCGGCCGAAGCTCTCCGTCCGCCCCGGCATCGCAGGGCGGAAGCCGGCAGGAATCGCTCATCCGGATTATTTCCCCGTCATCTGGCGATACCAGCCACGATGGTGCTGACGCGCCCAGGCCCGGGTGACCGTGCCGTACCACATCGCACGGATCGTGCCCTTCACCCAGATCGCGGCATACACATGCACGAAGATCAGGCCGATCATCACCGAAGCGGTCGCGGCATGCACCACGACCGCCACGCGGACCAGCTCGGTCGGCACATGGATCATGCTGCGCCACATCAGCAGGCCGGATACCGTCATCAGCAGCATGCACACGCCCAGCGTCCAGAACAGCATCTTCTGGCCGCCGTTGTACTTGCCCTGCTCCGGCATGTCATGGTCATTGCCGTCGACCATGTTCTTCGCTTTCTTGAGCCACTCGATGTCCGCCGGCGTCACGAGGTTGAGGCGGAAGAAGCGCACGAAGATGATGAGGAAGGCCAGCGCCATGATCACGCCCACCCAGGGATGCAGGATGCGCGTCCACACCGGCCCGCCGAACAGCTGGGTGAGCGGGAAGAAGGCCGGATGGAAGAAGGCCAGGCCGGAGAGCGCGAGCAGGATGAAGCTGATGCCCACGATCCAGTGATTGGCCCGCTCGGAGGCGTTGTAACGCTTGAGGTCTTTCGGATCGCGGATCATTTTGCACCTTCCTTCCGTTCACGTTCGAGGCGGTCTTCTTCCTCGATCTCGTCTTCCGTCTGCTTCGAGACTTCGTTCGGGCCCTTCATGACATAGTGGAACAGGCTGCCCAGCGCCACCCCGGCCAGTGCCAGCGTCGCCAGCGGCTTGGCCACGCCCTTCCACAGCGACACCATCGGGCTGATCGAGGGATTGGCGGGCAGACCGCTGTAGAGATCGGGCTTGTCGGCATGATGCAGCACATACATCACATGCGTGCCGCCGACGCCTTGCGGATCGTAGAGCCCCGCCTTGTCATAGCCGCGGGACTTCAGATCGGCGATCCGGGTCTCGGCGTAGTCCTTCATGTCTTCCTTGCTGCCGAACTGGATCGCACCGGTCGGACAGGTCTTCACGCAGGCCGGTTCCTGCCCCACCGCCACGCGGTCGGAGCAGAGCGAACACTTGTAGGCCTTGCCGTCCTCCTTCGAGATGCGCGGCACGTTGAAGGGGCAGCCGGTCACGCAGTAACCGCAGCCAATGCAGTTTTCCTCGTGGAAATCGACGATGCCGTTCTTGTACTGGATGATCGCGCCCGGCGACGGACAGGCCTTCATGCAGCCGGGGTCGGCGCAGTGCATGCAGCCGTCCTTGCGGATCAGCCATTCGAGGCGGCCGTTCTCCTCCACCTCGTTGAAGCGCATCACCGTCCAGGCCTTGGCCGAGAGGTCGGTGGGGTTGTCATAGACGCCGATGTTGTGACCGACTTCCTCGCGGATCTCGTTCCATTCGGAACAGGCCACCTGACAGGCCTTGCAGCCGATGCAGGCGCTCACGTCGATCAGCTTGGCCACCTCGGTGGTGTTGCGGACCTGCGTGGAGGGCGTGGTGGTCGCCGAGCGACGCAGGATGTCCAGGGATTGCAGTGCCATCGTCAGCTCCTCACGCCTTTTCCAGATTCACCAGGAATGCCTTGTACTCGGGGGTCTGCGTGTTGCAGTCCCCCACCGCCGGCGACAGGATGTTGGTCAGGTAGCCCTTCTGCGCCACCGTCTCCCAGCCCCAGTGCAGCGGAATGCCGATCTGGTGCACCGTCTGCTTGTTCACGGTGAGCGGTTTCATGCGCTTGGTCACCACCGCCTTGGCCTTGATGAAGCCCCGCTTGGAGCTGATCTTGACCCAGTCACCGGCCACGATGCCTTTCTCCTTCGCCAGCACCTCGCTGATCTCGACGAACTGCTCGGGCTGGGCAATCGCGTTGAGCCGCACCGACTTGGTCCAGAACTGGAAGTGCTCGGTCAGGCGATAGGTCGTGCCGACATAGGGGAACTCGGTGTGCTTGCCCAGACGCTCGCGGTCGCTCTTGAAGATGCGCACCGCCGGGCTGTTGACCACTTTCGGATGCAGCGGGTTGGTGCCCAGCGGCGTTTCCATCGGTTCGTAGTGCTCCGGGAAAGGCCCGTCGACGAGCTTGTCGGTACAGAACAGGCGGCCGAAACCTTCAGGGTTCATGATGAAGGGGTTCATGCCGGCCTCGGGAGGTGAATCCACCTTGAAGTCGGGCACATCGGCACCGGCCCAGCGCTCGCCGTTCCAGGCGATGAGCTTGCGGGTCGCGTCCCAGGGCTTGCCGGCCGGATCGCAGGACGCACGGTTGTAGAGGATGCGCCGGTTGGCCGGCCAGGACCACGCCCAGCCCGGCGTGTTGCCCAGACCGACGTCGGTGTTGTCGCGCCGTGCCATCTGGTTGCCGGCCTGCGTCCAGCAGCCGGAGAAGATCCAGCAGGCGCACAGCGTGCTGCCGTCGTCCTGCAGCGCCGCGAAGCCGGGCAGCTGCTCGCCCTTCTTCACCAGCACCTTGCTCTTGTCGGCCGGATCGGGAATGTCGGCGAGCGCGCGGCCGTTGAGCTCCTTCGCCAGCTCTTCCGGCGTGGGCGCCTTCGGATTGGCATAGGGCCAGGACACGTTCAGCACCGGCTCCGCGCCCTTGCCGCCTTCCTTGCGGTAGAGATCCCGCAGCGCCACGAAGAGCTCGCCGATGATCTCCTGGTCGCTGTGTGCTTCGCCCGGGGGCTCGGCGCCCTTCCAGTGCCACTGCAGCCAGCGGCCGGAGTTCACGATCGCACCGTCTTCCTCGGCGAAGCAGGTGGAAGGCAGGCGGAAGACTTCGGTCTGGATCTGCGAGGGATCCACATCGTTCGACTCGCCGTGGTTCTGCCAGAAAGTGGAGGTTTCGGTGGCGATCGGGTCGATGATCACCATGTACTTGAGCTTCGAGAAGGCATCCCGCACCTTGTGCGCGTCCGGGAAGGAAGCCAGCGGGTTGAAGCCCTGCACGACGAAGCCATTGATCTTGCCCTGGTACATCAGCTCGGTGATGTGGAGCACGTCGTACATCTTGTCCCACTTCGGCAGCCAGTCGTAGCCCCAGTTGTTCTCCTTCGTGGCCTTGTCGCCCCAGAACCACTTCATCATGCTGATGAAGAACTTCGGCGTGTTGCCCCAGTAATTGAGCTGGCCGTCACGCAGGGTCTTGGGGGTATTGGCGGTCAGATAGGCGTCCAGCGTGGTGTGCTGCTTTTCGTTCGGCAGCGGCAGATAGCCCGGCAGCGAGGTCGACAGCAGGCCCAGATCAGACAGCCCCTGGATGTTGGAGTGGCCGCGCAGGGCATTCACACCGCCACCGGGCATGCCGATGTTGCCCAGCAACAGCTGGATCATCGCCATGGTGCGGATGTTCTGCGCGCCGGTGGTGTGCTGCGTCCAGCCCAGCGCGTAGAGGATGGTGCCGACCTTGTCGGGCGTGCAGGTCTCGCCCAGATGCTTGCAGACCAGCTCGAAACCCTCGATCGGGCTGCCGGTGAGGTCCGCGACCACTTCCGGCGTGTAGCGCGCGTAGTGCTGCCTGAGCAGATTCCAGACGCAGCGCGGATGCTGCAGCGTGGGGTCCACCTTCGCGATGCCCTTGTCATCGAGCTCATAGTTCCAGGTCTTCTTGTCGTAGGCGCCCTTCTCGGCATCGAAACCGGAGAACAGGCCTTCGTCGAAGCCATAGCCTTCCTGGATGATCGCGCTGGCATTGGTGTAGGCCTTGACGTAGTCCCACTGGATCTTGTCGTTCTTGATCAGCCAGTTGATGATGCCGCCAAGGAAGACGATGTCGGAACCGACGCGGATCGGCACATAGTGGTCTGCCACCGCGGCGGTGCGGTTGAAGCGCGGATCGACCACGATCAGGCGGGCGCCGCGCTGCTTCTTCGCCTCGATCGCCCAGCGGAAGCCGACCGGGTGCGCCTCGGCGGCATTGCCGCCCATGACCAGAATGAAGTCGGCATTCTTGATGTCGACCCAGCTGTTGGTCATCGCACCGCGGCCGAAGGTGGAGGCCAGGGCCGACACCGTGGGGCCGTGGCAGACGCGGGCCTGGGCGTCGGTCGCCACGATGCCCAGCGAGCGCATGAACTTCTGCGTCAGGATGCCGGTTTCATTCGACGAAGCCGATGCCGTCAGCATGGCGGTCGAGAGCCAGCGATTGACCGGCACGCCTTCGGCATTCTTCTCGACGAGGTTCGCGTCGCGGTCCGCCTTCATGTGTTTGGCCACGCGGTGGATCGCTTCTTCCCAGGAGATGCGCTTCCATTCCTTGCTGCCGGGCTCGCGCACCTCGGGATACTTCAGGCGGCCAGGCGAATGGATGAAGTCGAGCAGGCCCGCCCCCTTGGGGCACAGCGCGCCGCGGCTGACCGGATGATCCGGATCGCCCTCGATGTGGATGATTTCGGCTTTCGCGTTCTTCGCGCCATCGCCCAGGCTGTACATCAGCACACCGCAGCCGACCGAGCAGTAGGTGCAGGTGTTGCGCGTTTCGCGCGCTCGCGAGAGCCGGTAGGCGCGCACTTCGGCATGCGCCTCGCCGGAATAGGCCCCCATCATCACCAGGCCCGAGGTGCCGAGACCGGCCGCCGATATCTTGAAGAACTGGCGCCGGCTCATCTGCATGCCACCTGCCGCCGGACGATTCGCTGTGTCCATGAAAACCTCCAGGTTGGGGCCAGTTCCGGATCTGCCCGACTCCACCGTGCGGCGCAGCGCGGTGCAAGCGGAGAGAGGTCTGCTTGCAGCTGTCATTCGTCTGCAAGCGAAACGCTTCGGCTAGCACGCGCCCGGGTAATCCATCTGACCAGGGTCAAACAGTATGTCACGAAGGTGAACTTAAACCCACAACGCGCGGCTGGCTATTCGTAGTCGCCCCAGCCTCCCGGACGTCGGCAGGCCCCGTCTTCACGGGGTGCTGGCATGCACGGTTCCGACTTCAAGGCAGCCGGTCACGCGCGGCTCGATGCAGGCGGGAAGGTGCGGCCCCTGCCCGGCGCCTTGCGGATCACGCCTGCCTGAGCGCGCCGCAGCGCAGCAATCAAGGCGCCAGACTGCGCTCGAGCCAGGGCTTCAGGAACTGCTGCAGGCGCGGTGTGCGGCTGTGGCCGAAGAGCTCGCCCGGCGGGCCGCTTTCGACGACCAGACCGCCTTCCATGAACACGACCCGGTTCGAGATCTTCGCGGCGAAGCCCATCTCGTGGGTCACCATCACCATGGTCATGCCGTCCTGCGCGAGCGAGCGGATCACGCCCTGCACTTCCTCGACCAATTCCGGATCCAGCGCCGAGGTCGGCTCGTCGAGCAGCATCAGTTCCGGCTCCACTGCGAGTGCGCGGGCAATGCCCACCCGCTGCTGCTGGCCGCCGCTCAGGCGCGCCGGATAGGCTTCCGCCTTGTGCGCCATGCCGACCCGCTCCAGGGCAGCGAGCGCCTTGCGCCGTGCTTCGTCCTTCGCCATGCGGCGGGCCAGGATCAGCGGCGCGGCCACATTGGCCAGCACACTCATGTGCGGCCACAGGTTGAACTGCTGGAACACCATCGCCACCGGGCGCCGCACTTCGGCTATCGCGGCCTCGCTGTCGCGCGTGCGGCGGCCCTGCTCGCCGGTGCTGTAACCCAGCAGCTGGCCCTTGATCCAGATCTCGCCCTCGTCATAGGCCTCGAGAAAATTCATGCAGCGTAGCGCGGTGGTCTTGCCCGAGCCGGAGGGGCCGATCAGGGTCACGATTTCGCCGCGCATCACATCCAGATCGATGCCCTTGAGCACGCGGTTCTCACCGTAGGATTTGCCGACCGCGCGCAGCTTGAGGATGGGCAGGGTACTCATGAGGGCGTCCTCAGGAAGGGAATGCGCCGGGCCGCCTGCTGCGCAAGCCAGGCGACCGACTGGGTCAGCAGCCAGTAGCCGGCGATCAGCAGTGCATAAGGCATGACATAGGAATAGGTTGAGGCAATGATGTTGCTGGTCGTCATCGTCAGCTCAGGCACGGTGATGATCGACGCCACCGCGCTCTCCTTGATTACCAGGATCAGCTGGTTCGCGAGCAGCGGCAGGGCGAAGGCGAGCGCCTGCGGCAGCTCGATGTGGCAGAAGCGCGCGCGGGAAGTCATGCCGAAGGCATGCGCCGCCTCGATCTGCCCGCGCGGAATCGCGGCCCAGCCAGCGCGGAAGATCTCGCTGAAATAGGCGGCCGAATAGAAGGCCAGCGACACCACGGTCGCTTCCGGCGCGGAGAGCCTCAGGCCCAGCACCGGCAGACCGAAATAGACGATGAAGAGCTGGGAGAGGAAGGGCGTGCCGCGCAGCAGCCACACATAGACTCCGCAACCCAGCGCAAAGACCCGCCCGCCGCCCAGCCGAAAGAGATGCAGCAGGAAGCCGCCGGCAAGCCCCAGCGCGGCACCTGCGAGACTCAGTTCGAGCGTGAGCAGCGCTGCAACGGCAAAGCGGGGCAGGAGTTCGAGGAATTCTTGCATGCCGGCGCCCCCTATCGCCTCGCCAGCCGACGCTGGCAGACCCAGGCCGCCAGGCTCAGCAGGGAGGTGAGGGCCAGATAGCACAGCGCCGCCATCGAATAGACCTCCAGCGGCCGGTAGGTGGACGACGACAGCTGCTGGCCGACCCGCATCAAGTCGGTAACCGAGATCACCGAGACCACCGCGGAGGCCTTCACCACATCGATCATTTCCGACACCAGTGCCGGCAGCGTGAGGGCAAGCACCTGCGGCACCTCGACATGCCACAGCGTCTGGCTGCGGCTGAGGTTGAAGGTGCGCGCGGCCTCGATCTGGCCACGCGGGATGGCCGCGAAACCGGCCCCGAGAATCTGCGACTGGTAGGCCGCGGAGTTGAGCGAGAGCCCGATCGTGGCGGCCAGCAGGCCGGGCACCTCCACTCCGAGTGCGGAAGGCAGATAGAAACAGACCAGCAACTGCACCAGCACCGGCGTGCCGCGAATGATGCTGACATACACCCGGGCCGGCCGCGAGAACCAGGGATTCGTGCTCGACAGCAGCCGGTGCAGCAGGATGCCGGCGAGAAATCCGCAGCCCACGCCCACGCCCGCCACCCACAGGGTGTTGAGCGCGCCGTCCAGCAGCGCGGGCAGATAGCCGAGGCAGCGGGTGAAGAGATCGGGCGTATCCATGGAGGCGGTTCAGCGTGAGGCCGGTAGCGGATTCGGGTGCGGCAGGGCAGGGATTCCGGCCGGGTCCGTCGCCACCGTCAGCGCAGCAACGGCAGCAGGGCGATGGTGCGAGGCCGGAATCATCCTGCAGCGCCTTACATCGAAGGTTCAGGCAGCGCGTCGACCGGCAGGTCCATCGACATGCCGAACCACTTCATCTGCAGCTTCTTCATCGTGCCGTCCTTGTTGGCGCGCGCGATGCCTTCGTTCATGGCCTTCACCAGTGCGGCGCTGTCGGCGTCCTTGCGCGCCACCCAGGCGAAGTAGCTCTTCGGGCCGATGGTCTGCGGCAACACCGCGAACACGCCAGGGCGCGACTTCATCAGCGGGCCGAGGTTGGAGAGCGACTGCGCCACCGCGTCGAGCCGGCCGGTCGCGAGATCGGCATAGGCTTCGTCATAGGCCACGTATTCCTTGATTTCCTTCAGGCCGGCGCCGCCCGCTTCCTTGAGCTTCTTGTCCAGTGCCTTGAGCGCATCGGTCTGCACCGAGCCGATCTGCGCGCCGGCCACCTTGCCGTTGAGATCGGCCGGGGCCTTGATGCTGCCGGCCGAGTCGGCACGCGTCAGCACGCCGATGGTGGCTTCGGCAATCGGCAGCGTGAAGGCGAACTTGCTCACACGCTCCCTGTTGGCCGTGACCGCGGCGATGATCATGTCGAAGCGTTTGGCATCCAGGCCAGGCAGCAGGCCCTGGAAGGGCAGATCCAGGGTCTTGTTCTTCACGCCGGGCAGCGCGCCGGCCATCACGTACTGGAGCAGGTCAACGTCATAACCGACGATCTTGCCGCCCTCCACATATTCGAAGGGCGCATAGCGCGCTTCGGTGGCCACGGTGATCTGTTTGCCCGCCTTGACCTTCGCCAGCAGGTCTTCGGCCAGACAGGCCTGTGAGACGACAAGCCCGGCAACGGATGCAAGCAGCGTACGGAGAAGCATGTTCATTTGAGTACCTCGACGGGAAGAAGGATACAGGGGAAGGAAGCCGGTCGTTGCAGGGAGGGCTCGAACCGGCCGGGCGGGAAACACATTCATCCGGCATCAGCCCCGGCGCGAGCGGAGGCTGTCGGCGATCACGCAGAGCAGCTCATAGAGCAGCGTGGCGCCGACGAAGGCGGTGTTGCCGCTCGGATCGAAGGGCGGCGACACCTCGACCAGATCGCCACCGATCAGGTTCAGGCCGCGCAGGCCGCGGATCAGGTTCTGCGCCTCCCAGGTGGTGAGGCCGCCGATCTCCGGCGTGCCGGTGCCGGGGGCGTAGACCGGGTCGAGCGCGTCCACGTCAAAGGTGACATAGGCCGGCGCATCGCCCACCACGCGGTGGATCTCGCTGATCACCGCCGGTACGCCCAGCGCATGGAATTCGTCGATGTCGATCACGCGGATGCCCTGGCGCTCGCCCCAGTCATTCTCGGCATCGTTGTACTGCGCACCGCGGATGCCGATCTGCACCACCCGCTTCGGGTCCAGCAGGCCCTCCTCGATGGCACGGCGGAAAGGCGTGCCGTGGGTGTAGAGGCTGTCGCCGAAGTAGCGGTCCCAGGTGTCGGTGTGGGCGTCGAAATGCACCATGCCGACCGGGCCATCCTTCGCAATCGCACGCAGCACCGGCAGCGAGACGAGGTGGTCGCCCCCCACCGACAGCGGCACGATGCCGTGCTGGTGGATCGCTTCATACATCGCGGTCACCCGCGCCAGGGTGTCCAGCAGATCCACCGGATTCACCGGCGTATCGCCGAGGTCGGCGCAGTTGCAGCAGGCGAAGGGATTGATGCCGCTGGCGCGGTTGATGTTGCGCGTCATCGTGGAGGCATCACGCACCTGGCGCGGGCCATGCCGCGCGCCGGGCCGGTTGGTGGTGCCGCCATCCCAGGGAATGCCGACAAGGCCGATGTCCACCGCCTCGATGTCGGCGTCGTTCAGCGCGACGTAGGGCAGGCGCATGAAGGTGGCGATGCCGGCGTAACGGGGCAGGACGGTGCCGGTGACGGGGCTGAAGCGGGAGTCGGTCATGAAGCGTTCCTTCGCATCGCCGCGCGGCGGAATCACCGGCGGCTCAGGTGGATCGTTTCATGCTTGCACCGGAGGATGAATAGCGAAGTTCGCAAGCTTACTTCCGGAAATGCATAACTACCGCCCGCCCTCCCCCTGCCCGGCCCTCACCCGGTCTGCCACGCGCCGAGGCCTGCCATGCTGAGGATCTCGGATTTCGATTTCCGCCAACTGCGGGTCTTCAAGGCGGTGGTCGACTGCGGCGGTTTTTCGGCGGCCGAATCGGCGCTGAACATGAACCTGCCGGCGATCAGCAGTCATATGTCGGACCTCGAAGCGCGGGTCGGCATGCGCCTGTGCGAGCGCGGCCGCAGCGGCTTCCGGCTCACCGAGGCAGGGCGCCAGTTCTATGCCTCGGCCGAACGCCTGATCGCCTCGGTAGAAGTGTTTCGCGAAGACATCGGCCTGATCCAGGGCCAGCTGCGCGGCCGGCTCGCCATCGGCACGGTCGACAACACGGTGAGCCATCCGGCCTCACGCATCGCCAGCGCCATCCAGGCGGTGAAGCGGCGCAATGGCGACATCAGCCTCACCCTGGAAATCCTGCCTGCCAGCCAGATCGAAGAAGCCGTGCAGGAAGGCCGGCTCGATGTGGGCATCGGCCCCTTCCGCAACACCTCGGCCAACCTCGCCTGTGCGCCGCTGCACAGCGAGACCCTGCTGCTCTACTGTGGCCGCGGCCATCCGCTGTTCGAGCCGGCACGCTGCGGCATCGAGGTGAGCCAGATCGGCTCGCTGGACTATGTGGTGCGCGGCTATCTGCGCGAATCGAAGGAGATTCCGGACGTGGAGAATTTCCGCCCGGCCGCGGTCGCCTTCAACATGGAAGCGGTCGCGATGCTGGTGCTCTCGGGCCGGCTGGTCGGCTTCCTGCCGGACCACTACGCCGCCCAGTGGGTGGCGCGCGGCGAGCTGCGCGCGCTGCGGCCGGATGTCTTCCGGCATCAGGTGGAATTCAGCTGCATCACCCGGCGCGAGCAGAAAAATTCGCCCGCGCTGGCCTGCTTCCTGCAGGCGCTGCACGAGGGCCAGCCGGCCGCACTCGAGAGCGCCTGAGCGAGGCGCACCGCACTGGTGCGCCCTGCCCCGCGATGCGGCGCTCAGCCCGCGTTGCGTGCCACCGCCGGGCCGGCCGGCCCCTGGCAGGTGGGCATCATCTCGATGGTGTTGATGTTCACATGCGGCGGCAGCTTCAGCAGCCAGGAGATGGTTTCGGCAATGTCGGCCGCGGTGATCGGCTGGGTGCCCTGATACACCGAATCCGCACGTGCCGCGTCGCCATGGAAACGGGTCACCGAGAACTCGGTGCCGCCGCACAGGCCCGGCTCGATGGAGGTGACGCGCACATTCTTGCCCACCAGATCGGCGCGCAGATTCAGGCTGAACTGGTGCACGAAAGCCTTGGTCGCGCCATACACGTTGCCACCGGCATAGGGATAGGTGCCGGCAATCGAGCCGAGGTTGAAGATCCAGCCGTGGTTGCGCTCCACCATGCCCGGCAGCACGGCATGCGTGCAGTAGAGCAGGCCCTTGATGTTGGTGTCGACCATCACTTCCCAGTCTTCCAGCGCCACCTTGTAGGCCGGCTCGATGTTGAGCGCGAGGCCGGCGTTATTCACCAGCACATCGATCGCGCCGTACTCGGCTTCGATGGCCGCGATCGTGGCGCGCACTGCCGCACCGTCGCGCACATCCAGCGCGCGCGCCACCAGATTGCCGCCGCAGCGTGCGGCCAGCGCATCGAGCTTGTCGGCACGGCGCGCGGTGGCGAACACACGATGGCCTTCGCGGCACAGCCGCTCGCTGATGGCTTCGCCGAAGCCGGCACTTGCGCCGGTCACCAGGATGTTCATGGAATGTCCTTTCATTGATGGATGAATGTCGCGCCTCAGACCAGCAGTGCCAGCAAGCCGGAAGCCAGCAGCAAGGCGCAGACGAGACGATCGAATAGCCGTGGCGGCAGACGCGGGCTGAGCCGCTCGCCGGCCCGCACACCGGCCGCAAAGGCGGGCACCAGCAGCGCGCTCAGCACGAGATGCGGCGCCTGCAGCTGATGAGCTGCCGCCAGCAGCATTGTCACACCGCAGAAGAGCAATGCGAAGCAGCCAAGCAGATTGGCGCGCAGCACCGCACCCTGGGCAATGCCGCTGAAATAGCAGACTGCCGCCGGCCCGCCGAGACCGCCGAAAGCCGTCATCGCGCCGCTGGCGAGCCCTGCCAGCACGGTGGAGGACCAGCGCCCGCCATGTTGCCAGCGCCAGCCGGACAGATGCGGCAGCGTGGCGAGCAGCACGCAGGCGCCGATGATCCGGCGCATCCGCGCGGCATCGCTGCCGGCCGCCCAGTGCGTCACCAACTGTGCAGAAAGCAGCGCCAGCAGTACGAAAGGCAACACCCGCGACCAGCGCACCTGCGCATGCCAGCCGCGCACGCCCTGCAGCGACGTGGCGGCATGCACCAGCACGATCAGCAGCGCGGCCTGCTGCGGGGGCACGAAGAAGCTGAACAGCGGCGCCATCACCAGTGCGCCGCCAAAGCCGGTGAGCCCCTTCGCCAGCCCGGCCAGCAGGCTGATCGCGGCCAGCGCGGCGAGCGCTGCCGGACTCGTCCCGCCCATCAGGCGAGCGAGGCGATGGTGCTGCGCAGGATCTCGGTCATGCGCGCGATATGCGCCTCGCTGAAGATGAACTGCGGTGCGAGGATGGCGCAGTCACCGGTGGTCTTGAGGTGCAGGCCGTTGTCATAGAGCTTCTTCTGCAGCAGCTGGCCGCGGCGCCCCGGCTTGCCATCGGACGCGAGGTCGATGCCGGCGATCATGCCGTAGCCGCGGATGTCGGTCACCAGCGGCAGATCGCGCAGCGAGGCCACGGCCTCGAGGAATACCGGCGAGAGCGCACGGGCCCGCGCAAAGAGGCCATCGCGCTCGTAGAGATCCAGCGATGCGAGGGCGGCCGCGCAGGCCACCGGATGCGCCGACCAGGTGTAGCCGTGGAAGAACTCGATCGCGCCTTCCGGCGCCGCTTCCATGACGGTGTCGTGAATGAAGCGCGCCGCCGCCACCGCCGCCATCGGCACCGCGCCGTTGGTGATCGCCTTGGCCATGGTGATGAGGTCCGGCGTCACGCCGAAGCTCTGCGCGGCAAAGGCCTCGCCGGTGCGGCCGAAACCGCAGATCACTTCATCAAAGACCAGCAGGATGCCGTGCGCCGTGCAGATGTCGCGCAGGCGTTCGAGATAGCCCCGGGGCGGCACCAGCACACCGGTGGAGCCCGCGATCGGCTCGACCACGCAGGCGGCGATGTTCTCCGCGCCATGCACGCGGATCGCGGCGATCAAATCGTCGGCGAGTTCGGCGCCCTGATCCGGCTGACCGATCTGGAAGCGGGTCGCCTCCTGCCAGGTCGCCCGCATGTGGCTCACGCCATGCACCGTGCCGCCGAAGGCGCGCCGGTTGTTGACCATGCCGGAGAGCGCCACGCCGCCGAAATTCACGCCGTGATAGGCCCGCTCGCGTGACACGAACACGGTGCGCCCGGCCTCCCCTCGCGCACGATGATAGGCGAGGCACATCTTCATTGCCGTATCCACCGCTTCGGAGCCGGAATTCACGAAGAAGACGCGGTCCAGCCCCTCGGGCAGCAGGCCGGCGATGCGGCGGGCCAGCTCGAAGGATTTCGGATGCGCGCGCAGGAAGCCCGGCGTGAAATCCAGCTCCTGCAGCTGGCGATGCACCGCCTCGGCGATCTCGTCGCGGCAATGCCCGGCCGGCGTGGTGAAAAGGCCGGAGCCGGCATCGAGAACCGGCCGGCCGGCGAGGTCGAAATAGAACTGGTCCTTGGCGCGGGCGAAGAGCTGCGGATCTGCCTTGAACTCGCGATTGGGCGTGAAAGGCAGCCACTGATGCTGCATGTCGGGCAGGGCAAGGACGGGGGATTCAGCGGGCTGGTTCATGAGGGGCTCCATGGGCAGGTGGCCCCATCATTGCAATTTCCGATGGCGCCAGCATACTGCCAGCAGGAAGAATCGATGGTGCCAGAGGAAACCGCCATGTCCGGCGACGCTCAAGAACTGATGTGGCGGCAGCTGCTGCTCCCGCTCGAACGCGGCAGCACGCCGCTGCAGCTCCAGCTGCGCAGCCGGCTGGTCAATGCGATGCTCGACGGCCGCCTCGCGGCCGGCCTGCGCCTGCCCTCGGGCCGCGAGCTCGCCGCCTGGGCCGGCCTCTCGCGCAACACCGTGGTGCTGGTCTATGACCGTCTGGTGGAAGAAGGTCATCTCGAATCCCGCCAGCGCGAGGGCTACTTCGTGCGCGGCAGCTTCGGCAGGGAAGCGCCGCGCGCACTGGCCAGCACGGCGGCCCCCGCCGCGCCGGACTGGTCACGGCATCTGGGCCCCGCCGCCCCCTTCCGCTGGCTGGACCGCCCGGCCGGCTGGCAGACCCTGCCCTATCCCTTCGTGTTCGGCCAGTTCGATGCCAGCCTCTTTCCGCTCGCCGAATGGCGCGAATGCAGCCGCCAGGCGCTGCAGGCGCAGGCGCTGCCGGACTGGGCGCACGACATCCCCGGCAACGACTGCCCGGAGCTCATCGAGCAGCTGATCCACCGCGTGCTGCCCCGGCGCGGCATCGCCGCCACGCCCGGCCAGATCCTGCTCACCCTGGGCACGCAGCACGGGCTCTACCTGCTGGGCGAGCTCTTCGGCCGGCCCGGCTGCCGCCTCGGCGTGGAGAACCCCGGCTACATGGATGTGCGCAACATCTTCGGCCGCTTCGGTGGCGACATCCTGCCCCTGCCGGTGGACTCCGAAGGCCTGCAGATCGGCCCGGCACTGGCCGGCTGCCGCTACCTCTACTGCACGCCCAGCCATCAGTGCCCGACCGGCGTCACGCTCTCCACCGAGCGCCGGCTGGCGCTGCTGGCGCACGCCGCCGAGCACGACCAGATCGTGTTCGAAGACGACTACGACCCCGAAACCCAGTATCAGGGCCAGCCGCTGCCGGCCCTGAAGGCCATCGATCGCGCCGACCGGGTGATCTATCTCGGCAGCTTCTCCAAGCTGCTCTCGCCCGGTCTGCGTCTGGGCTATGTGGTGGCGCCCACCGAAGTCATCGAACGCCTGCGCGTGCTGCGCCGGCTGATGGTGCGCCAGGCGCCGGGCAACAACCCGCTCGCCGCCGCCTTCTTCATCCGCGAGGGGCATTACGATCGCCTGCTGCAGAACACCCGCAACGCGCTGGCCGAACGCGCGGGGCTCCTCGTCGCCGCGCTGCGGCGCCACCTGCCCGAAGCACGCTTCACGCCCCCCCAGGGTGGATCCGGCCTGTGGCTGGCGCTGCCCGGCACGGCAGACCCCGGCGCACTGCGTGAAGCCGCGTTCCGCCGCGGCGTGCTCTACGACCCCGGCGAGCCCTTCTTCCAGCAGCCTGCCGCAAGCACCTGCCTGCGCCTGGGCTTCTCCTCGATCCGCCCGGCCGCCATCGACGCCGGCATCCGCGAACTCGCCGCGGCGCTGGCGTCACTGGGCTGATGGACGGGTGCTGGGTGCTGGGTGCTGGGTGCTGGGTGCTGGGTGCTGGGTGCTGGGTGCTGGGTGCTGGGTGCTGGGTGCTGGGTGCGCAGGATGATGCGCGTTTTCGTAGGGCGCCCTGAGCGCAGCGAAGCGCGCCGAAGAAGCCCGGCCTCGCGCACCGGCTGAGGGACCCGGGCGAATGCGAGTTTGGCGGGAAAGCCGGGCGCTCGGAGGGACGCCCAGGCTTGCCGCGCGTTGCGGCTGCGGCGCGCTTCGCTTTGCTCAGGGCGCCCTGCTTTTTTCCCGGCGCGGCGCGGGTGTTGCGCCGCCCTGGCTCCCAACACCGGGCGGCCAGTCAGCCGCCTTGCTCGGTGCGGACCGCTTGCCCCGTCGCATCCGGCAGACGCCGGAAAACGAGGTCGCCCTCGTCCATCGAGTAGAGCACCGGCAGCGCCTCGCCCTGCACGGAAACGTAACCCGCCTTTCGCAACAGCCCCTGACTGCGAAGGTTGTCAGGATGCACGGTGGCCCAGCAGGCGGGGGTGTCCGGCGCGCACGCCAGTTGGCCATGCAGCCAGTGCAGCGCCTCCAGTGCGTAGCCTTTTCCCCAGAACGCCGGGTTCAGCAGCAGACCGATTTCCGCCAGGCCGTGATGCAGCGTGACTTCGACGCGGCCGATGAGCGCGCCGCTGTCTGCCAGGCGCACGGCGTAATGCCGCCACTGTTCGTCCAGCCCGGGCGGCGGGCCTTCGATGGCGCGTTGCAGGTCGAGCAGAAACGCGTCTTTCGCCGGCAGACCGCCGATGAACTCGAACACCGCCTCCTGATACAGCACCGGCAGCAGCGCCTCGGTGTCCGCCTCGCAAAGCGGAAGAAAAGTCGTGCGGGAAGTCATGCGCGCCAAAACCCTTAAGCCGTCGAGAACACACAGTGTGCCGCAGAGCCTCGCGCCGCGGCCATGACGTTGCTCGCTTCGCTCAATGCTCGCCGGAAGTGCGCCGGAGAAGCCGTTGAAATCATGAAAGCATTTTCATCGGGCGCCCCCGGCGCTGCGAATGACGCCGCGACATCGCTTGGCACGCGGTTTCGCGCGGCCAGCGCATACGGCGCCGGCACCCTCAGGCGCCCGGCTGCCGGGCCAGCCAGGCGGTGAGTTGGCCGAGCTTGCGGGTGAAGTCCTGCGAGACGATGCCCTCGGGGCGCTCGCGCTTCACATAGGGTGCGATCTCCGGCGGGTTGGCAGCGTCATAGGGTGAGGTGTCGTAGATGTCACCGACATTCCGGCTCATGTATTCGCGACCGCCGTGTGCCTTGCGGGGGCCGTCGCCGCGATAGGGGTTGGTCACCGCGGGCAGCGGCGCGAGCCAGTAGTCGCGCGTGCCGAGCGACTTCAGCAGCCCGGCCACGGCCTCATCCGTCAAGGCGGGCAGATCCTCGCGCCCTTCTGCAGCATCCATCAGGCTCTGGCGACCGAAGCCGAAGAAGCGCGGCAGGCGGCCCTTGCCCCGCTGCAGCAGCGGCGAGTTGTCTTTCAGGGCCTGCCGGGCCTCGGGCGCCAGCGCGCGCAAGGCCTGGTATTCGGCTTCCAGCGCATCCAGTTTCAGCATGCGACCGGCCGAATAATGGCTCAGCGTGTCACGGTGGTCATGGTCGCTGTAGTAGGCGCCGTTATGCACATTGGATCCGTAGCGGTGCACATAGCGGGCGCGGTTGCTGCCTTCATCCACGAACGTGGGATGGGTGCGGCCCTTGAGCAGGGGATTCTCCGCGAGGACTTTCTCCGGCAGCGCACAGCGCTTGAGCCAGTCGATGGCTTCCGGAATGCGCGCGAGATAACGCTCGTCTCCGCTCAGGCGGTAGAACTCGCAGAGCTGGCGGATGTTGGTGGCAGTGGTGTGGGTCGCAAAGGCGCGCGGCTCGTAGCTGCGCGCCGCGGCAATGGCGCCTGCAGGGCGACCGCCTGCGGCCTTTGCCAGATGCTGCAGCCCCCAGCCGGCCTGTGGCGCGGGTTGCTGCATGCGTGCCATGCAATCCATGCCGCGCCGGATGGCAGGTGCCAGGCGCGGGTCATCCATCGTCAGGTGGCACAGCAGCAGGAAGCGGATGTTCTCGCCGGCCACGTCGTCATTCCAGGTCACATGGGCGGTGTAGTCGCCATCTTCCATGCCGCCCCGCGCGCCGCGCGGCAGGCCGTAGGGCGGCTTCATCACCGCCGTGCCCGGCACGCGGGGCCAGCGTTGCGGCCAGCCGCCGTCAGCGATGCCGCCGGAATACTGGGCAGCGAGGACAAAATCGATGGCGCGGGCCAGCGGAGCACGGAAGCGCTCGCTGCCCCAGGCCTGATACACGCGCAGCAGCACGCAGGCGGCAGAGGAACTCACCGCGTCGTCAAAGGTGGCATTGCCGTACCAGTGCTGGAATTCTTCCAGCCGCCAGCCGTTGCGGCCGATGGTGTCATACCAGTGGCGCAGCGAATCCTCGCCGGCAAAGTCGTGGATGTAGTTCCAGCCGCCGCAGGGCAGTTGTGCCGCCACCAGCGCATCGGCCGCGCGCTCGGCGGCCACGCGGAAGACCGGGTCGCCCGCGGCCTGCCAGGCATCGATGAAGGCATGCGCTACCGCCGGTGTGCCCGGCGGCTGGATCCAGCACATGCTGCGCTTGGCTTCCATCTCGCCCCAGGAAAGCGAGAGATCCGGCAGCCAGGCCCACACATAGCCGCCGCGGTAAGACACCTGCTCGTCCATGTAGCGCACCGCGCGACGCATCGCGTCGAGCACGCCGGCGCGCTCGCTGCTGCCAGCAGCCTGTGGCGATGATGACGATGGACTGCCGGTATCCGCAGCCGGCGTGGCGCACGCGCCCGCCAGCAGAGGAATCAGGCTGCTGCCCAGAAAGCTTCTGCGATCCATGCGAACTCCCTCCTCTGCCGGCACGCGCCGGGCGCGTCACTCAGCGGTAATACCAGCTCTGCGGCAGGCCACCAGCCGGAGTGGCGTAAGGCCATGCCCATGGCATTTTGTCGTAAACATTCACCAGCCGCTTGCTGACGATGCCTGGCACCTTGAGCGTGGCGACCGTGCCGATCACTTCGAACTCGTCAGCCGCGATCTGCAGGATCTGGCGCAGCAGCGCGTCGGCCTCAGCCTGGTTCTTTGCGACCTTCCACTGCTCATGCAGCTCGAGCCGCTTCTTCATCGAAGCGGAAGGCTCCTCGCCCTGCTTGCCGTCGGTCATCGCCCACTTCGCCCACTGCAGGCTCTGGCGCGATTCGACGCCGGACCAGACAAAGACGCCGGTCTTGTCGAACTGCGGATCCAGCCCGCCACCGACCACGAAGATCGCCATCTCGTAGTCGTTGGTATTGGAGCGGTCGTAGAACAGCGAACGCTCGACGCCCTGGATCACCAGCTCGACGCCCACCTTTGACCACTGCCGGCGCAGCACTTCCATGGTGTCGACATAGTTGCCGCTGGAAATCTGGACCAGCCCGGCAATGCTCACGCGCCCGCCCGAGGGATAGAGCCGGTAGCCGTCGGCATCACGCTTGGTGAGGCCCAGCTTGTCGAGCATCGTGTTGGCGAGTGCCGGGTCGTACTTCAGGTATTGCGTGGCGAGCTGCTCGTTGTAGAAGCGGTTCTGCTTCTTCGGGCCGATCTGCCAGGGCTGGGTCTGGCCGAGATAGACGACTTCGGCGATGTCCTTGCGGTCGGTCGCATGCGAGAGCGCGATGCGGAAATCCTTGTTGCGGATCAGCGCGCGCAGCTTCTCGTTGCGGGTGCTCTGGTTCAGGTAGAGCCCGGCGGCGTTCGAACTGATGTCCTCGAGCTCCAGCACGCGGTAGTTGCCCTTGCTTGCATTTTCCTTGAGCACCGGCAGATTCTGGATCACGCCGATGTGGCGGAACTGGAAGTCGAGCTGGCCATTGATCGCGGCCAGCACCATGGTCTCGATTTCCGAGATCACCGCCAGCCGGAGTTCATCGAGGTAGGGCAATTGCTGGCCCTTGCTGTCGACCTGCCAGAAATACGGATTGCGGCGCAGGGTCACGGCCGAGGAGCCGCCACCGTAGGGATTGACGATGACCCACGGGTCCAGCGTCGGGCGCTCCGGATTGCCCCAGCGCGTCGGAATTTCCAGGTCGCCGCAGCGCACGCGCATCAGGCTGCCCCAGTCCTTCGCGCCGCTGGCCTTCACCAGATCCGCGACCTTCGGGTTGTACTTCGGATGGAACTGCTGGCAGTAGTGCTTGGCATAGAACACTGCCTGCTGGCCGGTGGGATGCGCGAGGTTCTCGATGAAGGACACATAGGGCGCGGCGAAGCGGAACTTCACCGTGTTGTCGTCGATCTTCTCGACGACCACCGGCTTGTCGCCCACGCGATACATCTCGGGCGGCGTGCCAAGGAAACCCTTGTCGCCCATCAGGTCCTGCACGTAAAAGAGAATGTCATCGGCATTAAAGGGAACGCCATCCGACCACTTCGTGCCGGCGCGCAGCTTGAAGGTGTATTCGGTCGAGTTGTCATTCACCGTCCAGCTCTCGGCGAGATTCGGCACCACCTTGTTGAACTCGGTATTCCAGCGCACCAGGCCCTGGTTGCCGACGAGACGCAGGATCGCGTTGCCGTCACCATTGCCGCGCAGCGCGCTGCGCAGCGTGCCGCCGTATTTGCCCACGCTCTGCAGCGGCGTGATGACCTCCGGCTTCGCCGGCAGGCGCTGGTCCACCGGCGGCAGTTTGCCGGCTTTCACCAGCGGATCGAGTACCGGCGCACCGGTGTAGGCCTGGGCCATGGCCGGCAGGATCAGGCCCGCCAGCAGAGCAAGCATGCGCTTGGACATCTTTGTCTCCTTCTTGTTGTCATGGCCGGCGTCGTGCGCCGGCCTTCCGCAATCGTTCAGAGCGCTTCGTAGCGGAAATTCCGGAAGCGCACCTCGCCTTCGCCCGCGGCATACAGCCCGGGGCGCAGGCTCAGAAAATCAAAGGCTACGTTGTGGTGATAGCCACTGACCTCCATCTGCACGCCGAACTTGTGCCAGCTCTGGCCGTCGGCGCTGGTATGGATGGTCACGATGTGGTCGCGGTTGGTCACGCGCATGAAGAGGCGCTTGCCATCGATATGCGGCGCGCGCGGCATCAGGCGCTCGGTGCCGTAGCGATGCATGATGAGTGAGCCCCGGCCCTCTTCCTGCGGAAGCAGGGCGCCCCCCGAGGGGGCCAGAGCCGGCTTGGGGCGGCCCTGCGCCGGCTCTTCCGCTTCGTTCGCGTTGAATCCAAGTCCGACATACAGACGGCGGCTGTAGAAGAGCAGCACGCCACCGGTGGCGCCCTCGCCCACTTCCACTTCCACCTCGAAGCGGTAGGCGCGGTCGCCGCATACACAGGTCAGCGGCGAGCAGTCCGCCGGCACCGTGCCACGGCCTTCGATCACCAGCGCGCCGTCTTCATAGCGATGGCGCACGCCGTGCGTGGGCAGCGGGTCGTAGAAGCCCCACTGGATGCCGAACTTGTCGCGCGAAAAATCATCCGACAAAGCCATGCCGTGCGGCAGCGCGCGCCCCGCAACCGGCAGCGCCAACGGCTGTGACACATCGCCCCCGGCCGCACGGAACCAGCCGTCATCGGTCCATTCGATCGGTTCGAGCAGGCACTGGCGGCCGAGGTTGTAGTAGCCGTTCTCGTAGGCGTGATAGACCATGTACCACTGCCCCGTGGGCCCTTCCACCAGCGTGGCGTGGCCGCGCGACCACCAGGCTTCCTGCGGCGACTGGGTGCGGATGATGGGGTTGTGCGGCGCGTTTTCCCACGGGCCGTGGATCGACTTCGAGCGCGCCACCACCACCATGTGGCCGGTGGCAGGACCTGCGGTGCCGCCCTCGGCGAGGATCATGTAGTAGTACTCGCCGTGGCGCGTGATCTTCGGCCCTTCCTGGGCGAAGGCCTCCACGTCCCATTCCTCGGGGTACTTCCAGCCGTCATAGACATGCTCCATCTCGCCAACGATGGAGAGGCCGTCGTCCGCAAGCTGAACGCGGTCGCCGCCGGAGAGGAAGAGGTAGCGCTTGCCGTCTTCGCCCACGGCGTGGCCAGGGTCGATGCGCGGGTTGCCGAGATCGATCGGCTCGCTCCAGGGGCCACGGATGTCGTCCGCCCAGATCACGTAAATCGAGCCGCGCCCCTGCAGGCCCTGATTCTTCAGGCGCGTGGGGATGTAGAGGTAGTAGCGGCCTTCATGCTTGATGAGCTCCGGCGCCCACACCGAGCCGATGGGCGTTTTCAGCGCGGCCGTCACCGGCTGCCAGTTCACCAGATCCTGCGAATGCCAGATCACCAGACCGGGATAGGCATCGAAGCTGGAGAAGGTCATGTAATAGTCGTCCCCATCCTTGAGGATGGAGGGGTCCGGGTGGTCGCCCGGCATGATCGGGTTGAGATAAGTCCCGTTGCCCAGATCGGCCTTGCGTTGCCCTTCGATCCCCTGCGCCCAGCGCATGTCTGCTGCATGAATCAATCCACTCTCCCCTGCTCAGAAATAACGATTGAGGAGATTTTCGTAGCATTCCTGCCGGCCGGAAACCGGCAGCACATCGCGATCTTCCGCCAGCACGCGATCGGCCAGCGCAGCAAGGTCGAGATGACCACCGAGAATGCCCTGCCCCAGCTCGCCTTCCCAGCCGGCATAGCGCGCCGAGACTTCGGCCTGCAGGCTGCCGTCCTTGATCATGCGCTCGGCAATCAGCAGGGCGCGGGCGCAGACGTCCATGCCGCCGATGTGCGCATGGAAGAGGTCTTCAGGCGCGATGGACTGACGCCGCACCTTGGCATCGAAGTTGAGCCCGCCGCTGGTGAAGCCGCCGTGCTTGAAGATGTGATAGAGCGCGAGCGCGGTTTCCGGAATGTTGTTGGGGAACTGATCGGTATCCCAGCCCAGCTGCGCGTCACCGCGGTTCATGTCGATCGAGCCGAAGATGCCCAGCGCCTGCGCGGTCGCGATTTCATGTTCGAAGCTGTGACCGGCGAGCGTGGCGTGGTTGGCCTCGATATTCACCTTCACTTCGTTTTCCAGACCGTAACGCTTGAGGAAGCCGTAGACGGTGGCGGTGTCGAAGTCGTACTGATGCTTGGTCGGTTCGCGCGGCTTCGGCTCGATCAGGATCAGGCCCTTGAAGCCGATGCGATGCTTGTATTCCACCGCCATCGACAGGAAGCGGCCGAGCTGGTCCAGCTCGCGGGCCATGTCGGTGTTGAGCAGGGTTTCATAGCCTTCGCGGCCGCCCCACAGCACGTAGTTCTCACCACCCAGTTCGAGCGTGGCATCCATCGCGTCACGCACCTGTGCCGCCGCCATCGCGAAGATGGCCGGGTCCGGATTGGTGGCTGCGCCGGCCATGAAGCGGCGATGGCTGAAGAGGTTGGCCGTGCCCCACAGCAGCTTCATGCCGGTGCGTGTCTGATGCGCGGCGAGCTTTTCCACCATGTGGCGAAAGTTCGCATGGGATTCTTTCGGCGTGCGGCCCTCGGGCGCCACGTCGCGATCATGGAAGCAGTAGTAAGGCGCGCCCAGGCGGCTGAAGAAGTCGAAGGCGGCTTCGGCTTTCTGCTCGGCCAGCGCCAGCGGGGCTGCGCCATCGAACCAGGCGCGCTCGAAGGTGCTGCCACCGAAAGGATCGCCGCCGCCCCAGACGAAGCTGTGCCAGTAACACACGGCAAAGCGGAGCTGGTCTTCCATGCGGCGGCCCAGTACGACACGGTCCTTGTCATACCAGCGGAAGGCGAGCGGATTGCGGCTCTCCGGCCCTTCAAAGGGGATGGCCGGGATGTGGGCGAAACAGCTTGTCATGGTGCCTTGTCCTTCGGGTTTGAATGCGGGTGAATTCATGATCGGAAGCTCGCTTGCAGGGCGGGATAGAGCGCGCGGAAGCGCTGGTAGCGGGTCTCGAATGCGTCGCAGTCAGTGGTCGGGCAGAAGCGCGCCGAGACCGGCGGCGGCATGCAGACGGCATCCTGCGAGGCACCGTCGGCGAGCCAGGCCAGACGCGCCGCGCCGAGTGCTGCGCCAGCCTCGCCATCGAGGTGGGTCACGATCTCGACCCCCAGCACATCGGCCAGCAGCTGTGCCCAGAGTGCGCTGCGCGCACCGCCGCCCACGAGCGACAGGCACTGCACCCCGGTGCCGGCGGCCTGCAGGGCCGCAAGCCCGTCACGGAATGCGAAGGCCACGCCTTCGAGCACGGCCCAGCCCAGATCTGCCGGACCGTGTCCGAAACCGAGGCCGAAGAACACGCCCTGCGCGTGCGGGTCGTTGTGCGGCGTGCGCTCGCCACAGAGATAGGGCAGAAAGAGCGGTGCAGCGGCGCGCGCGGCCGCATCGAGCTGCGCCACCTCCCCGAGCAATGCCGCCTCGCTCGCACGACCGCACAGGCGGGTAACCCATTCCAGACAGCTGGCGGCCGAGAGCATCACGCTCATCTGGTGCCAGCGCCCCGGCACGGCATGGCAGAAGGCATGCACGGCCGAGCCGGGATTGGGCCGGAAGGCCTCGTTGACCACGAAGAGAACGCCGGAAGTGCCGAGCGAAAGGAAGCCCGCGCCAGGTTCCACTGCACCGATGCCGATCGCGCTGGCGGCGTTGTCGCCTGCTCCACCGGCCACCGCCACGCCGGGCGGCAGCCCCCAGCGCCGGCACAGCGCAGGGCTCAGATGCGCAGCAAGCTCGCTGCCCTCGACCAGGCGCGGCATCTGTGCACGCGTCATGCCGGTGGCATCGAGCAGCGCGTCGGACCAGTCACGTCGTGCGACATCGAGCCACAGCGTGCCAGCGGCATCCGACATCTCGGACACCTTTTCGCCGGTCAGGCAGAAGCGCAGCCAGTCCTTGGGCAGCAGCACGCAGCGGGTGGCAGCGAAGATCTCCGGCTCATGCCGCGCCACCCAGAGCAGCTTCGGCGCGGTAAAGCCGGGCATCGCGAGGTTGCCGGCGATCCGGCTCAGCGCCGGGCAGCGCCGGGCGAGCTCGTGGCATTCCTCGGCGCTGCGGCCGTCGTTCCACAGGATGGCGGGGCGCAGCACGGCATCCGCGGCATCCAGCAGCACCGCGCCATGCATCTGGCCCGAGAGCCCGATGCCACGCACCCGGGCCATCCAGTCGGGATGCGCCGCGGCCAGCGTGTCCAGCGCACTGCAGCAGGCCGCCCACCAGTCTGCAGGTGCCTGCTCCGAGTGCAGCGGGGCCGGGCGCGACACCGTGAGCGGCACGGCTGCCGTACCGATCACGCGATGGTCGTCGGCCAGCAGGAGCACCTTGAGCCCCGAGGTGCCGAGATCGATACCGAGCCAGGCACTCATGCCGTGCTCCCGCCGGTCGCCGGCACCGTCGTTGGCGCACGGCGGCCGGAAGCCGGAAAACTGCGCGAGGGAATGGAGAAAGGTGTCATGCCCGGAAACTCCTGCAGGCGTCTGGATGAATCAAATTCTGATTAGCGTACCTCAAACTTGGGCGCAGCACCCGCACCGTCAAACTTCATAAGCGGCCTCATGAAATTCAGGGCAGGTTGTCTTTCAGGTACACCTCGATGCGGATCCGCTCCTGGCTGCGCACAACCTCGCCGCCTTCGCACAAGGCCTGCAGCACGCGCACCGCGCTGCGCACTTCATGTGCGGCATCCTGGCAGACGATGGCGTCATAGACCCCCTCGACCAGCGCCTGCCGCACATGCGGCGTGAGCTCGTGCGCCACGGTGACGATGCGTCCCGGCGCACCGGCCTGACGCAGCACTTCCACCAGGCCACGGTTACCCGCCCCCATGTTGTAGAGCCCGACGATGTCGGGGTGGGCGGCGAGCAGTTCGCGCGCGACCTGGGCCGTGGTCTCGGCAAAATCCCGCCCCTCGACCACCGGCAGCGTGCGCAGATGCGGAAAGTCCGCGCGCAGCACCTGCTCGCACCCCAGATGCCGCTCCATGTGGTCACGCAGCGTCATCGAGCCTGCAATCAGCGCAATGCGCCCGCTGCGCCCCGCACTGAGCCGCCCGAGCAGACGTCCGGCCACCCGGCCGGCCGCGATGTTGTCGATCCCCACGAAATGCTGGCGGTGCGAGGAAGGCAGGTCCGACACCAGGGTGACCAGATGCAGGCCGCGCGCCACACAGGCATCGATCGCCTCGCGCACGCCGGGCGCATCCGGCGCCACCACGGCCACACCGTCGCAGTCATCCGGCGAGAGGGCATCGAGCATGCTCGCCACGGCCGGCCCGTCGAAGGCGTCGACAAAGCGCAACTCGATGTCGCAGCGCTCATGGCGCAGGCGATCGGCCGTGCTGCGGATCTCCGCCACCACCATGTCCATGAAGCTGTTGTGCCCGCGCGGCACGATGAACATCAGGCGCAGCGCCTGGCCGCGGGCGAGCCGGGCGGCATGGATGTCCGGCCGGTAGTCGAGCGCGCGCAGGGCGGCTTCCACCTTGTCGACGGTGACCTGGCGCACGCCCGGGCGCTTGTTGAGCACCCGGTCCACCGTTGCCAGGCTGACACCCGCGGCGGCGGCCACATCATGAATCCGGATTCTGGGTCTGTTCATGTCGGATCGAGGCTCTGATCAAAATGCAACACCGGAAATGATGTACGCACATCAAAATATGAGTGTTCTGATTATACTTCCGCATCAGCACCACTCGCGGAGGATCCGCCGGATCTTTCCAGAGTTTTACGAATCCGCTGCCAGGGAGACCTTCATGCCTCGAGTCCTGTTGCCTTGCCCGCGGAGGGCGCCCGCAGCAGCAAGCCGCGCAGACGGCCCCGGCTGCCACGCCGTGCAGGGGGCGCCGTCATGAGTCCGGTCCTGCATCAGCCGGTCAGCCAGAAGACCCTGCGTGTGGCGCTGCTGTTCAATGCCAACAAGGTGTATGACCGCGAGATCATCGCCGGCATCGGCCAGTACCTGAGCTCGACCCGCACGGCGTGGGACCTCTACATGGAAGAGGATTTCCGCTGCCGTCCGCAGCAGATGGCGGACTGGAATGGCGACGGCATCATCGCCGACTTCGATGACCCCGATATCGCGGCCCTGGTGGGCAAGCTGAGCTGCCCGGTCGTGGCCGTCGGCAGCTCCTATGCCGAAGCGGCGAGCTATCCCGAAGGCATCCCCTATGTGGCGACCGACAACCAGGCGATCCTGCGCATGGCCTGCGAGCACCTGCTCGCGGCCGGCCTGCCGCGGATGGCCCTCTACAGCATGCCGGCGCGGCCGGACAACCGCTGGGCCCTGGAGCGCGAGCACGCCTTCCGCGCGCAGCTGGCGCTGACCGGCGAGCAGGCCGAGATCTGGCGCGGCGACCACACCGATTCCCGCAGCTGGCAGCAGCACCTGGACAGCCTAGCGGCCTGGCTGCACAGCCTGCCCAAGCCCGTCGGCATCATCGCCGTGAATGACGCCCGCGCGCGCCATGTGCTGCAGGCCTGCCTGGCCACCGGCATCGCGGTGCCCGAGGAAGTGGCGGTGGTCGGCATCGACAATGACCCGATCAGCCAGACGCTGACCCGCATTCCGCTGAGCTCGGTGATCCAGGGCACGCGCGAGATGGGTCAGACCGCGGCCCGCCTGCTGAGCCGCCTGATCCACGGCGCGCGCGAATGCCCGCGACCGGTGCTGGTGCCGCCTGCCGGCATGCAGGTCGCCACCTCGAGCCAGCATGAAGCGCTGCGCAATCCGTATGTGATGCGCGCGCGTCACTACATCCGCCAGTACGCCGGCCAGGGCATCAAGGCCGAGCAGGTGGTGGACCACATCGGCATCGCACGATCAACGCTGGATGCGCATTTCAGGAAGGAGCTGGGTCGCACGATTCATGACGAAATCATGCTGACGAAACTCGCCCGTGCCCAGGAGCTGCTGCGCTCGGGCCGGCAATCCTGTGCGCGGATTGCCGAGCAGTGCGGCTTTACCTCACTGCAGTACATGCACGCCGTATTCAAGCGCGAACTCGGCTGCACGCCGAGGGAATACCAGCACTCGCAGCGCAGCAACTGATATCGCAACAAACGCCGCCAGATATCGGAATTGTCCGGCCACCGGCCTGCGGCAATCATTCCGGCAGCACCCTCCCGGCCCGTGTCAGGGGGATGACGGGATTTCACCAGAACACATACAAAGGGGACTCATGATGAAACAGCACGGCGCCTTCGCGTCCACTCCGATCGCCCTGGCACTGGCCGCGCTCCTGAGCACGGCGGCCCAGGCCCAGGAAGTCAAGCTCGGCGGCAAGTTCGACGCCGGCTACCAGTTCAAGCACACCGCTGCCGCCGACAGCAGCAACGGCGCGCGCAACGGCACGGCCACCACCGAAACGCTGGGGGACGGCGGCGCCTCCACCTCGCGCATCACGATCGATGCGAAGGAGCAGATCGGCAGCAGCCTGGAAGCCTATGTGTCGCACGATCTGCGCTTCGGCAACGTGCAGGAAGGCACCAGCGGCATCTCGAACAACGACAAGAAGGTCATGGGCCTGCGCACGCCGGTCGGGGACTTTGCCTGGGGCACCTACAACATCACCAACCTGGTCATCGCCGAAAAACCCTACATGACCAACATCAAGGACATGGAGATCGTGAAGTTCGGCATCTCGAAGCTGACCCAGTCCGACCTGACCAGCCGCAACACCGAATACGTGACGCCGATCCTGACGATCGGCCCGGCGAACATGCTGCTCAAGGGCAACTACGCCTTCGGCGACAACCGCAAGAGCGGTGCCAGCGATGACCAGAGCGTGACGGCCACCCAGAGCTCGGGAGACGCCTGGAGCGCGGGCTACGAAATGGTGCTGGGCGCGGTGAAGGACCGCAAGCTGACGCTCTCCTCCGTGGTCACCCGCCGCACGCCGTCGAGCAATGTCGCGCAGGATGGCTACATGTCCTGGGATACCGGCCTCACCTGGCGCCCCGACTTCCTCGACGGGCTCAAGTTCTCGGCCAGCTACTTCGCCGCCAAGGGCTATGTCAGCGGCCCGGATACGGCTTACCAGTACAAGAACACGAACTTCGTGGTGGCCTACAACTACGCCAAGCTCTGGCAGGTCGGCGTAGGCATCTCGCATGCCAACGACGTGGGCTCGAACCGCAACAGCGGCCGCAACATCATGGTCGGCGGCGCCTACTGGCTGAGCCCGAACGTGTACCTCTACGGTGCCGCCTACCAGCAGGACTTCGAGCGCAACGAATCGATCTCCGGCGCCAAGTACGACGGCACCAAGACCGGCTTCAAGGACAGCCTGAAGAAACTCGACGAGAACTACTACCGCTTCGGCATCGTGAAGGAATTCTGACCCATTCGTCATAACTTGCAGTCCGGCTCCGCCCGGGCTGCACCCCGATGATCGCCTCACATGAAAACACTCACCCTGCTGGCCGCCACGGCCGGCTTTCTCCTCGCCTCCCTGCCCTGCTCCGCCGCCAATCCGCTCGACCTCGGCACCGGCCTGCACACTGCCGACCCTTCCGGCCACGTCTGGCCGGACGGCAAAATGTATCTCTACACCTCGCATGACGAGGAGTGCCAGCCCGACTTCTTCATGAAGGACTGGTACGCCTTCTCGTCTTCCGATCTCGTTCACTGGCAGAACCACGGCGCAGTGCTCTCGGTGAAGGATCTCGCCTGGGCAGACAACTACGCCTGGGCGCCGGATGCGGCTTATCGCAACGGCAAGTACTACCTCGTGTTTCCCGCCGGCAATGGCGAGAAGAACCGCGAGAATCCGAAGCTCAGTACCAAGTGGATGGGCATCGGCATTGCCGAAAGTGATTCCCCCACCGGACCTTTCAAGGACATGATCGGCGGCCCGCTGTGGCGCACGCCCTACGCCAACGATCCGGCGCTCTTCATCGATGACGATGGCAAGGTGTATCTCTATGCTCACGCGGTGGGCGCCGACTACAGCGTCGCTGAAATGGCCGATGACATGCGCGGCCTGAAGGCGCCGCTGCAGAAAATGGACATGGGTGGCTACGAGCCGAAGATGGAAGGCCCCTGGGTCTTCAAGCGTCAGGGCCTCTACTACTTCACGATGCCGGAAGGCAATCGGGTGCTGAGCTATTACACCGCCCGATCGCCGAAGGGTCCGTGGACCTACAGGGGCGTGTTCATGGATGAGGAAAACGCCAGCAACAACCATCACTCCATCGTCGAGTACAAGGGTCAGTGGATCCTCTTCTACCATCGCTGGCTCGACACCCCCGACTCCACTTGCGGCAAGCGGCAACGCCATGTCGCTGCAGAGTATCTGGCGTTCAATGAGGACGGCAGCATCCGCAAGGTCCAGCGCACCCGCGAAGGCGTGAGCGACTTCGCCGCACGCACCGCTGCAAAGCCCTGAGCACGGTTCGCATGCATGTTTCGGGATGGCGGCCATGTCGTCATCCCGATGACATGACGGAGTAATATCCTTGCAGACAGGCCGCCATCCGGCGGCCTTCGCCTGCCACCTCCGCCAGCCACCATGACCGCTCGCCTTCTGCTGTGCCTGCTGTTCCCCACGCTCCTCGTTCAGGCGGCCCTGGCCGCCACGCCGTCGAGGAAAACGGCGGAGAAAACAGTCCCGGCTGCAGAAGCCAGGCCTGCGCCCGGGCCGGCAGCCCTTCCGGTACGCAGTCTGGAAGGCATCACCGAATACCGGCTCGCCAATGGCCTGAGGATCCTGCTCGCACCTGACAGCAGCAAGCCGACCACCACGCTCAACATCACCTATCTGGTCGGCTCGCGTCATGAGGGTTATGGCGAGACCGGCATGGCCCATCTGCTGGAGCATCTGCTCTTCAAGGGCACGCCCTCGCTGCCCGGCGGCGCGCTGACGGCCGGGCTCAAGCAGCGGGGCATGCAGTTCAACGGCACGACAGCCTTCGACCGCACCAATTACTTCGAGACCTTCACCGCCGGGGATGAGAATCTCGACTGGGCGCTGACGATGGAAGCGGACCGGATGGTCAATTCCTTCATCGCCCGGAGTGATCTCGACAGCGAGATGAGCGTCGTGCGCAACGAAATGGAACGCGGCGAAAACAGCCCGGTCAGTACGCTGCGCAAGCAGGTGACGGGGCTGGCCTTCCAGTGGCACAACTATGGCAAGAGCACGATCGGCGCCCGTTCGGATGTCGAGAACGTTGTCATAGAACGCCTGCAGACCTTCTATCGCAAGTACTACCAGCCGGACAACGCCGTCCTGATCCTCACCGGAAAGTTCGACACCGCTGACGCGCTGGCGCGCATCCAGCAACGCTTTGGCGCCATTCCGCGCCCGAGCCGCACGCTGGAGCCGACCTGGACGCGCGAACCCCCTCAGGAAGGCGAACGCACGACCACGCTTCGCCGCGCAGGGGATCAGCAGGTTCTGACCGCAATCTACCATGTGCCGAACGGTGCCCACCCCGATCTGGCGGCGCTGGATGTGCTGGGCAGTGTGCTGGCCAGTTCGCCCGGTGGGCGTCTGAACAAGGCGCTGGTGGACACCGGCAAGCTGACCTACGTCGGCGCCGGCGCGATGGCGCTCGCGGAGCCCGGTTACTTCATCGTCCAGGCCCTCTTCGGCAAGCAGGTCGCTGCCGGGGAGGTCCGCCAGCGCGTGTTCGACATCATCGATGCCGTGCGCACCAGCCCCCCGTCTCCCGCCGAGATGCAACGGGTTCAGACTGCCCATGCCAATGCCTTCGACCGTCTGATCGCCAATCCGCAGGCGCTTGGCATCAGCCTGTCGGAATCCGTCGCGCTGGGTGACTGGCGCCTGCTCTTCCTGCGGCGTGACCAGATCGCCGCCGTCAGTGCGGCCGATGTGCAGCGTGTGGCCGCCACTTACCTCAAGGCCTCGAACCGCTCGGTCGGCCAGTTCATTCCGGAAGACACGCCTGATCGCGTGCAAATGCCGGCCGAGGCCAGGCCGGATGAGGCGCTGGCCAACTACACCGGGCGCAAGGCTCTGGAAAGCGGCGAAGCCTTCGATCCGACGCCGGCCAATATCGAGCAGCGCACCACTCGATACATGCTCGACAATGGCGCCAGGCTTGCGCTCCTCGCCAAGAAGAATCGCGGTGAGACCGTCTCCGGCCGCATCGTGCTGCGAATGGGTGACGAGCAATCCCTCGCAGGTCAGCGCGAACAGATCCGTCTGATGGCGGTCATGCTCATGCGAGGCACGAACGGGGCGGACCGCGAACGCGTCGCCGAACGCCTGCACGCCGCCCACAGCCAGGTGAGTATCGGCACCTGGTACAACAGCCTGATCGTCAATTTCGAGAGCCGGCGTGAGTCGCTTTCCGAGTTCCTTCCGCTGCTCGCCGAGATCCTGCGACAGCCTGATTTCCCCGGAAAGGAGTTCGATGTCCTGCGCGCCCAGCAGCTTGCGGCGCTCGAGGCAGTGCGACGCGAGCCCGATGCCCTGGCGCCTCTGGAAGCAGCACGCCAGGGCAGTCCCTATCCTGAGCAGGATCTGCGCTACCGGCCCAGCATCAACGAAAGCATGGCCGGCCTGCGCAGCACCAGCGTCCGTGATCTGACCAGCCTGCACCGCAATTTTCTCGGCGCCCAGGATGCGCAGTTCTCGCTGGTTGGCGACTTTGATGAGCAAGCCGTTCGCCAGCAGCTCGCGGAACTGTTCGGCGACTGGCGCGCCCAAAAGCCCTCCGCGAACCTGCCCCTGCCCTGGTTCGCCAATACCCCGGCCAGCCTGCAGCTGGAAACGCCGGACAAGGCCAATGCCCGCCTGGTGGGAATCCTGAATCTCCCGCTGGGCGAAGCTTCGCCGGACATGCCGGCGCTGGAACTCATGAACGCCATCCTGGGCGGGAGCGGGCTCTCCAGCCGCCTGGCCAACCGGGTCCGGCAAAAGGAAGGGATCAGCTACACCATCAACAGCACGCTCAATCTGCATGAAAAAAGCGCCTCCGGCGTGCTGACGATCAGTGCCAGCTTCGCGCCGGAAAACCGTGAGCGCCTGCTCGGAGCCGTGCAGGACGAGCTGGCCCGCCTCGTCTCGGAAGGCGTCAGCAAAACGGAATTGCGTGACGCACGCAAAGGCCTGCTCGAACAGCGGCGACTCGCTCGCAGCAACGATGCCAATCTCGCCCGCATGCTGTCGACCAATCTTTGGCTGGAGCGCGACATGGGCTGGCAAGCCGGTGTCGAACAGCAACTTGAAGCGGTAACGCCCGAGCAGCTCAATGCCGTCATCCGCCAATACCTGGACCCGGCGCGCTTCACCTTCGTGGTGGCAGGCGATTTCGCCCGGGTCGCGGGCGCAAAATGAACGCGGGAACGCGAGAGACGCGGCCGGACGCCGTCCCGGTGAGGACAAGGAAAAACGACGGGGGAAGATGGGAAAAACAGACTTGTCCGGAAAAGGACAAGTGGCGCATCCGAGACGATTCGAACGTCCGACCCCTGCCTTCGGAGGGCAGTACTCTATCCAGCTGAGCTACGGATGCGCGGAGAGGCCGCAATTGTACATGCAAGCCGGCACTTGGCCCAGCCCCCGGGTAATATCCCTGCTTTCAACGCGTTCAAGCTCGTTATAATCTGCGCTCACCCGGAAAACCTGAGGACTTACCCATGAACAAGGTCTCGCGTCTGTCCCTGCCCGTCCTGGCGCTGGGCATCGCTTCGCTGTTGCTAGCCTGCAGCAAGGGCAAGGTCGATGAAGAGAAGACTGCGGAGCTGATCCAGCCGGTTGCACGCGTTGAAATGGCAGCCCCGGCGCCGGTCGCGGAGAGCACCGGTCCGAAGTCGGCCGAAGACATCGTGGCCCAGGTCTGCAGCGCCTGTCATGGCACGGGTGCGGCAGGCGCGCCCAAGATCGGCGACAAGGCCGCCTGGGCTCCGCGGATTGCACAGGGCATGGATACGCTGGTTCAGCATGCCTTGCAGGGCAAGGGGGCGATGCCGGCCAAGGGGGGCAACCCGGCCCTGTCGGATGACGAAGTCAAGGCCGCGGTGGCCTTGCTGGTCAAGCAGGCCAAGTAAGCCACAGCAGCAAAAGAAAAGGCGACCCGCAGGTCGCCTTTTTTCATGCCGTTGAGCCTTGGACTCAGCGGGCGGCGTCGAGCATTTTATGCAGTTCGCCGGACTGGAACATCTCTTTCATGATGTCGCTGCCGCCGACGAACTCACCCTTGATGTAGAGCTGGGGAATGGTCGGCCAGTTGGCGTATTCCTTGATGCCCTGGCGGACTTCGTCGTCAGCCAGCACATTCACGGCCACATAGTCGGTCACGCCACATGCCTTGAGCATCTGGGCGGCCGCGGATGAAAAACCGCATTGCGGGAAGGTGGGGGTGCCCTTCATGTAGAGGACGACGGGGCTGCCGGTCACGGTTTCGTGGATGCGGTCTTGGACGGTGCTCATTGGGGTTCTCCTGCGCGCGGGGTCGGCGCTCATCTGTCAAATACCCGAGCAACTTTATCGGATTAGTCGCTCCGCGCAAAGCCTCTGCGCGGCAGGAGTTCAGAGATAACCGCCGCTGACGCGCTCGATTCCGGCCAGGTCACGCCAGGACTGGATGGCGTTGAAACCGGCGTCTTCGAGCAGATCGCTGACCTGGCCGGCCTGGTTATAACCGTGCTCGAGCAGCAGCCATGCGCCGGGATTGAGGTGTCGCGGCGCGGCGGCAATGATCTTGCGGATGTCGTTGAGTCCGTCACGCCCCGAGGCCAGTGCGGTGAGCGGCTCGTAGCGCAGGTCGCCCGTCGAGAGATGCGGATCGCCCTCGGCGATGTAGGGCGGATTGCTCACGATGCAGTCGAAGCGCTCGCCTTCCAGCGGGCCGAACCAGCTGCCGGAAACGAAGCGTACCGGTGCGCCGAGCGCCATCGCGTTGGCCTGCGCCACATCCAGCGCGGAGGGCGAGAAGTCGCAGGCCGTCACCGTGGTGGCTGGCGACTCCAGGGCCACGCTGATGGCAATCGCCCCGCTGCCCGTGCCCAGATCCAGCAGGCTGCCGGGCCGGGTCCGCTCGCCCAGGAAATGCAGGGCGAGCTCGACCAGCAGCTCGGTTTCAGGCCGCGGAATGAGCGTGGCCGCATTCACCCGGAAACTGCGGCCGTAGAACTCGCGCTCGCCCAGGATGTGAGCCACCGGCTCACCCTTGGCGCGACGATCCAGCCACTCCATGTAGCGCAGGGCCGCCGCAGGCGCGAGCGGGCGCTCCTGAAAGGCGATCAGCTGCGCTGCAGTTGCACCACTGGCTTCGCGCAGGAGGATGCGGGCATCCCCCTGCTCGACCCGCCCGCGTGCCCGGGCAAGTGCTTCTCCCAGGCTTGCAGGCAGGGAGCTCATTGCGAGGCAGCCGGTTTGGGCTCTGCTGCTGCGGCCTTGCCTTCTTCAAGCTTGGCCTTGCCGACGAGCTCCTTGATGTAGTTGCCGAGGGCTTCCTGCTGCATGGCTTGCTGGAGCTGTGCCTTGATGGATTCCAGCGGCGGCGGCGAGGGCTTGCGGGTGTCTTCCAGCAGGATCACGTGATAACCGAACTGGCTCTTCACCGGCGCGGCAGTGTACTTGCCCTTTTCGAGCGACTTGAGTGCCGCTGCAAACTCGGGCACGAAGGTGGCGGGATCGGCCCAGCCCAGGTCGCCACCGGTCGCGGCACTGCCGGGATCCTTGGAGGCCTTGGCCAGATCAGCAAACTTCGCGCCCTTGTCGAGCTTGGCGATGATGGCCTTGGCGTCGTCTTCCTTCTCGACCAGGATATGGCGCGCGTGATATTCCATCTGGGCAGACTCGCCCGTGCGCTTGTCATACTCGGCCTTGACCTTGTCATCGCTGACCGGGTTCTTGGCGAGCCAGTCCTTGATGTAGGCATTCACGAGCTGCTCGTCACGGATGTAGTCCATGCGCTGCTTCACAGCGGGATCCTTGTCCAGCCCGGCCTTGCGGGCGGCCTCCAGCAGCACCTCGCGCTGGATCAGGTGTTCGCGGGCCTTGGCGCGCAGCGCGTCATCGATCGGCGTGCCGGCCGGCACCTGCTCCTTGAGCAGCCAGTCCAGCGTCTCGGCGGTGATGGCCTTGCCGTCTACCTTGACCAGCACGTCGCCTGAGGGCGCCTTGTCACCGCATGCGGCCAGTGCCAGCACTGCCAGAACCGCTGCCACACCTGCCTTGAGGGAATGCGTCACTTCTGTCTCCTGTCGATTCAATCCGGTGAGAGTGTCGGGCCTGCGCCCGGGTTCAGTCTTCCTGTGTGAGCTGAGCGAGCAGCTCGGTCTGATGCTCGGTGACGAGTGCGTCGACGAGTTCGCCGATTTCGCCTTCCATGGCCGCATCAAGCTTGTAGAGCGTGAGGTTGATGCGGTGGTCGGTAATCCGGCCCTGGGGGAAATTGTAAGTGCGGATGCGCTCGGAACGATCACCACTGCCGACAAGACTCTTGCGCGTGGCCGCTTCCTTCTGCTGCTGCTCGCGCAACTGCGCGTCCTGGATGCGCGCCGCCAGCACGCTCATGGCCTGCGCCTTGTTGCGGTGCTGGGAGCGATCATCCTGGCATTCGACGACGAGGCCGGTCGGCAGGTGCGTGATGCGCACCGCGGAATCGGTCTTGTTGATGTGCTGGCCGCCCGCGCCCGACGCCCGGAAAGTGTCGATGCGGAGGTCGGCGGGATTGATGCTCACTTCGGCCAGCTCGTCAGCCTCCGGCATCACCGCAACGGTGCAGGCCGAGGTATGGATCCGGCCCTGCGTTTCGGTCACCGGAACACGCTGCACGCGATGACCGCCCGACTCGAACTTCAAGCGCGAGAACGCGCCGGCTCCCACCACCCGCGCGATGACTTCCTTGTAACCGCCCAGATCGGATTCGCTGACCGAGACCAGCTCGACCTTCCAGCCCTGGCGCTCGGCATAGCGGGTGTACATGCGCAGGAGGTCTCCCGCGAACAGCGCCGCCTCGTCACCGCCGGTGCCGGCGCGGATTTCGAGGAAAAGATTGCGCTCGTCATTGGGGTCTTTCGGCAGCAGCGCAAGCTGCAATTCGTGCTCGATGCCGGCCTGTGCCGCGCGTGCCGCGTCAAGCTCGAGCTGGGCGAATTCCTTCATCTCCGGATCCGCCAGCATCTCGCGGGCACTGCCTTCGTCGGCCTCGGCCTGCAGGAAGCGCAGCCACAGCGCGACCACCGGCGTGATCTCGGCATGCTCGCGACTGAGCTTGCGGAACTGGTCGATGTTCTGCGTGATCGTCTCGCTCGCGAGCAGGCCATCAAGCTCTTCGAGCCGGAAGGCAAGTTGTTCGAGTCTGGCGCGGATACCTGGTTTCATGAATCCTGTGCGGGCGGCAAATCGCCCCCTGTTTCTTCGAGCTGGAATACGCGGCGCACGGCGCCGACCGCCGAGGCCACATCCACGTCGGCCTGGTTCAGGAAGCTGACCGGCCCGTGCAGCATCTTGTTGGTCAGCGCCTGGCTGAGTGCCTCGAGCACCTCGGCCGGATCATCGCCGCGCGCAAGCATACGCCGTGCGCGCGTCAGTTCGGCCTGCCGTCGTGTCTCCGCCTGCTCCCGCAGCAAGCGGATCGTGGGCACGGCGTCACGACTGTCGAGCCATTGCCGGAAGCCGTCGACCCGCGTGCGGATGATCGCTTCGGCCTCCTGGACCGCGGCCTGGCGCGATTCCATGCCGCTGCTGACGATCTGGGCCAGATCATCCACGGTGTAGAGGAAGACGTCGGACAGCTGCGAAACTTCCGGTTCGATGTCCCGCGGCACGGCCAGATCCACCATGACCATGGGCTTGCGCCGGCGCGCCTTGAGCGCGCGCTCCACCATGCCACGGCCAATCAGCGGCAGCGGGCTGCCGGTGCAGCTCACGACGACGTCATACGCGTGCAATACGTCGGCCAGCGCTTCGAGCGGCAGTACGTCCGCCCGCACGCGCGCCGCGAGTGTCTCGGCGCGCGCCAGCGTCCGGTTGGCAATGCTGATTCGCGCAGGCTGGCTGCCCGCAAAATGGGCGGCGCAGAGTTCAATCATCTCGCCCGCGCCGACAAAGAGGACTTTCGTGTCGCTCATGCGCTCGAAAATGCGCGCTGCCAGATGCACCGCTGCCGCGGCCATCGACACGATATTGGCGCCGATGGCCGTGCTCGTGCGGACTTCCTTGGCCACCGCGAAACTGTGCTGGAAGAGCTTGTGCAACTGGGGCCCGAGCGTCCCGGCGGACTCCGCCATGCGTGCCGCGTCTTTCAGCTGACCGAGGATCTGCGGCTCGCCCAGCACCATGGAATCCAGCCCGCTCGCGACGCGGAAGGCGTGCGCCACGGCGTCCTGCTCCGGCAGCGTGTAGAGATAGGGCGAGATGTCGGGCAGATCGAGGCTGCGCGTCCGTGCCAGCCAGTCCGCCGCGGCTTCAGGCGTGCCGGTGTTGCAGTAGAGCTCGGTACGGTTGCAGGTCGAGAGCAGTGCCGCCTCGCTCGCGACGCCTTCGCTGACCAGCCCCTGCAGGGCCTCGACGAGGCTGCCGGGCGGAAATGCCACGCGCTCCCGGATCGCAACGGGTGCCGAGTGGTGATTCAGACCGAAAGCGAAAAGAGGCATCGTGGGGCGGGAACGCTGCCAACAGGCAGGGAGATGAACCTTGAAGCGACGCGGGCCGGCAGCACCGGCCCGTCGCGGAATCGTGTGGATTGTAGCATCGGGCGGGGCCCTGTCCGGCGCGGGAAAGCCCGCAGCGCGGAATGCGCAGGGCTGGATGCGGAAGCGGCCGTGGCATACTTCGCCACCTCGGCGTACCCCGGTACGCAACGGCGCACGACCTGATGACCTCTTCCCGCACCACGCTGTTTGCCTGTCTCGCCCTCATCGTTGTCACCCTGACCTGGGGCACCACCTTTCCCGCCATGAAAGCCGTTTCGCAACAGATGCCGGCCGGCATGATGGTGGGCGTGCGCTGGGCACTCGGCGCGCTGGCGCTGGCCCCTTTCATCCGATGGCGCGACCGCAGGCTCTGGCGCGACGCCGCCCTGCTCGCCACGCCACTGTTCCTGAGCTTCGTGCTGCAGGTGCTCGGGCTGACCTTCATGAGCGCGGGCCGCAATGCCTTCATTACGGCACTCAACGTGATCATGGTGCCGCTGATGATGCCGCTGCTGGGCGGCCGTATCGGAGGCAAGGTCTGGATCGCGACCGCCCTGGCCGGTCTGGGCATCGTGATCATGAGTTACGAGCAGAGCTCGGGCTGGCTGGGCGACACGCTCACCTTCGGCTGCGCCATTGCCTTTGCCTTCTACGTGCTGGCCATGGAGCGGTTTTCGCCGCGCCATCCGGCCCTGTCGCTGGCCGGTGCCCAGGCCGTCATGATGGCGGCGCTCTCACCGCTCTGGATTGCAGGCGAATGGCTGCACTGGGGTGCGGCCTATCCGGCCATGCTCGCTGGTACCGGCAAGGTATGGCTGGAGCTGCTTTATCTGGGTCTGATCTGCAGCGCCTTTTCGCTGATCCTGCAGACCTGGGCGCAAGCACGCGCGAGCGCGGTGCAGGCCGCCCTGATCTATGCTCTGGAGCCTTTTTTCGCAGCGCTCTTTGCCGCCTGGTGGCTGCATGAAGCGTTCGGGCCGCGCGCCATCGCGGGAGGCGTGCTGATCATCGTCGCGATGATCGTCTCGCAATGGCCGAGCCGACCGCATCAGGGCGCCGGGCACCCCCATGTGCCCAACTGAAGGCGTGCGCGGCGCCCTCCGGCAGCGGCTCAGAGCTGCCTGAACGCGTCCTCTGCCGCCGCCAGCGTGGCCGCAATATCCGTATCGGAATGCGCAGCCGAGACAAAGCCGGCCTCGAAAGCCGAGGGCGCCAGGTAATGGCCTGCCTCCAGCATCAGATGGAAGAAACGGTTGAAGCGCTCGCGGTCCGATGCCATGACGTCGGCAAAGCTCTGCGGCAACGCCGGGCTGAAATACAGGCCGAACATCGCGCCAACGGCCTGGGCCGAGAATGCGACGCCGTGCTTCGCGGCAGCCGAAGCAATGCCTGCCGCAAACGCAGCCGTCCGTGCCGACAGCGCTTCGTAGAAGCCGGGCTGGCGGATGAGACGCAAGGTAGCCAGGCCGGCCGCCACAGCCACCGGGCTTCCCGACAGCGTACCGGCCTGGTACACCGTGCCCAGCGGCGCGATCTTCTCCATGATCTCGCGCTTGCCGCCAAAGGCGCCCACGGGCATGCCGCCACCGATGATCTTGCCCAGCGTGGTCAGATCCGGGGTGATGTTGTAGAGCCCCTGCACACCCTGCAGGCCGACGCGGAAGCCGGTCATGACCTCATCGAAGATCAGTACCACGCCATGCTCGGTGCAGAGCGCGCGAAGGCGATCCATATAGGCCTGCGAGGGGCGCACCAGGTTCATGTTGCCGGCTACCGGCTCGATGATCACGCAGGCGATCTCGCTGCCGCGCGCGGCAAAGCATTCTTCCAGCGCGGGGATGCTGTTGTAATCGAGGACGAGGGTGTGCTTCGCGAAGTCTGCCGGCACGCCGCCCGAGGACGGGTTGCCGAAGGTCAGCAGCCCCGAGCCGGCCTTCACCAGCAGGCTGTCGGCATGGCCGTGGTAGCAGCCCTCGAACTTGACGATGGCATCGCGCCCGGTAAAACCGCGCGCCAGCCGGATGGCACTCATCGTGGCTTCGGTGCCCGATGACACCAGTCGCACCATCTCGATCGACGGCAGCAGCCCGATCAGCAACTCGGCCATTTCGATCTCGCGCTCGGTCGGTGCGCCGAAGGAAAGTCCGTCAAGGGCTGCACGCTGCACCGCCTCGACGACTTCGGGATGGGCATGGCCGAGAATCGCCGGCCCCCAGGATCCGACATAGTCTACATATTGCTTGCCATCGGCATCCCAGGTGTAGGCCCCCTGGGCGCGGGTCAGGAAGCGGGGCGTACCGCCCACCGAGCGGAAGGCACGAACCGGCGAATTCACGCCGCCGGGAATTGAACGCTGTGCGCGTTCGAAGAGTTCAGCATTCTTGGACATTTCGATGAAAACCGGGTGAGCGGGAGTTCGGGTCAGGCATATAGCGCAGCAAAGCGCGCGGCCTGCGCCCCGGGATCTCCGGATTGGTAAATGTCGGTGATGACGGCGAGCCAGTTGGCCCCCGCTTCGACCAGCGGCCGGGCATTGTCTGCGGTGATGCCGCCGATGCAGGCGACGCGGGCACCGAGTTCGCGCCGCGCGCGCCCGACAAGCGCCAGGGGTGCCGGCGGCGCGGCAGGCTTGGTCGGCGACGCGTACATGGCGCCGAAGGCCACATAGTCGGCGCCCGCCTGGTGCGCCGCACGCGCACGCTCGAAATCCCCGTAGCAGGACACCCCCGTCAGCAGACGGCCGCCACTGGCCCGGCGCACTTCGGAAACGTCACCATCGTCGCGACCGAGATGTACGCCATCAGCTTCCGCAGCCAGCGCCAGCGCCAGACTGTCATTGACGATGAAGACGCAGTCCAGCGCGCGGGTGAGTTCGCGCAAGGCGCGCGCCTGTTCGTGGCGGAGCGCTTCGTCAGCCGTCTTGTTGCGATACTGCAGGATCCGCGCGCCCCCCTGGATCGCGGCGCCACTGATCGCCAGCAGGCGCGCGGTGTCGGCCAGGTCCGGAGTGACGAGATAAAGCCCGTCCCTCATGACTTGGCCCAGTCGCACCAGCGGTTAGGCAGGTTGTGTCCCATGCCCAGACGCCAGCTCTGCGACAAGGTCTGCCAGGTGTAGGCCTGAGCGGCATGCGCCGCGGCAGAGAGCTCCATGCCCTGCGCCAGGAAGGCTGCCAGCGCAGCCGAAAGCGTGTCGTCAAACCCCCGCAGGCCGCCGCCCAGCCGTTCCCAGGCATCGGTGCGCAGCACTCCGCCTTCACCATGAAGCGTATTCACGAGCTGGGGGCCGGGCTGACTCGCACCGGTCAGCAGAACATTCGACGCGCCGAACTCGATCAGCCGCCGTGCGCATTCGGAACCGGTCAGGACGCTGTCCTGCTGCTCTTCCTCGTCGCTGACCAGCCTCAGGGCAAGTTCGCCATCCAGAACCAGCACGGTGCTGAGCGGCACGAGCAGCTCGCACAAGGCGCCGATCATCTCCTCTTCAGCCATCTGGTCGGTGAATGCGGGCAAACTCGGACAGCAGACCACCGGCAATTCGGGATAATCGGTCAGGATATCAGCGACTTCAGCTGCGTTTTCGGCACAGCCCAGACCGCCCACCTTGAATGCGTGAACCGGAATATCTTCAAGCAATGCGCGCGCCTGATCGGCCACCCAATCGCCATCCATCGGCTGGCTGGCCTCGATCCGGGAACTGTCCTGCACGGAATAGCCGGTCAGCACTGATAATGGATAGACGCCCAGAGCAGCGGCTGTCAGCAGGTCTGCCTGTACGCCTCCACCGGCAGTGGGGTCGGACATGGAAAAACTCAAAAGGACGCGCGGCGCAGGCAGATTGGGCATGTCAAACAAAATGCGGTAAAGGTCCGGCTGATTTTAACCGATTACCAGAGAAGCTCCGGCAGGCGAAAGCCGGCTGCAGCGCGCTCAGGCTGTATATTTGCTACACAAATCATGCCAGCTGTAACATCATGCGCCCTGCAGGGCACAGTGCTACAGCAAACTTGCTATAGTGTTTTGCAGCATGCGCGCGGAAAATGCATATCGAATGACCGCAGTCAGATGTCACGACGACAGTCTGCAGGCTCGTCACGGAAAGGGTTGAGAGGAGTTTAGCGTTGGCAGAACGAGCTGAAGTCTCGGGAACAAAAGTCATGGTGATTGATGACAGCAACACCATCCGCCGTAGCGCTGAGATCTTTCTCGCCCAGGCGGGCTATCAGGTCTTGCTCGCAGAGGATGGTTTCGATGCCCTGTCGAAAATCGCCGATCACCTTCCCGACCTGATCTTTGTGGACATCATGATGCCGCGTCTGGATGGCTATCAGACCTGTGCACTCATCAAGAAAAATCCGAAATTCTCCGGAACGCCGGTGATCATGCTCTCGTCCAAGGACGGCCTGTTTGATCGCGCCCGCGGCCGCATGGTCGGATCGGACGAGTACCTTACCAAGCCCTTTACAAAAGACAGCCTGCTGAAAGCCGTGTCGTTGCACATGGCGACCCGCGGGCAACGCTGACCTATCCACTGCTAGAGGTTTCCCCCATGGCTATCAAGAAAATCCTGGTCGTCGATGACTCCCCCACCGAACGTTTCGCGCTGATCGAATTCCTGTCCAAGCAGGGTTATTCGGTCGTCACCGCCGACAACGGCGAAGAAGGCGTGATCAAGGCCAAGGCCGAAATTCCCGACCTGATCCTGATGGATGTCGTCATGCCCGGCATCAACGGCTATCAGGCCACGCGCACGATTTCGCGCGAGGAAACCACCCGCCACATCCCGATCATCATGACCACCAGCAAGGATCAGGAAACAGACAAGATCTGGGGCATGCGCCAGGGTGCCTTCGACTACATGACCAAGCCGCTCGACCTCGACGGCTTGCTCCGCAAGATCCAGGCAATCGGCTGACATCACTAAAAGGATCTGTTGAATGGCCAAGCGCATCAGCCTGCGGGAGTTTCAACAGGATCTGACCAAACGGCTCGCCGAGATGAGCAACTCGGGTCGCCGGTCGGCCTTGCTGGCCGTCACGGCGGGCAGCGAGAACTGGCTGGTCGACCTGTCGGATGCCGGTGAAATCATTGCAGCCCCCAGCCTCACGGAAGTCCCGCTGACCCGGAACTGGTTCCGCGGACTCGCAAACGTTCGCGGCAACCTGTTCAGTGTGGTCGATCTCGCGGCCTTCAGCGGCGACCCCCTGCCACCGCTGACCAATGACTCGCGGATGATGCTGATCGGCACCAAGCACGGCCTGCATACCGCCCTGCTGGTGTCGCGGGCGCTGGGTTTGCGCAACCCCGATGATTTCGATGTGGATGAAACCTTCACCGACACCAGACCCTGGATCGGCGGCGCCCTGCGCGACAGCCAGAACCGTCTCTGGAAGAAGCTGATCATCCGCCCCCTGTTGTCCGACACCCGTTTCCTCGATGCAGGGGCGGATTTGCGCTGATCAACCAACCGAGCCGGCGATCCCGCTTTCCTGAGGAATCGCCTCAATCAAGACCGAATCTCCACACGCCCGCACCAATCGGAGCATACGAATGGCACTGAATCTCCCCGGCTTCCTGAATCGTTTCAAGGCCAAGTCCGCTCTGTCGGACTCCACAGAAATGGACGCCCGCGCAACGGTCGTAGAGCGTTCCGCATCGGATTCTGCCTCGGGCAGACGGTTCTCGCTGCCGGTCATCGGCTCGCGACCGCTGAACGAACAGATGCGGATTCTCGGCACGATTTTCGGTGTGCTGGTCGTGATCGTCGTGGCCCTGACCTTCTTCCAGCTCAGGTCCGCACGTCAGGGAACGGCTTTCGTGTCCGCAGCGGGTCAGATGGGTACGCTCTCCCAGACACTGGCAAAAGCCGCACAGCTCGCCGTGACCGGCGGACGTACCGGCTTCTCCGAACTGAAGGAAAGCCGTGAAAACTTCGAAGCCACGCTGAAAGCGATCACGGACGGCGGAGAAATCGACGGGACCGGCATCCCGGGCTCTCCCGGTGCCGTTCAGCCCCAGCTCAAGGCAGTGACCGAACTGTGGACCAAGCTGAACAAGGAAGCACTGGACGTTATCGGTCAGCAGGTCCAGATCGCACGTCTGGGTACCGCGGTCAGCAACATCAACAACAACAACGCCCAGCTGCTCGACTTTGCCGAGCAGGTGGCCCGTCTGAAACTCGAATCGCGCGGTTCCGCCCGTGATATCGAAACCTCAAACCAGATCGTGATGCTCTCGCAGCGGATGGCAAAGAACGCCAACGCGCTGCTGGCTGCGGACACTGTGGACCCGGAAGTGATCTTCCTGCTCGGTCGTGACTCCAACAGCTTTGACGAACTGCTGGAGCAGATCGGCGAAGGCATGGAAGGCGGTGACGCCGGCCAGAAGTACGAAAACCTCAAGCTCTACGGCACCAAGCACCAGATCGCCGTCGGCGGTATCCTGGCCAACGTTCAGCCGCTGCTGACCGCCAAGCACGCCGGCATCTCGATTTTTGACGGTTCCAGCAAGCTGCTGACCGCGATCGACGAACTGAAAGTCGCTTACAGCAAGGCGTTCACCGGCTTCAACATCTTCCTGATCGGTCTGCTGATTTCCGGTCCGCTGGCGCTGATCGCGCTGGTGCTGCTGGTCTGGGTCTATAACAACGACTTAGCCCTGCGTCGTGACGAAGCCGATCGCCAGCGCGTCGAGGCTGAAACCGACAAGAACAACACCCAGCAGGCCATTCTGCGTCTGATGAACGAAATGGGTGACCTGGCTGACGGTGACTTGACGATCCGCGCAACCGTGACCGAAGACGTGACGGGCGCCATCGCCGACTCAGTGAACTACACGATTGAAGAACTCTCGGTGCTGGTACGCCGGATTAACGACGCGGCCGGTCGCGTGACGATCGCAACCGAATCCGCCCAGCGCCTCTCGGGCGAACTGCTCGACGCTTCCGAGCGCCAGTCGCGTGAAATTACCCAGGCCGGTTCGCAGGTGCAGGAAATGGCCCGCTCGATGACCGCCGTTTCCGGCTCCGCACTCCAGACCGCACAGGTGGCACGCCGCTCGCTGGAAGCCGCGCGCAAGGGTGCGGACGCTGTGCAGAACTCCATCAAGGGCATGAACGAAATCCGCGAGCAGATCCAGGAAACCTCGAAGCGGATCAAGCGCCTCGGCGAATCCTCGCAGGAGATCGGTGAAATCGTGGAACTGATTTCCGACATTACCGAACAGACGAACGTTCTGGCTCTGAACGCCGCCATTCAGGCCGCATCCGCCGGTGAAGCCGGTCGCGGCTTCACGGTGGTTGCGGAAGAAGTGCAACGCCTCGCAGAACGCTCCGCCGAAGCAACGAAGCAGATCGCGGCGATCGTGAAGACCATTCAGACGGATACGGGCGATGCCGTGGCCGCTATGGAAAACTCGACCCGTGGTGTGGTGGAAGGAGCCAAGCTGTCTGACGCGGCCGGTCAGGCTCTGTCCGAGATCGGCGACGTGTCGGTGGAAATGGCAACCCTGGTTGAGAAGATCTCCTCCGATACGCAGCGTCAGGCCAACGTGGCAACCGAGGTGTCGGAAGCCATGCGCGGCATTCTCTCGATCAATGAATCCACCACCCGCGGCACCCAGCAGTCCGCGGTGTCTATCGGTCAGCTGGCCGACCTGGCAGTCGAACTGAAGGGTTCGGTGTCGGGCTTCAAGGTCTGATCCATACAGGGGGCGGTCACGATACCGCCCGTACCGCGCCCCCCGGTCTGATGACCGGGTCGAGGCGGTTGAGCCGAGTCTCAAGAAGAGGCAATAGATGAGCCCTAGCAACGAGTTTGATGTCGCGCCCCTGACTTGGGTGAAAGGCGAGATTGACACGGCCCTGAATTCAGCCCGGGAGCGCCTGGAAGAAGTTCTGGCCGACCCGTCACAGCGCGAGCCGCTGCGATTCGCACAAAGTCACGTTCACCAGGCAAGCGGGGCACTCTCCATCGTTGGCCTTGACGGGGTTTCCCAGTTTGCGGAAGCCATCGACAAGCTGCTGTCCGGCATGGCTTCAGGCGAAATCGGCAGCACCCCCGAAAATGTCGCACTGAGCATCCGCTGCGTGGGCATGCTTGGCAACTATGTCAATGAAGTTTCCGCCGGCGCCCCGCACCAGCCGCTCCGCCTGCTGCCGGCCTACACCGATCTCGCGAAAGCACGCGGCGCGGATGCGCCGCAGCCCTCCGAGCTCTTCTTCCCCGACCTCAGCGTGCGTCCGCAGCTCGACAAGTCGGAAAGCATCGCACCGGAACGCGCCGCACATGAGCTGCGCGTGCTGCGTGGCCGTTTCGAGAAGGGCCTGCTGAACTGGATCCGCAAGCCGCAGGACACCGCCGGCCCGATGGAAATGCTCTCCGCGGTTCATCGCATCGAGCAGATCCAGTCGCTGCCCGCCACGCGCGCGTTCTGGTGGGCATCCATTGCCTTCTTCGAAGGCCTGACGCTCCAGGCCATTCCGGCCGATCGTCCGGCCCAGCGGCTCTGCCGCCGCATTGACACGCAGATGCGCCGCTTGATGGAAGGCTCGCAGATCGTCGCGGATCGTCTGGTCCGCGATGTGCTGTATTTCGTGGCAACGTCCGGGTTCGATTCCGAACACGCCCGCGCAGTTCGCCAGACCTACGGTCTGGATCGCGTCCTGCCACCGTCTGACGTGGAACTGTCCGACACCCTGCGTCAGCCCTTCGCACTCAAGGTTCGCGAATCGCTTGAGCAGGCAAAGGAATCCTGGAACCGGTTCTGCGCCGGTTCTGCCGTGGCGCTGCCCCAGTTCCAGGAGCAGCTGGCCGAGCTGCTGCAACGCATCGAGCCGATGCGCATCTCGCAGGTGGATCGCCTGCTGGAAGGCCTCGCCGAAGCAGTGACCTGGCTGCGTGCAGATCCCCTGCGACTCAATGACGACTTCTCGATGGAAGTCGCGACCAGCCTGCTGGTCATCGAGCAGGCCTGTGAATCCCCGAATGCCGACCCGGCGCTGCTGCGCCGTCAGGTCGATCTCTTGTGCAACCAGTTCAGCGCCCGCGTAAGGGGCGACGCCGTCATGGAGCTGGACGCCTCGCCCTTCGGCGAAGCATCGCGGCGTGCGCAGGAGCGCCAGTTCTTTAATCAGCTCGCCCGGGAGGTGATGACCAATCTGGGGCAGATCGAGCAGAGCCTGGACAGCTTCTTCCGCAACCCGGCCCAGCGCGACGGTCTCGCCGCACTGGCCGGCCCGCTCAAGCAGATCGAAGGCGCGTTCGCGGTCCTGGGCGACATGCAGGCCGTCGAACTCGTGACGCGCAGCGCAGCCGAAATTTCGCGATTTGCGGCCCAGGATGATGTACCCAGTCAGGAAGAGTTCGATGCCCTTGCGCACCAGCTCTCCGCCCTGGGCTTTTACGTGGAGGCACTGAGGTCGGGTTCAGCCCGCCTCGAGCGATTTCTGAATCCGGCCGCAACCCTCGTTGAAGAAGAAGTTGTCAGCGCCGTCCAGAACACCGTCGAAGCCCAGCTCGAACGTGAAACCCGGGAAACCCACAATCTGGTCGAGGCCCTGCGCGAAGCGCCGGAAGACGAAGGCCTGCGCCAGCAGCTCGTCAGCAGTCTCGAATCGATCCGGGAAGACGCCCAGCTGGTCGCTGATGCAGACCTCGAACAGAAGGCCCGGGAAGCACTGGCCAGCCTGAAATCGGGTGAAGCAGACCAGGAAAAACTCGTTCAGGCCTTCGCCGCCCCGGCAGCACCGGCTTCGCCTGCGCCCTCCGAAAGCACCGCTCGCCTGCTTGAGGCCAGCGAGCAGGAGGTCGACGCGGAACTGCTCGAGATCTTCCTCGAGGAAGCCGTCGAAGTACTCGCAACCATTGCCGAGAACCGCAACAAGATCATCGGCGCTCCGCATGACGTCGATGCGCTCACGACCGTGCGTCGCGGTTATCACACCCTGAAGGGCTCCAGCCGCATGGTCGGACTGGTCGACTTCTCTGAAGCCGCCCGCCACGTCGAGATGGCCATGAACCGCTGGCTGCAGATGGAACGTAGCGCGGACGCGAGCCTCATCTCGATGATCGACAACGGCTGCCTGACCTTCGGTGCCTGGGTCGAGCAACTCCAGGCCGGCGGTTCCCTGTACAGGGATGCCGATGCACTGATCGCCGAGGCCCAGGCTGTTCTGGCATCGATGGACGCTCCGGCGGACGAATCCGCAATCAGCGCCCCGCCAGCCCCTGCCGCACCCGTTTTGACGCCGGCAGCCAGCGCTGAAAGCTCCCTGCTCAAGACAACGCTCGCGCCGGTATTCGTATCCTCCGAATCCCAGGAACTGGTTGAAGAGGCCGCTCAGGGCGACTCCGAACTGGACCTGACCAGCACCCTGCTTGAACTCGACCTGGCTTCGATCTCCTCCGGCGAGCATCAGGACATGGTCGTCGATCTGGCCGCGACGGACTTCGAAGGCGATGCCCTGCGCGCCTTCAGCGAAGAATTCGGCGAGCAGGCCGGCGATGAAGCCGCCAGTCAGCAAGCCGGGCGCTTTGTACCGCCGGTCGAGCAGTCCCTCGATTCGCTCGATCTGGAATTCGACCTGGATGACCTCGACACCGAAATGGCGGTCTCGGAATCCGGCAGCAGCGCCCTCAGCATCGATACACAGTCCGAGGCGGCTGCTGTTGAAGCCCAGCCCGCTGAAGAAGCTCCGGTCGAGATCGACCTGACCGCGTCCATGACCGGTGGCGACCTCGATGAGCTCCTGCTGGACGACGCCGAAACGGAAATCGACCTGACGGCCACCAACCTCGCCGTGAGCGAGCCGGAGGCGGAAGAGGTCCTGCCGGCCGAAGACCTGCTTGCGCCGATCGAGATCGACAGTGAAGTGCCGCCGGAAGCGGTGGCGCCCCTGGAGCTCGCCAGCCTCGCGCCCGACACATCCGCCGAAGAGACCAGCGCCGCAGACGCTTCCGTGCAGCCTGACGAATCCGCCCTCACCGAGCTGCTCGCACCGGTCACGGCGGAGGCCGACGAAAGCCTGCCCGTCCTCACCGACGAAGCCGAAGCGCTCGATGCGGCCGGCATTTCTGAAGTGCCGACTCAAGCGGAGCCGGCAGCGCCCACCGGATTTGAAGCCCCCGAAGCGGCAGCCCCTGCAGAAGAAGAGTTGTTCGAGATTGCCATTGATGACTCGGATCCTCATGTGGATCTGCCGATCATCAATCTGAGCAGTCTTGGTGCCCCGCGTCCGGTGTCGGTCAGCGAAGCGCCTGCGGCGGAAGTCGTCACGGATGCGGAGGTCAGCATTGGCGACCAGGTGCTGTCGAGAGGTCTTTATGACCTCTACATTGCCGAAGCGCGCCAGCTGCTCGATAACCTGCTGGATGAGCACACCCGCCTGGCCGGCAATCCGCTGAGGGTTCCGACCATCGACGCCTTGCGCGCCGCACACACCCTGGCCGGCATCTCGGGAACAGCCCGCATCGAATCCGCCTATGCCCTGGGCAAGGCACTCGAGCACGCGCTGCACCGCTTCACCGACGTGAATACGCCGCCGCTCCCGGCGCAGACCGATGTTTTCGGCACCGCAATCGTGACGCTCGACGGCATGCTGGCCGAGGTGGTGCACTACGTGATGCCGCTGGAAACGCCCGATCTGATCGAGCAGCTGCGTCAGCTCCAGCCGGTCACGGCAGACGCTCCGGCGGAAGCAGCGGAACCCGAGGCCGCAGCACCGGAAGTCGCTCCGCCCGAAGAGCTGCGCGTCGATGCCGAAATCGCCGAAGCCATTGCGCGCATGCCGACGCCGGAGGAATCCTCCGTCGGTCAGCATGACGAGCTGGATGAACAACTGCTGCCCATCTTCTTCGAAGAAGCGGAAGAGCTCAGCGATGCGATTGCCGGCGTACTGCGCGACATGCGCGCCGATCCGGCAGACACCGCAGCCCAGCAGGCCCTCGCTCGTCATCTGCATACCTTCAAGGGCAGCGCACGGATGGCTGGCGCCATGCGTCTGGGTCAGTACATCCACAACATCGAAAGCCATCTCGAGGACAGCCTGCGCCAGGACGCCGTCGGCGCCGCGCTGGTCGACGAACTCGAGAATGGGCTGGATCACATTGCCAGCCAGATCGAAGCACTGAAAAATCCGCCCGCTGTCACGACGGAACAGGATGCCGGCCTCGAAGCGGAAGCGCTTGTCGAAACTCCGCAAGCTGTTCCGGCCGCAACCGCAAATGTCAGCGAAGCGCCCGTCGCACCGGCAACGGTCAGCGCTGCACTGAGCCCGGCCGTCATGCCCAGCCCGGTTTTCGACGACCTCGAAACCGCGCAGCCGCAGCAGCGCGCACCGCTGCGCGTGAAGGCCGACATGATCGACCGCTTCGTTAACGAAGCCGGCGAAGTTTCGATTGCGCGAACCCGGATCGAAGGCGAACTGCGCGTGCTGCGCCGATCGCTGCTCGATCTGACCGAAAACGTGATCCGTCTGCGCAACCAGTTGCGTGAAGTCGAAATCCAGGCCGAATCGCAGATGCAGTCCCGCATCGCGCAGGCCGAAGCCCAGCACGGCGGCAACTTCGACCCGCTCGAGTTCGACCGTTTCACCCGCCTGCAGGAACTGACCCGGATGATGGCCGAGTCGGTAGGTGACGTCACCACGATCCAGCAGAACCTGCTGCGCAACCTCGATGGCGCTGACGCGGCATTGCATGCCCAGGGTCGTCTGTCGCGCGATCTGCAGCAGGCGCTGATGGGTGTGCGGATGGTGCCTTTCGAGGAACTCTCCGACCGTCTGTATCGCGTCGTCCGCCAGACCGCAAAGGAACTCGGCAAGCGCGCCAACCTCGATATCCAGGGCGGCTCGATCGAAATCGACCGCGGCGTGCTCGACCGCATGACCGCACCGCTGGAGCACCTGCTGCGCAACGCGATCGCTCACGGCATCGAACTGCCCGAAGTGCGCTCGGCCGCAGGCAAGCCGGAGTTCGGCCAGATCACCCTGCGCCTGACCCAGCTTTCCAACGAAATCGCACTGGAACTCGCCGACGACGGCAAGGGCCTGGACTATGCGCGCATCCTGGCACGTGGTCAGGCTGTCGGCCTGATCGGTCCGGATGAGCAGCCCAACGAAAACCGCCTGACCCAGCTGATTTTCGAACCCGGCTTCTCCACCGCAGAAAGCGTGTCCGGCGTTGCCGGACGCGGCGTCGGCATGGACGTGGTGAAGAACGAAACCCTGTCGGTCGGCGGTCGCATCGAGATTGCCTCCGAGCCCAACAAGGGTTCGCGCTTCCTGATCCATCTGCCGCTGACCCTGGCCGTAACCCAGGCGCTGCTGGTGCGCTCGGGCGAGCGCACCTATGCCATTCCGTCGAACATGGTCGAGCAGGCACTCGAGCTGAAGGAAGCCGCACTCGCCGAAGTTCGCGCCAAGGGCTATGTCGACTGGAAGGAAGCGCGCTACCCGCTGACCTATCTGCCGCGCCTCCTCGGCAATGTGCATGCGCAGCCCCTGCCCGCTCGCTACCAGTGGGTCCTGCTGGTCCGCGCCGGCAACCAGACGCTGGCGGTGCATATCGACGAACTGCGTGGCAACCAGGAAATCGTGGTCAAGAACGCAGGCCCGCAGTTCGTGCGTCTGCAGGGTTACTCCGGCGCCACGGTGCTGGCGGACGGTGAAATCTCGCTGATTCTGAACCCGGTTGCATTGGCGGCCCGCCAGACCGCAACGGTCGGTACCGAAAGCGAAGCGCAGGCAGCCGATACGGCTTACACCGAAGCGGAGCAGACCAAGATCCCGTCCATCATGGTGGTCGACGATTCGCTCACGGTGCGCAAGATCACCAGCCGCCTGCTCGAACGCGAAGGCTTCCAGGTGGTCACCGCGAAGGACGGCGTCGATGCGCTCGAACAGCTCGTCGAGTACAAGCCGGACGTCATGCTGCTGGACATCGAAATGCCGCGCATGGACGGTTTCGATCTGGCCCGCAACGTGCGCGCAGATGCCCGCCTGAAGGACGTGCCGATCATCATGATCACCTCGCGCATGGCCGACAAGCACCGCAACTACGCGATGGAAATCGGCGTCAATCACTACCTCGGCAAGCCGTATCAGGAAGAGCAGTTGCTCGAACTGATCACCAGCTTCATCGCCGCCCAGCGCAGCAACTGAGCCTCAGCTGCCGCGCAACGGCACACCCGGCCGGCCCGCTCTGCGGGCCGGCTTTGTTTTGTGGGGGCCGTGCAAATCCGGACCGCTGCCGTGACATATTCGTGCCTCGCGCTGCGCAAAAAGTAAGCACCTCTCAATCCTGATCCGCTAGAATTCGTCCCTTCGCGCACGCTTTTCATCTCCCTCCCCCGTACCATGGAATTCGCAGGTGTCCCGTTGAAAAACAGCCTGTTCGTCGCCCCCATGGCGGGCGTCACGGACCGGCCCTTCAGGCAGCTCTGCCGGCAGCTCGGCGCGGACATCGCAGTCTCCGAGATGGTCACATCGAACGCCCAGCTCTACGCCAGCAACAAGACCCGCCGGCGCACCGACCATCGCGGCGAAACAGGCCCGATTTCGGTCCAGATCGCGGGAGCCGATCCGGCGATGATGGCAACTGCGGCCCGGTTCAATGCGGACAACGGCGCCCAGATCATCGACATCAACATGGGCTGCCCGGCCAAGAAGGTCTGCAATGTGGCGGCGGGCTCGGCCCTGATGCGCGACGAGAAACTGGTGGCACGCATCCTCGAGGCCGTGGTGAGCGCGGTACCCGAACTCCCGGTCAGCCTCAAGTTCCGCACCGGCTGGGATCGCGAGCACCGCAACGCGCCGACGATCGCACGCATCGCGGAAGAGTCCGGCATCCGGCTCATCGCGATTCACGGCCGCACCCGCGCGGATCTCTACATGGGTGAAGCCGAATACGACACGATCGCCGAGGTGAAGTCGCGAGCGGGCATCCCGGTCATCGCGAACGGCGATATCGATTCGCCGCGCAAGGCCAGATTCGTTCTCGAATACACCGGGGCTGACGGCGTGATGATCGGCCGCGCAGCGCAGGGCAGACCGTGGATCTTCCGCGAGATCGCTCACTACCTTGCCACCGGCGAAGAGCTGCCCCCGCCGGAAGTCGCCGAGGTTCACGCCATCTGCCGCCGTCATCTGGCGGAGCTGCATGCCTTCTATGGCGGGATTGCCGGCGTACGCGTGGCCCGCAAGCATCTGGGCTGGTATACGCGCGGCATTGCCGGCTCGCATGCGTTCCGTCAGCACATGAACCAGCTCGAAACCGAAGCCGGGCAATTCGAAGCGCTCGACGAATTCTTCAACCACCAGGCCAGGCTCTCGCCGCGCCTGCAATACGATCCCGGCCTCGCAGCCGGGATGGAAGTCCTTGCAGCATGAACAAGAAAAACGACATCGCCCAGAGCGTCAGCTACGCGCTCGACCGTTACTTCGCCGACCTTGATGGCGAGAAGCCTGCCAACATCTATGACATGGTCATGCGCCAGGTCGAGCGTCCGCTGCTCGAATCCGTCATGGGTCGGGTGGGCAACAACCAGACCCAGGCTGCCGAGATCCTCGGCATCACCCGCAACACCCTGCGACGCAAGCTGACCGATCACGGTCTGCTCTGAGCCCGCCGCCTTTTCTACCCTGTCATTCCCGAACCAGGTCAAGCCATGAAAGTCACCCAAGCCCTCCTGAGCGTCTCCGACAAGACCGGCGTCGTCGAGTTTGCACGCGAACTCGCCGCCCTCGGCGTCGAACTCCTGTCCACCGGCGGTACCGCCAAGGCTCTGCGCGATGCAGGCCTGGACGTCACCGACGTCGGCGACTACACCGGCTTTCCGGAAATGCTCGATGGTCGCGTGAAAACCCTGCACCCCAAGGTGCACGGCGGCATCCTTGCCCGTCGCGACATGAAGGAGCATCTGGACACCATCGACGCGCATCACATCCCGCGCATCGATCTGGTGGTGGTGAATCTCTACCCCTTCCAGGCCACTGTTGCCAAGGCCGGTTGCACGCTGGCCGACGCAATCGAGAACATCGACATCGGCGGCCCGACCATGGTCCGTGCGGCCGCAAAGAACCACGGCAATGAAGCCGGCGGCGTCGGCATCGTGACCGACCCGACCGACTATGCCGGCATCATCGCCGAGCTCAAGTCCAACGCCGGCACGCTGAGCCACAAGACCCGCTTCGAGCTGGCTCGCAAGGCCTTCACCCACACGGCCCGCTATGACTCGGCCATCGCCAACTGGCTGACCGCGGTGAACGCAGACAAGCTCGACGACGCGGCGGCACCGGAACGCGCCGAATACCCCACCCGGCTGCAACTGGCGTTCGACAAGGTTCAGGATCTGCGCTACGGCGAGAACCCGCACCAGACTGCCGCGTTCTATCGTGATCTCGCCTCCCCCGCCGGCGGCATCGGCAGCTACACCCAGCTGCAGGGCAAGGAGCTTTCCTACAACAACATCGCTGATTCGGACGCTGCCTGGGAATGCGTGAAGGCCTTCGACACCGCAGCCGTGGCCTGCGTGATCGTCAAGCATGCCAACCCCTGCGGCGTGGCGCTGGGTGCGACGGCGGAAGAAGCCTATCGCAAGGCGTTCTCGACCGACCCGACCTCGGCCTTCGGCGGCATCATTGCCTTCAATGCCGAAGTCGACAGGGCCACGGCCGAAGCCATCTCCGGTCAGTTCATGGAAGTCTGCATCGCCCCGTCCTACACCGCCGAAGCGCTCGAACTGCTGGCCGTGAAGAAGAACGTGCGCGTGCTGACCTGCCCGCTCGGCAAGATCAGCCAGACCGATTACAAGCGCGTGGCGGGTGGTCTGCTGGTGCAGACTTATGACGACGCCGTGCTGACCGAAGCCGACCTGAAGGTCGTCACCAAGCGTGCGCCGACGCCAAAGGAGCTCTCCGATCTGCTCTTCGCCTGGCGCGTCGCCAAGTACGTGAAGTCCAACGCCATCGTGTATTGCCGTGACGGCATGACCGTTGGCGTCGGCGCCGGCCAGATGAGCCGCGTGGATTCCGCGCGCATTGCGAAGATCAAGGCCGAGAACGCCGGACTGGTGATCCCGGGCTGCGTGGTCGCGTCCGATGCCTTCTTCCCCTTCCGTGATGGTCTCGACGTACTGGCCCAGGCCGGTGCGACCGCCGTGATCCAGCCGGGCGGCTCGATGCGTGATGCGGAAGTCATCGCCGCGGCCGACGAGCAGAACGTCGCCATGGTGTTCACCGGCTTCCGCCATTTCCGTCACTGATCCTGCAGTGGTTGCGGACAGCCCGGCTGTCCGCCCGCCCCCCAGCCAAGAATACCCATACATCATGAAAATCCTCGTCATCGGCTCCGGCGGTCGCGAACACGCGCTGGCCTGGAAGCTTGCCCAGTCCAAGCGTGTGCAGAAGGTCTTCGTTGCGCCCGGTAACGCCGGCACCGCGCTCGAACCCGAACTCGAAAACGTGGCGGCCAGCACCATCCCGGAATGGATTGCCTTCGTGAAGAAGGAAGGCATCGGCATGACCGTGGTCGGCCCCGAAGCGCCACTCGCCGCTGGCGTGGTGGACGCCTTCCGCGCCGAAGGCCTGCCGATCTTCGGCCCGACGAAGGCTTGTGCGCAGCTCGAATCCTCGAAGGATTTCGCCAAGCAGTTCCTCGTTCGCCACAACATCCCGACCGCGAAGTACCAGACCTTTACCGATGCCGCCGAGGCTCACGCCTATGTGGATCGCGAAGGCGCGCCGATCGTGATCAAGGCCGACGGTCTCGCTGCCGGCAAGGGCGTGGTGGTGGCGATGACCCTCGTCGAAGCGCACGAAGCGATCGACATGATGCTGGTGGGCAACAGCATGGGGGACGCCGGCGCGCGCGTGGTGATCGAGGAGTTCATGCAGGGCGAGGAGGCCAGCTTCATCGTCATGGCAGACGGCCGCCATGCGCTGGCGATGGCCACCAGCCAGGATCACAAGCGCCTGAAGGACGGCGATCAGGGTCCGAACACCGGCGGCATGGGCGCCTATTCGCCGGCGCCGGTCGTCACCCCGCAGATCCATGCACGCGTCATGCGCGAGATCATCAATCCGACGCTCGCCGGCATGGCCGCAGACGGTCTGCCCTACAGCGGCTTCCTGTATGCCGGGCTGATGATCGACGAATCGGGTGCGCCGCGCGTGGTGGAATTCAACTGCCGCTTCGGCGACCCGGAGACGCAGCCGATCATGATGCGTCTGAAGACCGATCTGGTGGATCTGGTCGAGGCCGCGATTGCCGGCAAGCTCGACACTGCCGAGGCCGACTGGGACCGTCGCGTGGCGCTGGGCGTGGTACTCGCTGCGGGGGGCTACCCCGAAGCGCCGCGCAAGGGCGACGTGATCTCCGGCCTCGACAGCAAGGTGGAAGACGCCCATGTCTTCCATGCCGGCACCACGATGCAGGATGGCAAGGTGGTCTCTTCCGGCGGTCGCGTGCTGTGTGTCACAGCCCTGGGCGACTCGGTGCGCGAAGCGCAGGCGCGTGCCTATGAACTCACCGGGCAGATCCGTTTCGAGGGCATGCAGTACCGCCGCGACATCGGCCACCGTGGCCTCAGCAAACGCTGAGTCTTCCACTTCCCGCAAGAAAAGCGCCTCGCGAAAGCCAGGCGCTTTTTTCATGCGCTGCGTGACTTAACGGCACGCGTTTGCTTTTTTTCAACTTCCCTCGCTTACGTGATTTTCATTTGTTTTTCTTCGTTTACCATGCCCTCGCCTCGTGGTGATTCACCACATGTCAAAGGAAAATCATGTTGAACAGAAAGTTTGCCGCTCCGCTGGCGCTCGCCGCCCTTGCCACCCTCTCCGGATGTGCCACCGAAGGCTCCCGCAGCCTGGAAGTTCCCCGTGTCGCCACGGTGAATCAGCCTTACACCGGGGAGCGCAGCCCCTTGTCCGTCGGCAAGTTCGACAACCGCTCGAGCTACATGCGCGGCATCTTCAGCGACAACGTTGACCGTCTCGGCGGCCAGGCCAAAACCATCCTGATCACCCATCTGCAGCAGACCGGCCGCTTCATGGTGCTGGATCGCGACAACCTCAAGGAAACCGCGCAGGAAGCCGGCTTCAACAAGCAGAACCAGAAGATCAAGGGCGCGACCTACGTTGTCACCGGTGACGTGACCGAATTCGGCCGCAAGGAAGTGGGCGACCACCAGCTGTTCGGCATCCTCGGCCGCGGCAAGGAACAGGTGGCCTATGCCAAGGTCGCGCTGAACGTGGTCAATGTGGAAACTTCGGAAGTCGTGTTCTCGGCGCTGGGCGCCGGCGAGTACAGCCTCTCCAACCGCGAAGTCGTAGGCTTCGGCGGCACGGCAAGCTACGACTCCACGCTCAACGGCAAGGTGCTCGATCTCGCCATCCGCGAGGCCGTCAACAACCTGGTGCAGGGCATCGAAACCCGCGCATGGCGCCCCTGAACCCAGCGGACTGATCCATGACATCCATCCAATCACGCAGCCTGGCCCTGCTGGCCTGTGTTGCAGGGCTCGCGCTGGCCGGCTGTGCCAGCAAGCCCGCCGGCCTCTACTACTGGGGTGACTACCAGAAGCAGGTCTATGCCGAACTGCGCAGCGAAAGCGGCGGCGGGCCGGAGCAGATCATCGCGCTGGAGAAAACCGTTCAGCAGGCGCGCTCGCAGAGCAAGCCCCTGCCGCCCGGCTTCCACGCCAACCTCGGCCTGCTCTATCTGGGTCAGGGCAAGATCGACCAGGTCGTGCAGGAATTCGAAACGGAAAAGGCGCTGTTCCCTGAAGGCGCGTCCTTCATGGACTTTCTGCTCCGCAAGATCAAGGGAGAGCAGAAATCATGAACCTGTCATCACTGCTGAAATGGGCCGGCGTCGCACTGCTGGCGCTGCTCGCCTCCGGTTGCGCAACCCGGCAACCGTATGACTACAGCGCCTTCCGCCGTGCACAGCCGAAATCGATTCTGGTGCTGCCGCCGGTCAACAAGTCGCCCGACATCCTGGCCTCCAACAGCCTGCTCGCTCACATGAGCATGCCGCTGGCCGAAGCAGGCTATTACGTTTTCCCGGTTGCGCTGGTCACCCGGACCTTCAAGGAAAACGGCCTCAACAGCCCGGATGAAATGCACGCCGTCAGCACCGCCAAGCTCCGCGAAATCTTCGGAGCCGATGCGGCGCTGTATGTGGAGATCACCGAGTACGGCACGAGCTACGCCGTCATCCGCAGTGACACGGTGGTGGCTGCCAAGGCCCGGCTGCTCGATCTGCGCAGCGGCGAAACGCTCTGGGAAGGCAGTGCCCGTGCTTCAAGCGGCGAGGGTCAGAGCAACAACAACGGGCTGATCGGCGCACTGGTCAAGGCTGCGATCGACCAGATCGTGAATACGATCGGCGAAAAGGGGCACGAAATCGCGGGCATCACCAGCCAGCGCCTGCTCTCGCCCGGCCCCTCCGGCATTCTGGTCGGGCCTCGCTCGCCGGAATACGGCAAGGACACCGGCAACCGGCCTTGACGCGGACCTGCACGGTAAAACGCCCGGCATTGCCGGGCGTTTTTCATTGCGCGCCGGCCGGCAAACCGGCCGCTCGCTCAACCCACCGGTGTGACGCCCGGCAGATGGCTGTCGAGAATCGCACCGCGCAGCAGATCGATGACCTTGGTCCGCGGATAGGTCACGCGCCAGGCAATCGCCACGCGCCGGCTCGGGGCCGGCTCGGCGAAGGGGCGCACCGCCACCAGCTTCTGGCTCTCCACGAGCGGATCCGCCGCAGCCGCCGGCAGCACGGTCACGCCCAGACCGGTGGCGACCATATGACGGATGGTTTCCAGCGAACTGCCTTCCATCGTTTTCTGCAGCCCGGTGCCATGCGCACAGCGCGGGCAGGCCTCCAGAACCTGATCGCGGAAGCAATTGCCGGCGCCCAGCAGCAGCAGGGGCTCCTCCTGCAACTGCTGGGTGGTGAGCTCGCGGAAGCCGGACCACGCATGATTCGAGGGCATCACGACCCGGAAGGGCTCGTCATACACCGGCTGAGTCACGATGCCTTGCTCCACGAAAGGCAGCGCCAGCACCGCCACATCGATCTCGCCCTTCTTGAGCTGCTCGGCCAGCTTGTGGGTGTAGTTTTCCTGGATCACCAGCGGCATGCGGGGAGCACGCTCGGCCAGCAGCGGAATCAGTGAAGGCAGCAGGTAGGGTGCGATGGTGAAGATCACGCCGATGCGCAAGGGCCCCGAGAGTGCGTCACGGCCAGCCTCAGCCAGATCACGGATCTGGCTCGCCTCGCGCAACACGCGTTCGGCCTGATCGACGATATGACGACCGATTTCGGTGACTTTCACATCCACCGCGCTGCGTTCGAACAGCGTCACGCCCAGCTGCTCTTCAAGCTTCTTTACGGCCACCGACAGGGTCGGCTGACTGACATGGCACTTCTCGGCCGCGCGACCGAAGTGACGCTCCTGTGCCAGTGCAACGATGTATCGCAGATCAGTGAGGGTCATGACAGCTCCGGCACATCCGGTCCGGAACCGGATGATGAATAGGATTTTTCAATTATATGCCTCTCGCTGGATAGCCTGATTGATCGAAATCGACCTCTCTTGAAGTTTGCGCCCCCCACCCCATTTCGTAACGAGATGTAAATCCCCGGAACCGCCTACGGCGGGGCCGGGTCGGAATCACCGTGCCACGCAAGCCGATGTCGTGGTGCACAGGAAATCACTGTTATTCCGGAGGACCTCAATGCGTCAATCCCTGCTTCGTGCGACCCTGCTTTCCGGCGTGGCCGCCATTGCATTCACCGGTTGCATCGATGCGACCGGCATTTCCGCTTCCCACGCCAGCACGCCCGCCACCGCGGCGGCAGCGGCGCCGGCACCTGCGGCAACTGCCGCACCCGCCAGCCGGATCGCACTGCCGGACTTCAGCAGTCTGGTCGAAGCCGTCGGGCCGGCCGTGGTCAATATCAGCGTCACCAGCGTCGACAAGAGTTCGCCGGCCGCGCTGCCCTTCGATGAAAACGACCCCTTCTTCGAATTCTTCCGCCGCTTCGGCATTCCCGGCCAGGGTCAGGGCCAGCAGGCTCAGCCGCGCGTGCAGCAGGGCGTGGGCTCCGGCTTCATCCTGAGTGCGGATGGCTACATCCTGACCAACGCCCATGTGGTGGATGGCGCCACCGAAGTCACCGTCAAGCTCACCGACAAGCGCGAGTTCAAGGCCAAGGTCATCGGCGCGGACAAGCGCACCGACGTGGCCCTCATCAAGATCAACGCCAAGGGCCTGCCCTTCGTGAAAACCGGCAACCCGGAGGCCAGCAAGCCCGGTCAGTGGGTGCTGGCCGTCGGCTCACCCTTCGGGCTCGAAAACAGCGTGACCGCGGGCATCATCTCGGCCAAGGCACGCCGCCTGGATGGCGACAGCTATGTCAATTTCATCCAGACCGATGTGGCGATCAACCCGGGCAACTCCGGCGGCCCGCTGATCAATCTCGATGGCGAAGTGATCGGCATCAACTCGCAGATCTATTCGCGCTCGGGCGGTTACATGGGGATCTCCTTCTCCATCCCGATCGACACCGCGCTGCAGGTGAAGGACAAGCTGCAGAAGTTCGGCAAGGTCTCGCGCGGCAAGCTGGGCGTCGTGATCCAGGGCATGGACAAGGAGCTCGCGCAGTCCTTCGGCCTCGACAAGCCTGAAGGCGCACTGGTCAATTCCGTCGAGCAGGACGGCCCGGCCGACAAGGCCGGCCTGCAGGCCGGCGACATCATCCAGCAGGTCGATGGCGCGAAGATCGCGGACTCGGCTGACCTGCCGCGCCTGATCGGCAACCACTCGCCCGGCGATGCAGTGAAGCTCAAGGTCTGGCGCAACAAGGCGGTGCGCGACATCAGCGTCAAGCTCGGCGAGCAGGCTGACGAGCGCGTCGCGGTCGGCGCCGATGACGACAGCAGCGCGGCAGCGCCCGGCGGCAAGCTCGGCCTGATCGTCCGTCAGATCAATGCCCGTGAAGCCCAGCGTGCCGGCATCGCTGCCGGTCTGGTGGTGGAACAGGTGACCGGAGCCGCCGCCCGCGGCGGCATCCGTCGCGGTGACGTGATCCTGGCTGTCGGCAACACCAAGGTCACGAGCTCCGACCAGCTGCGCAAGGCAGTGGAAGCGGCCGGCAAGACGATCCCGCTGCTGATCCAGCGCGGCGATGTGCAACAGTTCGTCGTGGTCCGCACCAACTGATTCCCGCTACGTCTCCTCCCCCGCAGGGTGCCCATCAGCCCCTGTCGTTTGAACGGCCGCAGATGCGGCCGTTTTTTTTCGTCCCGAACCCTGCGGGCGGACAGGCATGCAACACCGCGCCGCGCAGGAAGGCGGATTCGTGCAAAAGCGTTTTATTGCCGGCGCCAATCCTGATGGAATGGCGTTCCTGCCACCTGTTTCCGGTCACATCATGTCGCTCAAACCGCTCGCCGCCCTTCTTCCGTTTGCCCTGCTGCCCGCTGTCGCACAGGCCCTGCCGGCCTTCCCGGGCGCCGAGGGCTTCGGCGCCAATGCCACCGGCGGCCGTGGCGGCGAGGTGGTATTCGTCACCAACCTCGACAACTCCGGCAGCGGCAGCCTGCGCTCGGCGCTGTCCGGCTGGAGCAACTCGCCCAAGATCATCGTCTTCAAGGTCGGCGGCGAAATCCGCCTCAGCTCGCCGATCCGCATCTCGAACAGCAACATCACCGTGGCCGGGCAGACCGCACCGGGTGGCGGCATCACGCTGCGCGGCGCACCGCTCGAAATCACCGGCAGCAACCTGATCATCCGGCACATCCGCATCCGTCACGGCAACGAGCGCAGCGGGGATGACGATGCCGTGTCGATCATGGACGGCGCGCGCAACATCATCCTCGACCATGTCTCGGCCAGCTGGTCGGTCGATGAAACGCTCTCGCCGTCCGGCGACATCCGCGACATCACGATCCAGTGGTCCGTCATCTCGGAGAGCCTGCGCAACGCCGGCCACAAGAAGGGCGCGCACGGCTATGGCAGCCTGCTGCGGGCCACCGGCGGCGTGAGCCTGCACCACAATCTGTGGGCCCATCATCTGGGCCGCAGCCCGCGCTTCGGCGACAACTACGGCAAGCCCTTCTACCCCTCGCCCACCTTCGACTTCCGCAACAACGTGATCTACGACTGGGGCAGCTACGCCAGCGGCACCATCGACGGCAACATCAGCGTGAATTACGTGGCCAACTATCTCAAGCCGGGCCCCAGCACGAAGAAGCTGCTGCCGGTCACCCTGACCCGCTTTGCCGACGCGAAGACGCGTTTCCACCTCGCCGGCAACCTCGTCGACGGCCACCCCGAAATCAGCGAAGCCGCCGGCAACTTCATCGGCGCCGAGAGCAACAATCCGCCGGCCGTGTTCACGCTCAGCGAGACGCCCTTCCCCGCCCCGGCCCTGAGCACCACCGACGCGGCCACCGCCTACGAGCAGGTGCTCGCCCGGGCTGGCACCACCGTGCCGAAGCGCGATGCGGTCGATGAACGCGTGATCCGCCAGGTCCGCAGCGGCACCGGCGGCCTGATTGACACCCAGAACGATGTCGGCGGCTGGCCGCAGCTCGAATCAGGCTCCGCAGCGCTCGACAGCGACGGCGACGGCATTCCGGATGACTGGGAAATCGCTCACGGCCTCGACCCGAAGAACCCGAAGGATGCGCGCGAGCTGGACGCCAGCGGCTACATGCACATCGAGCGCTGGTTCAACGAGCTGGCAGATAAAAAGGACTGAGGATCAGGCAGACGGTGGCTGTGGCGGCTGCACGTCCAGCGCATCCAGCGCGGCCGGAGACAGCAGACCGGCTGCGGTATCGATCTGCAGGACGAGGCTCTGGCCGTTCTTCAGCTGCCAGTCGTGAAAGTCCGCCAGGCCCGCACCGCTGAGCGCGCGCAGCACCTTGGCCACGAAACCATGGGCGACGAGCAGGACGGTCGCGCTGCCCTGCTGCGCCAGCAGGCGGCCGAGGCCGGCATGGACACGATGGAACACCGCCGAGATGCTCTCGCCGCCGGGAGGTGCCTCATGCCACAGCCGCGTGACGTTCCGGGCCCAGAGTTCCGGATACCGCGCCTCGGCCTCCTGCCGCGTCAGGCCTTCATACACGCCTACATGACGCTCACGGAAGGCCGGATCGATTCCGGCCTGCACGCCCAGCGCCGCGCACACGATGTCAGCGGTCTGGCGGGCACGCCGCAGCGGTGAGGAAATCACCACGTCCGGCCAGGCCGGCAGATGCGGCGCAATCGCCTGTGCCTGCGAAATTCCATTGGCATTCAGATCCGGATCCAGCGCACCGAGGTAGCGTTCCTCTAGGTTGAACGCGGTCTGGCCATGGCGCACAACAATCAGCTTCATCTGGCTCGGTCGTGAAGAGTGAAAAAGGGACAGGCTTGAACACCGGCCCGCTGCGGCAGCGATGCCATTGTCACAGGAATCCGGCATCCAGACGCCTCCTGCGGCTCAGCGGCGCGGAGCCGGGCTCAGCTTGCCGGCCGGGACGCCCGTTCCCGCAGCAAGGCGCGGGTGTAAGCTTCCTGCCTCGCCTGCACCGAGCCGCTCATGGAATTCCGCCAGCTCAAGTACTTCATCGCCGTCGCCGAGGAAGGCAACATCAGCCGCGCGGCGGCACGCCTGCATATCTCGCAGCCACCACTGACACGCCAGATCCAGCTGCTGGAAGAGCAGCTCGGCACGCAGCTCTTCCGCCGCACGCACTGGGGCGTGGAGCTCACCGCAGCGGGCAGTCTCTATCTCGAGCACGCCCGCCAGATCACCGCGCACATGACCCAGGCCGGTGAGCTCGCCCGGCGCGCCGGCGAGGGGCGCATCGGCCGGCTCGACGTGGGCGTGTTCGGCTCGGCGATGCTGGGCTTCGTGCCGCAGATCCTCAACAGCTTTTCGGCGGCCCATCCCGATGTCGAACTGGTGCTGCACAGCGCCCCCAAGGGTCAGCAGATCGAAGCCCTGCAGCGCGGCCGCATCCTGATTGCCTTCGACCGCTACCTGCCGGAGTCCGACACACTCCATGTGGAAACCGTCTGCGCGGAGCCGGTGCTGGTCGCCCTCAATTCCCGCCATCCGCTGTCACGGCACGAAGCGGTCAGCGTGGAATCGCTGCGTGACGAGGCCCTGATCGGGGAGCACAACTGGAGCGTGTTCGCGGCCACCCGCGAGCTCTTCGCCCATCACGACATCGAGCCCCGCATCGGCCAGCGCGCGCCCGACATGATCACCGCCGCGGTGATGGTGGCGGGTGGCTTCGGTACTGCGCTGGTGCCGGCCTCGGTGCGCAACCTGCAGCTGCCAAACGTGGTCTACCGCCCCCTGACGGGCGCCGTGCCGGCCGAGATCCTGCTCCACTGCGCCTGGCGGCGCGGCGACGACAACCCGCTGCTGCAGGCCCTGCTCGCCACCGTGAGCGCCTTCCGGCGCAGCCACGAAGCGGTCCAGCAGCGTGCGCAGCAGTCCGGAGCGGTCTAGCCGCGGGCTGGCCCGCCCGGCTCAGACAATGCTGTCGTACAGCGCCATGTAGCCCTGGGCGGCCACGTCCCAGGAGAACTCGCGGCTCATTGCGCGCTGCATCACCTGCTGCCAGCGGTCGGGCTGCTGCCTGAGCGCGACCATGCGGTCGAGCGTGGCCTGCAGGGCGCCCGCGGTCGCCTCGCGGAAGACGAAACCTGTCGCCGTGCCGTCGAGCAGCGTGCGCTCGTTGGCGTCCACCACGGTGTCGGCCAGTCCGCCGGTGGCGCGCACCAGCGGCAGGCTGCCATAGCGCAGCGCATAGAGCTGGGTCAGGCCGCAGGGCTCGAAGCGCGAAGGCACGAGAATGGTGTCGGCGCCGGCAATCACCCGATGCGCCAGTGATTCGTCATACACCATGCGCAGCGCGACCTGGCCCGGATGCGCGGCCACGGCCGCCTGGAACGCCGCCTGCAGCGCCGGGTCGCCACTGCCCTGCACGACCAGCTGGCCGCCGAGCGAGAGCAGATGGGGCAACGCCGCGAGGATGAGGTCCAGCCCTTTCTGCGAGGTCAGCCGGCTGACAACGCCGCACAGCAGCGCCTCAGGCCGCGGTGCGAGACCGCATTCACGCTGCAGCGCCGCCTTGCAGGCGGCCTTGCCGGAGAGATCGGCTGCGCTGTAGGTGGCCGCCAGACCGGTATCCCGCTCAGGATTCCAGATCGCGTAATCCACGCCATTGAGCACGCCCGACACATCCGCGCCGCGCCCCTGGATCACGCCTTCGAGGCCGCAGCCGAACTCACGCGTGGCGATTTCCCGGGCGTAGCTGTGGCTGACTGTCGTGACCTTGCGGGCGAACTTGAGGCCGGCCTTCATGAGCGAGAGCTGGCCGTGGAACTCGAGCGACTGCGGCCGGCCGAAAACCGCCGGCAGGCCCAGCAGATGCAGGTCCGCCAGCGCGAAAAGGCCCTGATAGGCCAGGTTGTGAATGGTGAAGACGGTGCCGGTGGTGGCGGCCGGGTTCTGCGACAGATAGGCACAGGCCAGCGCGGCATGCCAGTCGTGGGCATGCAGCACATCGGGCTGCCAGCTCTCGTCCAGCTCGCCCGCGGCAAGCTGCGCCGCCACCCAGCCGAGCAGGCCGAAGCGTTGCAGGTTGTCCGGCCAGTCCGCGCCGTTCGAGGCCTGATAGGGGCTGCCCGGACGACGATAGAGGAAGGGCGCGTCGATCACATAGACCGGCACCTGGCTGAAGGGCATGGTGGCGCGCAGCAGGCGCACCCGGGCGGCGCCGAAGGCCGCGCCGATCTCGCAGACGGTGTGCGGCGAAATCACCGCATCGAGGATCGCCGGCAAGCCCGGCAGGAGAAGGCGCGCATCCGCCTTGCGGGCGATCAGCGCCTGGGGCAGCGCCCCCAGAACATCGGCAAGACCGCCGGTCTTCACCAGCGGGAAGACTTCGGCAGCTACGTGCAGGACTTTCATCGGCATGGGTTCCGGCAGGATCGGGCGCACCCGCCGGAGGGGCGGGTGCGAGCCGCGACAATGCCGAGAAAACGCCGGCCGCGCAAGCTGCGCGGCCGGCGTCTCAGCCCTGCAGGGCCTTGAGCATGTCGCGGGTAACGAGCACGATGCCCTGCTCCGAGCGGTAGAAGCGGCGGGCGTCGGCCTCGGCGTCCTCGCCGATGACCATGCCGTCGGGAATCACGCAATCGCGATCGACCACCGCGCGATGCACGCGGGCGCCCCGCCCGACCTGCGCCCCGGGCATCAGCACCGACCAGCTCACATGCGCATGCGAATGCACGCGCACGCTGTTGAACAGCAGGCTGCGCACCACCTCGCCGGAGACGATGCAGCCGGCCGACACCACCGACTCGATCGCCGCGCCGCGACGGCCGGGCTCGTTGTGCACGAACTTGGCCGGCGGCAGCTGGGCCTGGTAGCTCCAGATCGGCCAGCGCGTGTCATAGAGGTCGAGCTGCGGCACGGTGGCGGTGAGGTCGATGTTGGCGTCCCAGTAGGCGTCGATGGTGCCGACGTCTCGCCAGTAGGGCTCATCGGTGGGCAGGTTGCGCACGCAGGATTGCGAGAAGGGGTGCGCGGCGGCCTGCGCGTTGCGCACCGCACGTGGAATGATGTCCTGGCCGAAATCGTGCTTGGAGTCAGGATCCGCCATGTCGCGCTCGAGCTCCTTGTAGAGGTAGCGCGCGTTGAACACATAGATCCCCATGCTCGCCAGCGCGAGATCCGGATGGCCCGGCATCGGCGGCGGATCGGCAGGTTTCTCGACGAAGTCGGTAATGAGGTTGTTCTCATCGACCGCCATCACGCCGAAGGCCGTAGCCTCTTCCCTCGGCACGGCAATGCAGCCGACCGTGCACTCGCGGCCCTTGGCCACATGGTCGGCGATCATCAGCGCGTAATTCTGTTTGTAAATATGGTCGCCCGCGAGCACCAGCACATAGTCGGCGCGGTAGCTCGCGATGATGTCCTGGTTCTGATACACCGCGTCTGCCGTGCCGCGGTACCAGCTTTCCTCGTCGGTGCGCTGCTGTGCGGGCAGCAGGTCGATGAACTCGTTCATCTCCGGCTTCAGGAAGGCCCAGCCGCGCTGCAGGTGACGCAGGAGGCTGTGCGACTTGTATTGCGTGATCACGCCGATGCGCCGGATGCCGGAGTTGAGGCAGTTCGACAGGGCGAAATCGATGATGCGGAACTTGCCGCCGAAATAGACCGCGGGCTTCGCGCGGCGATCGGTGAGATGCTTGAGCCGGCTTCCCCGGCCGCCGGCAAGGACCAGCGCAACGGTGCGCTTGGGCAGATCGAGGCTTTGCGCCAGATCGTACTGGGCCATGATGGTTGTCTCCCCTTCTGGACTGGTTGCAGGCCATTGCAGTGATCACCTGCTGCATGGCAGCAGCAATCAGTGTGCCACCATTCGTCGGCGTACGCGAAACCGGACACATGGGTACGAAAGTCCCCCGCGCCGGCCTGCTGACCCGGCCCGCTATTTGCATGAACAGACAATGGAGACCGCATCGGCGGATAAAAATTCAATACCATGTCTGCAGCGCGGCACACCGCCTGAAGCCTTCGGTCAGCCCGTCCGCCGCGTCCACGCAACCGCCCGAGCCGGGCAACAAAGGAGATCAAGGTGAGCCTCACGACCCCGACCGACCGACCCAGCCTGCGTGCAGCCATCGACGAGCAGCTCCTGAAGAGCGTTGGCGTGCCGGCGCGCGACGCGACGCAGACCGACCTGATGAAAGCCGTCGCCGAGATCGCCCGCGAGCAGCTCTCGCAGCGCTGGGTCGAGACCCAGCAGGCCGACACCGATGACAAGGCGCGGCGCGTGTATTACCTGTCGATGGAATTCCTGATCGGCCGCACGCTCTCGAATGCGCTGGCGGCCCTGGATCTGACCGGCGGCGCGGCGGCGGGCGTCAACGAATACGGGCAGAAGTTCGAAGAGGTCGCCGATCACGAACCGGATGCCGCACTCGGCAATGGCGGCCTCGGCCGGCTCGCTGCCTGCTTCCTGGACTCGATGGCCACGCTGGGCCTGCCCTCCTTCGGCTACGGCATCCGTTATGAATACGGCATGTTCGCGCAGGACATCATCCGCGGCTCGCAGGTCGAGTATCCCGACCCCTGGCTCGCCGACGGCACGCCCTGGGAATTTCCGCGGGCCGACATCAGCGCGCCGGTGCGTTTCGGCGGCTGGGTGGAGCACTTCGGCGAGCGCGCGATCTGGCGTCATGCCGGCGAGGTTGTCGCCAAGGCCTATGACATGGTGATTCCCGGCCACGGCACCCGGCGAGTCTCCACGCTGCGGCTGTGGAAGGCCGTGGCCCCGGCCCACCTGGATCTGCAGGCCTTCAATACCGGCGACTACGGCCGTGCGGCCCAGGTCAAGAACGAGTACGAGAACATCTCCTGGGTGCTCTACCCGAACGATTCCACGCCCGCCGGCCGCGAGCTGCGCCTGCGCCAGGAATACTTCTTCGTGGCCGCTTCGGTGCAGGACATCCTGCAGCGTCACCTGGCCGAGCATGGCTCGCTGGATAACCTGCACGAGAAAGTGGCCATGCACCTGAATGACACACATCCGGCCATCGCAGTGGCCGAATTGATGCGTGTACTGTGCGACGACCATGGCATGCCCTGGGTGAAAGCCTGGGAGATCACGCGCCAGACCTTCTCCTACACCAATCACACGCTCATGCCCGAGGCACTCGAGACCTGGCCCGTCTCGCTGATGCAGCATGTGCTGCCGCGGCACCTGGAGATCATTTTCCGGATCAATGCCGAGTTCCTCGAACTCGCGGCCACCGTGCGGCCCGGTGACAACGGCTTCCTCTCCCGTCTCTCGCTGATCGACGAAGCCGGCGAGCGCCGCGTGCGCATGGCCCATCTCTCGATCGTGGGCAGCCACAAGGTCAACGGCGTCTCGGCCCTGCACTCCAATCTGCTGGTGCAGACCATCTTTGCCGACTTCGCCGTGCTGTGGCCGGACCGCTTCACCAACATGACCAATGGCGTCACGCCCCGCCGCTGGCTGGCGCAGGCCAACCCCGGCCTGGCCGGGCTGCTCGACCGCAGCATCGGCAGCGGCTGGCGCCTGCAGCTGAGCGAGCTGAAGAAGCTCGAGGCGCTGCGCGAAGACGCGGCCTTCCGCGCCGAATTCATGGCCATCAAGCGCGCCAACAAGGCCCGCCTCGCGGCACTGGTCGAACGCGAAACCGGCGTGAAGCTCAACCCCGACAGTCTCTTCGACGTGCAGGTCAAACGCATCCACGAATACAAGCGCCAGCTGCTCAACGTGCTGCATGTGATCGCCCGCTACCAGGCCATCATTGCGGCCCCCGAGGCAGACTGGGTGCCCCGAGTCACGCTCTTCGCCGGCAAGGCCGCATCGAGCTATGTCGCTGCGAAATCCATCATCCGCCTGATCCACGACGTGGGTCAGGTCATCAACAACGACCCGCGCGTGGGCGACCGCCTCAAGCTCGTCTTCGTGCCCAACTACGGCGTCTCGGTGGCCGAAGTGATCATGCCGGGCGCAGACCTCTCGGAGCAGATCTCCACCGCCGGCACCGAAGCCTCGGGCACCGGCAACATGAAACTGGCATTGAACGGCGCGCTCACCATCGGCACCGACGACGGCGCCAACATCGAGATCCGCGAAAACGTCGGCGATGACAACATCTTCATCTTCGGCCTGCGCACGCCAGAAGTGGCCGCCCTCAAACGCGGCGGCTATCAGCCGATGCGCCTCTGCGAGAGCAACCTGGCGCTCAAGTCGGTGCTCGACGCGATCACCGGCGGGCAGTTCTCGCCCGATGATCCGGGTCGCTACCGGCCGCTGGTCGACGCGCTGCTGTGGGGCGGGGACCACTACATGCTGCTGGCCGATTACCAGTCCTACATCGACACGCAGTACCGCGTCGATGCGCTCTACCAGCAGCCCGAAGCCTGGGCCCGCAAGGCCATCACCAACGTAGCCAACATGGGCAGCTTCTCGGCTGACCGCACGATCGCGCAGTACGCACGGGAAATCTGGGGAATTCCCGTGCGAGCCTGAGGTCTGACCCCGCCCGGGCAGGCGCAGGCCTGCCCTCACCGACGGACCCGCACGATGATCGACCCGAACGAACTCAACCTGCTCCTCGCTGCGCGCCATCCCGATCCCTTCGCCGTGCTGGGCATGCACGAAGACGAGGATGGCCTGCTGTGCGTGCGTTGCCTGCTGCCGGGTGCGCAGTCGGTGGAACTCATCAATGCCGACAACCGCCGGCTGCGCGCACGCCTTCGTCCGCACGGCGACACCGGTTTCTTCGAAGCCCGGCTGAAGACCGGCGAGCGCTTCGCCTACCGCTTCAACGTGCTCTGGCAGGACGGCCAGCGCAGCATCCTGCACGACCCCTACCGCTTTCCGCCGGTGCTGGGCGAACTGGATGTCTGGCTGCTGGCAGAAGGCAGCCATCTGCGACCCTGGGAGCTGCTCGGCGCCCGGCCGCGCGAGATGGAAGGCGTGGCCGGCACCAGCTTCGCGCTGTGGGCGCCGAACGCCTCGCGCGTGTCGGTGGTGGGCGACTTCAATGCCTGGGATGGACGCCGCCACCCGATGCGGCGACGCCCGGAGTGCGGCGTGTGGGAAATCTTCCTGCCGGAAGTCTTCGCCGGTGCGCACTACAAGTTCGAACTCGTCGCGGCCGATGGCCGCCTGCTGCCGCTCAAGGCGGACCCTTACGCGCTGCGCGCCGAGCTGCGGCCGGCCACCGCCAGCATCACCGATGCCCTGCCCGCCGCGGTGCCACCGTCGGCGGATCGTGCCCGCGCCAACGCCCCCGATGCGCCGGTCAGCATCTACGAGGTGCATGCCGGCTCCTGGCAACGCAAGCACGAGGGCGCCGACTGGCTGGACTGGGACGAGCTCGCCGGGCGCCTCATTCCCTATGCCATCGACATGGGATTCACCCACCTCGAGCTGATGCCGGTCAGCGAACATCCCTTCGACGGCTCCTGGGGCTATCAGGCCACCGGCCTCTTCGCGCCGACCGCACGGCATGGCGAACCGGCCGCCTTCCGCCGCTTCGTGCAGCGCTGCCACGAGGCAGGGCTGGGCGTGCTGCTCGACTGGGTGCCGGCACATTTCCCCACCGATGACTTCGGCCTCGCGGAATTCGACGGCAGCAAACTCTACGAATACGCCGATCCGCGCGAAGGCTTCCATCAGGACTGGAACACGCTGATCTACAACTTCGGCCGCACCGAAGTGCGCAACTTCCTGGTCGGCAACGCGCTCTTCTGGCTGGAGCGCTACGGCGTGGACGGCCTGCGCGTCGATGCGGTGGCCTCGATGCTCTACCGCGACTACTCGCGCAACGAGGGTGAATGGGTGCCCAACCATTTCGGTGGTCGCGAGAACCTCGAAGCCATCGCCTTCCTCAAGCGCATGAACGAAGTGCTGGGCAGCGAGCGGCCGGAAGCGGTCACCGCGGCCGAAGAATCGACCAGCTATCCCGGGGTGTCACGCCCGACCTTTGCCGGCGGGCTGGGCTTCCACTACAAGTGGAACATGGGCTGGATGAACGACACGCTGCGCTACATGGCACGCGACCCGATCCACCGCAAGTATCACCACGGCGAACTCTCCTTCGGCCTGATGTACGCCTTCAGCGAGAACTTCGTGCTGCCGATCTCGCATGACGAAGTGGTGCACGGCAAGGGCTCGATGCTCGCCAAGATGCCCGGCGACCGCTGGCAGCAGTTCGCCAACCTGCGCGCCTACTACGGCTTCATGTGGGGGCATCCGGGCAAGAAGCTGCTCTTCATGGGCTGCGAGTTTGCCCAGAACGATGAATGGAAAGCCGATCACAGCCTTGACTGGCACCTGCTGGACTCGGACCCCGAAGCCGGCCTGCACGCCGGCGTGCAGCGCCTGGTGCGCGACCTCAACCATTTCTACCGCGGCTGCCCCGCGCTCTGGCAGCGCGACTTCACGCCCGAAGGCTTCGACTGGATCGAGCACAGCAACGGCGAGCACTCGATCCTCTCCTTCGTCCGCTACAGCGCCAACCGTGAAGCCCTGGTGGTGGTGATCTGCAACTTCACCCCCACGGTCCACGGCGATTATTTGATCGGCGTGCCGAGACCCGGCAGCTATGCCGAACGCATCAATACCGACTCCCTGCATTACGGCGGCAGCAATGTCGGCACACCCTGGAGCGTCGCCCGCAGCACGCCCCAGCCCTGGAACGGCATGCCCTGCTCGATCCGGATCAATGTTCCTCCTCTCGCCACGGTCATCCTCGAATGGCAAGCCTGAGCAATCCGCCCCTTCCCGGGCGCCCCCCCCGCCTGGCGCCCGGTCTGCCCTGGCCACTCGGCAGCCAGTGGGACGGTCAGGGCGTGAACTTCGCAGTCGCCTCCGAAAATGCCACGTGCATCTGGCTGTGCCTGTACTCCGCCGATGGCGGAACCGAGCTGGCCCGCGTCGAGCTGCCCGGCCAGACGCGCGACATCTTCCACGGCTATCTGCCCTATGCAACGCCGGGCCTGGTCTACGGCTTCCGTGCGGAGGGCCCCTGGGCTCCCGACGAAGGCCATTTCTTCAATCCGGACAAGCTGCTGCTCGACCCCTACGCCCGCGAGGTGGTTGGCGAGTTCGGCTGGCGCCCGGAAGACTTCGCCCATGTGCTCGATGAGCCGGCGGAACGCGACACCCGCGACAACGGAGCCGGCGCGCTCAAGGCCCGCGTGGTCGACGAGCAGGATTTCGACTGGGGCGACGATCATCCGCCGCGGATTCCCGCCGCCGACATGCTCATCTACGAGCTTCATGTAAAGGGTTTCTCGAAGCTCAATCCGGCGATCCCCGAGGCTCTGCGCGGCACCTATGCCGGGCTGGCGCACCCCGCCTCGATCGAGCATCTGCAGCGCCTGGGCATCACCAGCCTGAGCATCCTGCCGGTGCATCACCACATCGACGAGCAGCGCCTCATCGAGATGGGCCTGGTCAATTACTGGGCTTACAACACCCTGGCCTTCTTCGCGCCGGACCCGCGCTACGCGTCCGGCCATGAAGGCATGAGCCTGCGCGACGAGTTCCGCAACATGGTAGCCAGCCTCCATGCCGCCGGCATCGAAGTACTGCTCGACGTGGTCTACAACCACACCTGCGAGGGCGATGGAAACGGCCCCTGCATCAGCCTGCGCGGGCTGGACAACGCGAGCTACTACCGCATGGACCAGCAGTCGCCGCGCAACTTCATCAACGACACCGGCTGCGGCAACACGGTGAACATGAGTCACCCGAACACCCTGCGTCTGGTCATGGACAGCCTGCGCTACTGGGTCAGCGAGATGCATGTCGACGGCTTCCGCTTCGACCTCGCCCCCATCCTTGGCCGCTATGACGATGGCTTTGACCCGCAGCATGCCTTCTTCACCGCCGTTGCGCAGGATCCGGTGCTCAATCGCGTGAAGATGATTGCCGAACCCTGGGACATCGGCCCTGGCGGCTATCAGGTGGGCGGTTTTCCGCGCGGCTGGCGCGAATGGAACGACCGCTTCCGCGACGCCATGCGCAGCTTCTGGCTGCATGGCGGGCCCACCCGCGGCGAGTTCGCGATGCGGCTGTGCGGCTCCTCCGACATCTTCCAGGGCAGCGGCCGGCCGCCGGTCGCCTCGGTCAATTTCATCGTCGCCCATGACGGCTTCACGCTGCGCGATCTGGTGAGCTACAACGAGCGCCACAACGAGGCCAACGGCGAAGACAACCGCGACGGCCATGGCGACAATCACAGCCACAACTGTGGCGTCGAAGGCCCGAGCGCCGATCCGGTGGTGGCGGCACTGCGCAGCCGCCTGCAGCGCGCGCTGCTCGCCACGCTGCTACTGGCGCAAGGCACCCCGATGCTCGCTCAGGGCGATGAGCTCGGCCACAGCCAGCAGGGCAACAACAACGCCTACTGTCAGGACAATGACATCAGCTGGATCGACTGGGCGCAGGCCGACGAGGATCTGATCGAATTCACCGCCGGCGTGATCCGCCTGCGCCGCCAGGCCCTGCTTTTCGACAAGCACTGGTACAGCGGCGAAGCCGACCCGCACGGCCTGCACGATCTCTACTGGCTCAGGCCCGACGGCAAACCCATGCGCGGCGAAGACTGGGGGCGCGGCGGCAGTCTTGCCTGCCTCATCGGCCGCCCGGGCCGGGCCAGCGCGCCGCTGCTGCTGCTCGTGAATGCCGGCGCCGAGGCGCAGGACTTCATGCTGCCCGCCGGCGTCTGGGAAACCCAGCTCGACACCACCCATCCGCGCGGCGCCGGGCGCTGGCATGGTCAGGGCGAAGTGAACTACGAAGTGCCGGCGCACAGCCTGGTGCTGCTCTCTGCGGCCGGGGCGGGGATAAGGCTTTGATACCGGGTGCTGAGCGCTCTGGACAGGGTGCGGGGTGCGCGGAGCGCTACCTGCAAAACTTGCGACTTGGAACTTGATCCTGTGTGCTGCGGAGCGCCCGGGGACTTCAGGAGAACATCATGACTAGGCTTGCGACGCTTGCCCCGGCTGTACCACGAACAAGGACGCCGAACGCACTCGGCCGTCAGTCCTCCGCCCTCATCACGGTCTTCCAGCCATGAGACTCCCACGCGCCAGCGGCATCCTGCTGCATCCCACGTCCCTGCCCGGTCCGCATGGCTCGGGAGACCTCGGTCCGGCGGCATTCGCGTTCGTCGACTGGCTGGTCAAAGCCGGCCAATCACTGTGGCAGATCCTGCCGCTGGGGGGCATCGGGCCAGGCAACTCGCCCTACATGAGCAGCTCGGCCTTTGCCGGCAATGTGCTGCTGATCGACCTCGCCGAGCTCGCCGACCAGGGCTGGCTGGACACCGCCGAGCTCGTGCCCGCTACGCCGTTCGACACGCACGCGATCGACTTCGCCCGGGTCGTGCCCTGGCGCATGGAGCGCCTGCGCCGCGCGGCCGGTGCGTTCCGCGATGGCGCCACGGTGACGCAGCGCGAGGATTACGCGCGGTTCTGCGTGAGCCAGATCGGCTGGCTCGACGACTATGCATTGTTCATGAGTCTGGCCGATCATTTCGGCTGGCAGGACTGGGCCGACTGGCCGCCCACCCTGGCGCGCCGCGAAGCGGCCGGGCTGGCCACCGCGCGCGAGGTGCATGCCGAGGCGATCGCGTTCTGGAAGTTCTGCCAGTGGTGCTTTTTCCGCCAGTGGCATGCGCTCAGAACTTACGCCAACGCGGCCGGCATCCGGATCGTGGGCGACGCACCGATCTTCATCGCCTGCCAGAGTGCCGAAGTCTGGGCCCGGCCGGAGCTCTTCGAGCTCGACGAAAACGGCCGCCAGACCGTGGTGGCCGGCGTGCCGCCGGACGCGTTCTCCGAGACCGGCCAGCGCTGGGGCAATCCGCTCTATCGCTGGTCCGCCCACGCCGAAGAAGGCTACGCCTGGTGGATCGAGCGGGTGCGCGCCACCTTCGAGCTGGTCGACATCGTGCGCATCGACCACTTCCGCGGCTTTGCGGCACACTGGGAGATCCACGCCAGCGAAGAGACCGCGATCAATGGCCGCTGGGTGCCGGGGCCGGGAGCCGCGCTGTTCGAAGCCATCGCGGCGGCACTCGGTCCGCTCCGGATCATTGCGGAAGACCTCGGCGTAATCACGCCCGATGTGGAAGACCTGCGCCGCCAGTTCGACTTTCCCGGCATGCGCATCCTGCAGTTCGCCTTCGGCAGCGACAGCAGCAATGCCTATCTGCCGCACCGCCATGCGCGTGACAGCGTGATCTACACCGGCACGCACGACAACGACACCACGCCCGGCTGGTGGGCCTCGATCAGCGAGGCAGAACGCCAGCATGTACGCGACTACCTCGCCATCGACGGCCAGGACATCGGCTGGCAGATGATCCGTGCGGCCTGCGCCAGCGTGGCGGATCTGGCGATCCATCCGCTGCAGGACGTGATCGGGCTCGGCAGCGAAGCGCGCATGAACTTTCCCGGCAAGCCCTCCGGCTACTGGCAATGGCGTTTCGACTGGGCCCAGCTGCAGCCACGCCATCATGAGCTGCTGGCGAGTTTCTGCCGGCTCTACGGGCGCTGAAACCGTGGCCACCCGCACTGTGCCGCACCAACCGAACACCGCTCCACGCTGACCGCGCGGCGCCGCCGGAGGGTGTCCTTCGGCGTTTCTCTCCGGGCTGCAGTGCCGCTCGCTTGGATTCCTGCCCCTCCCGGCGCGGAGAGGCCGCGCCCCCTCTGGTCACGCGCTGGGCTATCCTGCGCGCTGGCGCCGCAGCCTGCGGCCCCTTACTGAAAGCTCAGGCATGCAGGAACAACCCGCCAACCCGCTTCACGGCCTCACCCTGGAGGCGATCCTGACCGATCTGGTCACCCACTTCGGCTGGGAGGAGCTCGGCCGGCGGATTCCGGTGCGCTGTTTCCTGTCCGACCCCAGCATCAAGTCGAGCCTCAAGTTCCTGCGCCGCACGCCCTGGGCCCGCGCCAAGGTCGAAGCGCTGTATCTCGACGCGCTCTGAGCGCCGCCGCCCCATGACTTCGGACGCCACCGCGCTTTTCAGCACGCCACGCCTTTTCGCCCGGCACTGCCTCGAGGCGGACCTGCCCGCGCTGCTCGCCGTCTATGGCGACGCGGCCGCCATGCAGGGCGTCGACGACGGCGAGCCGCTGAGCGAGGCCGACTGCGCCCGCTGGCTGCAGATCACGCTGGAGAACGCGCGTCGCCAGCGCAGCGGCATGCTGGCGCTGGTGTCGCGCCAGCATGGGGGCGTGCTCGGCTTCTGCGGGCTTCTTCAGCCCGAAGGCGAAACCGAGGTCGAGCTGAAGTTCGCGCTGCTGCGCAGCCACTGGGGGCAAGGCCTTGCCGGCGAAATGCTGCCGGCCCTGCTCGACTGGGGCTGGCACTGGCATGCCTTCGCCCGCGTGGTGGCGATCTGCGTGCCCGAAAACACCGCGGCCCGCCGCGTGCTGGAGCAGGCCGGCTTCCGCTACACCGAAATGCGCGCCGAAGACGACGGCCGCCTCATGGATATCCTGACCTGGCAAGCCAGACCGGGCAGCGCCGCGACGGCGTGACGGAATCCCCGCCACACGGGCTTGAGCCGGATTCCGACATGCCGGCACCATGGTTTATCGTTAGAATCCGTAAGGAATCGTTAAAAACAACAAACCTGCGCCGCGGACACCTGCCGGGTCCGGTGCCGCGCGGGCGTCGCCGGGCTTGGGGAATGACACAGGAAAAAACGCTCTACGACCTGCTCGAGGTCAGCACATCGGCTTCCACCGAAGCCATCACCGCCGCGTTCGAACGCCTGAAGGCGAACTATCTGGAGGGCACGCTGCGATCCGACCGGCTGGACCCCGATACGCACTTCAATCTGATCAAGGACGCCTTCCAGACGCTCTCCAACCCGGAGCTGCGTGCCCGTTACGACCGGCGCCTGAACCCGCCCGCCCTGCCGGCCTCTGCCGTGGTGATCCATGAATCGCACGCCGATTCGCCCCATACGCTGCGCTGGGCCGCGGCGGTGGTGGTGGCCTGTGTGCTGGGCGCCTGGCTCTACTTCAACCACAAGGCCGACGTGCAGCGCCAGCGCCTGGTCGCGGAAGCGATCCGGCTCGAAGAGCAGCGCCTCGCGCAGGAAGCCGAGGCCCGTGCCGCCGAAACGGAGCGCGACCTTGCCCGCCAGGCGCGCATGGAACAGCAGCAGGAAGAGGCCCGGCGCCGGATGGAGGCACAGCGTGTGGAGCAGGACATCCGCATCGCCCGCGCCCAGGCCGATCGCGCCTACAACCAGTCGGACTCGCAGCAGCGTTATGACCAGGCCCGCGCCGAGCGTGAAGCGCTCAATGCCCAGCGCCGCAGCCAGTACGAGGAAGAAAGCCGTCGCCGCCGCGAGGAATCCGAAGCCCGCTACCGCCTCGCCCGCGACGAAGCCACGCTGCGCCAGCTCGAGCGCGAGAATCATCGCGGCTCGGGCAGCATCGCACCGCGCTGATCGCCCGTCCCGCCGCAACCGGGCCGGCTCCGGACAGCCTGATCCGGCGTCGGCCGCCTCGGCTGAGCCGTCCCTGATTTCTCCGGGAGCGCTCACCTGAACGCCCGGCCCGGATCGAATGCGGCCTGCCCGAGCGCACCGCCCGAAGCGTCGGGCACCGGGCGCACGAGCGGAAGCAAGGGCAGCCGCGCGGCAAACCCCTCTTGCAATCAGGGTGGAACCGCCGGGATTCGCGTGCCAGCATGAATGAAGGCCGCGTCCGCCGCGGCCGTCTGCTGAGTGCGGACCGGCCGGCCTTGCCCGCCCTCCGCCTTCGACGCAAGGGGGCGCATGAAACGAACCGCCTTTTACAGCACGGCCCGCACCGCGGCAGCGCCCGCAGCCCTGCCCGCAGGTGCTGCGCCGGCTGCGGCCGGCCCGGCCCGCCGGATCCGCCCGGGCCGGCGGTGGCGACGCGTACTCCCCCTGCTGCTTCTGGTGCTCTCTGCCCTGGGCGGCGGCCTGCTCTCGCGCCAGTTCATGCCGCCTGCCGAGCGCCTGACCCAGGCCGACATCGACCGCGCGGTGCTGCGCAGCTTCGAAACGAAAACCCTGCCCTCGGCCACGGCGCGTGCCTATGCGCGGGTGAGCCCGTCGGTGGTGCGGGTCAGCGGCCGTGAACCCGCTGATACGGCCAGCGCAGCACAGCCGCGCGGCAAGGGCCGGCGCCAGGCCGACGCGGGCGAGCGTGAACGGACCGCCATCGGCAGCGGTGTGGTGATCACCGAGCAGGGCGCGATCCTGACCAGCCTGCATGTGGTGCTGGGCACGCGGGAGATCCGCGTCCGCTTCGCGGACGGCTCGGAGTCGGGTGCCGCCATCGCCAGCGTCGACCCCGCCAATGACCTCGCCGTGCTGCGCGCCGAGCGCGTGCCGGACGACCTCAGGCCGGCCACCCTGGTCTCCACCGCCGGCCTGCAGCCCGGCGACGAAGTGGCCGCAGTGGGCTTTCCCTTCGGCTTCGGGCCCTCAGTGTCGGCGGGCGTGGTGTCGGGTCTGGGCCGCGAGTTCCGCTCGCCCGAGGGCGACACCCTGCTCGGCGGCCTGATCCAGTTCGATGCCGCAGCGAACCCGGGCAACTCCGGCGGGCCGCTGGTGAACATGAAGGGCGAGGTCGTCGGCATCGTGGCAGCCCTGCTCAATCCGGTGCAACAGCGCTTCTTCGTCGGCCTGGGTTTTGCCGTACCGATCGAGAACGCAGCCGCCGGCGTCGGCCTGTCTCCGTTCTGACCCCTCCCACCGGCCCGAGGAATCCGCCATGAGCCCTGCGCCCGCCCGCCCCGCCGAAGTCGCCAGCCTGATGGAACGCATCCTGTACGAGGTGAAGAAGCTGATCGTGGGGCAGGATCAGTTCCTCGAGCGCGTGATGGTCGCCCTGCTCGCGCAGGGACATCTGCTGGTCGAAGGCGTGCCGGGCCTGGCCAAGACACTGACCGTGAAAACGCTTGCCACCGCGCTGGGCGGCGCCTGCAAGCGCATCCAGTTCACGCCCGACCTGGTGCCGGCAGACCTCGTCGGCAATCGCATCTACAACCCGAAGACGGGTGAATTCGCCACCACGCTCGGCCCGGTCTTCACCCATCTGCTGCTGGCCGACGAGATCAACCGCGCCCCGGCCAAGGTGCAGAGCGCGCTGCTCGAAGTGATGCAGGAGCGGCAGGTCACCCTCGCCGGCGAAACCCATCACCTGCCCGCCCCCTTTCTGGTGATGGCCACCCAGAACCCGATCGAGACCGAAGGCACCTATCCGCTGCCGGAGGCGCAGGTCGACCGCTTCATGATGAAGCTGCGGGTGGACTACCCCACGCCGGAGGAAGAGTTCGTGATCGTCCAGCGCGTCACCGGCGAGCCCCCGCAGATCACCGCGGTGGCCAGCATGGCGCAGCTCGCCGCGCTGCAGGAAGAATGCCGGCGCGGCTTTGTGGAGCCGGCGCTGATCCAGCATGCGGTGCGCCTGGTCTGCGCCACGCGCGAACCGGAACGCTACGGCGTCGCCGAGCTCGCACCGCTGCTCGCGTGCGGCGCCAGCCCGCGCGCCACGATTCACCTGGTCGAAGGCGCGCGGGCGCTGGCCTTCCTGCGCGGGCGGGACTACGCCCTGCCGACCGACCTGCTCGAGCTGGTGCCCGATGTGCTGCGCCACCGCCTCGTGCCCAGCTACCAGGCGCTGGCCGAAGGCATCACGACCGACGTGCTGATCTCGCGCCTGATGCAGCACATCCCGGCACCGCAGAAGAGCCTGGAGCCCGCCCATGTCGCCACTGCCTGAGGCCGAAGCGCTGCTGCTGCGCCTGGAGTGGACGGTGATCCGCCGCCTCGACGGCCTGCTGCACGGCGATTACCGCAGCCTCTTCCGTGGCCCCGGGCTGGACCTCGCCGACCTGCGCGAGTACCAGTCGCACGACGACGTGCGCCACATCGACTGGAACGTCACCGCGCGCCTGCAGACGCCGCATGTGCGGATCTACAACGAGGATCGCGACCTCACCGCCTGGTTCCTGCTCGACCTCTCCGCCTCGCTGGATTTCGGCATGCGGGTGCGCAAGCAGGTCATCTCGGCCGAATTCACCGGCGTGATCGCCCGGCTGCTCAGCCGCCACGGCAACCGGGTGGGCGCGCTGTGCTACGGCAGCCGGGTGGATACCGTGGTGCCGGCCCGCACGGGTCGGCGCCATGTGCTGCATCTGCTGCAGACGGTGCTGGCGCGGCCACGTGGCCCCACCGCGCCGACCGCGCTGGCCGGCCTGCTCGAACATGCCGCCGGCATTGCTGCCCGGCGCTCGCTGATCTTCGTGGTGTCGGATTTCATCAGCGCGCCGGGCTGGGAAACCGTGCTCGGCCGCCTCGCCCAGCATCACGAAGTCATCGCGGTGCGCCTCTCCGACCCGCTCGAACACGCGCTGCCCGAGCTGGGCATGCTGCTGCTCGAAGACGCCGAAAGCGGCGAGCAGCTCTTCGTCGACACGCATGACAAGGGCTTTCGCAAGCGCTTTGCGACCCTCGTCGAGCAGCGCGAAGCCGCCCTGCGCAGCGCCTTTGCCCGCGCCGGCGTCGACGCGCTGGAGCTCTCCACCGAAGGCGGGCTGATCGACGCCCTGCTGCGCTTTGCCGACCTGCGCCGGATGCGCCAGCCCGGCGCGCGCGGCATGCCGGCGCATCTGGCCGCGGCCCCGGCGCAGGGGAGACCGGCATGACCTTCCTGTGGCCGCACGCGCTGTGGGCGCTGCTGCTCGTGCCGGCCTTCGTTGCCGCCTATGTGCTGATCCTGCGCCGGCGCAAGCGCCACGCGCTGCGCTATGCCGGCCTGGAACTGGTGCGCGAGGCACTGGGCCGCGGCCATGCGCTGCGCCGCCACCTGCCGCCGCTGCTGATGCTAGTCGCGCTGGCGCTGATGCTGCTGGCCGCCTCCCGTCCGGTCATGACGCTGACATTGCCGGTGCAACAGCAGACGGTGATGCTCGCCATGGATGTGTCCGGCAGCATGCGCGCCACCGACGTCGAGCCCAGCCGCATCGAGGCCTCACAGGCGGCCGCGCGCAACTTCCTCAAGGCGCTGCCGCCCGCCACCCGGGCCGGCATCGTGTCCTTCGCGGGCACGGCCTCGGTGGTGCAGGCGCCCACCCACAACCGCGAAGACCTGCTCGCCGCCATCGACCGCTTCCAGCTCCAGCGCGGCACCGCGATCGGCAGCGGGCTGATCCTCTCGCTCGCCACCCTGCTGCCCGACAGCGGCATCGACCTCTCGCAACTGCTCTACAACCACGCCGACAATCTACCTGTCGGGCAGGACAAGGCCCGCGCGGAGTTCAAGCCGGTGCCGCCGGGCTCGAATGCCACGAACGCGATCATCCTGCTCACCGACGGCCAGCGCACCACCGGGCCGGATTCGCTCGAAGCCGCAAAGCTGGCGGCCGAGCGCGGCATCCGGGTCTATACCATCGGCATCGGCACGCGCGAGGGCGACACCATCGGCTTCGAGGGCTGGTCAATGCGGGTACAGCTCGATGAGGAGACCCTCAAGCGCATGGCAGAAATGACGCTGGGCGAATACTTCCATGCGGATTCCGCGCTGAACCTCGCCCGCGTCTATGAGTCGCTGAATTCCCGCATCGGCTTTGAAACGAAGCAGACCGAAGTCAGCGGCCTGATCGCGGCCCTGGCGGCGGCCCTGGTGACGCTGGCCAGCGCCCTCTCGCTGGCATGGCATGGCCGGCTGCCCTGAAACGGCAACCCCATACCGCAAAGGTATTCCCACTGACTTATTCTGAATTGGACGGTATGACCTCCTTGATCCACGCTTGTGTCATTCCTCAGCCGCGCCCCGGCGCCGGCGACGCAAAGGCTTTCACTACAAGGAGACATGCAATGTCCGGTTCATTCAGTGCCGATCTTTCCGGCAAGGTTGCCGTGGTTACCGGCGGTGGCGGTGTGCTGTGTGCAGGCATGGCGCGCACCCTGGCCGCCAGCGGCGCCCGCGTCGCCATCATCGATCTGCGTCAGGAAGCGGCCGAAGCGGTTGCCGCCGAGCTGCGCGCGGCCGGCCATGAGGCCATCGGCCTGGCCGCCAACGTGCTCGAACGCGAGTCGCTCGAAGCGGCCGCGGCCGTGGTGCTCGAAAAGCTCGGCCCCTGCGACCTGCTGATCAACGGCGCCGGCGGCAATCACCCGAAGGGTACGACCAGCGCCGAAACCTTCTCGCCGGAAGACCTCGAGAATCCCGATCCCGCCAAGGTGAATTTCTTCACCCTGGCCCCCGAAGGCATGCGCTTCGTGTTCGATCTGAACTTCCTCGGCACCCTGCTGCCCAGCCAGGTCTTCGCGCTGCAGATGGTGGGCCGCGAAGGCTGCTCCATCCTCAACATTTCCTCGATGAACGCCTTCCGGCCGCTCACCAAGATCCCCGCCTACAGCGCTGCCAAGGCCGCCGTGAGCAACTTCACCCAGTGGCTCGCGGTGCATCTGGCACCTGCCGGCATCCGCGTGAATGCGATCGCGCCCGGATTCTTCGTCACCAACCAGAACCAGGCGCTGCTGTTTTCCCCCGATGGCCAGCCCACCGCCCGCGCTGGCAAGATCCTCGCCAACACGCCGATGAAGCGTTTCGGTGAAGCGAAGGAGCTTGACGGTACACTGCTCTGGCTCGCGTCCGGCGCGGCATCCGGCTTCGTCAATGGCGTGGTCGTGCCCGTCGATGGCGGTTTCTCTGCCTATTCCGGCGTCTGAGAACGGGAGGCCCGCCATGATGCAGATCTGGATCGTCTGGAGTCACCAGCCCCTGGCCTGTTTCTCCTCCGAAGAACGTGCCCGGCAATACATCGCCAGCCAGCCCCATTCCGGGCAATGGCATTGCGTTGCCACCGAACTGAATCCCGAATCCGCCGGCGTCGCGCTGCCCGCACCCGCGCCGGCCCGTCGCAGCGCCCGCCCGGTGCTGCGCCTGAACCACTGAAACAAGAAGGAGACTCCCCATGAAAATGTCATTCCGCTGGTATGGTGACTCGGACCCCGTCACCCTCGAATACATCCGCCAGATCCCCGGCATGCACGGCATCGTGTCCGCCGTGTATGACGTGCCGGTCGGCGAAGTCTGGCCGGTCGAAAACATCCGCGCCCTCAAGGCCAAAATCGAAGCCCACGGCCTCGCCTTCGACGTGATCGAATCGGTGCCGGTGCATGAAGACATCAAGCTCGGCAAGCCGACCCGCGACCGCCTGATCGCCAACTACCAGCAGAGCATCCGCAACCTCGCCGAATGCGGTCTGAAAGTGATCTGCTACAACTTCATGCCGGTCTTCGACTGGACCCGCACCACGCTCGCCAAGAAGCTCGAAGACGGCTCCACCACGCTCGCCTTCAGCACCGCCGAGGCCGAAGCCATCGACGTATCCAAGGGCATCTCGCTGCCCGGCTGGGATTCGAGCTACAAGCCCGAGGAACTCAAGGCCCTGCTCGACGAATACTCGCGCATCGACGAAGAGAAGCTCTGGTCGCACCTCACCTACTTCCTCCAGGCCATCATCCCGGTCGCCGAGGAAGCCGGCATCAAGATGGCGATCCACCCGGACGATCCTCCCCGCCCCATCTTCGGCCTGCCGCGCATCGTGAAGAACCGCGACGACCTCGCCCGCATCGTAAAGATCGTCGACACCCCCGCCAACGGCCTCACCCTCTGCTCCGGCTCGCTCGGCGCCGGCCCGGAGAACAACGTGGAAGCCCTGGTGCGCGAGTTCGGCGGCATGGGCCGCATCCACTTCGCCCACCTGCGCAACGTGAAGGTCAATGCGGCCGGCGACTTCGAGGAAACCGCGCACCGCTCGGACTGCGGCTCGCTCGACATGGCCGCCATCGTCAAGGCCTACCACGACACCGGCTTCCAGGGCTATGTGCGCCCCGACCACGGCCGCATGATCTGGGGCGAAACCGGCAAGCCCGGCTACGGCCTCTACGACCGTGCCCTCGGCGCCGTGTATCTGAACGGCCTCTGGGAAGCCGTCGACAAGTTCGGCGCGGCACGCTGAGCTGGGTGCTGGGTGCTGGGTGCTGGGTGCGCAGGATGACGTTCTTGTGCCCGACACGTAGGGCGCCCTGAGCGAAGCGAAGCGCGCCGTAGCAGCTGAGTGAAGCGCGCCGCAGAAGCCCTGAACAAGCCTGAGCTCGCTGCACCAGCCAAAGCCCGCCGTCTGACGGGCATGCGCGACGGAAACAGGGCCCGGCTCCCGGGCCCCGGCTCCCCGGGTGACACCGCATCACCCCGCAGCGCTGCCCGCACAAAGCCATCAAGAGAAAGCTGCCCTCCCCCGAGCCCGGCCTGTGAAAACAGCCCGGGCTTTTTCCATCCGGCCGCCTGACTTCACCCACCCCCAGATCATTCATCCGTCATGAATGGCCAGTAGGGCGCCCTGAGCGAAGCGAAGCGCGCCGTAGAAGCCCTGAGCGAAGCGCGCCGAAGCACCACGGAGCGAAGCACGCCGTAGTAGCCCTGAGCAACGCCCGCCGAAGCGCCCGAGCGCGATGCTGCTGCGGCGCGCTTCGCGTTGCTCAGAGCGCCCTACGGCAAACGTCAATTCGCGCACCTGTGGCAGCATGCTCGTCTGACATGCCGTCCGACAGGAGCAAGCGATGAAGCACGAAGCCTTTCCCGCCGAAGGCGGATGCGACTGCGGAGCAATCCGCTACCGGCTGGCCAGCGCCCCCCTCATCGTGCATGCCTGTCATTGCCGCTGGTGCCAGCGGGAATCCGGCAGTGCCTTCGCGCTCAACGCCATGATCGAGGCCGACCGCGTCACGCTGCTGCGCGGCACTCCCGAACTGATCGACCTGCCCACCGCCAGCGGTGCCGGCCAGCGCGTGGCCCGCTGCCCGCACTGCCGCCTCGCCCTCTGGAGCCACTATGCCGGAGCTGGTCCGCTGGTGAGCTTCGTGCGCGTCGGCACGCTGGACGAGCCTGACATCGCGCCGCCCGACATCCACATCTTCACCTCGACGAAGCAGCCCTGGCTGCCGCTGCCGGCGGATGTGCGCGCCGTGCCTGAGTACTACGACATGGCGCAGGAATGGCCCGCCGAAAGTCTTGCGCGGCGCGAAGCCCTGAAACCTGCGCTCGCCCTCTGGCGCGCGAGCCGCGTCTGGCCCACCCTGCCTGACAGAGCCCCGCGCCGCAGCGTGCGTCTGCGCGAGCTGGCAGGCGACTATGGTATCGCCCGCTTGGACCCCGGCGCGGCCGTACCGGACTGGGCAGGCGGTGCGGGCTTCCTCTCGGTCAGCCGCAGTGCAGACGAACTCTCCATCACCTGCCGCCAGGAACACATCCCGTCGTCATGCACGGCTTCACGCGACTGGGCCTGCCTCCAGCTCGTCGGCCCCTTCGCCTTCGACGAAACCGGCATCGTGCTCGCCGTCATCGAACCACTCTCCCGCGCCGCCATCGGCATCTTCATCGTCTCCACCTACGACGGCGACCACCTCCTGCTCCCGCGCTCCGAGCTCGCCCGCGCGCGCGCCCTCCTGCGACAGGCGGGACATGTTTTCGTTGAGGACTGAGGACAGCATTCAGTCTGGCTCGCCCGAAGCAGGCACCCTGGCGCGATTCGCTTTGCTCATGGCGCCCTACGTGGACCGGCCAGACAAGAAATTGCCCCGCGCGCCCTCATCTCCAGGATGTGCGTGCGACTTCACGGGATGGCTCAAAGCGGCCTCCGAAAGCCGGGCCGGCCACGTCTGGCGTAGGGCGCCATGAGCGCAGCGAATCGCGCCGCATGCGTCCCTCATCCCACGCAGCACGCACCGGCTTCGGATGAACCACACGCCGCCAGCCCGGTGCGCGCCGCAGTTGAGAATGGCCGGGCTTTTTCTGCCCACGCGCCATGGCGCCGTCCGCTCCGTATCGCTCACCCATCAAGGCGCCGTTCCGGCACCCTGGCGCGATTCGCTTTGCTCATGGCGCCCTACGTGGACCCGCCAGACAAGAAATTGCCCCGGACGCTCTGCGCGCCCTCATCTCCAGGAGGTGTGTCCGACTTCACGGGATGGCTCGAAGCGGCTTCCGAAAGCCGGGCCGGCCACGTCTGGCGTTGGGCGCCATGAGCGCAGCGAATCGCGCTGCATGCATCCCTCATCCCACGCAGCGCGCACCGGCTTCAGATGAACCACACGCCGCCAGCCCGTTGCGCGCCGCAGTTGAGAATGGCCGGGCTTTTTCTGGCCACGCGCCATGGCATCGTCCGCTCCGCATCGCTCACCCATCAAGGCGCCGTTCCGGCACCCTGGCGCGATTCGCTTTGCTCATGGCGCCCTACGCAGGCCGGCCAGACAAGAAATTGCCCCGGACGCCCTGCGCGCCCTCATCTCCAGGATGTGCGTGCGACTTCACGGGATGGCTCAAAGCGGCCTCCGAAAGCCGGGCCGGCCACGTCTGGCGTAGGGCGCCATGAGCGCAGCGAATCGCGCCGCATGCGTCCCTCATCCCACGCAGCGCGCACCGGCTTCAGATGGACCACACGCCGCCAGCCCGGTGCGCGCCGCAGTTGAAAATGGCCGGGCTTTTTCTGCCCACGCGCCGTGGCGCCGTCCGCTCCGCATCGCTCACCCATCAAGGCGCCGTTCCGGCACCCTGGCGCGATTCGCTTTGCTCATGGCGCCCTACGCAGGCCGGCCAGACAAGAAATTGCCCCGGACGCCCTGCGCGCCCTCATCTCCAGGATGTGCGTGCGACTTCACGGGATGGCTCAAAGCGGCCTCCGAAAGCCGGGCCGGCCACGTCTGGCGTAGGGCGCCATGAGCGCAGCGAATCGCGCCGCATGCGTCCCTCATCCCACGCAGCACGCACCGGCTTCGGATGAACCACACGCCGCCAGCCCGGTGCGCGCCGCAGTTGAGAATGGCCGGGCTTTTTCTGCCCACGCGCCATGGCGCCGTCCGCTCCGTATCGCTCACCCATCAAGGCGCCGTTCCGGCACCCTGGCGCGATTCGCTTTGCTCATGGCGCCCTGCTGACCTGACCCAGCGCCGAAGGCGTGAGCACCACCTTGCGGCAGTCTTCGAGCTTCTCGGCGAAGAGGCGGTAGCCTTCGGCCGCCTGATCCAGCGGCAGATGGTGCGAGATGATGACTTCCGGATTCAGCCGGCCTTCGAGGATGTGCTCCAGCAGCACCGGCATGTGATGCTGGGTATGGGTCTGGCCCATGCGGAAGCTCAGGCCTTTCTCGAAGGCGTCGCCAAAGAGGAAGCCGTGTATGAATCCGGCATACACGCCGGGCACGCTCACGATGCCGCCGCGCCGGGTCGCGGCGATGGCCTGGCGCAGGCACTTGCCGCTGGAGCCTTCGAGCTTGAGGTCGGTCAGCACGGTTTCGAGCGCGCTGCCCTTGGCCTCGAAGCCCACCGCATCGATGGCGCAGTCGACCCCACGGAACCCGGTGAGCTCGATGATGCGTTCGGCCGGGTCTTCGATGTCGTCGAAATTGATCGGCACGACGCCATAGGTGGCTTCCGCAAAAGCGAGCCGGTAGGCGTGGTGGTCGATCATGAAGATCTGCTCCGCGCCGAGCAGTCGCGCGCTCGCCGCTGCCATCAGGCCCACCGGGCCCGCGCCGAAGATCGCCACCGATGAGCCGGGGCCCACGTTTCCGTTCAGCGCGGCCTGATAGCCGGTGGGGAGGATGTCGGAGAGGAAGAGCACCCTGTCGTCCGCCACGCCGGGAGGCAGCTTCAGCGGGCCGACATTGGCCTTTGGCACACGCACGTATTCGGCCTGGCCGCCGGCGTAACCGCCATAGAGATGGGTGTAGCCAAACATGCCGGCGCCGGAGCGGGCGGTCTTCTTGTTCATGATCGCGCCGCGTGCCGGGTTGGTGGTTTCGCAGGCGGAATAGAGTGCGCGCTCGCAGAAGAAGCAATGGCCGCAGGAGATCGTGAAGGGCACCACCACCCGGTCGCCGGGGGCGAGGCGCGTCACGTCGCGGCCCACTTCCTCGACGACGCCCATGAACTCGTGGCCGAGGATGTCGCCATCCTTGAGACCGGGCACCTTGCCCCGGTAGAGGTGCAGATCGGAGCCGCAGATCGCGGTGGCGGTCACCCGCAGCAGGATGTCATCCGGCTCATGCAGACGCGGGTCGGGTACGTTTTCCACGCGAACGTCGCGTACGCCGTGATAGGTCAGTGCTTTCATGATGGGCTCCGATGCGTGGCGCTGCCGAGGCACGGCGGCGGTGCAACCCATTCTCGGCAGCGCGTCACCGGCACGGAATCGGCCGCGGCCGCTGATCGGCGTCAGTGATTTCTCACGCACTCACACCAAAGCCCGGCCTGCACCAGGGCCGGGCTTGATCTCGACAGCAGGAAGGTCAGTCCGCCTCCTCAGCCACAGGCGCTGCCAGCGCCGGGGCGAGCAAAGCATTCCAGTCCACCTTGCGGGTGCCCACCATCACGCAGGCCAGCAGCGCGAAGAGCAGCAGGCTGCCCATCAGGAGCGCGTTCTGCTCCGACAGCAGGATCATGTAAAGCGCGCCGTAAAGCGCGCCCAGCCCCAGCGTGAAGCCGCTCGCCAGCCACAGGCTGCGCAGAAGATGCGCGCTGTAGAAACCGATCAGCAGCACGCAGGCGCTCGCCGCCGAAAGATAGGCCAGCCCGAAGCCCAGGCGCTCGGAGAGCGAGAGCAGCATCAGGAAGAAGATCAGCAGCGCGGCCGCAATCAGCAGGTAGTTCATCGGATGCAGACTCAGGCGGCGCAGCAGTTCGAAGAGCAGGAAGGCGCCCAGGGTGATCGCGATGAAGAGCTCGGCATACTTGCTGGCGCGGTCGGACATCGAATAGACATCCACCGGATCGATCATGCTCACCACCAGCGTATCCACCGGCCGCGCCGCCCCCTCCGGCCCCATCGGCCAGCTCTGGCGGGCATTCGAGGCCAGTGCGCTGACATGCCATTGTGCTTCGAAGCCCTTTGCCGTCACCGTACGCGTCTCCGGCAGGAAGCGCCCGCCGAAGGACGGATGCGGCCAGCGTGAGTTGAGGCTCGCGCTCGTGTCCCGCGCCAGTGGCACCATGCTGAATGAATCCGTGCCGGCCAGATCCAGCGCCAGGTCGAAGGTCAGCAGCTTGCCGGCCAGCGTTGCCGCCTCCGGCAGTTGCGCGCGCGCACCACTGCCAGCCCGCTCCATGCCGGTACCGGGCTCCAGCGCCAGCGGCCGGCCATCCACCTTCAGTTCCAGCTTGCGCAGGCCGCGCGGATCGGTCACCGAAAGCAGCAGCTCGGCGGAATCGATCACCACGCTCGAATCCGGCTCCTGCCGTGAAAGCCCGGCGAGTGCCGGCATCTTCAGCGTACCGGCCAGCTTCCCGCTCAGCACATAGGCATTGATGTGAAAGATGCCGCGCTGGCGTGGCTCGCTGATCAGGTTCCCACTCAGCTGCACCGTTTCCGGCAGGACCAGCAACTCATGTCGCGCGCTGCAGGCCTCCTGTCTCAACACCCGCCCGTCCTTGTCCGTCACCGGACGTTGCCAGTGCTCGGTGTAGCTCACGCGAAGCAAGGGGCCGGCCAGCGTCTGCCGCTCCGCCAGCCCCTCGCTGATCGACTGCCGCGCCACCTCGCGGTTCATGATCCGGTCCGCCACCACCCCACGCACCATCGTCCCCGCCACAAACAGCAAGACCGCCAGCACACTGATCATCAGCATCTTGAAAAAGAAACTGCGCATGAAGAACTCCCTCCAGGTTGAATACCCGGACAGCATGCGCGCTCACTTTGAGGCGGGAATGAGGGCTGTGTGAAGCGAGGGTGAAGTGGGGAGTCGGGAGTCGGGAGTCGGGAGTCGGGAGTCGGGAGTCGGCCAAAGCGTAAGTCGGAAAAGCCGCAGGCGCCTTCCGACGATTGACTCGTTCAACTTACGCCATCACTCATCAAGCATTCCCGAACGTCGGAAGGCGCTTCGCTTTTCCGACCTACGAATCGGGCATGGATTCCGGGTTACGGCCTTATCAAATAGTACTGCAATATGTGACTCCCTCACTCATGCGAGTTCCATGGGGATAAATTCCCAGCATATTAAGTTCACGGCTTTCCTTTGACGATACAGCGATGTACCCGAGTTCATACACTCCATTTTTATTATGAAATTTTTTCTTTTCTTTGTTTGAATGAAATTTACTAAATGTCACGCGTAAAGTATTAAGCGCCTTGCCGTATATACTTTCATCTGGCTCAGCCTTTATCCATTCTCCACCTGAATAAATGAACTTATTAACAGAAGCCATGCCGCGCGGAGATTTCTGTTTCAAGCAATCTTCGATCGTCAAAGGCGATATCACAACCCAATTTACTTCATTGAGTGGATTGATCTCATAATCCAGCACGATCGGTTCATCACTTCCTGACCATGCTTTTGCTCCTGGAAATTCAACTGTGTACTCTTGTTTTAACATCACATAACCAACATCAGGACCTACTATCCAGTGTTTATAGGCCGTTCTGTCAACTCTTACGGTTTTACCGTCGCGCAATTCCACCTGCTCAGCCCAATGCAAGGTGTACTCCCTTTCGCACCCTGACAGACAAAATAGGGCGACACAACAAACCACTAATCGATTTGATTTGGTTCGTTCTCTATTTTTTAAATAAAAAAATATCTTTACAATAAAATTCATGTCTTTCATCTTGCTCGCCTTTGACATTCACAATCGAAACAAAAAGCAATAACTGACCCAATACTGTTCGGTTAGATTGTTTTCCTTGCGGGTTTGCGTGCGGATAGCGCCAAGGGTTTCAACAGACATGGCGAAGTATCGATAGGCCTGCGCCGAGGGTAGTCATGGTCATGTGAAGCATAGGGTGAGTTTTTGCCGCTTGACCTGCCGCGGCGCGTGCTGGCCCAAGGTGCGCACGGCGCGCAATGCTGAGGCCCCTTGAAGCAGCTCACGAAACCACCGCTTTCGCTTTCTTGGTTGCCCTGGGGGGAAAGGCCCCGGAAAGGGGCTGGGTGCGTCGCAGCAGCTGGACGTGTCCTGTAAAGGACAGTTGAGCGTGGGAGAGTTGATGTTCGCTGGCCGTCTGATGCATCAGCCAGCGCACGGCGTAGTGTGCCAACACCCAGCCATAGAATTCCTGACGCACTAGCTCGGGGGTCTTGGAGCGCAATACGCGACGCCGTTGCTGCAGGTGCGTTTTGAGCTCATCAAACACGGCCTCGACTTGCCAGCGCGTGTGATACAGCGCAGCCAGCTCCAGCGCAGGTGCCTGTGCCGGGTCAAGCAAACTGGTCATCAGGCGGTAACGTGTGGGCTCACCGTCAAGGCTGGGCAATGCGTACTCAACCACGCGCACGACAATGGCATCAGCTTTGCCGTCACGGTCCTTGGCACTGGGGCGTATCTCGCTCAGAAAGGAGCCGTCCGCTAGAGTCTGGAGGACAGGGAGTTGTCGGTCCTTGGTGCAGCGCCACAGTAAATCCGCCCCACTACGTCGTGCCGACTCCCAGTAACGATAGCCATTGAAGCCACGATCAGCCAGACACAGCATGCCCGGCTTGAGAGTGTCGAGAAGCGGGACGCATATCTCCCACTCACTGGTGCGATAGGCGCCAATATAGGCGTCCAGAATGGCGTGTGTGGCGCACTCCACCAGCACCGCGCATTGAGCTTGCGGATAGCCCGCATGGCCTGTGCGGCTGCCGGGGTAGCCGAACTGCTCGACGTTATCCACTTCGTCGGGGACTTCAAAGTTGCTGCCGTCAATGGCGACGACTCGTAGCCCCGCGTAGAACGCTTCCGGGTGCGTCTGCGCATTGGCCAACGGCAAGCAGGCTTGGCGCATGAGCGCCCGCAAGGGTGCGTGACCGAGTTTGCCGCGCAGTTCGCTGATGGAGGATTTGGATACCTGCGCGGGTACGGGACTCGATTGCGCCCACGCCAGGCCTTGCGCGATGACGGCAAACACTTCTTCGTAGGCCGCTTCGGGATACAGACTCAACGCCATGCAGTAGTAGGCGCCCGCGACAGCTGGAAAGCTGCGGATGCGCTGGCTGTTGCAGCCATGCTCGTCGAGCAGTGCGTTGATCTGCTCAGCCGGGTAGACACGCGCCAGAAGACTGGCGCTCAGGTAGTCACTGAGCCGGGCGCCTGCGCCCAGCACCGCTTTGGTTCGTGCCATCACTACTCACAGTGGAAGGTCGTAGCCCCAGAATAGCAAGAATTTAGTTACTAACCGAACAGTATTGGGTCAGATCTTGAATTCAAGCATCTCGCCCAGGGTCACCAAATTCGGCGCAGTTCGCTTCACTCATTGTTCCCTTCGGCGCCCTAGGAATATCCGACTCCAGGCCAGATTACCGACCGTCCGCTCCTGGCCGATTGACGCATTCGGCATAAAAACCGACTTATCCCGCCACCCGCAAGCACGCCTCCACCCCGCCCTCGGGGTGATTCGCCAGCGTGACGCTGCCGCCGTGCAGGCGGGCGACTTCCTGGGCGATGGCGAGGCCGAGGCCGGAGCCCTTGCTGCCGTCGGGGCGCGGCAGGCCGTAGAAGCGCTCGAAGAGATGCGGCACGGCGTAGTCCGGAATGCCTGCGCCCTGATCGCGAATGCGGAAGCAGCAGGCGCCGGCTTCGGTGCTTGCCGAGAGCAGGATCAGGCTGCCGGCGGGGGCGTGATCGAGGGCGTTGTCGAGCAGGTTGCCGAGTGCCAGCAACAGGCGCTCGCGGTCGCCGCGCAATGTGTAGGCCGGATGAAGGCCAGCAGCTGGAATCCGGGAGTGCTCTCCGTCTGTGCGACCAGGCCCCGGACTCCACCGGGCACTGCCCGCTTCATCCTGCGCTTGTTGAAGGGCGGCATCCGGGCGACTCACTTCAAACGTGATGCCTTGGGCATCGGCACGCGGCATACGCACCCGGCATAGATCCTCCAGCAACTCGCCGGCCTCCAGCGTTTCGAGCTCGCCCAGCCCGCGTCCGGCTTCAAGGCGCGAGAGCGAGAGCATGCGCTCGACACATTCCTGCATGCGTGCGCCCTGGCTCAGCACATGACCGGCGAACTGCCGGCGCTGGGCGTCGGGCAGGCCCGGCTCGGCGAGGATTTCACCGGCGCCACGCAGGGCGGCGAGCGGGCTCTTGAGTTCGTGGGTGAGCGCCTGCACGGTCTGCTCGACATACTGCTTGCCTTCGAGCTTCTGACGCATGGCTTCCATCGCGCGGGCAAGGTCGGAGAGTTCCTGACCGCCACCGGTGGGCGGGGTGGCGGATTCGCCGGCGGCCACTGCCTGGGCATAGTGGCGCAGGCGGCGGATCGAACCGGTGAGCCATAGGGTGACCAGCACGCCGATCAGCGCGGCGCCACCCATCAGCCAGAAGCCGTGCCGGAGGATGGTCTGCTCGCTGCGAGTGATGATGGGCTGCACGGTGCGCACCGGCTTGGCCAGGGTGAGCACGCCGATGATGCGATCGCCCTCGCGCACGGGGGCGGCCACATAGAAGACCGAGGAGCCGTCGTCATCAGGATCGTCGCGCGTGGAGCGGGCGCCGTATTCGCCGCGCAGGGTGCGGTAGACGTCGTTCCAGCGCGAGTGGTCGGCGCCGACGGCGACGCCATCCGAATCGAAACGGACAATGCCTTTGTCATCGGTCACGGTCACGCGGAAGTCGAGCGTGCTCTTGCGGAAGTGCCAGATCGGCGCATCGACACCGCGGGCGCGGTATTCGGCAATGCGGGCGGCGAAGCTGCCCTGGGCGATGCGGCCGGCACTCAGCTCGTCTGCCGCCATCACGGCGAGGATGTTGGCGCTGTCGACCATGGTTTCCTCGATGGCTTCGCGCACGCTGGGCTGCACTTCGCCGACGAAGATGCGCAGCACGAAAACAGCCGCGAGCCCCACTACCAGAAAGTAGCCGAGCAGCACGCGCAGGGGCAGGTTCATGCCACCGCCAGCGAGTAGCCCATGCCGCGATGGGTGAGGATGGGGTCCAGCTCGGGCGCCACCGCGCGCAGCTTGGCGCGCAGGGTCTTGATGTGGGTGTCGACGGTGCGGTCTGTGCTCTCGCTGCCAGTGCCCCACACCGCATCGAGCAACTGGTCACGCGAGAAGACGCGGCCGGGCTGCTTGAGCAGGTGGCGCAGCAGCAGGTATTCGTAACGCGTCAGCGGCAGCGGATGGCCCTCATGCAGCACGCGTGCGCCGGCTTCATCCAGCTGCAGGCCCGGCACAGGCCGCGACGCGGCGGGCAGTGCGCCGGCGCGGCGCAGCATCACGCGCAAACGGGCCACCACCTCGCGCGGGCTGAAGGGCTTGGCCACGTAATCATCGGCGCCGATCTCGAAGCCGAGCACGCGATCGATCTCGTCGGAGCGCGCAGTCAGAAACATCACCGGCAGCGCGGCGTCCTGCGCACGGATGCGGCGGCACAGTTCGAAGCCGGAGAGATCCGGCAGGCCCACATCCAGCACCGCCACCGCGATGCCGCCCTGCGCCAGCCGCGCCAGCGCCTCGCCGCCGGTGGCGACATGGCAGGGCTCGAAGCCCTCGCTTTTCAGCGTCCAGGCCAGCGTGTCGGCAATCGCCGGTTCGTCTTCGACGAGAAGGATCACGGGATTCATGACGACATTCTCCGGCAGTGCGAGGCCGGCCGGCAAGGCGGCTCAGCCGATGCGCTTGAGCGCTTCGCGCCGGGTGAGGCCGGAGACTTCATCAGCGTGGGCGCCCAGCCAGGCGCGGACCCAGTCGGGATCGGTGTAGGCAAACTCGCGCAGGGCCCAGCCCATGGCCTTGCGGATGAAGAAATCGGTGTGCGCGAGATTGGCGGTGAGGATCGCGTCGAGCCGTGCGCGGTCGGTATCGTCAGCACAGCTGAGCTGATGCAGGATCGCGACGCGCCGCAGCCACAGGTCGGGGTGACTGGCGTAGGCATCGAGGCGCTCGCACAGTGCGGGGGCGCTGCGAACGAGCGTGCCATACACACGGGATGCCAGCGGGTCGACCGTATCCCACCAGGCGCGGGTCTGCACCAGGCGCGCGAGTCGCGGCTCATGCCGCGCTTCCAGCAGCCTGGCGAACTTCACCAGCAGATCGGCCGCCACATACTGGCATTCGCGCTCCTCACAGGCCCACAACGCTTCGGCCACGGCGAGCAGCCAGTCCGGATCCGGCCTGCGGCCCAGCGCCACTACCAGCGGCTTGACCGCAGCACGGCGCGCCGGCATCGGCACGCCGAAGAAGGCAAAGTGACCTTTCATGTAGGCGGCCATGGCCGGCGCACGCTGCGGATCGGCCAGGGCGGAGAGCGCCTCGCGCAGGCGGGCGGCGAAGTCGGCGGGCGGAAGCGTTGCCGGGGTGGCGTCAGAAGATGTCAAAGGCATGTCTTGTCCGGTCCATGGCAGTCATGGTGTGGCAAACGGCGGCCGGGGCGGCGCGTCAGTCCGCGCTGCGCCGCAGCCACTGCTCGACCTCGTCGCCGGACTCATCCACGCGGCAGCCCGCCCACCTTAGCCCGGCCTTGCGCACCACCGCGAGCGACGCATGATTATGAGGCTCGACTTCAGCCAGCACGGCCTGCGCCCCCGCCTCGAAGGCCTTTTGTATCAGCGCCCGCAGTGCAGCCGTTGCCGCGCCTTCGCCGCGCGCTTCGGGGGCCACACCGTAACCGACTTCGACACGGCCCTCCTCCAGCGCCGCCTTGAATCCGCAGGCGCCCACGAAACGACCATCCCGCGTGCGGCGGATCAGGAAGGTACAGCACCAGGGCGCCGGCACGCCCTGCTCCGCAAGACGCAGCGAAAGCCGTGCGATGAATGCAGGCGGCATGGATTCCGGCAGGGCATCGGCCTCGAGTTCGAGCGGCACCTCTGCGCGGGCGAGGCGGGTGAGCTGCCCCATGTCCAGTTCGAAAAGCGAGAAGGAAGCGTTCAAGAGGAATTCCGGCTGCTGGCAAAGTCTGCCGGCAGCCGGACGGGCTGCGGCATTTCGTCCGGCCTCAATATACCGTCGGCATCAGCGCCGGAACAGAGCGGAATCGGCATCCGGAAAAAAGATCCGCGACCGAGCAGCCGGAAGCCGGCTGAACGGTACGCGGAAAGGCACCCGGCAGGGCCCCTTCGTCAGGCCACTACCGGACGGGGAGGCAAGTGTTTGCTCAGGCGAGGCGCAAGGCCAGGCGGCGCGAGCCGGCGACCGCCTTGTCGCTGATCAGCGTGGCGCCGCTGAGGCGGATGGCGCGCTTCTCGCCGGCCGGCAGAAGCACGTCGATCTCCAGCCCCATGCCGGGCCAGCTGCCGCAACGCCCGATGGCGATGCCGAGGCCTTCCTCGGCACTGGTGACGCGGATCTGCCAGCTGCCGCGGCGACCCTCGCTGCTGTGGCCGTCGTCCTCGAAGATCTCGTCGCTGAATTCGCCGCTCTCGGCCAGCGGGAAGATGGCGAAACCGCGCCTGTCAGCCGGGGCGGCAAAGTGTTGCTCGGCAAGGTTCAGCGGAATGACACTGGCTTCACGGGCGAGCAGCGGCGGGCAGCGCATGTCGGTGGCGGGCAGCACGATTTCCTGACCCCCGGCATGCCGCTGACCGGTCCAGAAGTCATACCAGGCAGCGCCCGCCGGCAGGCGCACGCGCCGATCGGTGCGACCGGCATCGACCACCGACGCCACCAGCAGATTGCGGCCCAGCAGCATGTCGTCGTTTTCCTCGAAGCAGCGCGGGTCGTGCGGGAAGTCGTGCAGCGTCGGGCGGATCATCGGTTCGTAACCCGAGTGCGAGCGCCACATCAGGTCATACAGATAGGGCATCAGGCGATAGCGCAGGCGGATGAGATCGCGCACCACGGCAGTGTGCTCCGGATACATCCAGGGCTCGTTCACGCTGCGGTCGTCATTCCAGGAGTGGATCGAGAAACGCGGCAGGAAGATGCCGTGCTGTATCCAGCGCAGGAAGAGTTCCGGCTCGGGCGCCGGGCCCGAGAAACCGCCGATGTCATGACCGGTGTTGGAGACGCCCGAGAGTGCGAGACCCATCGCCATTTTCACGTTGTAGCGCAGGGTTTCCCAGCTCGTGTAGTTGTCGCCGGACCAGGTCTGCACATAGCGCTGCATGCCGGTCGCGCCGGAGCGCGAAACAAGGTAGGGACGCTCGGCGGGGTTCGCCTCGATCTGCGCTTCTTTCGAGCTGCGGATCATCAGCATGGTGTGCAGCGGACGCGCCTCGCGGGCGGCAAAGGGCTGGCCGAAACCATGAACGCGGGCCTTGTCGCTCCAGATCTCGAATTCGTTGTTGTCATTCCAGGTGGAGGCCACGCCGTAGTCGAGCAGCGCATCCTTCACGCGTGACTTCCACCAGTCGATGGTGGCCGGATTGGTGAAGTCGAGGTAGGCGCCGGTTTCGTCCCAGAACTGCACGGCCAGCGGGCTGCCGTCCGGTTCCTGCACCAGCAGGCCTGCAGCGGCGGCCTCGGCAAAACGCGGGTGATCGCGCAGCAGGGCCGGCTTGATGTTGGCGCAGAGGCGCACACCATGTTCGAGATAATGACGGACGAATGCGGCCGGATCCGGGAACTTGTCGCGGTTCCAGTTGAACACGTAGCGCTTGTCGCCGATCGAGGTGTAGCCCGAAGAGAGATGGAAGGAGTCGCAGAGGATGTCGTTCTCGCGACAGCCATCGAGGAACTCGTTCATGCGCTGCTGGGCATCCGGCGCATCGGTATAGGTCATGGTGGAGCCGGAGTAGCCGAGGCTCCATTTCGGCAGGAAAGCCGGCCGGCCGGTCAGCCAGGTGAAGCGGCGGGTCACGTCTGCCGGCAGCGGGCCGGCGATGAAATAGAGGTCCAGATCCCCATGATCGGCGCGGAAGTAGCGGTAGTGGCCGTGATAGTTGTCCAGCTCGCGCCCCATGTCGAAACTGCAGTCCGACAGGGTGTCGTAGAAGAGGCCGAAGGCGTGGCCGGCCTGGCGGCGCCAAGTGATGTAGAAGGGAATGTGCTTGTAGAGCGGATCGGTGCTGCGCGCGCTGTAACCCATCGGATCGAGATTGCACATGCGGTAGTTCTGACCGAGGCGGTTTGCCTCACCGGCACGCTCGCCGAGGCCGAAATACATCTCGTCGGGATTGCGCTGCAGGTAGTGATAGACCTTCTCGTCCCACCAGCCGAAGTTGTAGGCCTGGGTGTAGCGGTCGCTGGCGGCAGGCACCCAGCTGCCATCGATCAGGCAGTCCCAGCGGCAGGCCAGACCGTCCAGCCGGATGGCGAGGCGGATCCGGGTCGTCTGCACCGTCAGGACACCGTCATGCTCGCTCACATCGGCGCGCGGCAGCGTGAAGCCGGAGAGGTCGAAGCGGTCGCGGCCCTCGGCCGGCACGTCATCGGCCCCCGGGGCGATGGCCCAGGTGCGCGCTGCCTTCAGCTTGCCCTCGGGCAGCACCACCATGCGCAGGATGTCTTCCTCGAGCACGAAGACGTGGGCGCGCTGGCCGGCATCACTCTCCAGCACCAGATGGCCGGGCAGTGATTTGCTCAGACGGAAGACGGGGGGTTTCAGCATTGAACTCATGATCGGATGTCCTGCAGGAATTGAGGGGGTGAAAGGCCGGGGCGTCTTGCAGGGCGCGCCCGGCCTGTTTGTCAGGCGTTGGCCGGGGTGCGGTTGCGCAGCAGCGAAACCACGATGATGGCGCCGACGATGTCGAAGATCGTCAGGCATACGAAGAGCGGGTTGTAGCCGATCTTCGAGGCCAGAGCGCCCACGATCAGGGAGAAGGAGAGCCCGCCGATCCAGGAGACCATGCCGGTCATGCCGTTGGCGGTGGCCAGCTCATGCGGTTCGAACACATCGGTCGAGAGCGTATTGAGCAGCGCCGAAATCATCTGGTGGGCAAAGCCGCCGAGTGCGAACAGCGCGATCGCGGTGTAGGGGCTGGCTGCCAGACCGATACAGCCCGGGCCGATCATGCAGAGCGCACCGATCCACACGCCGGCGATGCGGGAATTCACCAGACTGAAGCGGAAGTGCTTCATCAGGAAGGGCGACAGGTAACCGCCCAGCACGCCGCCCAGGTCGGCCGCGAGGAAGGGCAGCCAGGCGAACATCGCGATCTGCTTGATGTCCATGCCGCGCTCGGTGGCGAGGTAGAGCGGAATCCAGAAGCTGAAGGTCTGCCAGGCCGGCTCGGCGAGGAAGCGCGGCAGGGCGATGCCCCAGAAAGCCTTCGAGGCGATGATCTTCTTCAGCGCGGGTTTCTCGGTGGAGACCTTCTTCACCTGGCCGGAGAGGATGTAGTCACGCTCCTGCTCGGTGAGCAGGGGATGATCTTTCGGCGAGCGGTAGCAGAAGAACCAGAGCGCGGCGAAGACCAGACCCAGCGCGCCAGTCACGATGAAAGCCATGCCGGTGCTGTGCTGGGTGGCCACGAAAATGACCAGGGGTGGCGCAAGCATGGCGCCGAGCGAAGTGCCGGCGTTGAACCAGCCGATGGCGACCGACCGCTCCTTCGCCGGGAACCATTCGCCCACCGCCTTGATGCCGGCCGGAATCGCGGCGGCTTCGTTGATGCCCAGCAGCCCGCGGAAGAAGGCGAGCCCGCCCCAGGTGGTGGCACTTGCATGCAGCATGCATGAAATCGACCACAGCACGGCAAAGACGGCGAAGCCGACCTTCAGGCCGAGGAAGTCGAGCAGATAGCCGCAGACCGGCTGCATCAGGGTGTAGGCAAGCTGGAAAGCGGCCACGACATAGGAATATTCCTGGGTCGTGAAATTCATTTCCTGCTGAAGCTGGGGTGCAAGTACGCCCAGCGAGTTCCGCGCAAGATAGTTGATGATCGTGCCCAGGCAGATCAGTCCAATGATCCACCAGCGCAAGGCGTGGATACGCTTCATGTTTGACTCCTCCTAAAGTTTTGTCCGCCTGGGCGGGTCCGGGCGCCGGATCGGGTTCCGACACGCGCCGGCACCCTGCTCCGGCACCGGGCCGGGATGCCCTCCGCTTCGTTCGAGCGGCTGTTCGGCATGTCCCGGCGCAGAGTCAGGTTATTCAGCGGAATTCGTGCAAACAAGGAGATTCGGTGCAAAAAACAAGCATCCAGCTTGGCCCGGAAAGCTCGTCTGAGATATAAGTATCTTATTCATCTAGACAAAATATCTATGCAAATTTTTGCATGGCGAGCAAGAAGGAGTCAGCATGGCGGGCAAACTGAAGATCGGCGAAATCGCAAGACGCACCGGACTATCGGTCAGCACCGTGTCACGCGTACTCGCCGGCAAGCTCAACACCAGTGCCCGCGCACGCACGCTGGTGCTCGATTGCGCACGTGCAGAGGGCGTGCTGGAGTCGGTGGCGAAAGCCAATCTGCTGTTCAACCGACTGACGGTTTTTGCGCCGGCCCGCGCCTTCGATCAGCGGGCGGATGTCTTCTACTACCGTATCGTTCAGGGCCTGCGCGAAGCCGTCGCGCCCTTCGACATCCACATGTCGGTCTGCGCGCTGGATGAGAGCCACAGCGACGCGCCACTCTTCCTGCGGCTGATGTCGGATCCGGCCAACGATGCAGCCGTCATCATCGGCATCGATGATCCGGCCATCCACGAGATCGCCGCCGATCTCGGCAAACCGGTGGTGCTGGTCAACAGCCGGGACCGGCTGATGCGGCTTGACGCGGTCATGCCCGACCACCGCCAGGTCGGTGATTTCGCCGCCCGACACCTGCTGCAACACGGGCACCGGCGCATCCTGGTCATCACCTCGCTGCGCCGCTTCACGCTGGAGTGGCGGCTCGACGGCATCCGCGACGCCCTGCTCGACCAGAACATCCCCTTCGATGAAACGCATGCCCTGATCACCACCTCGGGCTTCAGCGGCAGCGAGGCGGAGGCCGCGATGAACAGTTTTCTCGACCGTTGCACGCCCGAGCAGATGCCCACCGCCATCCTCGCCGGTGGTGACTTCATGGCCTCGGGCGTGATCCGCGCCCTGCAGGCGCATGGCCTGTCAGTGCCGCGTGACGTGTCGGTGATGAGTATCGATGGCTTCAATCTCGCCACCGTCGGCGAAGTCGAGCTGACCTCCGTTCACGTGGCCCGCGAAGAGCTCGGTGGCGAAGCTCTCGCCCTGCTGCAGAACCGCCTCACCCGCCCCGATCGCCCGGCCCGCACCCATCTGATCGGCGGCCGCCTCGCCACCGGTGCCTCGGTGCGGCGCATGGGCAAGCATCGCGGCCAGACTGTGGGCGACGCCGCACCGGGCAAGCTCTACGAATAGCCGCCGACGCAAAAAAGCCCGGCCTGCTTGCGCAGGGCCGGGCTCATCCGAAGCAGGCTTGCAGTGCTTACCAGCGCGGGCCCGGGCCGGGGCCGTGGTGGCGCGGGCCGCCCCAGTAGCCCCAGCCGAGGTCCACCGATACGGCGGGCGAGGGGGTGACGTAGACCGGGCGCTCGCGCACCACGGTGACCGGGTCGTCATAGATCACGTCGTCATCGGCCTGCACATCGCTGCTGACCACGCCGCCGGCGGGCGCCACCTGGATCGCGATGCGCTCGCCCGGGTCGCTGGACATGCGGGTGCGGTAGGTCTTGCCGGCGTATTCGTATTCCACGTCGTAACCCACGACCTGCTGGCTGCGCACCTGGCGGGTGCCGCAGCGCTGCACGGTGCGGGTGGTGGCGGTGTCGTCGGCGTTGGCAACCTTGTCGCCGGCCACGGCGCCCACGATCACGCCGGCGGCCGTTGCAGCGGCCTTGCCGGATCCGCGCCCCATGGTGCTGCCGAGAATGCCGCCGGCGACAGCACCCAGCACCGAGCCGGTGGCGTCATGCGGCTTCTCGACGACCACTTCCTCGTTGCGGCAGACACGCTGCGGGGTGGTGACTTCACGGGTGACCGGCGTGCTGGAGATCACGCGGCCATATTCGGTGGCCTGGGCAAGGGCGGGCATCGCGACCAGCGCCACGAGCGCGAGCATTTTCCTGTTCATGTCTGGCTCCTTTCAAAAGGCTTTCTGCCATGCATGAATGATGCGCGCGCGACCTGTAAAGCGATCACGCCAGGATGTATCCCGGTACTAAGAGTTGTATCCGCTTGTAACAGCCCTGCCCCGGCAACGGCCTCAGGCCGGCACACCGGCGGTGCGCGCGGCCTTGAAGGCCTGGAAACGCCCGGCCAGCTGCTCGCTGGCACGCGCCAGCAGGGCGATGTCTGCCCCCACCGCGGTGAACACGCAACCCCATTCGATGTACTGGCGTGCCTGCGCTTCGTCGCCGGTGAGGATGCCGGCCGGCTTGCCGGCCACCCGGATGCGCCGGATCGCGTCATGAATCGCGGCCTGGACCTCCGGATGCCCCGGCTGACCGATGTGGCCCATCGCGGCGGAGAGATCGCCCGGCCCGATGAAGATGCCGTCGATGCCCTCGACTGCGGCGATGGCCTCGATCTGCGCCAGCGCCTCGGGCGTTTCGACCTGCACGATCACGCAGAGGTCTTCATGCGCCTGCTCGTGATAGCCGGCGATGCGGCCGAAGCGCGAGGCCCGCGAGAGCCCGGTGAAGCCGCGCACGCCGCCCTGCGCCGGGTAGCGCGTGGCGGCCACCGCATCGGCGGCCTCGGCCGCGTTCTGCACATAGGGCACCAGCAGGGTCTGGGCGCCGATGTCGAGCACGCGCTTGATGAGGACCTTGTCATTCCACGCCACCCGCACCACCGGGCTGGCGCCGCCTTCGACCAGGGCCTGCAGCTGCTGGTGAAGCAGGAAGGTTTCGTTGGGTGAATGTTCGGCGTCGAGCACGATCCAGTCGAAGCCGGCCCCGCCGATGACTTCGGTGCTGACATGGTTCGACAGGTGCGACCACAGGCCGATCTGCAGCTCACCGGCGACAAGGCCCTGCTTGAATCGGTTACGGATGCGTTCCATTGCGGCTCCCGGTGAGGAATCAGGCGGCGACAGGCGGGTTGGCCATGTCGCGGCTGTAGTGGCGGCTGGCTTCGACCAGCATGCGGGTATAGGGGTGTGCGGGCTGGCTGCCGACGATGGCGCTGGTTTCGAGCAGATCGACGATGCGGCCCTGCTGCATCACCGCCACCCGGTCGCACAGATGTGCCACCACGCCGAGGTCATGCGTCACCAGCAGATAGGTGAGGCCGTCGCGCACGCGCAGGTCGGCCAGCAGGTTCAGGATCTCCGCCTGCACGGATACGTCCAGCGCGGAGGTGGGTTCGTCGAGCAGCAGGATGCGCGGCTCGAGGATCAGGGCGCGCGCAATCGCCACGCGCTGGCGCTGGCCACCGGAGAGCTGGTGCGGATAGCGGTAGCGGAAATTCGCCGGCAGGCCGACCTTGCCGAGGATGCTGTCGATGCGCTCGCTGCGGCGGTCCATGCCGTGAATCGCCAGCGGCTCGGCCAGCGCGGTTTCCACCGTATGGCGCGGATGCAGCGAACCATAGGGATCCTGAAAGACCATCTGCACCTTGCGGCAGCGGGCGTGGTCCAGCTTGCGGCCCAGCCCCTCGCCGTGAATCGACAGGCGGCCGCGCCAGTGGTTGTACTGCCCGGCGAGGCAGCGCAGCACGGTGGTCTTGCCGGAGCCGGATTCGCCGACCAGCCCGAAGGCTTCGCCATCACCGACCTGGAAGCACACGTCATGCAGCACCTGAGTGGCCTCGGCGCCTTCGCCGAAACTCAGGTTGAGCCCTTCGACTTCGATCATTGCCATGCTCATTCTCCTCAGGCGGCGAGCCAGGCCGGGTCACGCTGCAGCACCGGCAGGCGCTCGCGGCGCTCGTCCACGCTGGGCAGGGCGGCCAGCAGGCCGCGGGTATAGGGATGCTGGGCCTGCTCCAGATCGCAGGCCGCAATCGATTCGACCACCCGCCCGGCATACATCACCAGCACGCGGTCGCAGAAGTGGCGCACCAGATTCAGGTCGTGGCTGATGAAGATCAGCCCGAGCCCGCGCTGGCTCACCAGATCGTCAAGCGTGGCGAGCACCTGCAGGCGGACCGACACGTCGAGCGCCGAGGTCGGCTCGTCGGCGATCACCACTTCGGGATCGGTGATCAGCATCATCGCGATCATGATGCGCTGGCCCATGCCGCCGGACACCTCGTGCGGATACATGCGCATCACTCGCTGCGGATCGCGGATGCGCACGGTTTCGAGCATCGCGAGCGCCTTGTCGAGCGCCTCCTTCTTCGGCACACGATGGTGCGTCAGGTAAGCCTCGGCGATCTGGTCGCCCACACGCATCACCGGGTTCAGCGAGTATTTCGGATCCTGCATGATCATCGACATGCGGCGGCCGCGCACGGTCTGCATCTCGCGCTCGGAGCAGGCGAGCAGATCGAGCTCGCCGAAACGCATTTTCGTGGCGCTGATGAGCGCGCTGCGGGGATGCAGGCGCAGCAGGCTGCGGCCGACCGTGGACTTGCCCGAGCCGGATTCGCCGACGATGGCGAGCTTCTCGCGGCCCAGCTGGAAGGAGACACCGCGGACGGCCTCCACCAGACCTTCGCCGGTGCGGAAGGCGATGCGCAGATCCTGAACATCGAGCATCGGTGCGTGGGAGGTATTCATCGCATGTTCCTCATTCGCTGCGCGGATCGAGCACGTCACGCATGCCGTCGCCGAAAAGGTTGAAGGCCAGGCTCACCATCATGATGGCCATGCCGGGCATGGCGACCAGCCACCAGCATTCGAGCATGTAGCGGCGGCCGGCGGAGATCATCGCGCCCCACTCCGGCACCGGCGGTTGTGCGCCGAGGCCGAGGAAGCCCAGACCGGCGGCGGTGAGGATGATGCCGGCCATGTTCATGGTGAGGCGCACCACCACCGATGACAGACACATCGGCGTGACATGGCGCAGCAGGATGCGCAGGCTGGACGCGCCCTGCAGCTGCACCGCGACGATGTAGTCCGCACGACGCAGGGAGAGCGTTTCGGCACGGGCCAGGCGCGCGATCGGCGGCCAGGAGGTCAGCGCAATGGCGATCACCGCATGGTCCAGCCCCGGGCCCAGCGCAGCCACGAAAGCCAGCGCCAGCACCAGACCGGGGAAGGATACGAAGATGTCGGTGATGCGCATGAACACCGTGTCGATCCAGCCGCCGAAGTAACCCGACACCACCCCGACCGCCAGCCCGACCGGCCCGACGATCACGGTGACCAGCGAGATGATGTAGAGCGTGACGCGGGAGCCGTAGACCAGCCGGCTGAATATGTCACGGCCATATTCGTCGGTGCCGAACCAGTGCTCTGCGCTGGGCGCCTTGAGCGTGTTGGCGAGGTCCTGCGCGAGCGGGTTGTGGGTGGCCACCCAGGGCGCGAAGGCCGCCACCAGCAGGAGGCCGAGAATCACCAGCAGGCCGGCCACCGAGAGCGGGTTGCGCAGCAGCTTCTTCAGGCTGCGGGCCAGATTCTGGCGCAGGGCCTGGGCGGAGGATTGCGGGCTGCCGTTGGCAGGCTTGGGAGCAGTGATGGTCATGGTGGCGGTCATCTCAGCGCGTCCTGGGATCGAAGACCTGGTAGAGCGCATCGGCCACCAGGTTGAGCGTTACGAAAATGATGCCGATCAGCAGCACGCAGCCCATCACGGCGTTCATGTCGCCCAGCAGCAGGCTGCTGGTGAGATAGCTGCCGAAGCCGGGCCAGGCGAACACGGTTTCGATCAGCACCGCGCCTTCGAGCAGCGAACCGTAGGCCAGGGCCACGATGGTGAGCAGCTGGACGAGGATGTTGCGGAAGGCATGGTTCCAGATCACCTCGCGCTCGGAGAGACCCTTGACCCGCGCGGTGATGATGTATTCCTGATTGAGCTGGTTGAGCATGAATGACCGTGTCATCCGCGCGATGTAGGCCATCGAATGCAGGCCGAGGATGCAGGCCGGCAGCGTGATGTACTTGAGCGCGTTGCGGAAGACTTCCCATTCGCCGGCCAGGGCCGAGTCGATCAGCAGCAGGCCGGTGCGGCTCTGCACGAGGCCGTCATAGGCAAGATCCACGCGGCCCGCGCCACCCGCCCAGCCGAGCCAGGCGTAGAAGATGATGAGGCCCATCATGCCGAACCAGAACACCGGCACCGAGTAGCCGCAGAGACTGATCACGCGCACCACCTGGTCGCCGAGGCGACCCTTGTGGGTGGCGGCGAACACGCCCAGCGGCACGCCCACGCAGGTTCCGAACAGGATCGCCAGCGTGGCGAGTTCGATGGTCGCCGGGAACACGCGCAGGATGTCGGTGGTGACCGGGTTGCCGGACATCAGCGAGCGGCCCAGATCGCCATGCAGCAGGTCGCGCAGGTAGTAGCCGAACTGCACATACAGCGGCTGGTCCAGCCCGAGCTGCTTGTAGACCTGTTCGTAGGTGGAATGGTCGGCGTCCGAGCCGACGATGGAGAGCACCGGGTCGAGCGGCATCACGCGACCGATGAAGAAGGTCATCGCCAGCAGACCGAGCAGGGTCACGGCTACGATCGCCAGACGGCGGCCGAGGCCGCCCATCCTGCGGCTGCTGAAGGCGGGCAAGGCAAGTGTGGTCATCAGGGACTCCGCGGAACAGGCCGCCCGCAGCACGGGCGGCCGGGCATCAGGGCTCAGCGCTGCTTGTAGACGTCACGCCAGTGGGTGGTGGCTGCCGGATGGCCGCGGAAATTGCGGATGTCCTTCTGCAGCACGACGGTGTCGATCATCTGCGACACCGGCTGGATCGCGCCGACCTGCTGGTCGTAGAGCTTCTGCACGTCCTGATACATCGCGAGCTGCTTCTTCTCGTCGGCCTCGACCTCGGCCTTCTCGATCAGCGCGTTGATCTCGGGACTGATGAAGGAGGTGCGCCAGCCCTGGAAATTGGTCAGCTTGGCCTCATCGCGGTTGTCCGGGTTGTAGACCAGCGAGCGCAGGTTGCTGTGCGGATGCGGCTCGGCACCGCCACCGCCCCGGCCGACGATGATCTCGAAGCTGCGGTCACGCATCGCGCCATAGACCTGGTTGCCGGTGCCGGGAATCACGCTCGCGTCGATGCCGGCCAGCGCCAGCGTGGATTGCAGGCTGGTGGCGATGTTGATGAAGGGCGGGTCGGAGAGCACGCGGATGCTGGTCTTGAAGCCGTTCGGAAAGCCGGCTTCGGCGAGCAGCTTCTTCGCGGCAGGTACATCGAGCCTGTAGCCGGGCTCGGGCAACGTGGCCGGCAAGCCGAGGGCGACCGGGCGCTGATGGAACACGCCGTAGTTGGGCATCACCGTCTTGTTGATGCCGTCATAATCGATGAGGCTGCGGATGGCCTGGCGCACGCGCTTGTCAGCGAACTTCTGGTCCTTCACGCTCATCGCCACGTAGTACACGTTGCCGCGCTGCACCGACTCCACCACGATGGCCGGGTTCTTCTTCATGGCTTCCACATCGGGCACCGACATGCCGTTGGCCACATCGATGTCACCGCGCTCGAGCATCAGGCGCAGGGTCTGCGATTCGGTCATGTGCCGCAGCAGCACGCGGCGCAGCTTGGGCGCGCCACGCCAGTAGCCGTCGAAGCGCGTCATCATCAGCACGTCCTTCTGACGCCATTCGTTGAACACGAAGGGGCCGGAGCCGGCTTCATTGGTGGTGAGCCAGGTGCGGCCGAGGTCACCGTCCTTCTCATTGGCCATGACCTTCTTGCTGTCGAGCACCACCGCACTCACCGAGGTGGCAAGCGTGTAGATCACCAGCTTCGGGTCGGTGGCTTCGGGCAGGCGGATCACCAGGGTCTGCGCGTCGGGCGCCTGGATGCTGGTCTCGGCGTTCTGCGCGGTGAAGCCGTAGCCCTTCCAGACCGAGGCGAGCGCCAGGTTGAGTTTCAGCACGCGCTGCAGCGACCAGGCGGCGTCCTGCGCGGTGAGCGGGTTGCCGGAATGGAACTTCACGCCACGGCGCAGCTTGAAGGTGATGCTGCGCTTGTCGTCGGCAATCGCCCAGCTCTCGGCCAGTGCGGGCATCACCTTGTAGGTGTTGACCGGATCGAGTTCGACCAGCGAGTCGTACAGGTTGGCATTGATCTCGACCACGTCGTTGCCGGTGGCGCCGGCCGGATCCAGCGAGAGCAGGTTGTTCATGCTCATGCCGATGATCAGCTGGTCGGAAGGCGTCTTCGCCAGTGCGGGTGCGCCGATCAGCGACACGGCGAGTGCGCAGGCGGCCAGCACGGAAGGCATCTTTCTCATCTCTGTTCTCCTCTGGATTCGGTGTGGCTTCTTGTTGTCAGTATTTTTCGAGTGTGTGGGCGGCGATATGTTCAAAATTGATGTCTTCGCCCAGGCCCGGTTTCTGCGACAGATGCACGAAGCCTTCGCTGTCCATCGGGTCCGCGAGACTGTGAAGATAGGCCGGCACTTCGTCGTAATCGAGGAAGGGATGCAGCAGGCCGCGCTCGTACCAGGCGCAGTTCTTGATCGCAGCGCAGACCGCGAGGTTGGCCGAGCCGTTGCCGTGCACTTCGCAGTTCATGCCAAAAGCATCCGCCATGTAGGCCACCTTCAGCGTCGGGGTGATGCCGCCCACGCCCGGCACGCCGGCGCGGGTCATGGTGGAGGCACCGGCCTTGATCCACTCGGCGCGGGTGTGATGCTTGCCGCTCATGTATTCCGGCCCGAGGATGGGGATCGAGAGCTGCTGGGTCAGCCAGACGAAGGACGACATGCTCTGCTCGTCCATCATTTCCTCGAACCAGGCGAACTGGAGCTTTTCCAGTGCCCGGCCGATCTTCAGCGCCTCGGTGCGGGAGTACCAGTGATAGCCGTCGAGCATCAGGTCGATGTCCGGCCCCACCGCTTCGCGCACGGCCGCGCAGCACTTGATGTCCATGTCCACACTGGGTGCGAAGGAGACCGGCGGCATCCAGGTATGCAGCTTGATCGCCTTGTAGCCGCGCGCCACCAGCTTCAGTGCGAAGTCGGCATATTCCTCCGGCGTGGAGAGGCCGCCCTTCAACTCGTCACCGCACATCGTGGAGCCGTAGGCCGGCACCTTGTCACGATAGCCGCCGATGAGCTTGTAGACCGGCTGGCCGAGCTTGCGGCCGGCGAGATCCCACAGCGCCTGGTCCGCCACCGCGAGCGCACGGTCGGTGAGCTGGCCGGCGCTGCCGCGCTGCCAGTGCGCGAGGTCCTGCCAGATCTGCTCGCGCATGAAGGGGTCCGCGCCGATCATGACCTTGCGGAAAAAGGCGTCCAGCACATGCTTGCGGATCACTTCGACCGGGCCGAAGGCATGGCCCTGGCTGCCGTCGTCACAGGTGATCGTGAGCATCGCAAGCTTCGCGTCCTTCTCGGGCCCCGGGTGCGAGTGGCCGGCGCTGTCGACCGAGCGCTTGCTGGGATAGGTGAATACGGTGCCACTGACGCTTTCGATCTTCATCGTGTCTCCTTGTGCGGCGGGCGGGGCCCGCATCTCATCAGTCATCATACGAGTTGATGCGCATATTAGGGCCGTCAATTTCAGATCGTCAAAGCCGCAAAACCCTTAATGGTTTACCCGTTTATTTGCCATCTACCCCACATGAACAGCACTTCATTGCCCTTTCTAAGCCGACTGCCCGCCTCTCCGCAGAGGAGGCCTGCCGCAATTTCAGACAGCACAAGTCATATAATGACTAGGCACAATTTCCGAAATCAGCCAAACTTGTCATGATGAATTCAGCTAAGGAAGAGACATGACGCTTGCCCGCCCGCGTGAAACCCTGACCGGCCAGCTGACCCGCACGCTGACCGAACGCATCGCAGCCGGCCAGTACGCCGTCGGCTCCCGCCTGCCCAGCGAGCAGGACATGATCAGCGAGTTCGGCGTAAGCCGGACGGTGGTGCGCGAGGCGATTGCCAACCTGCGTGCCAGCGGCCGCGTGCTGACCCGCCAGGGTGCCGGTGCCTTCGTGCTGCAGCAGGAGCTCACGCCCGGTTTCCGCATCGACTCCAGCCAGCTCACCGACGTGCAGGAGGTGATTTCGGTGCTGGAGCTGCGCATCGGGCTCGAATCCGAAGCCGCGGTGCTTGCCGCCCAGCGCCGCACGCCGGCCCAGCTCGAAGCCATGAAGCAGGCGCTGCGCGACATCGAGCACGCGATCACGCATGACGGCAACGCCGTCGAGGCCGATCTGCGCTTTCACCGCCTGATCGCGGAGGCCGCCGGCAATCCGCATTTCCTCAAGCTCTTCACCTATGTCAGCGAGCAACTGATGACCCGGGCACGCCTGCGCCCGGGCCGCCTCAGCAGTCGCTCGCCAGAGGAATACCTCGCCCATGCGCAGCGCGAGCATGAGCAGATCTGTTTCGCGATCGAACGGCAGGACCCTGAAGCCGCCCGTGCTGCGCTGCGCATGCACCTCTCGGAGAGCAAGGCGCGCCTGTTGCGCAAGGTCGGGCAGCTGGCCGACTGAGTCGGCCCAAAAAAAATGGCCGGCGTACGCGACGCCGGCCACAGTGGGGAGGAGACTGCTCAGGAGGCTGCGGCGGTTTTGACAGAAGCCTCGCGTCGGGTGCGGAGGGTCTGATACACATGCACGCCGACCGAGGCCGCCGCGATGGCCAGGAAGGTGGCGGAAATCGGCTCGGTCAGGAAGCCCATGAAGTTGCCATCCGAGAGCATCAGGCCGCGGCGCAGATTGGTCTCAGCCATCGGGCCGAGAATCAGGCCGATGATGAAGGGCGTCTGCGGGATCTTGCACTTCACGAAGCCATAGCCCAGCAGGCCGAAGAACACGATGGTGCCGACGTCGAAGACGCGGTTGCCCAGGCCGAATGCGCCCACCACGCAGAGCACCAGGATGATCGGCAGCAGGATGTGCTTGGGGATCGCCAGCATCTTCACGAAAATGCGAACGCCATACAGCTCGCAAACCAGCATCATCACCGAGGACACCACCATTGCGATGAAGATGGAATACACCAGCGGACCTTGCGACATGAACAGCAGCGGCCCCGGCTGGATGCCGTGGATCATGAAGCCGCCCAGCAGCATCGCCGTGACGGTGTCGCCCGGGATGCCCAGCGTCAGCAGCGGAATCATCGCGCCGCCCACCGCCGAGCAGGAAGCCGCTTCGGATGCGACGATGCCGTCGATGCAACCCTTGCCGAATTTCTCCGGTGTCTTCGAGCGCTTCTTCGCGACCATGTAGGCGACGATGTTCGAGGTGCCCGAGCCGATGCCGGGCAGGATGCCGATGCCGGTTCCGATCAGCGTGGAGCGGATGCAGTTCCAGCCTTGCTCGAAGAACTCCTTGAGCGAGAAGCCGAAGCCCTTCATCTTCACCGTCTGGATGGTGGCCTGCTGCTCATGCTTCACCTCCTCCGCCACCTTGATGATCTCGGAAATGGCAAAGAGGCCGATCAGCACCGGCAGGATGTCGAAGCCGCTGTTGAGTTCGGTCTGACCGAAGGTGAAGCGGGTGATCGCGTCCACCGGTGCGATGCCCACGGTCGAGAACATGAAGCCGAGCGCGCCGGAGAAAATGCCCTTGACCATCGAGCCGGTGGAAAGCGTGATGATCAGCGTGAGCGAGAAGATCGCGATCGAGAAATACTCGTGCGGCCCGAAGCTCAGTGCGATCTTCGCCAGGGTCGGCGCGATGAAGATCAGCGCCAGGATCGAGAGAAAGGTGCCGACAAAGGAGTAGAAGATGCCCACGCCGAGTGCCTTGGCGCCCTCGCCCTTCTCCATCATCGGCCCGCCATCGAAGGTGGTGGCAACCGAGGCCGGCGTGCCCGGAATCTTGAGCAGGATCGCCGAGATGAGCCCCCCCGACACGCCGCCGATATAGAGCCCGATCAGCAGTGCGATGCCTGCCGAGGCGCTGAGCGAATAGGTGATGGGCAGAAAGAGCGCGACCGCCATGGTAGCGGTGAGCCCCGGAATCGCACCGAAGATGATGCCGACCACGGTGCCGAAGAAGATCAGGCCCAGCACCTGGAAGGTGAAGACGATCTCGAGGCCTTGCTGGAACAGGGAAAGCATGACGTGCCCCTTTTCAGTTGATGAAGGCGCTCAGCACACCGACCGGCAGCAGCATGTCGAATGCATAGCGGAAGGTGGCATACACGGCCGCTGAGCTCAGCACCGCGATGGTGGCGTACATCGGGTAGCTGATCGCCTTGTCACGCGGGGTGAGCACGATGAACTGGGCGAACAGATAGATCACCGTCATCAGCGGAAACCCCAGAGGCTGCAGCAGCGCGGCATAGGCGACGATCAGCGCGAGGGTTTTCACGACGGTGCGGTAATCCGCCGTGTCTTCCTGCTTGCCGGTGTCACCGGCGGGCATCCTGGCAGCCTCCCAAAGCTGGAAGGCGCCGAGCAGGCACATCGTGATGGCCAGCACATAGGGCACGAAGGCGGCGTCAATGAACTGCTTGCGGGGCAGCTGGCTGGTCATCCAGAGGTAGGCCAGGCCCACCAGCAGAAAGACGATGCCCACTGCGAACTCGCGTTTGCGAAGGTTGCTCATGGTGTTTTCCCGGGATTGAAGATGGTCAGGTCCGAAGGAGAAGGCGTGCGCGGACGCACGCCTCCGGAGCCGGCTTACTTCTTCTGACGCAGCAGGTCCTTGTATTGCATGTAGTCGTCACGCACCGCGTTGAGCTCGGTGATGGCTTCCTTCGTCGGGTAGAACGCCACCGGCTGCTTGAAGCCCTCTTCCAGGGCCTTGGCATAGGCCGGATCCTTGGTGATCTGCGCCATCACGTCGGACATCTTCTGGATGATCGCGGCCGGCGTGCCCTTCGGGAAGGCGACGACATAGGGCTTCTCCATGTCGAACTTCATGCCCTGCTCGTTGAAGGTCTTGATCTCGCCCAGCAGCGGGTTGCGCGCCTTGTTGTACTGGCCTGTCATGGCCATGTCGCCGGTGGTCTGGTAGTCCTTCACCGGACCGTAGGAGATCGAGGCCAGATCAATGCGACCGCCCAGCAGCGAGGTGATCTTGTCGGAAGCCGAACCGACGTCGACGAACTTCATCTGGATGCCCGCCTGCTTCTGGAAGATCAGACCCTGCAGATGCGAGTAGCCGCCCAGCTCGGTACCGTAGATCACCGAGTTCGGCGCGGCCTTGGCCTTGTTCACGATGTCGGCCACGTTCTTGAGGCCGGATTTCTTGCTCGCGGCCATCACCACGCTCTTGTCTACCGCGGCAATGCAGGCGACATCGAACTTGCTGTCGAACCTGTAATCGATGAGGCCCGACACCTCGTTCACGATCAGGTGACCGGTGTGGCCGAAGAGGATGGTGTTGCCGTCGGGTGCGGCGCTCGCCACCTGCGACATGGCGATGGTGCCGCCGCCGCCATTCACGTTGGTCACGATCATCGTCTTGCCGGTGATCTTCTCGAAATAGCGCGCCATCTGGCGGGCGTTGAAGTCGGTGTCGCCACCGGCACCGGCAGGCACGACGATCTGGACGGGGCGGGTCGGCCAGTTGGTCTGCGCCGAGGCCGGCAGCGCAAGCACGGCCACGACAGCGCAGGTGGTCGCAGTGAGGGTCAGGCGGGAAAAACTTTTCATGTCGAGGTCTCCTTGTGGTTATCAGGTGCTGCAGCACTTCTGTTCGCGAGGCAGGCGGAAGCGGCCTGGCCTCATCAAAGCGACGGCATGGCGCATGCCATGGCGCCACGCCTCTCAGGGCGTTGCGGCGACTTCAAGCGCATCGGCATAGCGGTCGCGCAGCGACTGGGTGGCACTGCGGAAGGCCCCCAGGTCGCTGCCCACCGCAACAAAGCGCGCGCCCATGGCGAGATAGCGGCGCGCATCGGCTTCGACCGGGGCGAGAATGCCCGCGGGCTTGCCGGCCGCCCTGGCCCGGGCAAACACATGAGCGATCGCGGCCTGGACTTCCGGATGACCGGCATTCCCCAGATGGCCCAGTGCGGCCGCCAGATCGGAGGGCCCCACGAAGAGGCAATCCACGCCGTCGATGGCCGCGATCGCGTCGACCGCATCCAGCCCGGCCCGGGTCTCGATCTGCACGATCAGCGCGATGTTGTCGTTGATGACAGTCTGGTAGTCCTTCACCGTGCCGTAACGGTTGCTCCGGTGCGCCACCGATACGCCACGGATGCCGGCGGGCGGGTAGCGCGTGGCGGCCACCGCACGGCGCGCGTCGTCCGCGCTTTCGACAAAGGGAATGAGGAAGTTGTAGAAGCCGATGTCGAGCAGGCGCTTGATGAGCACCGCATCGTTATCGGCCGGCCGTACCACGGGCGCGCTGATGCTGTCTTTCAGCGCGGTCAGCTGCGGAATGAAGGTGAGCACGTCATTGGGCGCGTGTTCGCCATCGAGCAGGATCCAGTCGAAGCCGGCCAGGCCGAGCACCTCGGTGGTGATCGGGTTCGCCAGCGCGCTCCAGCACCCGATCAGAGGCTGGCCCGCCAGCAGTTGCCGGCGGAAGGTATTGGGAAAGGGTGAGAACGGCAGCCGCGCAGTCATGACATCGTCCTTTACGGTTCAGCGTCCGAGGCTCGGCCGCTTCGGGTCATATTTCCAGCCGGGTACGAGGAACTGCATGGCCATCGCATCGTCGCGCGCGCCCGTCCCCACTTTCCGGTACAGCGCATGCGCCTGCAGGATGCGCTCCATGTCGGGCTCGATGCCCAGACCGGGCCGGTCAGGCACCCGCACGCAGCCATCCATGATGCGCAGCGGCTCGCGCGTGAGACGCTCGCGCCCCTCCTGCCAGATCCAGTGCGTGTCGATCGCGGTGATCTCGCCGGGCGCGGCGGCCGCGGCGTGGGTGAACATCGCCAGCGACACGTCGAAGTGGTTGTTGGAGTGCGAGCCCCAGGTGAGGCCGAACTCGCTGCAGAGCTGGGCGACGCGCACCGAGCCCTGCAGGGTCCAGAAATGCGGATCGGCCAGCGGGATATCCACCGCCTCCAGGCGCAGCGAGTGACCGAGCTGGCGCCAGTCGGTCGCGACCATGTTGGTGGCGGTGCGGATGCCGGTTGCGCGGCGGAACTCGGCCATGATCTCGCGCCCGGAATAGCCGGCTTCCGGCCCGCAGGGGTCTTCGGCATAACTCAGCACATGCCCCTGCCCGCGACACAGCGCGATGGCCTCGTTGAGCGACCAGGCGCCGTTCGGGTCGAGCGTGACCCCGGCCTCCGGAAAGCGCTGCTTGATGGCGGCGACGGCGGCCATTTCTTCCTCGCCGCGCATCACGCCGCCCTTGAGCTTGAAGTCATTGAAGCCGTAATGCGCCGCCGAGGCTTCGGCGAGCCGCACGATGTCCTCGCAGCGGGTGGCGGCCTGATTGCGCAGCCGATACCACTCCGGGCCGGCCGCATCCTCCGCCGGATAGGCCAGGTCGGTCTGGCGGCGGTCGCCGATGTAGAACAGGTAGCTCAGCATGCGCACCGAATCGCGCTGCCGCCCGGTACCGAGCAGCTCGCACACCGGCACACCCAGATGCTGGCCAAGCAGGTCCAGCAGCGCCGCCTCGACCGCGGTGATGACATTGTCAAGACGGAGATTGATTTCGTGCGGCTGGCGCAGCACACGCGCCTCGGCCTCCGAAGTCACCTCATGCTGTGTGACCTGCCGGCTCGTCTGGCCGCCGCCCAGACTGCGGCGGATGCACTCGAGCACATGATTGAAGCGGCCGACAGGCTGACCGACGACGAGACTGACGCTGCGCTCGAGCGCCTGGCGGATGCCTTCGCCGCCCGGCACCTCGCCGATGCCGGTGTGGCCCGCGCTGTCGCGCAGGATCACGATGTTGCGCGTAAAGTACGGCCCGTGCGCACCGCACAGGTTGAAGAGCATGCTGTCATGCCCGGCAACCGGGATCACGTCCATGCCGGTGACATGAGGGGTGCCGCTTTCACTGCTCTGTGGAACCATGCCTGCCTCACCTTCTCGTGATGGCTGCCCGGCATGTCTGCCGGGCCAGCGCGGATGTCCTGCACCATTCGGGTCGTATGTCGTCGTACGACGTTATCAACAAGTATAATGAGTGCATGAGTATTCTCTATACGCGTTCTCGCTGACTGCGGAAAACCCTATGAGCGATACCGAAAGCCTGACGCCGACCAGCCGCAAACGGGCACCCAGCCTGGTTGAAACCGTCATGAATGATCTGGCGGACAAGATCCGCAGCGGCGCCTATCCGGCCGGGGCCAAGCTGCCGACCGAGCCCGAGGTGATGGCCACACACGGCGTGAGCCGCACGGTGGTGCGCGAGTCGATGTCGCGCCTGCAGGCAGCGGGACTGGTCGAAACCCGCCACGGCGTCGGCACATTCGTGCTGGCCCGGCCGGCCTCTGCGAGTCTGCAGCTCGACAGCGCGACGGTCATGACCATCCGCGAGCTGCTGGCGATGCTGGAGCTGCGGATCAGCGTGGAAACCGAGGCCGCAGGCCTGGCCGCACTGCGCCGCACCGACGAGCAGGTGGAGCAGATGCGGCGCGCACTTCAGGATTTCGACGAGGAGACCGCGCGTGGCGGCAGTTCGGTGGAGCCGGATTTCCGTTTCCATCTGCTGATCGCGCAGGCCACCGGCAATCCCTATTTCGAGAATTTCTATCGCCAGCTGGGTACCAATACGATTCCGCGCACCCGGCTGGATACCTCGGTTTTCTCCTCGGCACCCGGTCAGGGCTACCTGCGCCGTTCCAATGAAGAACACGCCAACATCCTCGACGCGATCGCCCGTCGCGACGCGGAAAACGCGCGCGCCGGCATGCGCCTGCACCTGTCGAACAGCCGCGAGCGCTTGCGTCTCGCCAGCGAAGCCGCGCAGGAAACCCGGCCGGACTGAGCTTCATCGATCGACGGCGCCGTGTCGCGCGGGACGGGCAAACCGCCGCTTGTCATACGACGTCTTCTGACAAAGAATGGCGCCTTCCTGAAATGCGACTGCCACCATGAACGCGCTGTGGATGCTCCTGACCTGTTTCCTGTTCGCCACCATGGGAGCCTGCGTCAAGTTCGTCGGCAGCCATTTCAACATCGGCCAGATCGTCGGTGTGCGCGGTCTGGTGCCGGCGCTGATCCTCGGTGCCTGGGTGCTGTGGCAGCAGCGCACGCTGTATTCGGTGCACTGGAAGAGTCATCTCTACCGCTCCACTGCCGGCACGCTGTCGATGCTGCTGTATTTCATGGCGATCACGCGCCTGCCGCTGGCCACGGCGGTTACGCTCAACAACACCTCGGCGCTGTTCATTGCCATCGTGCTCTCGCTGCGCCAGCCTCCACCGCGTGCGGTACTGGGCGCACTGGCGCTGGGCTTTGCCGGGGTGGTGCTGGTGCTGCGGCCCACCATCGAGCATGACCAGTGGCTGGGGGCTGCCTGCGGGCTGGCGTCGGCCTTCCTGACCTGCATTGCCCAGCTCAACCTGCGCGAACTGGGCCGCGCCGGCGAGCCGGAATGGCGCACGGTCAGCATCTTCTCGATCACCACCGCCGTGCTGGCACTGCCGCTCGCCGTGCTGCAGCCCTCCTCGATCAGCGAGGCCGGCAGCGGAGAATGGGGCTATCTGATTGCGGTGGGTCTGTGCGGCGGGCTGGGTCAGCTCACGCTGAGCAGGGCCTTCGGCCGTGGCCGGGCGATCGTGACCGCCAGCGTGGGCTATTCGACGGTGATCTTTTCGAGCATCTACGGCGCATTGCTGTGGGGCGACCGCATCTCGCCGCTTTCATGGCTCGGCATGGCCATGATCATTGCGGGCAGCCTGATCAGCTCGCACCCGGCGACCTGGCAGGGCCACAAGGCCGAGCACGCCGACTAGGCCCGCTCAGCGCAGCAGGCTGCGCACGCTGCGCCAGAGGGCGTAAAGCCGGGAGGCCTGGGCGAGCACCCGGCGCGGCCCGCGGAACAACAGCGCCGCGCTGATGCCCACGCCCACCAGCATGCGGTTTTCATACACCCAGCGCCCAGCACGCCAGGCGCGCTCGGCGCCGTAAACGTCTCCGTCAAGCTGCTGCATGCCACCGGCAATGCGGCGGCGCTGCGCAGCGGATTCGGCCACCAGACGCTCGCGGTGGCGGGCCAGCACCTGCTCGCGCTGGAGCAGGCGGTTCATCGCTCGTCTCTCCGCAGCAGTTCGCGGTCACGCGCGAGCTCGGCCACGCTGTCGGTAAACAGGCGCTTGCCCTGCTTGAGACGACGCCAGGCATTGTTGCCGGCGAAGATCGCCATGACGAAGAAGAACAGGGTGGCCAGGCCGATCACCAGCAGGCGGTGGCTGTCCCACAGCAGCACGGTCAGGAAGATCGCCAGCGCGAAGAGGCCGAAAGCCAGGAACAGGGCGGCGAGGATCAGGTTGAACAGGCCGGCACCGAGCCGGATGCCTTCTTCCTCGACCTCTACCGCCAGCAATGACAGGCGGGTCTGGACAATGCCCAGGATCCCGTCCGTCACCGAGGACAGGCGATCGATCAGACTCGAGGTTTCACGCCCGGCCATGCTGCTCAGCGGCGCCCGGCCAGCAGACCCAGCAGGAAGGCCGCGCCGGCGGCAATGCCGATGGACTGCCAGGGATTCTCACGCACGTATTCGTCGGTCGCCTTGGCGGCCTCCTTCGTACGGGCGCGCAGCAGCGCTTCGGCGTCACCCAGGCGCTCGCGGGCGGCATCGACATGCTCGCCCAGGCGCTCGCGCACGTCTCCGAGCTTGCCGGTGGCATCAGACGCGGTCAGGCGCAGCAGCTCTTCCGCATCGGCGAGCACGGTTTTCAGGTCAGCCACCAGACGATCGCGACTGTCACGGGTCAGTTCATTCATGGTCTTGCTCCTTTCAGCGGGGGTTGGAGGCATTGCAGCCACTGTTCAGATCCGGAAACCGCCTGAGGGTTCCCGCCCGGCATGCGCCCCGGAAGGGGCAGGATGCGCTTTCCGCCGCGGCGGCAGGCTTTCCGCCACCCGGACGGGCGCACCAGCCGCCCTGCGGCAGACGCGAGAGGCGCGCTGAGTGCAGAGCCCCTGACGCGTTATCTCAGCGCGTGCTTTTGTCATATACCACGTATCCTCCGAAGCGGGTCCGGACCCTGGCCGACCCAATACCCCGGCAGCACCACCCCGCTCAGGCGTTGCCCCACAGCGTCTGACGCAAGCCCCCAACTACTCTCCTTGCGCCTTGGCGAAAGCGATGATGACTTCGCGCACGCTCCGGCGCTTGTCGGCGGGAAGTTTCAGGAAAACTTCGATCCCTGGCGCAGCATTTCGAGGCCGTCCTCGAAATGGCCGGATTAGCCTTAGCAACGCATCAATGCGCTCTGAACAAGGCCGCAACAACGTCCGTCTGCCCGAAGTCCTCGCCCTTGAACAGCAGCGGCTCGCCACTTTGCCGGGCCAGCGCGTAAGCGAAGCAGTCGCCGAAGTTGAGCCCGGCGGGGTGGCGGCCTTTGCCGTAGCGTTGCCATGCGGCGAACGCGGCGGCGGCTTGTGCCGGGTCGGTGGCTTCGATGCGGATGGCCGCTGCGTCGAGCAATTCTTCCAGCGCCTGTGTGCCCGCGTCGCCCAGCCGGGTGGTGATGACGATCATGGCTTCGAGCCAGTTGGCGGCGCTGATGCGCGGGGCGTCGGCGCAGGCCAGTGCTTCCGCCAGGGCTTCGGCCTCTGGCTCACCGAGCAGGATGGCGACGAGGGCGGAGCTGTCGATGATCATGCTTGCGGGATGCCCTCAGCGCTCAGGCCGAGAATGTCGGCTTCGCTGCGGGCATCCTGCACCGGCAGGCTGGCGCTGCGCTGGGCGATCTGGCGGATGCGGGCGAGGCGCGCGGCTGGATCGGCTTCGGTAGCGGGCTTCTGGCGCAGGGCGTCGAGCTGGGTGATGACTTCCTGATTGAGGGAACGGCGGTGTGCCAGTGCCTGCTGTTTGAGCCAGCCGTGCAGCTCCTCGGGTACGTCGCGCAGGGTGAGATGGGGCATGGAGACCTCACTTTTGATGCCAAAGTGATGTCACTATAGCATCGGTCTTACCAGAAACGCCAAGGGCCGCATTTTGCGGCCCTTGGCGTTTCTGGTGCTGCGTAGCTCAGCCCAGCTTCTTCTTCAGCAACTCATTGACCTGCGCGGGCGAGGCCTTGCCCTTGCTCGCCTTCATGACCTGACCGACCAGCGCGTTGAAGGCCTTTTCCTTGCCGGCCTTGTACTCGGCGACATTGGCAGCGTTGTTCGCGATGACCTCGTCGATGATCGGCTCGATGGCGGACACGTCCGTCACCTGCTTGAGGCCCTGCTTCTCGATCACTTCGTCGGCGGAAGCGCCGTCCCCGTTCCACAGCGCCTCGAAGACCTTCTTGGCGATGCTGTTGGAGATGGTGTTGTCGGCAATCCGTGCGATCAGGCCGGCGAGCTGGGCGGCGGAGACGGGGCTCCCGGCCACGCCCTTCTCTTCCTTGTTCAGACGCGCTGCCAACTCGCCCATCACCCAGTTGGCGGCAATCTTGGCCTGCGCGGCGCCTGCGAGTTTGACCACCTCGACGTAATACTGCGCGGTGTCGCGGCTGGCGGTCAGCGTCGTCGCGTCATAAGCCGACAGACCGTATTCGCTCTGGAAGCGCGCGGCGAGCTGGGCCGGCAGCTCCGGCATCGCGGCGGCCACGGCCGCCTTCCACTCGGCAGAGATTTCCAGCGGCAGCAGGTCGGGGTCGGGGAAGTAGCGGTAGTCGTGCGCGTCTTCCTTGGTGCGCATCACGCGGGTCTCGCCACTGTCCGGGTCGAAGAGCACGGTGGCCTGCTGGATCTTGCCGCCATCCTCGATGGTCTCGATCTGCCAGTTGATCTCGTAGTCGATGGCTTGCTGCAGGAAGCGGAAGGAGTTGAGGTTCTTGATCTCGCGACGCGTGCCCAGCGGCTCGCCGGGGCGGCGCACCGAGACGTTGGCGTCACAGCGGAAGGAGCCTTCCTGCATGTTGCCGTCGCAGATGTCGATCCACTGCACCAGCGCATGGAGTGCCTTGGCGTAGGCCACGGCTTCGGCGGAGCTGGACATGTCCGGCTCGGTCACGATCTCCAGCAGCGGGGTGCCGGCGCGGTTCAGGTCGATGCCGCTCTGGCCGTGGAAGTCTTCGTGCAGGCTTTTTCCCGCGTCTTCCTCAAGGTGGGCGCGAGTCAGATGCACGACCTTGGTGTAGGCCTTGTCGCCCTCGCCGACCTGGATGGTGATCTCGCCGCCCTGCACGACCGGCAACTCGAACTGGCTGATCTGGTAGCCCTTGGGCAGGTCGGGGTAGAAGTAGTTCTTGCGCGCGAACACCGAGCGCGGTGCCACTTCGGCACCAATCGCGAGGCCGAAACGGATCGCGCGCTCGACGGCGCCGCGGTTCAGCACCGGCAGCACGCCAGGCAGGGCGATATCCACCGCGCTGGCCTGCACGTTGGGCTCGGCACCGAAGGCGGTGCTGGCTCCGGAGAAGATCTTGGAGGCGGTGTTGAGCTGGGCGTGAGTTTCCAGACCGATGACGACTTCCCAATCGCGGCGCATGTGAGGCTTTCAAGAACGGTTTTGCGAGCCCCCAATCTTAGCGCATGCAGCCTGCCCCCACCCACCCGGCAGGCGCGGAGAGCCTTTCACGCAGCAGGCGGCTGGCAGACTCGGGAAGGATGCAACAACATTTCTTTACAAGATTTGAGGATTTACCCTCCGGATGTTAAGTTTGGGACCGATAACATCCACATCCCTCCCCGAATAGAGCAGCCTCAAAAGGACCTGCCAGATGTCGATTGCCGTTCCGCCCACGCCCGCGGCAGCCGCCGCGCCCGAGGCGACTTCCGCGAGCCGTCCGCTGCTGAGCGCATGCGAGGCTGCATGCTTCACGCCTGCGCGTTACCTCGCGCAGGGGGGGCTGCTGTCCGCCCTCGACGGTGAATGGCAAGCGCGCGCCCTCACGCTCGAACACGCCGACTTCACCGTGGGCGAAGGCGGCAGCCATGCCAGCGTGCAGGCCGCAGTCAATGCCGCGATCCGCAGCGGCCGGCGTGGTCGCCAATACATCCGCGTGTTGCCCGGCTGCTATCGCGGCGTGGTCTACATCCCGGCTGACGCGCCCCCGCTGACGCTCTTCGGCTCGGGAGCGACGGCCGCCGAGGTGCGCCTGGAGCTGACGCTGGATTCACGCATGAGCGTGGCCGACTACATCGCGGCGGTGAATCCGGCAGGCGAATTCCAGCCCGGCGACCCCGCCTGGTACATGTACGAGGCCTGCTCCGGCGTGCCGGCCGGCCAGCTGATCGACACTCCGGCGGCGGCCGTGTTCTGGAGCCAGGCGCCGGATCTGGAGCTGTGCCGCCTGAGCATTACCAACACCCTGCTCGACACGGTCGACGGCAGCACCCACCAGGCCGTGGCGCTGCGCTCGGATGGCGACCGCACCCGGCTGGAGGACGTCCGCCTGGTCAGCCGTCAGGACACCTTCTTCTGCAACGCCGGCGAACGTGCCGGGCCCGACAATCGCCTCGGCGCCTACCCGACCGACCGGATCGCACGCGTGTACGCCCGCCACTGCTACATCGAAGGCGATACCGACTATGTGTTCGGCCGCGCCAGCGCGGTCTTCGAGGCCTGCCACTTCCACTCGGTCTCGAGCCGCCACCTGCGCCCGGCGATCATCTTCGCGCCGAACACGCCGCATGACCGCCCCACCGGCTTCCTCGCGCTGCAGTGCCGCTTCACCGGGGATGCCTTCCATCGCCAGCAGGGCCAGTGCTGCCTGGGCCGCTCCTGGGATTTTGCCGCCCGCAACGGCTATCTGCCCGGCGTGACCAGCAACGGTCAGGTGCTGGTGCGCGACAGTCACATCGACGAGGCCTACAGCCTGGCCAGCCCCTGGGGTCGGGCCGCCACCAGTGCGCGGCCGCATGCCGGCAACTGCGCAGCCGGCCGCGATCTGGACGATCCGGCCTTCAACCGTCTGTGGGAATTCAATAATCGCGGACCCGGCGCACGGCCGGCCTGAAATCCGGCGCGGATGAACTTCCCGCCGCGCTGATGGACTAAACTGCGCCCATGCTTCGCCTCCTGCGCCACTGCCTCCTGCTGATGCTGATGCTGACAATCCCTGTCCAGGGCGTGTCGGCGGCACTCATGGCGGCAATGGGTCCGCATCATGAAAGCGGCATGACGCAGTCGGCCACCAGCTGCCATGAAGACGCCTCGGCGATGGCCGACAGCAGCCCGCATCTGCCGGGCAAACCCGTGCCGGCCAAGGGCAAGGTCTGCAGCACCTGCTGTGCCGGTGTCATGGCGGCCAGCGAAGCCGTGCTCCATCCGGTCGCCCGCCCGGCGCGGCATTTCGGCGCCAGCGAGCGCCCCTCGCCCGAAGGCGTCATTCCCGCCGGGCTCGAACGCCCGCCCAGACAGCTCTCCTGAAGCAAGGCCCCCGCACGTCCGCCGTTTGCGCACGTGTCCGCTTTTCACCTTTCAGGAAAGACCCGTCATGAACTTCCGTATCGCCCTCGCGAGCGCGCTGCTCGCCCTCTCCGCATTTGCCCTGCCGGCCTTCGCCCAGACCGCCGGCCACGACCATCACGCCGCTCACATGAACGCGGGCGACGAACTCACGCCGGCCGAAATCCGCGCGCTGGACCTCAAGGCCGGCAAGATCACGCTGCGCCACGGCGAGCTGAAGAACCTCGGCATGCCCGGCATGACGATGGTCTTCGCGCTGGATCGCAAGCTCGCGCTGCCCGCCGGCCTCAAGGCCGGTGACAAGGTGCTCGTGCGTGTCGAGGATCTCGGCGGCACGCTGACGGTCACCACCCTCAAGCGCTGAGGAGAGCCCCATGTTCTCCGGACCCCTGCGGGCGGTCTGGCTGAGCGTCGCCCTTGCCGGGGCGGCGCCGGCCGCATTCGCCCTCGAATCCCCCGGCGGCACGCCGCTGGGCCTCGCCGAAGTCCAGCGCCTGGCCGAAGCCCGCGCGCCGCAACTGCAGGCCCTGCAGGCGCGCGAATCGGCGGCGCGCGAAATGGCCGTCTCGGCGGCTCAACTGCCCGACCCGGTTCTGAAGCTGGGCGTCAGCAACCTGCCGGTCAGCGGTGAAGCCGCCTGGAATCTCGGCCGCGAAGGCATGACTATGCGCACCGTCGGCGTGATGCAGGAACTCACCCGCGGCGCCCGGCGCGAAGCCCGGCGCGAGCAGGCTGGCCGCGAAGCCGACATGGCCCGCGCCGAAGCCGGTCTCAGCCTTGCCACCATCCGCCGCGAAAGCGCGCTGGCCTGGCTGGATGTGGCCTGGATGACGCGCATGTGCACGGTGCTCGGCGAGCAGATCAGCGAACTGCGCCTGCAGCAGCAGGCCGCCGAAGCCGCCTTCCGCAGCGGGCGCGGTCTGCAGGCCGGCCTGCTCGGCGCAGCACTCGCGCTGGGCCGTGTCGAAGACCAGCTCGCCGGCACCGAACGCGAGCTCGCCTCGGCGCAGGCCAGGCTGGCGCGCTGGATCGGCGAAGCGGACGCGCGCCGCCCGGCCGCCGACGCCGAATCCAGCCTCGCGCCGCCGGCCGTTGCCACGCCTGCCGAGGATCTGCGCCACCCCAGCCTGCTGCTCGCCGAGCGGCGCGTGGCGCTGGCAGACGCCAGTGCGCGCCTCGCCCGCGAAGACCGCACGCCCGACCTCGCGGTGGAAGTGATGTATGGCAAGCGCGGCGCCGCCTTCAACGACATGGTGTCAGTGAATCTGGTGATGCCGCTGCCCTGGAACCGCGCCGGTCGGCAGGACCGCGATCTCGCCGCCGCACTCGCGCGGGCGGATGCCGCACGTGCCGAGCAGGACGACGCGCAGCGCGAATACCGCGCCGAAGAAGCCGCCGCACGCAGCGAATGGCAGCTCAATCAGCGCCGCCTCGCCCGTTATGACACACAGCTGGTGCCGCTCGCCACGCAGCAGGTGGAAGCCACGCTCGCCGCCTACCGCGCCGGCACTGCCACGCTCGACATGACGCTCGAAGCCCGTCGCGCCCTGATCGACACCCGCATGGAACGCCTGCGCACCGCGCTGGATGCCGCGCGCAGCCGCGTCCGCCTCGATTACCTCGCCCCGCAGGCCGGCCAGCCGACGCCTGCGCAAGGAGACGCACGATGAATCACCCCCTCAAGACCAGCGCGCTCGCCGCCGCGCTGCTGATCGCGCTGGGCGCGGTCGGCTATGGCGGCTACCGCCTCGGCACGCAGCATTCCGCCCCCGCCGCCATGACAGCCAGCGGCGACGCGAAGATCGACCCGGCCAGCGGCCGCCGCGTGCTCTACTGGCACGACCCGATGGTGCCCGGCCAGCGCTTCGACAAGCCGGGCAAGTCGCCCTTCATGGACATGCAGCTGGTGCCGGTCTATGCCGACGCCGGAGGCGATGACGGCGGCATCAGCGTGAGTGCGCGCCAGACGCAGAGCCTGGGCCTGCGCACCGCCACCGTGAGCCGCGCCACGCTGGCGCCGCAGCTCGATGCGAGCGGCAGCGTGGACTGGAACGAGCGCGGCCTCACCGTGATCCAGGCGCGCAACACCGGCTTCGTCGAAAAGCTCTTCGTGCGCGCCACGCTGGATCGCGTTGCCAAGGGCCAGCCGCTGGCCGAGCTGTATGTGCCGGACTGGATTGCGGCGCAGGAGGAATTCCTCGCCGTCACGCGCATGCAGGGCGACACCGCCGCGCTGGTGGACGCTGCCCGCGCCCGCATGCGTCAGGCTGGCATGAGCGACGCACTGATCGCGCAGGTGGAAAAGAGCGGCCGCGTGCAGACGCGCATCACGCTCACGGCGCCGGCGGCCGGCAGCGTGGTGGAGATCGCCGCGCGCGAGGGCATGACGGTGAGTGCCGGCAGCACGCTGTTCCGCCTCAACGCGCTCGACAGCGTGTGGGTGAATGCCGCCGTGCCCGAAAGCCAGGCCGCGCTGCTGCGCCCCGGCATGGCGGTGGAAGCCAGCGCTGCGGGCTTCCCTGAGCAGCGCTTCCAGGGCCGGGTGCAGGCCATCCTGCCGGAAGTGGAAGCCGCCACGCGCACGCTCAAGGTGCGCATCGAGCTGGCCAACCCCGGCGCACGGCTCTCGCCCGGCATGTTCGTGCGCATCACGTTTGGCGCAGCAGCACGCGAGGTGCTGCAGCTGCCGGCTGAGGCGCTGATCCGCACCGGCCGCCGCACGGTGGTGATGCTTGCCGAAGGCGAGGGCCGCTACCGCCCGGTGGAGGTGGAAACCGGGCAGGAGGCTGCCGGCATGGTCGAGATCCGCAAGGGTCTGGACGCCGGCCAGCAGGTGGTGGTCTCCGGCCAGTTCCTGCTCGATTCCGAAGCCAGCCTGCGCGCGACCGGCACCCGCCTTGCCGAGCCGGCAGCTTCCGCCCCGGTGCTCGCCAGCGCGAGGACGCATGAGGTGATGGCGGTGTTCGAGTCGCTGGTCGATGACATGGCCATGATCTCGCACCCGCCCATCCCCGAGCTGAAATGGGGCGCGATGACCATGGGCTTCCGGCTGCCGAAGGAAGGCTGGCCGAAGGACATCGCCCCGGGCGCGAAGGTCCATATCGCCTTCATCGTGCCGGAGAGCGGCGAGCCGCAGCTCACCCATGTGATGAAGGTGGAGGGCGGGAAATGATCGCGCGCCTCTGCTTTGGTAGCCCGGATGCAGGCCAAAGGCCGGAATCCGGGACGGATGGCTGCATCCAGGATGGCCCCGGATTCCGCTCCGCTGCATCCGGGCTACGCATGAGGGTCGGATCATGATCGCGAAGCTCATCCACTGGTCGATCACCAACCGCTTTCTGGTGCTGATCGCCACGCTCATGCTCACGGCATGGGGCGTGATTTCGCTGCAGCGCACGCCGCTCGACGCCCTGCCCGACCTCTCCGACACGCAGGTGATCATCCGCACCAGCTGGCCGGGGCAGGCGCCGCAGATCGTCGAGAACCAGGTCACCTATCCGCTCACCACCACCATGCTCTCGGTGCCGGGCGCGAAAACGGTGCGCGGCTTCTCCTTCTTCGGCGACTCCTTCGTGTACGTGCTCTTCGAGGACGGCACCGACCTCTACTGGGCGCGCTCGCGCGTGCTGGAGTATCTGAACCAGGTGCAGTCGCGCCTGCCGGCGGCGGCAAAAGCCTCGCTCGGGCCCGATGCCACCGGCGTGGGCTGGATCTACAGCTATGCGCTGGTTGACAAGACGGGCAAGCACGACCTCGCCCAGCTGCGCTCGATCCAGGACTGGTTCCTCAAGTACGAGCTGAAGACGGTGGCAGACGTCGCCGAAGTGGCTTCGATCGGGGGCATGGTGAAGCAATACCAGGTGGTGCTGGACCCCGACCGCCTGCGCGCCTACTCGATCAGCCACGAGGCGGTGGTGAAGGCCCTGCAGGCCGCGAACCAGGAGACCGGCGGCGCGGTGCTGGAGCTCGGCGAAGCCGAGTACATGGTGCGCACCTCGGGCTATCTGAAAACGCTGGACGACTTCCGCAAGATCCCGCTGCGCAGCACCGACGCGGGCGTCTCCGTGCGCCTGGGCGATGTGGCCACGGTGCAGACCGGGCCCGAGATGCGACGCGGCATCGCCGAGCTCGATGGCGAGGGCGAGGTGGCCGGCGGCGTGGTGATCCTGCGCAGCGGCAAGAACGCGCTCGCAGCGCTGCATGCGGTCAAGGCGAAGCTGGAAACGCTCAAGTCCAGCCTGCCGGAAGGCGTGGAGATCGTGCCCACCTACGACCGCAGCGGCCTCATCGAGCGCGCGGTGGAAAACCTTGGCCACAAGCTGATCGAGGAATTCATCGTCGTCGCCCTCGTGTGCTTCCTGTTCCTCTTTCACCTGCGCTCCTCGCTGGTGGCGATCGTCACCCTGCCGCTGGGCGTGCTGATGGCTTTCATCGTCATGCGCTGGCAGGGCATCAATGCCAACATCATGAGCCTCGGCGGCATCGCGATTGCCGTCGGCGCGATGGTGGATGCGGCGGTGGTGATGATCGAGAACGCGCACAAGCATCTGGAGAAATGGGCCCACGCCCATCCCGGCGAAAAGCCCTCACCCGCCACGCACTGGCGCCTGATCGCGGATGCTTCGGCAGAAGTGGGCCCGGCACTGTTCTTCTCGCTGCTGGTGATCACCCTCTCTTTCATCCCCATCTTCACGCTCGAAGCGCAGGAAGGGCGGCTCTTCGCGCCGCTCGCCTTCACCAAGACCTGGGCGATGGCGGCCTCCGCCGCGCTGGCCGTGACTCTGGTGCCGGTGCTGATGGGCTACCTGATCCGCGGCCGCATTCCGGACGAGCAGAAGAATCCGCTCAACCGCGCACTGATCGCGCTCTATCGCCCGCTGCTCGACCGCGTGCTGGCCTGGCCGAAAACCAGCCTGGCGGTGGCCGGCGTGGCGCTGCTGCTGAGCCTGTGGCCGCTGCAGCACATCGGCGGCGAATTCCTGCCGGCGATGGACGAGGGCGATTTGCTCTACATGCCCACGGCATTGCCCGGGCTCTCCGCCGGCAAGGCCGGCGAGCTGCTGCAGCAGACCGACCGCCTGATCCGCTCGGTGCCCGAGGTGGCGCATGTGTTCGGCAAGGCCGGCCGCGCTGAAACGGCCACCGACCCGGCACCGCTGGAGATGTTCGAAATCACCATCCAGTTCAAGCCGCGCGAATCATGGCGGCCGGGCATGACGCCGGAGAAGCTCGTCGAGGAGCTCGACCGCACGGTGAAGGTGCCGGGCCTGGCGAACATCTGGGTGCCGCCGATCCGCAACCGCCTCGATATGCTCGCCACCGGCATCAAGAGCCCGGTGGGCATCAAGGTGGGCGGCGCCTCACTCGCCGAAATCGAGCGCCTCACCACGCAGATCGAGCACATCGTGAAGGCGGTGCCCGGCGTGAGCTCGGCGCTGGCCGAGCGCCTCACCGGCGGCCGCTATGTGGATGTGGATGTCGACCGCGATGCCGCCGCCCGCTTCGGCATGAATGTGGCCGACGTGCAGAGCGTGGTGGCCTCTGCCATCGGCGGCATGAACGTGGGTGAAACGGTGGAAGGCCTCGCCCGCTATCCGATCAGCGTGCGCTACCCGCGCGAACTGCGCGATTCGGTGCAGGCGCTGCGCGAACTGCCGCTGGTGGGGCCGACCGGCCAGCGCCTGCTGCTGGGCGATGTGGCGCGCATCCGCATCAGCGACGACGCGCCCATGCTCAAGAGCGAAAACGCGCGCCTCTCCGGCTGGGTCTATGTCGACATCCGCGGCCGCGATCTGGCGCGCACCGTGCACGACATGCAGCGCGCGGTGGGCGAGCAGGTGAAGCTGCCGCCGGGCTATGCCATCGGCTGGTCCGGCCAGTTCGAGTACATGGAGCGCGCCGCTGCGAAGATGAAGATCGTGGTGCCCGCCACGCTGCTGATCATCTTCCTGCTGCTCTACCTCACCTTCCGCCGCGTCGACGAGGCGCTGCTGATCATGGCGACCCTGCCCTTCGCGCTGGTGGGCGGCATCTGGCTGCTTTGGCTTTTGGGCTACAACCTCTCGGTAGCCGGGGCGGTGGGCTTCATCGCGCTGGCCGGCGTGTCGGCCGAGTTCGGCGTGATCATGCTGCTCTACCTGCGCCACGCCTGGGAAGACCGCCTCGCCGCCGGCCAGCACGGCAGCGAAGCCCTGCTCGATGCGATCCGCGAAGGCGCGGTGCTGCGCGTGCGGCCCAAGGCGATGACGGTGGCGACCATCCTCGCCGGCCTGTTTCCCATCATGTTGGGCACGGGCACCGGCTCGGAAGTGATGCAGCGCATCGCCGCGCCCATGGTGGGCGGCATGATCACCGCGCCCCTGCTCTCGATGCTGCTGATTCCGGCAGCCTGGCTGCTGATGCGGCGGCGGGCCGCCACACAGGTCGAGCCGAATGCCGGTGACATGAGCTGAGTGCTTGCCGGGGCGCTGCCGGCTTCTGCCGCCCCGACTACTCCGCCGGCCAGCACTCCAGCTTGCCCGGCAGCACCTTGCGCTCGATCCGGCCGGCCGGATCGATGAGGGCTTCGAGCGTGTAGCCGACCACGCTCGGGTCCGCTGCCGCGTCCGCACGTCGCTCGGGCGGCAGATCGTTTTCCAGCTGTTCGTAGGCCGCCGCGCAGTCGGGCGCATCGCCCTGAAGCCCGGTCAGCCGCTGGATCACCGCCCAGCAGCCGGCGAGATCCTGCCGCAGCGAACAGTCCGCCAGGTGCATCGCGCGGTAGCGCAGGCGCAGCCCGGTGGCGGGCGCCGGCCCCGTCAGCTCGACGGCCTCCAGCCGCTCGATCAGGGCCTCATGCAGTTTCCTGAAATTGAGGGCGTCATACACCAGCAGGTAGCTGCCTCCATTGAAGCCATCCGCACTTTCAAAGAAGGCGAAGCGGCCTTTCACGCCCATGAAGTAGCCGGCGCCATCGGATTCCGGAATCGTGCGCTCGCCGCGCGCCGGAGCCACCCTGCAGGCGGGTGCCTTCTGCCCGGGTGCGAGCCGGGTGATCGCCAGGCGCTCGGCGCCGACCTCGCCGCGATCAACCTGCTTGACCACGAAACCCGGGTGCACGATGCAGTCCAGCCAGGCTTCGGCCTGCGGATTCACCGGATCCCGTTCGAGCGGCAGATGCTCATGGGCAAGGGGAGCGTCGAAAAGCCCGGCGGCCTGCGCACCGCTCACGCAGCACAGGGCGGACAAGCCGGCCATCAGAAGGGAGAAGAGTTTCATCAGCGGGAATCCTGCGGGGCGCACACCGCGCCCTCAGCCATGCTGAGCTTTTTCGGCATCGGGCTGAAGCTTTCCCTTCTCGGCGAGGTAATCCACCAGACAGTCGACGAAGCTGCGGATCTTGGCCGAGAGATGCTTGCGGCTGGAATAGACCGCGTAGATGCCGATCGGCGCCATGCGGTAGTCCGGCAGGATTTCCTCCAGCTGGCCCGACTCCACCTCGGCACGGACGAGGAATTCCGGCTGGCACATGATGCCGTGGCCGGCGATGGCCATCTGGTTGAGCAGGTCACCATTGTTGATGCGCAGCGTGCCGCCCACCTTCACGACCTGCTCGCCATCCGGCCCCTGCAGGCGCCATTCATTGCCGATCGAGGCGTAGCTGTAGAGCAGGCAGTTGTGGCCGGCCAGTTCCGCCGGCGTGCGCGGCCGGCCGTGCTGTGCGAGATAAGCCGGGGACGCACACATCATCATGCTGTCGGTCGCCAGCCGGCGGGCGATCAGGCTGGGCTCGGGCGAGGGACCGATGCGCAGCGCGAGATCGAGCCCGTTGTCGATCAGGTCGGTGCGGCGGTCACTCAGGAAGAGGTCCAGATGCACCTCGGGATACTGCTGCATGTAGCGGCTCAGCATCGGCGCCATGTGCCGCACCGCGAATGACACAGGCATGGTCACGCGCAGCGTGCCGTGCGGCCGGGCGGTGAGGCTCACCGCCTCGGCTTCGCTCTCGTCGATGTCGGCCAGGATCTGGCTGCAGCGCTCGAAATAGGCCAGACCGGAGTCGGTCAGCGAGAGCTTGCGGGTGGTGCGGTTGAGCAGGCGGGTGCCCAGGTGCGCTTCGAGATGCTGGACATGCTTGGAAGCCATGGCGGTCGAGATCGCGAGCCGGTTGGCCGCGGCGGTGAAGCTGCGTGTTTCCACCACCGTGGCAAAAACCCGCATGCTGGTCAGCGTATCCATCTGCTCATCCTTCAGACCGGGCGGGAATACCCGCCTGCATTATCAACGCGCGAGAAATGATTTGTCGCCGTTTGCGTTGTTTATCCCTCTTGTGTGGATCGATAGAGTCGGGACATCCGATTTCCAATCCTGACCAGACTGTCAAAAGTCCGCGGTCAAACACTCTCCGGGAGACAACCATGTCCTCAAGCAGCTTCCTCCGGGATTTCGATCCCATCGTTCCGATCCGCGTGGCCGCCGGCCTGCTCTATGTACCGCACGTCTTCTTCAAGCTCTTCGGCATGGCCGGCTCCGCCGCCTTCTTCGCCCGCGCCGGCTTCCAGCCGCCGATGTTCTTCCTGATCCTCGCGCTGGTGATGGAAACCGTCTGCGCGATCGGCCTCACCTTCAACATCCTGACCAAGTGGATCGGCCTGATCTCGGCCAGCGTGCTGGCCGTGGCCGCCTACGCGACGATCGCCACCAAGGGTCTGGGCTGGTTCTGGAATCTCGGCGGCGTCGAGTATCTGTTCGTCTGGGCCGGCATTTCGGTGGTCCTGGCGCTGGACGCCTGGAAGCGCGAGCTGAACAGCTACGGCCGTTTCTCCTTCCTCTTCCCGCAGCGCGCCTGAACGCCGCACGCTGCTGAAGCGAGCCCTGTCCTGCGTTGCGGGACAGGGCTTTTTTGTGCCCCGGAAACGCCGATCGTGACGACAACCTTCATGGCTCGATGCAGCGCTCCACGCCCGGTGACGAACGGCCCGGGCCCGCGAAAAGCCCCGCCCTGCAAGCGAATCCGCTCCATGCCGTAAGCATTTCCGGCCGCCCATTCGTCATATCCGTCGGATAAGGGTTGTCCCTTACTCCGGCGGCTCCCAGACTGCGCGCGCCGTATCACACAACAGGCCGTCAAGCGGCCGGACAGACTGGAGAAAACCATGCACTTCCGCAGCAAACCCCTGTTCAGCGCCCTCGCGCTGGCTTCCTTCCTCGCCACCGGTGCCGCGCAGGCCGGCCCGATCGGCTACGCCGCCGGCACCACCGGTGGCGGCAGCGCCACGCCGGTCACGGTCAGCACGCTGGCCCAGGCCCAGGCGGCCGTCGATGCCTATTCCGGCAGCGGGGGCCTGGTTCTGAAATACACCGGCAGCTTCGATTTCTCGACCATCACCGATGCCTGTGCACAGCACGGCAAGGCGGCGCAGATCCTCGAGATCAAGAACAAGGGCAACATCTCGATCATCGGCGCCGACGGCTCCTCGGCCAACTTCGGCATCCGCGTGGTGGGTGCGTCGAGCAACATCATCATCCAGAACATGAGCATCGCGCTGACCCCGGGCGGCTCGGACTCCGACATCGTGTCGATCGAGGGCAACTCCACCGGCGCGCCGGGCTATGTCTGGGTGGACCACAACACCTTCTACACCTCGATGGTCGAATGCGGCGGCGCGGGGGACACCGAGTTCGACGGCATGATCGACTCCAAGAAGGGCGCGCATCACATCACGCTGTCGTACAACTACCTGCACGACCATCACAAGATGAGCCTCAACGGCTACACCGACAGCGACACCTCCAGCCGCTACATCACCTGGCATCACAACTGGATCGAGAACGTGGGCTCGCGCGCGCCGCTGCAGCGTGGCGGCCTCTCGCACCTCTACAACAACTACTTCAACAAGCTCGTCACCTCGGGCGCCAACCTGCGCATGGGCGCGGTGTCGCTGATCGAAGCGAACTACTTCGAGAACTCGCAGAACCCGGTGACCTCGCGTGACAGCTCCGCGCTGGGCTACTGGGACCTGCGCAACAACAACATCACCAGCCCGAACGACTTCGGCACCTACGGCATCACCTGGGTGGCGAGCGATTCGTCGCCCAGCAAGGACGCGACCGACTGGACGACCACCCGGAGCTATCCCGAAGCCCTCGGCTACAGCTACAAGGCCTGTGCGGCGGCGAGCGTGAAAACGGTGGTGAAGAGCCTCGCCGGCGCCGGCAAGGGCCTCAGGACCGATGACGACTGCAGCCTGAGCGGGAGCAGCAGCAGCGCATCAAGCAGCACGGCGAGCGCCGCCAGCAGCGCGAGCTCCAGCAAGAGCAGCAGTGCGGCCAGCAGCACGGCCAGCTCGAGCGCCGCATCGAGCAGCGCAGCAAGCAGCAGCGCCGCATCCTCCAGCACGGGCGCGCCGACCCTGAGCGGCAGCGGTGACTATCCGGACGGCTTCGGCAAATGCGCCGCCTTGGGCGAAACCTGCAGCGTGAGTGCCGGCACCGGCTGGGTCGCCTTCGGCCGCAAGGGCCACTGGGTCAGCAAGTATGTGGGCGTGGGCAAGAGCATTGCCTGCACGGTCGCGGCCTTCGGCTCGGACCCCGCCGGCAACCCGAACAAGTGCGCCTACCAGAAGTGAGCCGGGACCGGCTCGTCCGGTCCGCCTCCTGAAGCCCGCCCGACAGCCCGCTGCCGGCGGGCTTTTTTCATTCGCCGGCCACCCTGGCGGATTGAGCGCGCAGCAGTGCCACCCGCCCCGGCACATGTCCGCGGCATGCCGGCGGCAAGCGCGCTCGCGACCCCGGATTCCGCGCTGCAGCAAGTTTTCCGGCCTGCCCGGGACTGCTGCTAACCACTATAGCGGGCAAAGGGAAGGCGTCCGATGATTCCCGCAAGGCCGGCTTCAAGCCGGCTCATACAGGTGCAGTCCCGAGGCTGCCGGATACCCAAGGAGAGAAGATCATGAGCATCACCCGTCGCAGCCTGCTGCTGGGCGCCGCCTGCGCGCCGCTAGCTACCCTGTTGCCGCGCATGGCTTTCGCGGCGCCCCTGTTTGATTCCATCAGCATGTTCGTGCCGGCCGCCCCCGGCGGCGGGTGGGACAGCACCGCCCGCGCCATTGAGGCCGCAGCCCGCGCGGCCGGCCTGGCCGGCGGCTTCCAGTTCGAAAACGTGGCCGGTGCCGGCGGCATGGTCGGCCTGCCGAAGTTCGTGAACCAGCGCAAGGGTCAGGGCAATGCGCTGATGGTCGGCGGCTCGGTGATGGTCGGTGCCGGCATCGCCAACAAGAGCCCGGTCACCATCCGCGACGTGACGCCGATCGCGCGGCTGACCGAGGAATCCAGCGTCATCGTGGTGCCGGCCGCCAGCCCGCACAAGAGCTGGAAGGATCTCGCCACCGCGCTGGCCGCGAACCCGAAAGCCGTCAGCGTGGCGGGCGGCAGTGCCGGCGGCACCGACCACCTGCTGCTCGGGCTGCTGGTCAGGGCGCTCAAGGGCAATCCGAAGGACGCCGCCTATGTCGCCTTCTCGGGCGGCGGCCAGGCGGTAGCTGCGGTAATCGGCAATCAGGTCACCGCCGGCATCTCGGGCTATTCGGAATTCGCCGAACACATCAAGGCGGGCCGCCTGCGCGCGCTGGCCGTGTCCGGCAACAAGCGCATTCCGGGTGTAGACATTCCCACGCTGAAGGAGCTGGGCACCGATGTGGCCGCCGCCAACTGGCGCGGCGTGTTCGCGCCCCCGGGCATCAGCCCGGCGCAGCGCCAGGCGCTGACCGACTTCATGGCCGCGCTGAGCAAGTCGACGGCCTGGCATGAGGTGCTCGAGAAACGCGAATGGACGGACGTCTTCCTCGCCGGGCCGGCCTTCCAGACCGAGCTCGACCGCGACCTGGCGGAAACCGAAGCCGTCATGAAGAGCCTGGGTCTCGCTTCATGAGCGCTCCACGCAAGGCCTTTGCAGTGGCCGCCGGCATCGCCATGTTCGGCGCGGCGGTGGCCCTGCTTGCCGCGGTGGCACACATTCCGAAACCGGTGCTGGACGACGGCCTCGGGCCACGCATGCTACCGGCCCTGGTGGCCGGCTTCCTGCTGGTGCTGGCCATGGGCTTCACCCAGGCGGCCTGGCAGGGCCGCGTGCCCGATGCCGTCAATGATCCGGAGGAAGCTCCCGACCCCGGCGGTCTGGCGCGCGCGGGCTGGCTGGTAGCCGGCCTCGTCACGCTTTTCTGCCTGCTCGCCTTCACCGGCGTGGGCCTGGCCGGCATGGCGGGTTTCGCGCTGTTTGCCAAGGCCTTCGGCAGCCGGTCCTTTCCGCATGCGCTGCTGATCGGCGCGATCCTGACCCTGGTCGTCTGGGCGCTCTTCGATCAGCTGCTGGGCGTGCAGCTGGGCGGGCTGATCCATGTCGGCAGCTGGCGTCTGGGCTGAACCCGCGAACCTTGCGCCGGCCGCTGGCCGGCCCCTCCGACTGAGGAATCCTGCATGACATCAACATTCGACGCCCTGCTGGGCGGATTCGCCCACGCGCTGTCGCCCGGCATCCTGATCTGGGGTTTCGCCGGCTGCTTCATCGGCACCCTGGTCGGCGTGCTGCCGGGCATCGCGCCGGCCCTCACCATCGCCCTGCTGCTGCCGCTGACCTTCAAGGTCGGCCCGGAAGCCATGTTCGTGCTCTTCGCCGGCATCTACTACGGCGCGATGTATGGCGGCTCAACCACCTCGATCCTGATCAACACGCCGGGCGAATCGGCCACCATCGTCACCGCGCTGGAAGGCAACAAGATGGCACGGCGCGGGCGCGCCGGCCCGGCACTGGCCACCGCCGCCATCGGCAGTTTCGTGGCCGGCACCATCGGCACCATCGCGCTGACCTTCTTCTCGCCCTGGGTGGTGGACATCGCGCTGAGCTTCGGCCCGGCCGAATATGCCAGCCTCATGGTGCTGGCGCTGGTGGCGGTGTCTGCCGTGCTCGGCAACTCCACCCTGCGTGGCCTGATCGCGCTGAGCTTCGGCCTGATGATCGGCTTCGTCGGCGTCGACCTGCAGACCGGCCAGCCACGGCTCACCTTCGGCAATCTGGAGCTGCTCGATGGGGTGGAGGTCACCGTCGTGCTGGTGGGCCTCTTCGCGGTGGGCGAAGCGCTGTTCCTCGCCTGGCAGGGCCACTTCAACCGCGGCGAAGTGATGCGCATGAGCGGCAGCCTGTGGCTGTCGAAATCCGACTGGAAGCGCAGCTGGAAACCCTGGCTGCGCGGCGCCTTCTACGGTTTTCCGATCGGTGCGATGCCGGCGGGCGGCGCCGAGCTGCCGACCCTGCTGTCCTACTACACCGAGAAGAAGCTCTCGGCCCATCCGGAGGAATTCGGCCAGGGTGCGATCGAGGGCGTGGCCGGGCCCGAGGCGGCCAACAACGCGGCGGCCGCCGGCGTGCTGATGCCGCTGCTGACCCTGGGCATTCCGACCTCGGCGACCGCGGCGGTGATCCTCTCCGCCTTCGAGAGCTACGGCATCCAGCCCGGCCCGATGCTCTTCGCCACCCAGAGCGATCTGGTCTGGACACTGATCGCGAGCCTCTATGTGGGCAACGTGATCCTGCTGCTGCTGAACCTGCCGCTGGTAGGCCTGTGGGTGCAGCTGCTGAAGATTCCGCCGCGCTGGCTGTATGCCGGCATCCTGGTCATCTCGACCCTCGCGGTGTATGGCGCCGGCAACTCGATCTTCGACGTGGGCCTGCTCTTCGTCTTCGGCCTGGTCGGCTTCGCCATGCGCCGGCTCGACATTCCGGTCGCGCCGCTGGTGGTGGGCATGATCCTCGGCCCGATGCTGGAGCGCTCGCTGCGCCAGGCCCTGGTGATCAGTCAGGGCGACTGGAGCACCTTCTTCTCGCGGCCGCTCTCCGCCAGCTTCCTGGTGATTGCCGCGGTGCTGCTGATCCTGCCGCGCCTGGTTGCCCAGCTGCGCCGGCGCGAGCACGTGCAGACCGGCAGCAAGCGCTCATGAGGACCGGGTCCGGTCGTGCGCGCCCGCATCGCGACCGGACCGGCCGATCAGCTGTGCCAGCGGCCAGGCCAGCAGCAACACGCCGAGCAGCCAGCTTGTCAGCACCACGCACCAGCCCGCCAGCGTCGGCGGGCACAAGCCCCAGCCGCAGGCGCCCTGATTCACCAGCAGGCCGGGCACGCCCAGCGCGCTGAGCAGATAGACCGACAGGTAGGGCATCATCAGCGCCAGGCCGATCGGCGAATCGAGATAGCCGGGCCAGACCATGCCGGGCAAGGCCGCCAGGATCTGCAGCGCAATCACGATCAGGATCGCGCGCTTCATCGCCACAGCCACCCGACGCACAGCGCCGCCACCGCGACCCAGATGGCGATGAACACGGCTGCCGCCACCCGGCTGCGCGGCCGCACCAGCAAGGCCTCGGCGCGGGCCCGCGAGGCGGCCAGCACTTCGGGCGGCAACAGCCGGATCACCAGCAGCAGGCCCAGCGGCACGATCAGCAGATCGTCGAGATAACCCAGCACGGGAATGAAATCCGGAATGAGGTCGATCGGGCTGAGCGCATAGCCCGCGAGCATCCAGGCCAGCAGGCGGACACCCGGCGGCGTGGCCGGGTCGCGCGCGGCAAGATAGACCGCGACCACATCCCGCCTGATGCGGCGCGCCCATTCCCGCAGGCGGTCTAAACGCCTCACCGGCGCGGGCTCCGCCGCATCGGACGCGGGGGACGGCAAACCGCTGCGCTGGCGCGACCCATCGGCCACTACGCCACGCTCGCGATCAGGGACACTTCGACCGTCGCATTCTTCGGCAGCTGATAGACGCCCACCGACGTCCGCGCATGCTCGCCGGCCTCGCCCAGCACATTGAAGAGCACGCCGGACGCGGCATCCGCCACCTCGCTCTGCTGGGTGAAATGCCGGGCAGACTGTACAAAGACGGACATGCCCGGAATGCGCCGCACCTGATCGAGGCTGCCCAGCGAACGCTGGATCAGCGCCAGCGCGCGCAGCACGCAGATCTTCGCGGCGAGCCGGGCGCGGTCGAGATCCACCGCCTCACCGGCCGCACCGGTCACCACCACCTCGTCGCCCACCCGGGGAATCTGGCCGCTCACATGGAGCGTGTCGCCGTCGCGCACCAGCGGCGAGTAATGCCCGCCGATCCGGATCTCGCCCTCGAAGCTGTAGCCAAGGGCGAGCGCTTCCGCCCTGAATCTTTCATCGCGTGACATGAATGCTGCTCCTCGACACAGGCAGCGCCGGACCCTGCGGCGAACACCGCAGGCCCGCAAGCCTCGCCCTCATTGTACGGCGGCCGCCGGATGTGGCCGCGCGCCGTCCGGCGAAGCCGGGAGCGATCCATGGCGTGCGGCGCAGTTCGCTTCGCTCAGTGCGCCCTGCTTCCCTGCAGAGCGCCCAGGCCGCGCACCGCTCTGCTCCGATCAGTGATCGGTGCAGCCGTCGAGCCCGCAATGCGGCATGACTTCGTCATCCGACGCCGGCAATTGCTCGCGCAGCGCGGCGGCGAAGGCTTCCGGCTGGCCGAGGAAACGGCCGATGTCGATACGGCTGAAGCGGCCGCTGGCGTCTTCCAGCAGCAGGGTCGGGAAGCCTTGTCCGCCGGCGCGGCCGAGCCAGCCGATGCTCTCGCGGAAGTGGCGCTCGGTCGGCTCGCCGGCGAGGCGGTCGAAGGCGGCAGCAAAGCCTGCGACGTCCAGCCCCAGCTCGGCGGCGATGGCGTCCAGCACCGGGCGGTCGGCAATCCGGCGGCCATCGGCGTAATGCGCATGCTGCAGGGCCTGGATCATGTCCAGCCCGCGCCCGGCGATGTCTTCGGCCGCCAGGATCGCGGTGGTGGGCGGAGCGGAATCCATGACCGCGCTGGTGTCGCGCAGCAGTCCTTCGAAATAGGCTTCGCCGAAAGGCTGGCCGGTCATCTGCGCGATGCGGCGGTCATGCGGCATCACATAGTCGCGCCACTGCGGGGTGATGGTCTGCCGGCGGCTGCCGGTGAGCATGCCACCGCCATGAAACGCGATCGCGAGGCCGGGCAGCTTGCGCGCGGCCGAGATCAGCGGGGCGGCGGCATAGCACCAGCCGCAGAGGGGATCGAAAATGTAGTGCAGGGTGTTCATGGTTTTTTCCTTGTTGGGGCGGGGGGCTGCCGCCTGCGGCTGGGTGCTGAGTTTATGGGGAGTGGAGAGTCGGGAGTCGGGAGTCGAGCCTGCGGCCGGCTGGGTTTGGCGGAGGGCTGGAGCTGGGTGCTGGGTGCTGGGTGCTGGGTGCTGGGTGCTGAGTTTATGGGGAGTGGAGAGTCGGGAGTCGGGCCTGCGGCCGGCTGGGTTGGGCGGAGGCTTGGCGGTTGGCGAACAAAAGCCCTCCCTCCTGTCTCAGCACCCAATCCTCAGCACTCCGCCACAGGCGGCAGCAATCGTAGCCCGGATGCAGCGCAGCGGAATCCGGGTGCGCGCCTGTCAAAGCCCGCCCCCGGATTCCGGCCTTCGGCCTGCATCCGGGCTAGGCCTCGCGACACTTCAGTTGCTTTTCCCGGGGCGTGTCACTGCGGCCACTTCATCTCGCCCTTGATGACCTTGGCCGACAGCTCCAGCGAGGCGGCTTCGCCGGCTTGCGGGTAGCGCTGCTTCATGGCGGCGCTCAGTGCGGCGGCGTCGCCGGCCTTGGCGGCTTCAGCTTCGAAGGCCTTCAGGTAGTCGGCGGTGTAGCGCACTGCTGCGATGCCTGCGGGCTCCTTGCCGAGGTAGTGGCCGGGCACGACGCGGGCGGGCTTCAGCGCGGCGATGCCGGCCAGCGTGCTCTGCCAGGTCTGGCGCGACTCAGGCGTCTGCGTGTCCGCCACCCACACATGGATGCCGCTGGAGACCACCACGCCGCCTGCCACCGTTTTCAGCGAGGGAATCCACAGATAGCTGCGATCCGGCGCGGCGCTCTTCAGGCCACGAATCTCGATGCGCTGGCCTTCCAGGCTCAGCGAGTCGCCCGCCAGCACTTCCGGCAGCACCAGCTTCTGCGGCGCCTTGTCCTTCAGGATCGGGCCCCAGTAGGCGAGCTTGCCTTCCATCGTCGCCTTGATGTGTTCAACCGTCGGCGCGGTGGCCACGATGCGGGCTTCGGGGAAAGCGGCCTGGATCACGTCCAGCCCGAAGTAGTAGTCCGGATCGCAGTGGCTCACATACACGGTGCGCAGGGTCTTGCCGCTCGCGCGCAGCTTCTGCACCAGCGCTTCGGCGTCGTTGCGCTGGAACTGGGCGTCCACCAGGATCGCGTCATGCTCGCCGCTGATGATGCTGGATGTGACTGGAAAGACTGCGTTTTCGCCGGGGTTGTAGGCGTCGAGCTTGAGGCCGGCGGCGTGCGCAGCGGGCAGGGTGGCGAGGAGGCTTGCGGCGACGAGGGCGGAAACGAGGGGGCGGCGGTTCATGATCTGGTCCTGTTTGGAAATCAGTTGAGGTGTGTGCAGCTTAAGCACGCGCACCTGACCGATAAACAGGCTAATCTGCAATGGATTATTTCTTCATTCGATCATATCCATGGACCGCATCCAGGCCGCACAGGTCTTCGTCGCCATTGCCGAGCGCGGCAGCCTCACTGCTGCCGCCGAGCTGCTGGACATGTCGCGCGCGATGGTCACACGCCATCTGGCCGAGATGGAAAGCTGGGCCGGCGCCCGCCTCTTTCACCGCAGCACGCGCCGTGTGAGCCTCACCTCCGCCGGCGAAGCCACTCTCGCGCGCTGCCGCGAAATGCTTGCGCTCGCCGGCCAGGTGCCACTCGCCGGCGAGCAGGGGGGTGATGCGCTCACCGGCATCCTGCGCATCGCCTGCGCGCCCTCGCTGGTGCAGGCCACGCTCGCCAGCGCGATGGCGCGCTTCCTCACGCTGCATCCGCAAGCCGCCATCGACCTGCAGGTCGGCTACAAGGCGGTGAATCTGGTGGAAGAGCGCATCGACCTCGCGATCCGCATCACCAATCATCTGGAGCCCGGCCTGATCGCCCGCCGCATCGGCGAATGCGCCTCGGTGGTCTGCGCCTCGCCGGCCTACCTCGCCGCACATGGCAGACCGGAGCGCGCCGAAGACCTCGCCCACCACGACTGCCTCACCTATGCCTACTACGGCAAGAGCCTGTGGCAGTTCGAACGCGCGGACGGCCTGCTGCAGGTGCCGGTGGCCGGGCGGCTCAGCGCGAACGATTCGATGTCCCTGCTGCAGGCCGCCGTCGACGGCGCCGGCATCACGCTGCAACCCGCCTACTCCGCCGCCCCGCTGATCGCCAGCGGCGCCCTGGTGGCCCTGCTGCCCCGCGAACGCCCGCAAACCCTGGGCATCCACGCCCTCTACAGCTCCCGCGAATACCAGCCCGCCCTGCTCCGCGCGATGCTGGATTTCCTGGCGGGATGGCTGGCCGAACCCGGGCGATTGAGTGGCTGAGGGCTGAGGGCTGGGTGCTGGGTGCTGAGTGCTGAGTGCTGAGTTTACGGCGGGAGTGGGGAGTAGAGAGTCGGGCCTGCGGCCGGCCGGGTCTGGCGTAGGGCGCCCTGAGCGCAGCGAAGCGCGCCACATGAGCTGATTGAAATCCCGAAGACTATTGGCTGCCCGGATGCAGCACAGCGGAATCCGGAGCCGGACGCCAGGAAAGCCCCGGATTCCGGCCTTCGGCCTTCATCCGGGCTACCGCCCCTCGCCCGGCCCAACGCTTCGGCGCGCTTCGCTTTGCTCAGGGCGCCCTACTTCTGGCGGGTCTGGCGTAGGGCGCCCTGAGCGCAGCGAAGCGCGCCGCATGACCTGGTTGAAATCCCGAAGACTATTGGCTGCCCGGATGCAACACAGCGGAATCCGGAGCCGGACGCCAGGAAAGCCCCGGATTCCGGCCTTCGGCCTTCATCCGGGCTACCGCCCCTCGCCCGGCCCAACGCTTCGGCGCGCTTCGCTTTGCTCAGGGCGCCCTACTTCTGGCGGGTCTGGCGTAGGGCGCCCTGAGCGCAGCGAAGCGCGCCGCATGACCTGGTTGAAATCCCGAAGACTATTGGCTGCCCGGATGCAACACAGCGGAATCCGGAGCCGGACGCCAGGAAAGCCCCGGATTCCGGCCTTCGGCCTTCATCCGGGCTACCGCCCCTCGCCCAGCCCAACGCTTCGGCGCGCTTCGCTTTGCTCAGGGCGCCCTACGTGACACCTTCGTCCTGCCTGCCCTCCCCAGCCCTGCCATGCCGACTGACCGCCCTGCGATCAGCCGCCTTCAATCACATTGCCCGTCTCCTGCATTGCAGTCACCGGAGCCAAGCGAAGGTGACGGAAAATCGGCCGACGAAGCATCGGCGCCAGAATTTTCCGTGGGCGGAAAACGCAAATGACATGCGCTGAAAATGCACACGATGAAAGCAATCAGCGCAAGGCCGCACAAGGCCGCCCTGACATCCGCCTGCTCGACAGCCAGCAAACCTACCAAAGGTGCGAACGTGCATCCCGCGCTGATTCGCGTTGCGAGGTCCCACCTGTTCGATACGCTCATGCCGGTTCTCTCTCCGCAAGATCAGACAAAGTGGATTCGCGCAGCAGGACGCACCGGGCGCAGCGAAGCACGCCGCATGACCTGGTTGAAATCCCGAAGACTATTGGCTGCCCGGATGCAACACAGCGGAATCCGGGCGCCGAACACTCAGGAAAGCCCCGGATTCCGGCCTTCGGCCTTCATCCGGGCTACCGCCCCTCGCCCAACGCTTCGGCGCGCTTCGCTTTGCTCAGGGCGTCCTGCTTCTGGCGGGTTTGGCGCCGGGCGCCGGCCCGCTCAGACGAACTGGTTGCCCAGCCAGTAAAAGCCTGCCGAGAGCAGCATCGAGGCCGGCAGGGTCAGGACCCAGGCGATCAGGATGTGGCGAACCGTGCTGCCCTGCAGCCCGCTCCGGTTAGCCACCATGGTGCCTGCCACGCCGGACGAGAGCACATGCGTCGTCGAGACCGGCAAGCCGAAAAAGGTGGCCAGGCCGATCGCGGCCATCGCCACCGCTTGCGCACACGCACCCTGGCCATAGGTCATGCTTTTCTGGCCGATCTTCTCGCCCACCGTCTTCACCACGCGCTGCCAGCCCACCATGGTGCCGATGCCCAGCGCCAGGGCAATGCCGACCACCACCCAGAACGGCGCATATTCGGTTGTGGCCGTCAGATCGGCACGCAGCGCTTTCAGATCCTTCTTTTCCTTGTCAGGAATTCCCGGCAAAGCACCCACTTTCTTGGCGATGTCATCGAGGCACAGCATGGTGCGGCGCAACTTCCGGCGGCGTTCGTCATCCAGCATCCGGTAATCCGTCACCCCCGCCAGCGTCCGCGTCATCTCTTCGATGGCAGGCAGGGTCGCTGCCGGCTCACACTTGAACTGCTTCGGCAGGGTGTGATTCACCACCTTGCCCAGCGCCAGCATTTCGCTCAGCTGGTCCGAATGGCGGGCATAAAAGCTCTGCATATGCACCGCGGCATCATGGGCGCGCTGGATTTCCAGCGGCGTCGCGTCCAGATTCACCACGAATTTGCCCGGCACGATGCCGATCAGCACCAGCATGACCAGTCCGATCCCCTTCTGGCCGTCATTCGAGCCATGGACGAAACTCATGCCCATCGCCGAGCCCACCAGCGACAGGCGCGTCCAGAATGGCGGATGCTTCTTGCCGTCGATTTCCTGCCGCATGGTCGGCGTCTTGTGCATGCGCGAAGTGGGCCAGTAGCGCAGAAACAGCCAGAGCAGCAGCGCGGCTGACACGAAGCCCACCGTGGGTGACACCACCAGCGACAGCATCACATCCACCGCCTTGGCCCAGTTCACCCCGGCCGCCAGCGGAATGTCGTAAATCAGGGCGTTCGCCATCCCGACACCCAGGATCGACCCGATCATGGTGTGCGAGCTGGAAGCCGGCAGCCCCAGATACCAGGTGCCGAAGTTCCAGATGATCGCCGCGGCCAGCAGCGAAAACACCATCACCATGCCCTGTGCCGACGCCACATTGAGCAGCATGTCTACCGGCAGCAGATGCACGATGGCATACGCCACCCCCAAGCCCCCCAGCAGCACACCGAAGAAGTTGAAGATGCCGGAACAGACCACCGCCATGTGCGGCGGCATGGCACGGGTGTAGATCACCGTCGCCACCGCGTTGGCGGTGTCGTGAAAGCCGTTGATGAACTCGAAGCAAAACACGAAGGCCAGCGCGAAAAGCAGGCTGAGCCCCACCGTCAGGCTCAAGCCCGAGAAAAGATCAAACATAGAAGGGGGTACTGATGGTCAGAGTAAAGGTGGCGCATTATCACAGAGCCGGGGAGATCATTCAGTGCTCTGTGACAACTCCGCCGTTTTGATCACACCGCGCGTGGCAGGGTCCCGTCTCCCGACGACGGCGCGCTTCGCTTTGCTCAGGGCGCCCTACTTCTGGCTGGTTTGGCGTAGGGCGCCCTGAGCGCAGCGAAGCGCGCCGCATGATCCTCATCGCGCCTGGCTGCCTGGCCCCAGCTCCAGCGGCACGCCATCCAGCGCCCAGGCGGGGTTGCCGGGCAGGGTTTGCTGGCCTTCGCGCAGCAGGCGGCGGTTGTTGGCGGGGTTGGCTTGCAGGTGCAGGGGCGTAGCACCTGCGCTGCGCGCTTCGATGACGTCGCCATCATGGCTGGCGCGGGCGGGCATGGCGATGATCTGCTGGCGGAAGGCGGCGAAGGCTGCCTCGTCCGCCAGGCCTTCGGCGGCGCGGGCCCACATCACGGTGCTGGCGCGCTCACGGGTGGCGACCGGTGAATGCACGGCGGTGAGGCGCAGGGCGCGCCAGGCCAGACCGTCGTTGTGCAGGGTGAAAGGCACGGGGCGGCCGTCGACATCCCAGGCGGCGAGCGGGCGCAGTGCGGCCACGGCTTCGCCGCGGCGCACGAAGAGGGTGCTGCCTGCGGGCAGCTCGATGGCCTGGGGCTGGAATTCGCGGAAGTCGAAGCCGCCCAGCAGCGTGGGGCCGGCGGCGTCCAGCCGCTCGAAGCGCAGGTCGCGCACGCGCAGCTCGGTGCGGTTCGTGCTGGTGGAATACAGCCAGGCCTTGCAGGCCACCGCGCCCTCCGGCACCACGGCGCTGAATTCCCGCCAGGCGAAGCTGCCGCCGCCGCCCGCCACTTTCAGGTTACGCTCGCCGCCCACCAGGCGCCCGGCCGCGTCCAGATAGTTGAGGTAGAGGAAGACTTCGCCGCCTTCCAGGCTGGCGCTGAGGCGATAACGCTGCCCGGCCTGCACGGCGAAGCGCTGCGACACGCCCACGCCCTGCTTGTCGTCGCGGTCGATCAGGTTCAGCTCCTCGACGCCTTCGCTCCGTTGCACCGTGATGAAGGTGCTGCGGTCATTGCCCGCGTAGTCCGGCTGCCAGCGGCTGCTCGCGGTGAATAGATCGAGGCGGCGGTTGTCGAGCCAGTATTCGGCGTCGGCCGGCAGGGTGAGCACCGATTCCAGCGCGCTGTATTCCGGACTGCTCTCCTGCGCCGAGGCGATGAACAGCACTTCGCCCGCGCGCTGCACGCTGCTCACGAAGGGGCGCAGGTGCAGCGCCTTGAGGTGGCCGGAGCCCGCCTCCAGCGTGCGCACCTGGCCGTAGTGGTCGCGCCGCCCGTCCATGAAGAAGTTGATCGCGGGCACGTCCTGCCCGGCGCCGAGGCTGATCACCAGCGGCGTGTTGTCGTGCCCCGAGGGATAGCCGGCTTCGGCCGAGCCGATGCTGAAATTGCGGGCCAGGTAATGCGTGTAGCGCTTCTCCGGCGCCTCGCCCCAGCGGGCAGACACCTCGCGCGGGAAGGGCCCGGCCAGCCAGGCGGCGGCCAATGCCGGCGGCGGCGCCCAGGCCAGCGCTTCGTAGGGGCTGCCGGCGGGCAGCGGCGCGGCCGCGGGCGTGCCCCAGCCGGCGCGCTCCACCCAGCGATTCACGCCGCCCACGCCGAAGAGGCGGTTGTAATCGCGGCTGTGCGGGCCGCCCAGGCGCGCGGCGGGCGCGTACCAGTTCAGCGCAATGTCATGCCAGACGAGGTCCAGCGCCGAGCGTGCCGCGGCCCGCGTGCCCGCGTCCGGCGCCAGATTGGCGATCAGCGCCAGGCTTTCCAGATCCACGTCGTAATAGCTCGGGCTCAGGTATTCGTTGATGCCGGTGCGCCGCGTGTAGGCCAGCCAGTCGGCCAGCATGGTCCGGCCCTGCGCGGCGAGTGCCGCGTCGTCCAGCGCCGCGCCCAGCGCGATCAGGTTCCAGGTCTTCATCAGCCAGATGTTGGTGTAGCTGATCGCCACCGCGTGGCGGCTCGCGCCGGTGCGCGCCCAGCCGAGGAAGTCGCGCAGGGTGTCGGCCTGCGCCGGCGTGAGGCGTTCGCGGTAGAGCAGCCAGGCGAGCACCGCCTTGCGCGTCACGAACTCGATGCCGTTGCGATCCACCAGCTTCGTGTCGCCCTGATACCAGTGGATGTTGCCGTAAGTGCGGCTCGCCGGATCGCGGTCCAGCAGCGGCGGCAGAGCCGCGAGCAGCGGGCTGACCCGCTCCGCCGGCCATTCTGCCGCCAGCGCATCGAGCAGCAGACCGGCCGCGTCGATGCTGCTCGCCCCCGGCCGCAAGGCGCCCTGCGCAAACAGCCGCGCCTCCCGGCTCGCCACGCTGCCGCGCAGATTCTCCAGCTCCCCCGCCCCCGGCTGCCACAACGGCGCGGCCAGGCAACAGGACGAGAACAGACAAAGCAAGGCAAGCACGCGGACCATGGCAGTACCCCGGATCAGATGCCCTCACGATAGCGCAGGGTGGGAGTGGGGAGTGGGCGTGGTCGGAAAAGCCGCAGGCGCCTTCCGACGCTTGGCGGCACAAAAACTACCGAGGCGGAACACTCCGGAAGTCGGAAGGCGCTTCGCTTTTCCGACTACTACTCGGGCCCGGATTCCGGGTTACGGCCTTGCTAAACGGAAGCCTTGATCTCGTCATCACCAGTGCTTCTCGACGCCATGAACGTGATATCCATCGCCCGAGTCGCCACCGTCCGCCCCTTGGGCAAAAATACTGGTGCCATTACATGTCTCGTTCATTCCGGCCCTTTGCGGCTCATTCATCATTTCACCAGCATGCACGTGGCTGATGATGAAGCCAGCGATAAGCCAAATTGCGAAACGAAGAAGTGTCCTCACGTCATTTTCCTTATTGGAATAAACAAACGAGAAAGGGGTCAGATCACTTGTTCTGCGGCAAATAACAGGGACTAACCCTTGGTTTTCTACCCCATTTTGAATATTTGTCTTTACACCAGACAAACTCCAACGTCTCTTTACGATTCAAAACATGAACTTCCTCTAAGGTTTCTCCACCTCAACAATAAGCAGATCTTCATTTAATACTTTCAAGCATTCTATTTACAATCAAAATATTGAGTTGAAATTCCGTGCCGACTTGCCACCTCCGCCAACAATCGATCCGCCGTAACCAGGCAGCAATCAGCCGACATAGCAGCCTCAGCTATAAGCGCATCTTCCCAGTTATTCAACTTAGACTTGTTTGATTCGAGAGCCACCCATAGCTGTGATGCATCGTTATGCTCACTCCATTCGCCATCGTCCCACCCTGCACCGGGAACATCCCACGAGAACGATGGCGAAAAAACATGAGGAGATACATCTTCGAAGATTCGCAGAAGTTCATTTCTTCGTTCAGCATCAGATGTTTTACTAAGCTCTTCCATCTGAATAGGTGTTGCAAACACACCATTCACCTCTGACAAGAAAGACAGGGAGAATCTACCGTCAAGAAGTAGATTAAATATGTTCGTATCAAGCATGTATTTCATGGAAATCACATTAATGCAGTAAAAATGATATTTACCATTAGTATCGCCTAGCGACATCAGTCAGAATCCATGACTTTCCAGACCCGGTTGAAACAGCCTATCTCTCGCGAAATTTTTGCGACTTATTCCTGCCCTACTTCTGCTGGCTCTTCCATCACTCCCGCTCATACAGCACAGCCTCATCTGTCCGGTAATAGCGGATCGCGGCGGCCTTGAAGCCTTTCATGGTTACGAGGTTGAATCCCCCGCCAATCAGCGCACCAACTCCAAAGGGCACCAGACGGCCCACGGCAATTCCGCCGCGGCGAGTGCCGTATTTCGTGACGATGGTTGTGCCAACGCGGATATTGATCCGCTTGAATACCTCGGCCGGCACCCGGTTGAAGCGTGCAATCGCGATTTTCGAAGCCATCCGGACGGTGGCCTCCTTGCCCAGCGTGAGCACCCCGCACCAGAGGCCGAGCACGCGGATGAAGTCCTGATTGAATGAGGCGCGGGTATCGCGTTCGAATATCTGGCCCACGCCGATGGTGAGGCCCGCCATGCAGCGCAGCATGTAGGCAAGGTCTGCTGAGATGGCACTGGCCTCGATGCCGAACTGGGTCGCCGTGCCCAAGCCGGGAATCGACCCGGGCAGCGCGGTGGCTGCGCCTTCCGAGGCGTAGCGCCAGCAGATCCTGTCCGCCCATTTTTCGGCCAGGGCGTGCGCGCCCAGCCCAGGATGCGCGGCCTTCAGGTCTGCCAGATGACGGGCGACATCGTCATGGTCAGGCTGAAGTGCGTCGAGCAGCTTGAGCATCCAGGATGCCGGCAAAGACTGGCTTGGCAGGTTCATAACCGTCATCCATCGTGGATACATGTTTGTGCGATATCAGTCGGCTGGCTTGAACAGAGCCGCAATATCAGAGGCCAGTTCGCCAATGTTTTCCCGCACCGCAGCTTCATTGTTGCTGTAGGTCCAGTTCGATTGGCGGGTCAGGGTGAAATTCCGGACTTGGGCGCCGGTCTTTGCGTCCAGCACCTCGCCGCGAACAGTCACGGTCGTGCTGCCCGCGCCAAAGCCGATCCAGATGCGCAGCGCAGTGCTGCCACCATTCACCTGCAGGATGCGGCCCTTGAGCACATATGCATCCTGAGCAGGGGCGCTCTTGTCTGCCAGCTTTGCAGGCAACCCCATTTTCTTCAGCTCGCTGACCACGTTTTCGGAAAGCTCAAGGTTGAGTTTTTCGATCGAATCAGCACTCACATCGACCGCACCTTTCGGATTGAAATCGAAGTTCTCGACAATGATCGGCCGGGTTCTGCCGAGCCCGGCATCCCCTTCAACATTATTCGGCATGTGCGTGGCGCACCCCGATACGAGGCTGGCGAGGACGAAAATTGCGGCGAACAAGCGCTTGTTGCTCATCTGGTGCTCCATGCTCATAGCGTATGAATGAGCACGACATGCTCCGCTCAACGCACAGCGTCCGCCATGTCCGCATTGCTGCAATGTGTGTCTTGCCTCCGCAAGAAGACAGCGCAAGACCACAGTCGGCGGGCCATGCCAGCACCCCGGATCAGATGCGGACACGATAGCGCATGGCGGGAGGCGGGAGTCGGGAGTCGAGAGTGGGCGCAGGGCGGCGTGCCAACTCCGCCACCTCGATCAGCGCACCCTAAGAATCGGGCACCAGTGCTACCCCGCCGTAGGCGGTCAATCAACGCACGCAGTGCTTGCCGATCATTCAGAACACTTGCCTGAAATCCATTCCGAAGCATCCTTGAATGGCTGCTCAGTCGTGAAATCCGGATAGAGGCCATCCGGATATTCCTGACCATTCCTGTCCTCGACGATTGAAGTCGTCAGGATCAAGGTGCCACCGTTTGGCAGGGAATGGACTTGATTTGCAGAGGTCAAACCCGCTGTCTTGCCGCCAAAGAATTTCACGTTTTTCTGCCCGAGAAACATCAGCGGCGTAAGTTCTCCGGAGCTTCCAGAGTGCGCTCCGATAGAAATTGCAATGAAAGGAATTTCACCCGCATAAGTCTGGATTGGCAAGGAATCCGAAAAAACGGCCACGCCCTTCAAGGCGATGGCGCCATTGACCTTGCTGATATCGTCACGACTTCCATTTGCCTGGTGAAATGCCCCAAGCTTTCCTTCGGAAAGCAGCGGGCTCAAACCCATGAGCATGGGCCACATGTTTCCGCCATGATTCGCCGAGAAGTCAAGAATCAACCCGCATGGTTTGCCGCGCAGAACCTCATCGAGTCTTGAGCGCACCGCTCTGGCTGCTTCCGGCAAGTCTCCTTCGAACCATCCGTTGATCTGCAATACCGGAACCCCGCCAACCGGTGGCAAAACCACGGCGACCTCGGGCGGATCGGATTTCTCTTGCAAAGACTTTGGCGTGGATGGCGCAGGCGGCACATAGAAGGTGTGCTTGTCTGCCAGGGCAGAAACCACGAATCGAATCGCGGCCTTCTCACCCTCTGTTTCCTCGCGTGCCCGGGCCTCACGCTCAACGCTGCTCCAATCCACGAACCGGCTTCGATACGCCTTCGTTTTGGCAAGATCGATCACGAGCTCAAGACTTGGCGAGGCCGTGGCAAGCGACGTCACAGAAGCGATGGCAACGGCGCTCATGAATCTCGTAAAAATATGCATTTTTTGGGATCTTGAGGCGGGAGTATCCAGGGCGTAGCTTGCCAGTAAAAGAAACAAGAGTCGGGGCGCAACGCTCTAGAAGTCGGAAGGCGCTTCGCTTTTCCGACCTACGACTCGGGCCCGAATTCCGGGTTACGGCCTTACGATTCGGGCATCTATTCCGGGTTACGGCCTTGGGCGGGAGCCCCACTCCGCCACCTCGAAACGCATGCATTGGAGTTTCACTCCACCCTACAACTACGCCGTACGCGGCAGATTTTGAATACCCCTGTGGATTGAATGGCCAGGCTCACGGAAATATTTTCATATCTAAATAAAACAGATAACTTGCCAAGTAGCTACGCCGCCTCATTTCTTTCAAATTTTGAAAAATAATTCCAAAAAACAGGTGGAAATATAAGCGCATAAGCTAGCGAGTAGACATTTCTGTAGTTTCTGTTAAGAAACAGGACTGCATCAGTGAGATCTAGGCTAGTAAATGACTCTATTAAAGACGGCAAGACCTCATAGACAATAAATATTCCGATTGATATATATAAATATGACCAAACAACAAGCAGTGAGCCTACGGTTAAAATCTTTAGAATGAATCTGTTTCCATTTTTACCGCCATTGGCAACGTAGGCAGCAATAAATATTACCAATGTCAGTGCGTAGAGCGCCAATTCTACGAATGAGTATTCTCCGCATGGCAGTGATCTATTGGTTGATTTTAGAATAAACTGGATTGAAAATGTAAATACTAGAATGCCAACTTCTGCTGGCTGAGTTAATTTGTCAGCGTTTATTATGTTTATAATTTTTTCGGGAAAACATAGTTCAGAAATTTCAGCATTATTGTGGCCTAGCGAAGTAAGGGGTAGCCAGAGCGAAAACCAGGGAGCCATAAGGGCGTTCAGGCGTAGGGCGGAGTGCCAACTCCGCCACCTTCATCAACGCATACGGTGGAGTTTCACTCCACCCTACAACTACGCCGAACGCGGTGGCCGACACCTGCCGTCCATGATATCCGCATAGCAGTCGCTCCGGCAGATGGCCGCTTTGCACGACTTTGAGAGACACCTCTCGACCCGCTGCGGACGATCGGGAAGTTGAAAAGCGGTCGTTCAGTCGTAGGGCGGAGTGCCAACTCCGCCACCCGGAATAACGCACGCAGTTACGTACGGGGGGAACATCCGGTGCGGTTGGCACCGCACCCTACGCTTCAGGCATGTCTCGGCGACCCCGCCGTACGAGGTAACGTGGAAGTGAGGGGCAGCCGGAGCGAAGCGTAGGGAACCACAAGCGCAGCTTGTGGCTGTCCCGCTCGACTGTAGTGTTAGAACGTACTTTCTTAACAGACCCGTTAGTCGTCACGGTTCTTTGCACACGAATAGCATTCTTCTGCCGAGTTGTCTTGGACCACCTCTTTAATTAGGTCAGTCATCTCGCGTCGACTTTCAAATACATCCCCGTACTCGCCGTTGGATATTTTGAAGTTACCGAGCTTGTATGCGGCTTCAATTTCTTCGCCGCCTTCAAAGAGACAATCTTCGTGGAACTCACATTGCTCAAGAACACCAGCTTCGAGTGCGATTTGTATTGCGATACCGCGCTTTTCTTCATCGTCTTCCATCATTCGCTTAGCTCCACCCATGATGCATCTCCTAGAAAGTTCTAACGTTGGAAGTAACCTGCTGCCAGAGTTGCGCAGCAACGGAGGGAACCCAAAGCGCAGCTTTGGGCAGTCAGGTTGACTGAAAGGTTAGGTTGCTGGTTATTAGAGAACATGCAACACCTCGAATTCATTGCAAACAACCGGCATGGTTGTATGTGGTTCGCGACCAATTCGCTTGCACTCTTGCGAGAAGAATTTCCAATGTACGGATCGCCAATAACTGAGTGATAAATCACCTTCTCCTTCTAGTGCAGCATATTGCTCAGGAACATCCTGAAAAGGAAGGGTGCGAACATTTGTTATGCGAGTAACCACCACGGGTTGATCATGATGATTTAAAACAATTTCGCAGTCACTGACTGATGGAATGGGTTCATTTTCAAATTCGAATGACCATAATAGGCTGCTACCGGCGCGCTTTATGCCACGTTTAATCAGATCAATCAGGGCCTCTGAGAGTTCAGGTGAATTACCGAAAACTGTTGTCGAGACATGCTGACTGGGGAGCAAAATTCCCCGCCGCGTGAGATATTCGATCGTTTCATTCACTGATGCACTCGTTGGCATTTAGCGCAACCTAACGTGGAAGTGAGGGGCAGCCGGAGTGCGAAGCACGGAGGGAACCAACAAGCGCAGCTTGTTGGCTGTCCCGCTCGACTGCAGGGTTATGTTTCATACGCCGGAGATCCTCAGTTGAAGCTCTCTTTCATGACTGGAAGGTGCAACTTTTAGATCACAGTTGCTAAGCGAAGCTCTGGTAGTCCAAGCGGCGTCCTCGCCAATAATCTGAATTGATAAAAGCTCGTTTGGAAAGGTAATTGGATAGATAAGCGGGAGTTTCTCTATTCCAGGCATTACACGGATTTTCAGGTTCTGAACTAGCACACCATTCGAGTAGAGCTTGTAGTAAGCCGTTTCGTGGCTTACAGCCAAGGATGCCTCGTTTGCTTTTGGCGCCTCTCCCTCTTTGACAAGTTTTACTTGTAGCTTGGCCCCCTGCATTTCGATAGCAAACTCAGTGAGCTTATCTCGATAGTAGAAAAGAAGCACAAAGATAAGCATTGGCCATGCTAGCACCTGAGTCATTCCAGTAATGAATTCGAGATAGGTCATCGGATGCTCACTGAAACATAACGTTGAAGTGAGGGGCAGCCGGAGCGAAGCGGAGGGAACCACAAGCGCAGCTTGTGGCTGTCCCGCTCGACTGCAAAGTTAGAAGTATCAGGCGGGTAACGCATATGAGACCTTTGTGCCCGCAACTGTGATTAACCCTTGCTCTTTAAGCTCATTCAGTAACGACTGAAGCTCCTGCTCGGGGAGTTGTTTTTGGAACATTGAGCTGATGGTGCTGGTGAGTGTCTTAACGGCCCGAGGCTTTGATGCACCTCTGCGCTTGAGGTCAGCAACGATCACAGCAATTTTCTCGCTCGGTGATTTGGAGTTTGAAGCTTTCACGATGGGAATGTCGGTCACATCCTTGGAGCGACAAGCAAATATCTTCTTGGTCTTAAGGTGCGTGATCAGCGGGTCAAAGCCCGTATCCTTTGACACGATGTGGAAGTAAGCGTCGGGCTCTTTACTTGCCAAGGCTCCGATGTAGTACGCAACGTGAAAATCGAGAGCGTTTGAACCATTGCCAGTAATTTTGATGTACTCAGCCCGCTCTCCCATTTGCTGAAGAACAGATGCTACCTCGAAGGTGACTTTGGCTTGATTGGCGCCGACAAAGACGATGACTTTGAAATGCTCCTTGTTGAGCACGGCCATCGCTTCTGGCTGCACGTTCTCGTAATCGATGAGTACGTAATTTGTTCGCAAGTTGCCCCCGGATTGATGAGACTTCTAACGTGGAGCTAACCGGCCGCCGGAGCGCGTAGCGCGGAGGGAACCCAAAAGCGCAGCTTTTGGGCGGTCCGGGTTGAGCGCAGGGTTATGTTTCATGCTCAATCCTTGCTGCCGTAGCCAAAAAGATAACCAGCAATTGCACCCAATATTCCGATTGCTGCACTTTCACCAGACGGGTTCATGACGGCGAGAATACTCGTAAGAGTTGCAACGATAACTATGCCGGTGATACGTACATTGAAAGGGCCGAAACCATCTTTCATATGCTTGAACACCTTGACCATTGCAAAGACGCCAAAGCCAACTACCGCAAGGATTGCCAGCCCTCGGTTGAAATCCATTTTGGAGAGAGTGTCTAGGAATTGATCCATCGCGAGTCCCCGGTTGAAACATAACGTGGAAGTGAGGGGCAGCCGGAGCGAAGCGGAGGGAACCAAAAGCGCAGCTTTTGGCTGTCCCGCTCGACTGCAGGGTTAGAGGGCAATTTCACCTGCCTCTTTGGCAAAACACGCCGAACGCTGCGCAACAGGCAGGCTGCTTGACTGTGTTGCGGCATGCCCAGAAATGGCTGACCCAGTCTCCGCCAAGTAAGCGGCCAGCTTATTTGCGTCCGTACCCGCGGCCAGCATCGAAACAATACGAATTGCATAGGATTCGTACTCGTTTTTGGGAAGCCCATCAATGAAGCCAATGGGAGCCCATTCGTTGTAAAGAACTTCATTTACGGCGGCGACAACCGCCCTGAATTTCTCATTGCGCGGATTGCTCACGCTTGCACTCTAACGTGGAAGTGAGGGGCAGCCGGAGTGCGAAGCACGGAGGGCACCAACAAGCGCAGCTTGTTGGCTGTCCCTCTCGACGCCAAAGGTTCCTTTAAGGCCAAACGGGCGTGAACTGTCGAGAGTGAGAGCTTGAACAGTGGCAATCTGCCCGGGGTCTGAGGCAAGTTCATTCTTTAGTGAGTAGACGGATTGCATGTGCCTCGTGACACCTAACTTGTTATAGGGATCAGTTTTGCTGCATATCATCGGCGCGTGCTCCCTAACATGGCGCGACCGACCAGCGAAGATTGGCTTCCAGCTTGGCTTTCCGCGATTCGGCTGTATGGATGACCACCATTAACAGAATCGACAAAAACCTCACTCTGCAAAAATCAGTTCTGAAGCTCCGTATGGCTGCTTTCCGGCAGCAAAGCTCTGCGTCCACTCCTGGCCGAAAACGGCCAGTCTCTGATCAACCGTTTAGAGACCCACGCTACGCCTCGTTCTGAATCGCGCGATATGACCAAAATCACGAAGTCGCGCGGCTGAGCTGAAAACACACTGCTTGCCGCATCCCGTTTGCGAATGGCGCAACAGATTCAATGGAGCGCGGGCGCTGATCGGCCGACTCCGGGCGATCCATCATTTCCAACGACAGCCTGCGGCGCAGGCAAGCAGCGTGGGTTCGCGAAGCCAGCCACCGCAAGCGGTTCCAAGACCGAGGCGGTCACTTGCCGCCGCGCTCCCGACCGCCCTACAAAAGCCCCGCCCTGCTCTCCCGCATGAAGTCGATGAAGGCGCGGGTCTTGGCGGGGAGAAGGCGGTCGGGGAGGGTGACGAGGTGGAGCTGGCGCACGGGCATGCGGCAATCGGTAAGCACTTCCACCAGCGCGCCGCTGGCGAGCTCGGCCTCCACCAGGTAGCGCGAAAGCGCGATGAGGCCGACGCCGCCCACCGCCATGGCGCGCATGACTTCGGTGCTGTTGGCGGCGGCCGGGCCGCGCACCTGCACTTCGTGTTCGACGCCTGCTGCGTCGGTGATGTGCCAGGGGTTCTGGATGACTTCGCCGGCGTAGATGAGGCAGCGGTGTGAGGCGAGATCGGCGGGGGATGCGGGCGTGCCGTGGCGGGCGAGGTAGGCGGGGGCCGCGCAGACGGCGTAGCGCAGGTCGGCCAGATGGCGGGCGACGAGGCCTGGCGCCGGGGTGTTGGTCATGCGGATGGCGACATCCACCGCCGAGCCGGCAAGGTCGGCGAGCTGGTCGGTGAGGTTGAGCTCCACCCGCACTTCCGGATGACGCAGCAGGAATTCCGCCAGCAAGGGCCCCAGCACGCGGTTGCCCCAGGAGTGCGGGGCGGAGATGCGCAGGGTGCCGCGCGGCGAGGCGGAGAGCTCATGCATGCGTGCTTCGGCCTGGTTCATTTCGTCGAGCACGCGGCGGCAGTGGGCATGGAGGGCTTCGCCGGCTTCGGTGAGGCTCTGGCGCCGGGTGGTCCGGTGCAGCAGGGTGACGCCGAAATCCTGTTCGAGTGCGCGGATGCGCTTGCTGAGCGCAGCGCGCGAGCAGCCCAGCCGGTCTGCGGCAGCCGAGAAGCTGCCGGCATCCACGACTTCGGCGAAGCTCGCCATGTTGATGAGGCGTTCCATTTGTGTCTGTCAGGAAACAATCCTGTTGCACTGTAGCCATTTATCGTCAGCTCGTCTGTCACTACAGTGAGGCCATCCCCTCTTCCGAAGAAAGACCCTGCCATGAATGCCACACCCCCTGTTCCGCTCTGGCGGGCCGCGCTGCTGCTGAGCGTGGCGACGATTCTCTGGGGCGCTGCCTTTCCGGTGTCGAAAGCAGTGCTCGCGTCGATGGACCCGATCTGCATGGCGCTGTGCCGCTATGGCGTGGCCGCCCCGCTCTTCCTGATCCTGCTGGCCTGGCGTGAAGGGGCGGCAGCGCTGCGGCCGGAGGGCGCGTTCTGGCGTCTGGTGGGCCTCGGCACGCTGGGCTTCGCCGGCTTCAACCTGCTGATGTTCTATGGCGTCGGCATGTCGCGGCCGGAGTTCGGCGCGATCGTGATGGCGCTGCAGCCGCTGATTGCGGTGATGATCCAGTGGGCGCGCAGCGGCACGCGGCCGGCGCCGCGCAGTTTCGTGGCGCTCGGGGTGGCAGTGCTCGGCGTGCTGCTGCTCACCACCAATGGCCATCCGGCCCGGCTGGTGGAGCATGCGGCGCTGCTGCCCACGCTGATGATGATTACCGGCGGCACTTGCTGGGTGCTCTATTCGATGGGCGCGGCTGCCTTCCCCGGCTGGTCGCCGCTGCGCTACACCGCGCTCTCGGGCAGCGGCGGCGCGCTGGGGCTGGGCGCGATCTGGCTGTTGGTGGGCGCAGCGGGCGGGCTGAGGCTGCCCACCGCCGCCGCGCTGCCGGGGCTGGTGCCGGCGCTGCTGTTCCTGATCCTGCCGGCGGCCGTGATCGCGGTGCTGTGCTGGAACCAGGGCATCCGCCAGATCGGCGCTCAGCGCGGCATGCTCTTCATCAACCTGGTGCCGCTGACCGCGCTCGCCGTCGGTGTGCTGAGCGGCCATCCGCTCGGCGGCGGCGAGCTCGCCGGCGCGCTGCTGGTGCTGGGCAGCCTCTTCATCAACCAGGCCGGCAGCCGCAAGCCCGCCACGGCGGTGCTGTGCCCGGCCGCGGCGGGGCGGCAGGCGTAAGGCGCGCGAGCACATTCCTGCCTGGCGGCTGACGACCGTTTGTGCACCTGCACAAGCCGCGCGTCAGCCACGGTTAAAAGAGCTCTGTTTGTGTATTTCCTGCTCAAGACGGGGCGCGGAGAATCGCGGCTTTTTTCTCCAGAAAGGACGCAGGAATGTTTGCAGCAAGAACCGTCGCAACCGGCACCCTCGCATTGATTCTCGCCGCGTGTGGCGGCGGAGGCGGGGGTGGCGGCAATGAGACTCAGCCGGTGCCCGTCAGCGGCAGCAGCGCTTCGTCCTCGTCTTCCGCTTCTTCCGCGTCCTCGTCCAGCGCCGGCAACGCGGCATCCAGCAGCGCATCCTCGGCCAGCAGCTCACAAGGCAGCGCCGAAGCAGGCTCCACCACGCTGACCGGGAATGATTTCGAAGGGATCTGGGTCGACCGCCTGGGTTTCCCCGCGCTGATCTCGCCTGAAGGTTCGGTCTACCAGGATGGCGATGACACCAATCTCACCGGCTCCATCAGCTTCACGGCCGACACCTGGCAACTCGGCAGCCAGACGACGAACCAGACCTCGTCCCTTAAAAGCGAAACGGCCACTGGCTCAGGCAGCTTTTCTCCCAAAAAGCTGTTCTCAGGCACCGTGCACTCGACGGGCGCTGGAGGCACTCGCGATATCGCGGTGTCCTGGACCTACAGCAGCGACAACGACCGCGCAGTGAGCCTTGCTTCACTCGCAGGGGCCTGGCAAGACCTCACGATTGACGCCAACGGCAACCTGTCGGGCTTGATTGTCCAGCACGCGCTCGAACCCGGCGCCTGCCAATACAGCGGAAAGATCGAGCCCGTCACACAGGGGTCGAGCAAGAACCTGTTCAAGTTCTCGCTAACGCGTTCTGCAGTGCCCGGAAAGACTTGCAGCTCCACGAGAACCGATGCCGGCTTTGCCGCGGTCATGTCGAGCACGGATAGCAGCTTCGGTCAGATGCTGGTCGGCGTAGCCAACAATACAAGCACCGGCGAGCGCTCTCTGGAGTTCTACTGGTCACGCCTCAAGTAATCACAGCCAGAAAAGCCGCGCCCACGCATGCCCGAAGCCCGGCCCCCTGCGGGCCGGGTCGCTTCCACAAGCGCTGGGCAGCGCGCTGCAAAGCTTCTCTATATTGGGGCGTACGCCTTTGATTTCAAGGACTTGAAAACGCATCAGGCGCACACAGATAGGGAGTGCAGGCCGCTGGAGTTCCGGGGCCTGCTTCCCGGGGAACGGGCCGGTGGATCCGGCGGTTTCCCGCTCCGCAAGGAGGCTGCCGGCCCGTGCCGGGCGGTGGTGGAGTTCCCTTCTATCGCTTGTCTTTTTGAGGATATGAATCATGCGTACCTATGACTTTTCGCCGCTCTATCGTTCCGCCATCGGTTTCGACCGCCTCGCCCAGCTTGCCGAGGCTGCGCTGCGCAACGAGCAACCGAGCTATCCGCCCTACAACATCGAGCTGGTGTCGGAAGACCGTTACCGGATCACGATGGCGGTGGCCGGCTTCAGCCGCGACGAGCTGGACATCGAATCCGAGAAGAACACGCTGAAGATCACCGGCCGCAAGGCGACCGATGAGAAGCAGCGCAACTGGCTGCACCGCGGCATCGCCGCGCGCGACTTCGAACAGCGCTTCCAGCTGGCCGACCATGTGAAGGTGGTGGCCGCCAGCTTCGAGAACGGCCTGCTCGATATCGAGCTGGTGCGGGAAATTCCCGAAGCCGAGAAGCCACGCAAGATCGTGATCGGCGCAAATGAAACGCTGCCCCTGATCAACGGCCAGCAAGCCGCCTGATCTCAGCCTGCGCCCCGGCGCACAAAGGCCCTGCCCGCTTGCCGCGGCAGGGCCTTTTTTCGTGGCGGTGCTGCTCGCGCCGCGGCGCCGGCCGTGGCAGGGACCGGTCTCAGCGCGGCCGGAGCGAGCCGTAGAGCCTGAAGAAGCGCGATCGCTGCTGCTCAAGCAAGGTCCTCACGCCGGCCTCGCCGCTCGTGAGCCAGGTATTGATCAGGGATTCGACGCTTTCGATCTCGGCCCGGCTCAGCGCCGGCAGGCTGACATAGGCCTTTTTCCGGTCGACCCGGATCATGCTGCTGCCGCTCTCGGGCAGCACGACACCGGTGTGCCGGACGCCTTCCTGCGCAATGAACAGGGCTGTCGGCAAGCGCGGAGACTCCGTGTCATCCGACCCGTCGTAATAGGCGCTCACGGCATGCGGACGCTCGAAGGTTTCGCCCTGTACCTCGAAGCCGAGGATGTTGCGGCACGCGATGATGATCCGCGCAGGGCAGGCCTGGATGCGGATATGAACGGGCGTGCCCCAGCCGAGCAGCAGCAGGAAGATCGTGCCGGTCAGCGTCGCGATCAGGCTGAGCGGCCCGAGCACGAGGTAGTCGGTCAGCGTGGCGTGGCCGGAAGAAAGTTCGCCGAGCAGGGCAATGCCGAAGGCCAGGGGAACCACTGCAAACACCAGCAGGTTGAGCAGGCCGATCCAGAGCAGCATGCCGAAGAATTCGAGGCTGAGCCCGCTTGTCCGGATCCTGACGTGACAACTCATGCAACCCGCCCTCTCTCCCTGTTCGGCCTGCGACGCCGGATGACGCCGCGGCCCGGGGAGCGGAAATATCACGCGCCGGACCTTCCCGGGCAATCGGTGCGACGAGCGGGGCGATATGCGCGATGCATACCCGCACACCCACCTGGCCCCGTCCGGGCGGTGATGCCGGCGCAGACGCGGACCGGGATGGTTCGGCCCGGGCATCAGGACATTCCCGATCCGGGCTGCCGGATGGGCAGTGTGGCCTCAAGTCCGCGCGCGCGCGTCCGAAGTTGAAGGCATGAGGCCGGAGGAAACCGGCCCGACACGACGGACATTGCGCCAGCCATGCAGCCGGGCGTCTGCCACCGCCCGGCCGCAGTCGCTGGTGACCTGTTTTCACAGGTAACAGTGGGCTTTCGTGTCCGGTGGGATGCATGGCTGGCTGGCCACCGGCGCGCCGAAACAGTGTTTTACGGAAGTCGCCGCGACAACGTCCAGAATGCCATTACACGCCCGAGCCTGCGGAGGAATCCCGATGGAAACGATGCAGCTTCCCGGTGGCACCGATGTCGAGCTGACCCAGAACACGCTGCTGCTGGTCGACGACGAAGAAAACATCCTGTCCTCGCTGCGCAGGCTGCTGCGCAAGGACGGCTACCGCATCCTGAGTGCCACCAGCGGCGAAGCCGGGCTGGCCATTCTCGACGAGGAAAAGGTCGATGTGATCATCTCGGACCAGCGCATGCCGCACATGATCGGCACCACCTTCCTGCGCAAGGCCCGCGACCGTTCGCCGCACAGCGTGCGGATGATTCTCTCGGGCTACACCGATCTCGACAGCGTGACCGACGCGATCAACGAGGGCGCGGTCTACAAGTTCCTGACCAAACCCTGGGACGACGAGATGCTGCGCATCGCGGTGCGCGAAGCGCTGCAGTACAAGTGGGTGGGCGACGAGAACCGCATGCTGCAGGGCATGCTGCTCGACCGCAATGACGAACTCGCCCGCGCCTGTGCCTCGCTGGTCGATCAGGCAGATGCCTCACGCAATGCCCTGCGCAGCCTGCAGCACCTGCTCGATGCGCTGCCGCTGCCGCTGATCAGCCTGGACGCAACGGGCCATCCGCGCTTCCTGAATCCGGCCGCCAGCCACTGCCGCAGCCTCTCGCCCGACGCGGACTGGGCCGGTCTGCTCGCCGCCACCGCGGCCTGCCGGCGCAACACGCTCGATGTCGGCACGCAGCGCCTGACCGCCTTGAGCCAGCCCAACGCGGGCGAGCCCGGCGGCCATGTCATTGTCCTGATCCCGGATGCGCAATCATGATCCCGGCCCCTGCTCCCGACACCCGGCTGCTTGATCTGGTGGACGTCGGCATCCTGCTCATCGACGGGCAGAACATCGCCTTTGCCAATGCCGCCTTCGCCCAGATCGTGGGCATGCCGGCCGATCGCCTGCAGGGTCGATCGCTGGGGGAACTCGGCGGCGAAGCCTGGATCGATTTCACGCTGGGCCAGAGCTGGGCCGATGCGCTGCCCTGGCCGATGCCGGACGGCTCGGACCGCTGGTTCGAAGTCAGCATGAAGCCGCTCGAATGCGATGGTCGCGTGCTGCAGGTGGCCAGCTGTACCGATGTGAGCGCACGCATGCGCGCAGAGGGGGCGGAAGCCTCGATGCTGCAGATGCTCACCGAGATCATCGAGGGCTATCCGGTGGGCACCTTCGTGATCGACCGCGAGCACCAGGTCACCCACTGGAACCGCGCCTGCGAGGTGCTATGCGGCATGCAGGCCAGCGATGTGGTCGGCACCGACGAGGCCTGGCGGGCCTTCAGCGAGGTTCGCCGCCCGATGCTGGCCGACTGGGTGATGGAGCCGGATGACGAGGCCGACGCCATGCACGCCTATGAAGGACACCTGTGGCGCTCGCCGGCGGCGGAAGGCGCCTATGAGGCCGAGATCCTGCTGCCCCAGCTCAACGGCCTGCCCGCGCGCTGGCTGCATGTGGCGGCCTCGCCGCTGCGTGACGCGATGGGCAATGTGATCGGCGCCATCGAGACCCTGATCGACATCACCTCGCGCAAGGAAGCCGAAGCCAAGCTGCGCGAAGCACGCGAGAAAGCCGAAGACCTGGTCACCGAGCGCACCCGCGAGCTGCGCGAAGCCAAGTCGGCGCTGGAGCACGACATCGAGCGCCGGGTGGCGATCGAGCATGAAATGCAGCGGCGGCTGATCGAGGTCACCGATCTGAACAACAAGCTGCATGACACGCAGGACCGCCTGGTGCAGAGCCAGCAGCAGCTCGTGCAGAACGAGAAGCTCGCTTCCATCGGCCAGCTGGCTGCAGGCGTGGCGCACGAGATCAACAATCCGATCGGCTATGTGTTCTCGAACCTCGGCTCCCTGCAGAGCTACCTGGCCGACATCCTCGAACTCATCGAGGCCTATGTGCAGGCGGAATCCGAAATCGCCGCCGAAGAGACCCGCACGGCGCTGGCCACGCTGCGCAAGAAGAAGGATCTCGACTATGTGAAGGACGATCTGCTCGACCTGATGCGCGAATCCCGCGAGGGCATCGAGCGCGTGCGCAAGATCGTGCAGGACCTGAAGGATTTCTCGCATGTGGATGCGAGCTCCGACTGGCAGTGGACCGATCTCCACCGCGGCCTTGAATCAACGCTCAACGTGGTCAACAACGAGATCAAGTACAAGGCCGACGTGATCCGCGAATACGGCGTGCTGCCGCAGGTGCAGTGCCTGCCCTCGCAGCTCAACCAGGTCTTCATGAACCTGCTCGTGAATGCGGCCCAGGCCATCAGCACCGAGCATCGCGGCACCATCCGCGTCAGCAGCGGCGCGGAAGACAAAGAGGTCTGGATCCGCTTTGCCGACGACGGCTGCGGCATGCCGCCCGAGGTGGTCAGCCGCATCTTCGACCCCTTCTTCACCACCAAGCCGATCGGCAAGGGAACGGGCCTGGGGCTCTCGCTTTCCTACGGCATCATCCAGAAGCATCACGGCCGCATCGAGGTGGAATCCACGCCCGGCCAGGGCACGGCTTTCCGCGTGGTGCTGCCGGTCGAGCAACCCGACATGGCACCGGACATGGTGCAGGAAGCGAGCTGAGCGATGGACCAACAGCCCGGCACGCCGGAGCAGTTCATCGCCGGCTTCGACCGCCCGCCGGAGATCCTGCTCGTCGATGACGAGCCGAACGTGCTCTCCAGCCTGCGCCGCATGCTGCGCCCGGCGGGCTACGCGGTGCGGGCGGCAAACTCGGGGGACGAGGCGCTGACGCTGCTGGCCGAGCGGCCGGCCGATCTGGTGATTTCCGACATGCGCATGCCGGGCATGAACGGCGCCACGCTGCTCACCGAAGTGCGCCGCCGCTGGCCGGACAGCCGCCGCCTGCTGCTCACCGGCTATGCCGAAGTCGCCAGCGCGATCGCCGCGATCAACGAAGGCGGCATCCACCGCTATGTGTCCAAACCCTGGAATGACGAAGAACTGCTGGCCATCGTGCGCCAGTCACTCGAGCACGCCGGCCTGAAGCGCGAACACGACCGGCTCGAGGCGCTCACCCGCGAACAGAACGAAGCCCTGCGCGAGCTCAATGCCACGCTGGAGGAGCGCGTGCGCCAGCGCACCGAAGAGCTGCAGATCGCCCATCAGGAAGTGTCACTGTCGATGGAGAAGCTGAAAAAGACCTTCTTCACCTCGGTGCAGATATTCTCTCAGCTGATCGAGCTGCGCGCGCCGACGCTCTCCGGCCACAGCCGGCGCGTGGCCGACGTGTCGCGCAAGGTCGCCGTCAAGATGGGTTTCAGCAACGATCTCGCGCAGGAGGTTTTCCTCGCCGCCCTGCTCCATGACATTGGCAAGATCGGCTATCCCGACGATCTCTTCGACAAGCCGCCCGGCCGCATGAGCGCCGACGAGCTGGGCCTGATGCGCAAGCACACGATCAATGGCGCCGCCGCCCTGATGTCGATGCCCGACATGCGCGGCGTGGCCGACATCATCCGCGCCCACCATGAGCGCTGGGACGGCAAGGGCTATCCGGAAGGCCTGGCCGGCGACCGCATTCCGGCCGGCGCACGCATCCTGGCGCTGGCCAACGATTACGATGCGGCGCAGATCGGGCTGGTCAGCGCGCGCCGCATGACGGTGGAAGAGGCCAAGGCGAATGTCATCGAAGGGCGCGGGTTCCGCTACGACCCGGCCGTGGTGGACGCCTTCGCCGAACTCACCGGTCGGGCACCGAAGACCGAACCGGTCGCACGCCGGCTCTCCGGCAGCGACCTCGAGCCCGGCATGGTCCTCACCCATGATCTCTACAGTCCGGACGGCCTGCTGCTGCTCGCCGTCGGCTACACGCTGGACGCGCTGATCGTGAAGCAGATCCGCGAGTTCGAGGAAAGCTACGGCAAACGGCTGGTGGTCTGCGTCCGCCCGACCGCGCCGGCCGCCACGGAGGCCACATCATGAGCAGGATCCTGCTGATCGACGATGAAATCGGTATTCTGAATGCGCTGCAGCGCCTGCTGCGCAAGGTGCCCTGCACCCATGCCGGACGGGTATTCGATCTGGAAACGGAATGCTTCACCAGCCCCTCGGAAGCCTTGCGACGGATCCTGCACACCCCCTTCGACCTGATCCTGAGCGATTACCGGATGCCGGAGATGGACGGGGTCAGCCTGCTGGTCGCGGCGCGCGACGTGCAGCCGGACGCGATGCGCCTGATCCTCTCGGGCTATGCCGATCTCAACGGCCTGCAGCGCGCGATCAATGACGCCTGCATTCACCGCTTCATCTCCAAGCCCTGGAACGATCACGAGCTGATGGCCACACTCGGGCAAAGCCTGGCGCAGCGCGAGCTGATGCTGGAGAACCGGCGCCTGGCCGATCTGATGCGGCTCGATATCGGCGAGATCAGCGCCGCGGAGTTCGAGGCCCGCGCACTCGAGAGCGTGGAGCCCGGCATCACCCGCGTGCACTGGGGGCCGGACGGCTCTGTGCTGCTGGATGACGACTGAATGAAAAAGCCCCCGCCGCGCAACGCGGGCGGGGGCTTTCTTCAGACGCGGAAGGCTCAGTAGGACGTTACATCGCTGGTCTTCACGACGCAGTTGGACGTGTTCCACTTCTCGCCGAGGCTGCTCGGCTCGGCACCGCTGTTGTTACCCTTGTAGGTCACGCACACCTTCGGACTGCCGGACTTGTAGCCCTTGATCTTGAGGTTGGTGATGGTGGCCTTGTCTCCGTAGTTGGTGTTGATGCCCACCACGCCGGCACTCACGCCATTGAGCTTCACGTTGTCGATCACCACATAGCGGGCGCTGCCGTTGTTGGAACAATTGCCGCAAGAGCGATACAGCTTGCCGATCGTTTCGGCATAGAAGCCGCCACCGATCTTGATGGTGGAGCCCAGGCCGTTGTGCTGGAAGACCTTGTCGCTCGCCTTGTAGGCCGAGCCGCCGGTCACCGTCATGGTCTTGCCTGATCCCCCTTTCATGGTGGCGGCATCCTCGCAGACATCCGCCCACTTCACATTGCTCAGCGTGCAGCTGCCGGCGCAATGCACGCCATCGGCCGCGCCACCGGCCTTGAGCACCACGTTCTTGAGCGTGGCGCCGTCCTTCAGGTAGAACACTGGCTGCTGGCTCTCGGATTGGCCGTCACACGAGGTGCCGACGGTGGCGCCGCCGTAGTCCTTGGTGCCCGAGATGGTGGTGGTTGCCGAGGCGCTGAATGCGGAAGCCGCCAGAATGAGGCCGAAAAGAAATTTTCCGTATTGCATGAGACTTTCTCCAATTTGTCCAAAGAATGTTTCTTGTCACAGGGTCGTGGGTTAACCCCAAGCCCTGCAGGCACGTTGTAGCCCCTGGATGAGGCTTCCGAAAGGCCGTTCATCCCGACCCGGCTGCCGTTTGCAGTGCGGCACGGAATCCGGTGCCGAAAAGATCGTCGAAACCGGTTTTTGTATGGAAATTGGGCGGAGATGAAATCAATTTCGACACATTTGCACAACCGGGCATGCTGCAGCGCATCAGCTTGCGGTGGCTCCGGCCGCACTTCGCTGCGACAATGAGCCTCCCCAGGCCAGTGCGGCACGCCCGAAGCCGCCAGCCACCCCCGCGACCGGCCCGAGCCGGCACTGGAGTTTTCCGTGTACAGCTTTTTTGAAAGACTCGTTCCGCCCTACCCGGCCCGCACGCCGGCGTCTCCGCCCAGGCATTTCCTGCGCTTCGTCTGGGGCTGCACCGAGGGCCTGCGCGGCCTCATCCTGGTGATGGCGGCCTGCACCGCGCTCATCGGCGCCTTCGAGGCCCTGCTCTATGCCGGGCTCGCCCATCTGGTCGACTGGCTCGGCCGGATCTCGCCTTCCGAACTGCTCGTGCGCGAGCGCAACACGCTGATCGCGTTTGCGGTGGTGCTCTTCTCCAGCCCCTTCGTGGTGGCGCTGCAGACCTTCCTCAAGCACCAGACCCTGGCGGGCAATTTCCCGATGCGCATGCGCTGGAATTTCCACCGCCTGATGCTGGGCCAGAGCATGAGCTTCTATCAGGACGAGTTCGCCGGGCGCATCGCCACCAAGGTGATGCAGACCGCGCTCGCGGTGCGCGACACGGTGATGATCCTGACCGACATCCTGGTCTACGTCGTCATCTACTTCGGCACGATGGTGGTGATCGCGGGCAGCTTCGATGCCTGGCTGCTGCCGCCCTTCCTCGGCTGGCTGCTGCTCTATCTGCTGGCGATGCGCTACTACGTGCCGCGCCTGGGCGAGGCCGCCCGCACCCAGGCCGACGCCCGCTCGCTGATGACCGGCCGCATTACCGACGCCTACACCAACATCACCACGGTGAAGCTCTTCTCGCACGGCCAGCGCGAAGCAGCCTACGCACGCGCGGCGATGGATGAGTTCCTCGGCACCGTGCATGGCCAGATGCGCCTGGTGAGCGGCTTCCAGATCGTCAATCACACCCTCAATGTGCTGCTGGTGGCGGCCACCATCGGGCTCTCGCTGTGGCTGTGGATGAGCGGCAAGATCGGCATCGGTGCGGTGGCCGCGGCCACCGCGATGGCGATGCGGCTCAACGGCATCTCGCACTGGATCATGTGGGAAATGGCCATGCTCTTCGAGCACATCGGCACGGTACAGGACGGCATGAACACGCTCTCGCGCCATCAGGCGGTAACCGACCGCGCCGGCGCGCCGGCGCTCGAAGTGCCGCGCGGCGAGATCCGCTTCGAGGATGTGAGCTTCTCCTACGGCGGCGAGAAGCCGGTCATCGAGCATCTGGACCTCACCATCCGCCCGGGCGAGAAGATCGGCCTGGTCGGCCGCTCGGGCGCGGGCAAGTCCACCATCGTGAATCTGCTGCTGCGCTTCTATGACGTGGAAAGCGGCCGCGTGCTGATCGACGGACAGGATGTGTCGGCCGTCACCCAGGACAGCCTGCGTGCGCGGGTCGGCATGGTCACGCAGGACACCTCGCTGCTGCACCGCTCGGTGCGTGACAACATCCTCTATGGCCGCCCCGATGCGGACGACGAAGCGATGATCGCGGCCGCCCGCCGTGCCGAGGCGCATGACTTCGTGCAGGGGCTGACCGATCCGGCCGGCCGCTCGGGATATGACGCGCATGTGGGCGAGCGTGGCGTGAAGCTCTCCGGCGGCCAGCGCCAGCGGGTGGCGATCGCGCGCGTGATGCTCAAGGACGCGCCCATCCTGCTGCTCGACGAAGCCACCAGTGCGCTCGATTCGGAAGTGGAAGCCGCCATCCAGGGCAGCCTCTACCGCCTGATGGAAGGCAAGACGGTGGTGGCCATCGCCCACCGCCTCTCCACCATCGCGGCGATGGATCGCCTGATCGTGCTCGATCGCGGCCGCATCGTGGAAGAAGGCAGCCACGCCGAACTGCTCGCCCGGGGCGGTCTGTATGCCCGCCTGTGGGCCCATCAGAGCGGCGGCTTCCTCGCCGAAGAGCTGGACGAAACCGAAACCGCCGGGGCCTGAGCCCCCCCTGTAGGACGCGGCCGGCAGCCGCTCCCGGCGGCGGACTATGGGCCGCCCCGCCCGCACGGACCATCCTTGAGCCATTCCAGTGGCTTGAGGAGTCTGCCATGCCCGCCCCCCCGTCTGCCCTCCGGCGCCCTGCCGGCCTCGCCGCCCCTTCTCCCCGCAAGCATTCCGGGCGCCGCGTGCTGGCGATGCTGGTGGGCCTGGTGCTGATCAGCAGCGGCTGCGCGCTCTCGCGCCTGCAGACCGCCGCCAGCCTCGCCCGCAACGCCCAGCCCCTGCAGGCCGACCCGCCCGGCGCGATCCATCGCCTGCTGATCGTGGGCGACAGCACCGGCGTCGGCACCGGCGCGAGCACGCCTTCCCACTCGGTGGCGGGCTGGATCGCAAGTCGCCATCCCGACTGGCGCATCGAGAACCGGGCACGCAGCGGCGCGAAATGCGAAGCGCTGCCAGCGCAGCTGGAGGGCGCCAGCCCGCAGGACACGGTGCTGATCATGTGCGGCAGCCATGACGTGCTGCGCCTCACCGGCCGCGACGAGCTGCACGACAGCCTGCTCGCCGCAACGCATCAGGCGGCCCGCATCGCACCGCGCGTGATCCTGATGCCGCCGGGCAACATCGGCAACATCCCGCTGCTCTTCGCGCCCTTTTCCTGGTGGATGACCGAGCGCTCGCGCGACCTGCATGACATCGGCAAGGCCGTGGCGCGGGAGAGCGGCGCGCTGTACGTGGATCTTTTCCGCGAACGCGAGGATGACCCCTTTGCACGTGAGCCCGAGCGCATGCACGCCGCCGATGGCCTGCATCCGGGCGACGCCGGGTATGCGCTGTGGGCCGATGCGCTGCGCCGCGAAGCGGGCGTCTAGACGCCGCGCGCCAGCAGGCTCAGCAACAGGCCGGATCCCGCGCAGGCGGCAATCACCGCGATCACCGACACCCGCCAGCGCATCAGTGCCAGGCCCGCCAGCAAGGCGAGCGCCATCGCGATGAAGTCCGGCGGCGCCGCGAAGCCGGCGGGCCAGAACACATGCCAGGCAAAAAAGAGCGCGAGGCTCAGGATCACCCCCACCACCGCGGCGGTGATCGCGGTCAGCGGGGCAGTGAAGGCGGGCGTGTTGCGGGTGGATTCCACCAGCGGACCACCCGCCAGGATGAACACGAAAGAAGGCAGGAAGGTGAACCAGGTGGCCACGCAGGCCCCGGCAATCGCCATGAAAATCACCGCCGGCCCGGACAGGAAGGCGCCGCTTGCCTGGGTCAGCGCCTCGTTCCAGCCCGCTGCAAAACCCACGAAGGCCACCACCATGATCAGCGGGCCCGGCGTGGTCTCGCCCAGCGCGAGGCCGTCGATCATCTGCGTGGCACTGAGCCAGCCGTAATGCAGCACGGCGCCCTGATACACATAGGGCAGCACCGCGTAGGCCCCGCCAAAGGTGAGCAGCGCGGCGCGGGTGAAGAAGCCGGCGCTCTGGGTCAGCACATGCTGCGGGCCGGCCAGCGCCACCAGCAATGCCATCGGCATGATCCAGAGCAGGGCGCCGGCAAGCAGCACGCCCACCAGCCGGCGCCAGCGGAAGCGGGCATGCGCCGGCGTCGGCGTGTCGTCGTCGATCAATGCCGGCGCATGGACCACGCTCGCCGCGCGGTGCGACTCCGCCCCGCGGAAGAGTGCCGGCCGCCAGCGGCCGCCCAGCCAGCCGAGCACCGCCGCCACACCGAGAATCAGGGGGAAAGGCAGCTGAGCTGCCGCCAGCGCGAGGAAGGCCGCCACCGCGAGGGCCCACATCCAGCGGTTGTGCAAGGTGCGCCCGCCGATGCGCCAGGCGGCCTGGAGCACGATGGCGCAGACCGCGGGCTTGATGCCGTAGAACATGCCGGCCACCAGCGGATGCTGGCCCCAGGCCATGTAGAGCCATGACAGCGCGATGAGGATCAGCAGTGCCGGCAGCACGAAGAGCAGGCCGGCAGCCACGCCGCCCGCGGAGCGGTGCATCAGCCAGCCGAGATAGGTCGCCAGCTGCTGGGCTTCCGGCCCGGGCAGCAGCATGCAGTAGTTGAGTGCATGCAGGAAACGGCGCTCCGAAATCCAGCGGCGGCGCTCGACCAGCTCCCGGTGCATGATCGCGATCTGCCCGGCCGGCCCGCCGAAACTGATGAAGCCCAGCTTGAGCCAGAAGCGCAGGGCCTGGGCAAAGGGAATCCGGCAGTTGTCGTTCATGATGTTCCTGTCATGACGGGAAAGGAGCCGGGAGAGCTTACAGGAGAGTGGACATGAAAAAGCCCCTGCCGCTTGCGCGGACAGGGGCCTGGGCGGCAGGCCGGCTCAGCGCTGCAGCTTGGCGTCCTTCTGCAGGATGAAGGCTTCGCCCTGACGCGCGCGCACCTCGAACTTGCGACCCTGCACCGACGCGTTGCGGATCAGCAGGCCCTTGTCGGCCTCGATCTTCACGTTCTCGAAGCGGAAATCGGTGATCGCCGCCTCCGGCACGCCCACGATGTAACCGGCGGCGCGGCTCTTCCCGGTCGACACCAGATTGCTCACCGCGATGTGGCTGAAGTGCGGAGTCTTCACCGCATCGAAAGGCTGGGCCGGGTCGGTGTCTGCCGGATAGAGCTGGTCGCCCACCACGAAGCCGCCTTCGGCCAGGGCGCGATCGAGCTCGGCCTGATCGTTCGGCGCCCCCTTGTAGTAGCCGGAGAACACCAGGGGCACGCCCACGTCGACCATCTTCGTGTCGCGGTAGATCACGTTGCTGACCCTGCCGCCCTTGCCGCGCGGGCTCTTGATGCGCAGGCCGTACATCGAGCCGATGAAGCTGTTGTGCTCGACCAGCACATTGTTCACCCCGCCCGAGGACTCGCTGCCGATCGAGATGCCACGCCCCTGGCGCAGGGTGTTGTGCGCGATGTAGATGTCTGACGTTACGCCATCAGGATATTTCGGATCAGCCTTCTCGGCCTTGATCGCGACATGGTCGTCGTTGTTGTCGATGTCATTCCAGGTGATGCGCACCCGGCGCGAATCGATCGGGTCGATCGCGTCGGTATTCGGCGCATGCCAGGGCGTGGCGATGCGGGTGCGGGTCACGTCCACATCCTCGCTGTAGCGCAGCACCACATGGAAGCTCGGCGAATTGACGAGGCTCACACCCTCGATCAGCACGTTGCGGCTGTTCTTCACATAGATCAGGCGCGGCCGGTCGGTCGAGGCGCGTCGCGCCGGCGTTTCACGCACATTGGCGCGGTAGCGCTCCCACCACACCGCGCCCTGGCCGTCGATGGTGCCTTCGCCGGTGATCGCCACGTTCTCGGCGTTCGCCACGCTGATGAAGGGCAGCCAGCCATTCTCGGCCTCGCCGGACTTGGTTTCCGGCGTCGCGCGATAGCTCGATTCGACGGTGGAGGCCACGATGGTGGCGTTCTTCTCCAGCTGCAGGCGCACGTTGCTCCGGAGCTGCAGCGGGGCCACCAGATAGTTGCCGGCCGGCACGCGCACCGTGCCGCCGCCGGCTGCCGCGCAGTCATCAATCGCCTTCTGGAAAGGCTCGGTATTGAGCTGGATCTGCTGGCGTTCGCCATCCGCACCATAGGCGGTGACATCGCAGACCTTTGCAGGAATCTTCACATTGGCTGCCGCAGCGGCGGGCAGGCTGAACGAACTGGCCGCCAGCAGCACGCAGGCCGCGAGCAGCGGGTACTTCCGGGTGATACGCATGAAACCGGTCTCCTCCTTGTATGGCCGGCATGCAGACCACATACCGGCCACGCACTATAGGAAGCGCAATTCCGGCCGGTCAATGACAAGCGGCAAGATTTGTATGACAGGTTGCGATGAAGCAGGAATGCTGTCTCGCGTCAGCAACACACCCCGCCAGCCCAGCATTCATCAGGCAGCAGAGCGCAAAAGCACCGTGCAACAGGTTTCACCTGAAAAGCGATGGTGATTCGGGTAAACCCACCTGTCATGACAAGCAATTCAAGGCAGTCAGCTCAGGACAGGCTTCGGCATCGCCAGCTTTCGAGCACCGTCGCCCCCCACCCGGCAAACGCCGGGAAGGCACGCGTCGATCAGGCCCACACACTGCCGTTGCTCCCTGCCCCGACGCGCCGCCAGCCCTCCGGAAAGCGGGTCGCCGTCCGACGCATGCCGCCGGATGCTGCCCAGCGCGCCGCGGCAAAGCGGACGCAGGGAGCGCGGCCCCGGCTATCTCGTGCCCGACGGCCATCCGGCCAGAGCCGCACCGGTGGGGCTCTGGCCGGGTTCAGGGCCTTGCCGCGCGGCGCCGGGCCGGGCCGGGTCGGGCCGGGCCGGTCGGGTCGGGGTCGGGGTCGGAAGAACCGAGCCGAACGCGGGAAAGGCGGTTTGCAGAAATTTTCACAAGGCACTAGACGACCGGTCTAATCAGCGCTACAGTTCGTCCCATGAACAGCGAACGCCCCGATACCCGTCAGCACATCCTCGATTGCGGCCAGCGCCTTGTCGCCACGAAAGGCTTCGTGGGCGTCGGGCTTGCCGAACTGCTCACCACGGCCGGTGTGCCCAAGGGTTCCTTCTATCACTACTTCGCATCGAAGGAAGTTTTCGGCATCGCCCTGCTGGACCACTATTTCGACGACTACCTGAACCGGCTCGATGCCCTGGCACAGGCCTCCGGCCTCACCGGTGCACAGCGGCTCGAGACCTACTGCGAGCGCTGGACGGAAACCCAGCGGGGCGAAGACGCCGCGCTGTACTGCCTGATCGTGAAGCTCAGCGCGGAGATTGCCGACCTCTCCGACGCCATGCGCGAACGCATGCTGGCCGGCACCGGCCGCGTGCTGGGCGTGCTCGCAGACTGGGTGGCCGAAGGACAGCGTGACAGTTCGATCGGCAATCGGCAGTCCGCCACCGCGCTCGCCGAAACCTTCTATGAACTCTGGCTGGGCGCCTCGCTGCTGGCAAAGCTGCGTCGCGACAGCACGGCTTTCGAGGGTGCGCTGGCGCGTACCCGCGAGTTGCTGCAGTCCGGCTGAAGCACCGGACGCGGAAACACCCTCCCCCTGCACCGCCCCCAACCCCGACTTTCATTTGCCTCAAAACAAACCGACCGGTCTATTTTTAAACCACTCACTGAGCACCACCCGAACCTGGAGACCCCTCATGAAAATCTTCTACAAGACCCGCGCCACCGCCAAGGGCGGCCGTTCCGGCCTCACTTCCCTCGATGACGGCAGCCTTGCCGTGGAACTGGCCATGCCCGGCAGCGGCAAGACCGGCGCGAATCCGGAGCAGCTCTTTGCACTGGGCTACGCTGCCTGTTTCGACAACGCGCTCAAGCATGTCGCAGCCCAGCAAAAGCTGCCGCTCGCCGGCAGTCAGACGAGCGCCGAAGTCGGCATGGGCATGACCCCCGAGGGCGGCTTCAAGCTGGATGTGGATCTGCATGTCACGATCAGCGGTCTGGACCAGGCCGCGGCCGAAGCCCTGCTCGCCCGCAGCCACGCCGTGTGCCCCTATTCCAATGCCCTGCATGGCAATGTGGACGTCCGTCTGCATCTGACCGTCGCCTGAACACCAAGGAGAACCCCATGAAAAAGATCCTGATGGTCCTGACCTCGCATGACCGCCTCGGCGACACCGGCAAGAAGACCGGCTTCTGGCTGGAGGAATTCGCAGCGCCCTACTACGCGTTTCTGGATGCCGGCGCCGCCGTGCGCCTGGCCTCGCCGGCCGGTGGCCAGCCGCCGCTGGACCCGAAGAGCGACGAGCCTGAGTTCCAGACCGAAGCGACGCACCGCTTCCAGGCCGACCCGGTCGCGATCCAGCAGCTCTCCGACACCCATCGCCTGGATGAAATGAAGGTGGAGGATTTCGATGCCGTGTTCTACCCCGGTGGCCACGGGCCGCTGTGGGATCTGGCCGAAAGCCCGGTCTCCATCGCCCTGATCGAAGGCGCGCTCGCCGCCGGCAAGCCGGTAGCCACGGTCTGCCATGCGCCGGGCGTGCTGCGTCATGTGAAGGCGGCGGATGGCTCGCCGCTGGTTCGCGGCCGTCAGGTCACCGGCTTCACCAATACCGAGGAAGACGCGGTGCAGCTCACGAATGTCGTGCCCTTCCTGGTCGAGGACATGCTCAAGGCCCACGGCGGCCTCTACAGCAAGGGGCCGGACTGGGCGCCCTACGCCGTGGTCGACGGCCTGCTGATCACCGGCCAGAATCCGGCTTCTTCCGAGCTCGTCGCCAAGAAGCTGCTTGAAACGCTCGGCTGAGCCCGCATATGTCCGGGAGCGACTGGCGCCTCGAGGCGCCAGGCACGCCCCCTTCCCCGTTTCTCATTCCGCCAGAAGAAAGGCAAGACCATGTCTGACCTGCTCCAGACCCTGCAATGGCGCTACGCCACCAAGAAGTTCAACCCGGCCAAGCGCGTACCGCAGGAAAAGATCGACCGCATCCTCGAGGCCATCCGCCTCACCGCCACCTCCAGCGGTCTGCAACCCTATGAAGTGATCGTCGTCAGCAATCCGCAGCTGCGCGCCGAGATCCAGCCGCACGCCTGGAACCAGGCCCAGATCACCGAAGCCTCGCACCTGCTGGTCTTCGCCGCCTGGGACAACTACACCGCCGAGCGCATCAACATGATGTTCGACCTGGTCAACGACGAGCGCGGCTTCAGGAACGAAGGCTGGGAGAACTACCGCCAGCAGGTGCTGGCCAGCTATGTGCCGCGTGACCCGGAAGTGAATTACCAGCACGCCGCACGCCAGGCCTATATCGGGCTGGGCACCGCGCTGATCGCGGCCGCGGCCGAAGGTGTCGACAGCACGCCGATGGAAGGCTTCGATCCGGCCAAGGTCGATGAAATCCTGAAGCTGAAGGAACGTGGCCTGCGCTCGGTGCTGATCCTGCCGCTGGGCTATCGCGCTGACGAAGGCGACTGGCTGGTGAACCTGAAGAAGGTGCGCCGCAGCCGCGAGAACTTCATCTCCGAACTGAGCTGATCGCAACGGGGCGCATGCCTGCGGGTGTGCGCCTGCCGTTTCCGCGCAAGCGGGCGCGACCTGCGCGGGCGCTCAGACGGGGCGGCGGAAGTCCGCGTCTATCCAGGCGCTGGCGCTCCGCTGGCTGAGCGCAAAGTCGGGCCGCACGCGCACCCGCGCAAGCTCGTCCCCCGCCGCATCAAAGGCGCTCAGGAGCGCATGCGGATCGTCGTCGTCCGGCACGATGTCGAGCCGCACCTCGATCGCCCCCGCTTCCGCATTCACCGTGAGCCGCTTGTGCAGCTGTGCATGCAGATGCTGCTCGGCCCGCCGGATCACTTCCGACGCCGTCTTCACCAGGGTGGAAAACGCCGTCGCATCCAGCGGCTTGGGATTCTTCTTGTCACGACCCATGGTCCAGGGCCCCACCAGCGCGGGCTCGGCTTCGCCATCGCGATACATCGCGACCGCCCAGCCATCGTCGTCTTCGTTCTTGATGACCTGTGCGGTCCAGCCACGGTCGATCCACAAACGGTCTTCATGCACCGGCGCGTCGTCACGCGCGGCGGTTTCCTGCAGGGTTTCTGTTCCGGTCATGGCGGCATTGTAAGGCCGCCACACCGGGGCGGAACTTGCGCGCACACCCGCGCCGCAGAGCGCCAGTGCGCCGCACGCATGCGTCATACTCCCGCGGCGCGCTCCGGCTGCGCGAGCTCAGCCGGCTCCGGCTGCTTCCCCTGAAAGGACACTCGCCATGCGCGGCGCCGTTTTCACGATGTGTTTCAACGAGAACCTGTTCCTGCCGATCTGGCTGGCGCATTACGGACGGCTGTTCGGCCCGGAAAACTGCTTCGTCATCGATGACGGTTCGACCGATGGCTCAAGCCGCGACGGTCGCATCCGGAATCTCGTGACACGGCAGCGCGCACCGCTCGATGAAGACGACCGCGCCGCACTGGTGAGCCATTTCCATGCCGAGCTGCTGCAGCACTACGACTATGTGCTCTTCACCGATACCGACGAGCTGATCGTGCTGGATCCGGCCTGCGGCACGGATCTGCATGAATACCTCGCCGCCACGCCCTTCAGCCACAAAACACCGGCAGGCTTCGACGTGATTCACCACCACCGCGTGGAACCCGCCCTGCAGCTCGAAGGCAGCCTTTTCGCGCAGCGCGGCTATCTGCGCTACCGCACCGATTACTGCAAGACGCTGATTTCGGCGCGGCCCATCCGCTGGATCGCCGGCTTTCATGGCGCGAGCCTGCCGCCGGCGCCGGACGACAATCTCTTCCTCTTCCATCTGCGCGCGGTGGACCATGAAGCCTCACGCCGCCGCATCCGCGTGCTGAACCAGATCCGCTTTTCCGACAACTCTCTGCGGAAGGTTCACGGCCTGCACTTCCGCTGGGACGAAGCCACCTATCTCGCCCATATCTACGACGCTGCCGAGGAAGATTTCGAGCGCGCCCGCATCTGCGATCTGGCGGCCTACCGGCGCGAGCATGCGGCCGACACCGGCGAGATCCTGCGGATACCGGAGCGCTTTGCCGACAGCATCGTGCTCTGCACCGGCATGCCGGGCGAGCCGGCTGCCACGCCGCCCGCCAGCATCGGTCGGGCGCTGCTCGAGGGGATGTTCGACACGGCGACGGGCAGGATGGTCCGCGAAGTGCCGGGCCGCCGCCGCAATGACCCCTGCCCCTGCGGCTCGGGCGAAAAGCTCAAGCACTGCCACGGCGCACTCGGCTGAGCCGGCCGCCGGGCCTGCCCGGCTCAGTTGTGTACCAGCATGACCCGGTTGATCTTGCAGAGCGTGGTCTTCTCCCGCTTCACCAGCGCGACTTTCTCGAAGTACACCGCATCGGCGGCGTAGCTCTTGTCGGCAAAGCCGGCCTGCTGAGCGATCGTGCGGCGCACGATCGCGGCCCCCATGTCGATGTTATTGATCGAATACTGGGTCTGGAAATACGAGTAGGCCGGCAGCGTGCGCTGGCCCGGGTTCTCATGGCTGTGCACCATGTCGTACATGATGATGTCGGCGCCCGTGTCACTCACCGCCTTCGTGCAGTACTCGACGAAGCGGGGAATGTAGTAGTTGTCCGCATTCGTGATCAGCACGTAGTCCCCCTCGGCCCGCGCCAGGCCGATCTCGCGCAGCGAGTGGCCGTAGTCGTTGTGGCGGGTGCCGGTATGCGAATAGCGGATGCGCTCGGGTGCCTCGGCCTGGTAGGCCGCCATGATCCGGTCGAAGCTTTCGTCCGGCCCGTCATGGATCACCTGCAGGCGCCAGTTGCCCGCGGTCTGGTTGAGGATGGACTGGACGAAGACGCGCAGCTCGCCGTAGCGCAGATGGGCGACGGCGATGATTTCGATGCAGGTTTGGGCGGACATGCGGGGGCTTTCCGGCAGCAGGAATTCGGAGGCCACGATTGTAGCGCCCGCCATCGCCCTGCTCCGCCAGCCAGCGCGCAAGGATGCTGCAGGCATTCAGCGGACGTTCACCCAGCCTGGCGCACAGTGGCCGCCATGCCGTACCGGAAGGCCGGTCGGCTCTGATGAAGGAGGCTGACATGAAATCCCTCGCATTCACCTTCGCCTGCGTGCTCTTCGCCCTGATCTGCGCCGTGGCGCCCGTGCTGCTGCAATACGGCGGCATGACCGCCGCAGCGCTCGACATCCGGCAGTTGCGCGTCTCGGCGCTCGACGGCAGCACGGTCACGCTGCAAGGCACGCTCACCCGCAAGCTGAATGAGGCGCTGTACGAGTTCAGCGATGACAGCGGCAGTCTGCTGCTCGATCTGGATGATTACCCCGGACACAGGCAGTGGCATCACGGATGGCGCTGGCCGCAGGCCCGGGCGCTCGGCCCGGATACCCGGGTGGAAATCTTCGGGCATTACATTCACCGCGCGCTGGGTTTCGATCATCTGCGGGTGATCGACCTGCGCGCCCTGCCGCCGGCCCCTTCCGGCAAGGCGGCCTCATGAAGCGCCGCAATGTTCTGGCCCTCGCCCTGGTCTTTGCCTGGGTGGGCGCCCATGCTCAGTCCGACGCGGCACACGGCTTTCCTGCCTCGATCGCGCAGTTGCTGGCCAGCCGGCAGGACGCCCGCCAGGTCACGCTGCAGGGCCGCATCGTGAGCCGGGTGGAAGAGGATGAGCTGTTCCGCTTCAGCGACGGTACGGCCGCCATCCTGCTCAAGGTCGATCACAAGCACTGGCCTCATCCGGTGCGGGTCGATCCGGCGGCGAGCCTGCTGGTGAGCGGGGATTTCGACTTTGAATCCTCCGGCAAATCGAAGCTCAAGGTCTTCAGCATCCGGCCGGCCCGCTGAGCCGGCGGCCTCACCACAGGCTCAGCGCAGCGGGATGCGCAGGGACTGCGGCACGGCCACGGCCGTCACGCTGTTCTTGGGGCTGCCATCTACCAGGCGGTCGGAATAGACCAGGTAGACGAGCGCATTGCGCTGGCTGTCGACCATGCGTACCACGCGTACCCGCTTGAAGAAGACCGAGGAGCGTTCGGTGAAGACCTCTTCCTGCTTGCGCAGCGGCTCCCTGAAGGAAATCTCGCCCACCTGGCGACAGGCCACCGAGGCGTCGGCGGTGTCTTCGGCGAGCCCCACCGCACCCTTGATGCCGCCGGTTTTCGCACGCGAGAGGTAGCAGCTCACGCCGCCGACGCGCGGGTCGTCGAAGACCTGTACGACGATCTTGTTGTCCGGCCCCAGCAGCTTGAAGGTGGTATCCACCTCGCCCACCGCCTCGGCCTGCGCCACGCCCTGCAGGCCCGCCAGCAGCACCAGCCCGCCCAGAATCCGTTTGATCATGCCTGTCCGTCCTTTCGATGGCCTGTCCAGATTTCGCCAGAGTGCCACAGCAGGGGTCACGCCTGCATGACAGCGGTTCGCGGCTAAGCATTTGCGCGCATTCCCGTTCGTCCGGCGCGGGGCTAGACTCGGCGCTCCCTGCGCTGCCCTGCCGCCTTCGCTGCCCCGACTCCATGAATTTCGAGAATCTTCCCCTGCTGCTGGTCCTGGCCCTCTCGGTGATCGGCAACAACAGCTCGGTCGCGATTGCGGCGGCCGCGCTGCTCCTGCTGAAACTGCTGGGCCTGGGCAGCTGGCTGGGTGTGGTGGAGAACCACGGTCTCAACGTCGGCGTGATCATCCTGACAGCCGCGGTGCTGGCGCCACTGGCGGCAGGCAAGATCGACCTGATCGGGCTGGGCAATGCCTTCCGCTCGCCCGCGGGCGTGATTGCCGTGGCGGTCGGGCTCGCCGTGGCCTGGATTGCCGGGCAAGGCGTGAGCTACATGCAGGGCTCGCCGGAGATCGTGACCGCGCTGATGGTCGGCACACTGATCGGTGTCTGTTTCTTCAAGGGTCTGGCGGTCGGCCCGCTGATTGCGGGCGGCATGGTTGCGCTGATCGTGGGCCTGCTGCGCCTGAAGTAATCCGCGCCACGCAAATGAAAAGCCCCGCCGGCGAGGCCAGCGGGGCTTTTTCATGCAGGTGTCCTGACGCGATCAGTAGACGCGGTAGGAACACTTGTTCGGGTTGCCGCCGGGGTCAGCGCCGAAGCTGGCCGCCGTACAACGCACCGAATGACCGGTGCCGATGTACTTCGTGACCCACTTGCCCTTGCGACCGAAAGCCACCCAGCCTGCACCGCTCTTGACCTTGCAGGTCTCGCCTGCGTCGGCGCACTTGGTGTAGTTCGCCATGTAGTCACCCGCCGGTGCGCTGGCGTCATGCAGCTCGGGCTCGTCGTCATCCTTGCCGAGGCAGGCCACCGGGGTGAGCTGCTTGAGCTGCTTGCCCACGCCGGCGTACTTGCGCAGCTTGTTCTTCACGCATTGCGGGCTGACCGTTTCATAGAGATAGGGCAGCGTCTTCGGGAACACGGCGGTGGTCTTCCACTCGATGGCGGTAATCGTGTTGATGCCGTCATTGGGGGTCCAGGTGATGCCGTAGCGGGCGAAGTCGGCCGGGCTGGTCACGTTGTTGTTGCGCAGATCCCACCAGCCGCACAGCGTGGTGTCATAACGGCAGACCACCGGGTTCACCGAGTCTTCGAACCAGTTGCGCTCGATCAGGGTGTAGCCCTCGCGGCGCACGTTGATGCCGGAATCGGTGATGCCGCTGTAGAGGTTGTTGTACATGTGCGTCCAGCCTCCGCGCTGCAGGGGCAGGCGCTGACTCACGTTCGAGTACAGGTTGTGGTGGAAGGTGATCTCGCGGCCGCCGGCAATGTCGGTGCCCGAGGAGCCATCCAGGCCGACCTTCTTGTGGTCGTGGATGTAGTTGTAGGAAACGGTGACGTTGTGCGAATTTTTCTTGATGTCGATCGCGCCTTCGAAAGTCAGGTCGCCTTCGGGCGAACCGTTGCATTCGTGGCTGTTGCTGAGCAGCTCGTTGTGATCGATCCAGATGTTGGACGATGAATCGACGCGCAGCAGGTCGGCATCATTGGCGGCACCGCCCAGGGCGCCCAGTTTCATGTTGCGGATGACGACATTGCTCGAGTTCGTCATCGTGATCCCGAAGTTGCCGGAGGAGCCATCGATCCCCTGGATCGTCAGGCCGGCGGTGTAACCGGTGACCGGCACCTGGCGATAGGTCTCGCTCCAGTGCGGGTTCGGACAGTTGCCGGCGGCATCCGGGTTGTGGTCCATCACGATCTTGGCGATGGCGGCATCTTCATTGCCGGTGTAGGTGATGACAAGCGGATAGGCACCGCCCGCCACGGTCGACGCGGCGGTGATGATGTCGTTGATTTCCTGATAGGTGGCGGCCGTGAAGTGGCGCGCACCGGGCAGGTCACCACCGTCGGTGGTGGCGAAACCGCCGGTCCGGGCGGCGAGTGCGTTGCCTGCCAGCAGCACGAGGGCCGAGGCAAGGGTGGTCTTGATGAGCTTCATTCTGTATGTCCCGGGGAAAGGGTGGTGTTGCAGAAATATGCCGTCTGGGCGTCGTCATGCATTGCGGGTATGCCTTCGTGCTGACAGCGCAGAAGATACGGGTTAACCATTAAGACTTTGGTGATAATCTTTACACTTACCTGACAGACGGTTGCCGCCTCACCCCGAGCGGTCGGAAGAGACTGACGAAATGCCGGCCGGCACCGGCAGGCCCGGCGCTCAGTCGAGCGGCAGGGTGTCCCGACTCACCACCCGGCGCAGCACGAAACTGGTGTGCACGCCGCTGACCCCCTCGATGCGGGTGATCTTTTCCAGCAGCAGGCGCTGGTAGTCATCCATGTCCCGCACGACCACCTTGAGCTGATAGTCGGATTGCTGGCCGGTGATCAGCAGGCACTCGATCACCTCGGGAATCGCGCCGACCGCCGCCTCGAAAGCCTCGAAGCGCTCCGGCGTGTGGCGATCCATCGAAATGCTCAGCAGCGCGATCAGCGAGAGGCCCAGCTTGCGGGCGTCCAGCACCGCGTGATAGCCGGTGATCAGGCCCGATTCTTCCAGCGCCCGCACCCGGCGCAGACAGGGCGAGGGAGACAGACCGACGCGGGCAGCCAGGTCCTGGTTGCTGATGCGGCCTTCATGCTGAAGCACTTCCAGAATGCGGCGGTCGTAGCGGTCGATTTCCATGGGCGGGCGGGATCCGGAATGAATGCGCAATCTTATGCCCTGAAAACCTCACATCAAAGCAGATTACTGTGCAAACAAGGCATTCCTGCAAACACTTCGCAAGCCTATGCCGGGCGGAGAGACGTAAGATTTCTCCCGTAGCCTGATCGCCCCAACGCTCCATCCCGGCGTTGCATGCGCTGACTTCCCGACGCCCACAAGGCCACCGGAAGCCCCCGCTCCCACCAGGAGCGCCAGCCGCGAAACCCGAAGCCACCTGCCTCTGCGTGATCCCCGTCAGCGGCAGGTGGCTTTTTCATGCAGCGGACCCTACCCGGCCTCGATCCGCCCGCGCGCCGCGCTGCCGGCGCCGTCCCTGAACCGCTTTTACACCGTGCTCACAATTGCCTCATATTTCGCGGCAGCTCGCTGTCTATGATGAGGGCATCCCTTCCTGCGGACCCGTCCCGATGCGCGCTCCCACCCTCGCCCTGCTGCTGATGTGCCTGGCACTGCTGCCGCTCTCACCTGCACAGGCCTCAAACGCCCCGCTCGAAACCCTTGCCGCCACAACCAGTTGCGCCTCGCTCGCCAGCCTCGACATTGAAGCCATCGGCGGCGCAGGCAGCCGGATCCGCCAGGCCACCGAACAGGATGAGCAGGGCATTGCCCAATGCGTGGTCGAAGGCACGCTGGCGCCCGCGATCGGCTTCCGGATCAGGCTGCCGGTGAAGACCTGGACGCAGCGCTACCTGCAGATCGGCTGCGGCGGTCTGTGCGGCAACATCTCCGGCCAGGTGGGTGCAGCCGGTGGCTGCGCACCGCTGGCCGCGGGCGGTTTCGTGCAGGGTGCGACCGACATGGGTCACCAGGGCAATGACGCAAGCTTCGGCGACGACGCCGGACTGCGCCGCGACTTTGCCTATCGCGCCCAGCACGTCACCGCGCTGCTCGCCAAATCCCTGATCCGCGCCTATTACGGTCGCCCACAGGCCTATGCCTATTTCAGCGGCTGCTCGGATGGCGGACGCGAAGCCCTGATGGAGGCGCAGCGCTATCCGGACGATTTCGACGGCATCATCGCAGGCGCGGCGGCGCTCAATTTCGGTGTGCAGAATGGCCTCTATCACGCCTGGCAGGCGATGGCGAATACCGGGCCGGACGGCCGCGCGGTCCTGCTCGCGAGCCGTCTGCCGGTGCTGCACCGCGCAGTGCTTGCGCAATGTGACGCGCTCGATGGCCAGACCGATGGCCTGCTGGCCGATCCGCGCCTCTGTCAGCCAGACCTGGCCGCCATCCAGTGCCCGGCAGCCCAGGCCGATACCAGCGCCTGCCTCAGCGCTGCCGAGATCGCCGTGGTACGCAAGCTCTATGACGGCCCCCGGGATCCGCAGAGCGGCGAGCGCCTCACCGCCGGCGGGCCGCAGCCGGGCTCCGAACTGCAATGGGCCGGCGTATTCGTACCGATGGCGGCCGATCAGCGCATCTTCAGCAACCAGATCGCTGAAGAAGCCCTGCGCCATGTGCTCTTCGAGACCAATCCGCCGGCCAGCTTCCGGCTCGCCGATCTGCCCTTCACGCGTGACACCTTTGCCCGCCTCGCCCGGACCCACGCGCTCTATGGTGCCACCAATCCAGATCTGGCCCGCTTTGCCGCCAGCGGCCGCAAGCTGATCCTCTGGCACGGCTGGAGCGACCCGCACATCTCGCCGCTCAACACCATCGCCTACCACGAGGCGCTGAAAGGCCAGCTCGGCGACACGGTAGTGCAGGGCTTCGAGCGGCTCTACCTGCTGCCGGGCGTGTCGCATTGCTCCGGCGGCGAAGGCCCGAGCGAGCTGGATCTGCTGACGCCGATGATGAACTGGGTCGAACAGGGCATCGCGCCCGGGGCCGTTCTCACCACCCAGCCCGACCCCGCCCGGCGCAACAGCTTCGGCCAGCCCGGCGGCGCACCCGGCGCCAAACGCACGGCCGGCGCCGACGGCCCGCCCCCCGGCATGATGGCGCCGTCGACGGTGCGTTCGCCGGTGCAGTCGCGCCCGGTCTATCCCTATCCGGCCGTCTCCCGCTACAGCGGCCGGGGCGACCCGCTGCAGGCGGCCAGCCAGCAGGCCGGCGCGCCACTCTTCACCGGCCCACTGCCGGCCTGGATCGGCAGCGGCCTTTTCGCCCTCTACCGCTTTCAGGACTGATCGCACCCGCGGCGCTCAGCCCGGGTATTTCACCGGCATGCTGCACGAAATCCGCCAGCGGCCCGAGAGGGCCGCCTGACGGATTTTCACAACGGGTTTGAACTTACTGTCGAAAGGGGTATTCAGGCTGTTGGCCGGGTGTGCTGCCGTCAACAATGAATCCGGTGCAGTGCATTGTCGACCGCTGCATTTCCTGATGCCGCACGACCTTTCCGGACTTCGCCCCGCCCCGTCATGAACGCCAGACCTGAAAACCTGCCCCGGCGCCAGGCAGCCCCTGAAACGCAGAGCGATTTCCTGGCGGCATTGGTCGACGCGCTGGAAGAGCAGGTTTCAGTGATCGATGAGGACGGCCGGATCATCTATGTAAATGCCGCATGGCAACGCTTCGGCGAAGAAAACGGCATCCCGCCCGGGGCCGACTGGCTCGGCAGCAACTATCTCGAGACCTGCCGCCAGGCACGGGGAGACCGTATTGCGCAGCGGGTGGCCCGGAGTGTCGAGCACATGCTCTCCGCCCCGCCCGGCTCCTCTGTCACGGTGGAGTATCCCTGTCACAGCCCCACGGCGCAGCGCTGGTTCCTGATGCGTGCGACGCGCATGACCACCGGCGAGGGCCGCTTCGTCGTGATCGTTCATGAAAACATCACCCGCCGCAAACAGGCGGAGCAGCGTGTCGCCGCGCTGGCGCTGCATGACCCGCTGACCGGGCTGCCCAACCGGCGCGCCTTCAACCAGGAGCTGAGCCGTGCCTGGTCACGCTGCCGCCGCAGCCACAGCCCGCTGAGCCTGCTCAGCATCGACGTGGATCACTTCAAGAAAATCAACGACACCTTCGGCCACCCGGCCGGAGACGCCTGTCTGAAATCGGTGGCGCGCATCATCAGGCGGCATGCGCGGCGCCCCGGCGATCTGGCCGCACGCGTCGGCGGGGAAGAATTCTTCCTGCTCCTGCCCGACACCGAAGTCGGCATGGCCCACCACATCGCCGGACACCTGCACCAGGCCATCTCGCATCAGGGCGGTGCCAAAGGCGTGCCGCATGCCACCCTCACCGCAAGCATCGGCCTGGTCGGCGTCATCCCCCGGCATGACCTCCGGCCGGAAGTGCTCCTGACCGCCGCCGACGTCGCGCTCTATGCCGCCAAGCGCGAGGGCCGCAACCGCATCATGCTGGGCGTGGCCTGAAGCGCCTGCGACCGAACCTCACACCGGCGCCGGCTCGCTGCCCGCGCCATCTGCAGCCACAGCCTTCGCCGGCAGCCCGCAGGAGAAGCAGTAGCGCGCAAACGCATTCTTGCGGGCATTGCACCGCACACAGTGGTCATACAGGCTCAGGCCGCAGTGCGGGCAGAAATCGGTCTTGCCGTCATTCATGTCTACGCCGCGCTCGCAGCCCGGGCAGATGTGCTTCGCCATGCGCACCTGTGCCTGGTCATAGTCCAGCTCGCGCTGGCGTGCCTGGGCCGGCTGCGCCTCGGCTGCCTTCTGCTGATCCAGGTAGCGCTGCAGCGCCTGGATCGCGTAGCGCCCGCCCACCACCGTCAACACGATGCCGACGATGTAGCGCACATAGCCGCCATAGCTGGGCAGGTAAGGCACCAGCTCCACGAAGAAGGCAAACAGCGCGAAGAAGATGAAGCCCCACACAAAAGGCCAGGAAGGCGTCTTGCGCTTTTTCGCGAAGAGCCAGCCCGCCGCGACCAGCAGGGGCAAGGTCAGCAGCAGGCGGTAGCCGAACACGCGCAGCTCCTGTGCCCGCCGGGCGCGCTCATACTCGACGCGGGCGCTGTCCTGCAGGTCCTGCAGCTCGCGCTCGGCATGCTCGCGGGCCTGGCGTGCATCCAGCGCCGACTGCTGCTGCGCTTCCATTGCGGCCAGCGCCTCGCGCTCGGCCCGCTTCAGATCATCCAGCTGCTGGGTGCGCGCAATCAGCTCCTGATCCTGCTCGGGACGCGCCGTGACCTTGCGGGTCGCCAGCCAGTTGCCGAAGGTTTCGCGCGCGGCGCGATTGCTCGCCTCGGCAGACTGATAACGCAGCTGTGCCTGATCCAGCGCCTCCTGCGCTTCCCGCGCTTTCTGCTGCGCCACCCGGATCGTCTCCTGCACCGCCGGCGCGCGTGCCGGATCCAGATAATCATCGAGCGAACGCTGGACCTCCACCTGCGGCAGATCGCCCACGATGCTGCTGCCCAGCCCGATCAGGAACCAGGCAAACAGAAAGGCCACCAGCCACAGGCCGCGGTGAAACCACTTCTCGGACAAACGCAGGGTTTTGCTCATGCGGTGCTCCTCATTGTTGAATCCAGTTGCCTTGTTTCACGCCGCCATTCGCAAGGCGGGGTAAGGCAAAACGCGGTCTGATACTGGCGACGCTCAGATGGTCCAGAGTAGCCCGGATGCAGCGTAGCGGAATCCGGGATCGGAACGTCGCAAAAAGGCCCCGGATTCCGGCCTGCGGCCTTCATCCAGGCTACACATCACAACGCTTCACCAAAATCATCTGCGGCGAAATCCATATTCGCGCCCCAATCAGCGGTGATGACACCTCGCTCGATGAAGCGATGGATCGAAGAGTGCGGCCAGCTCGCCGGGCTAGTGACGTAACCGTGTTTCACCGGGTTGTAATGAATGTAATCGACATGCCGGTTGAAATCGTTTTCATCCCGGAGGGTGTGCTCCCAGAAGCGGCGCTGCCACACCTCGGCCTCGCCGCGTGCATTGCGCGCTACCTCAACGCCATGCTTCGTCAGGGCGCGCACAAAACCTGATTTGATGGCGCGCCAGCGCCCGGAGTAATCAGCGTCACCCTCTGGAAGCGTCCAGATGGCATGCAGGTGTTCCGGCATCACCACCATCGCTTCAATGGAGAACGGTCGCTTCGCCTTGATTTCGGCAATGGCCTGCTTCAACAGATCTGCTTGGCGAAGCAAGAGATCCGAGCGCCGATCGCGCAAGGCCACGGTGAAGAAAAACGTTCCGCCTGCGATGTAGTTCCTTCGATAGAGAACCATGTTTCTCCCGGATCGAAAGGGAAGCCCGGCGTCATGGTAGCCCGGATGCAGCGAAGCGGAATCCGGGGCCTTTTCCCACGCCCATCCCCGGATTCCGGCCTGCGGCCTGCATCCGGGCTACCTGTGCACCACGCACGCCTAGAAGGAGGAAGAAATCGTCGCGAGCGGTTCGAGGTCGCGAGGCGCACCGGAGCCGTATGGGAATACGGCGAGGAGCACAGTCGCGAGATCGGGCCATGCAGTAGATTTATTCCCCTTCTAGTGGGCTTCGTCCCAGTTGGCGCCGACGCCGACTTCCGCGAGCAGCGGCACCTTCAACTCTGCCACGCCGGCCATCAGCTTCGGCAGCTTTTCGCGCACCAGGGCCAGCTCCGATTCCGGCACTTCGAGGATCAGTTCGTCATGCACCTGGAGCAACAGTTTCGATTGCAGGCCGTCCCGAATCAGCCAGTCGTAGACGCTGCGCATGGCGAGCTTCACCAGATCGGCGGCGGTGCCCTGCATGGGCGCGTTGATAGCGGCGCGCTCGGCGCCCTGGCGGCGGCCGGCGTTGCTGCTCTTGAGTTCGGGCAGGATCAGGCGGCGGCCGAAGACGGTTTCGACATAGCCCTGGGCACGGGCATTCGCGCGGGTTTCTTCCATGTAGCGGGCCACGCCGGGATAGCGGGCGAAGTAGCAATCGATCCAGCTTTGCGCGGCGCTGCGTTCGATTTCCAGCGAACGGGCAAGGCCGTGGGCGCTCATGCCGTAGATGAGGCCGAAGTTGATGGTCTTGGCATAGCGGCGCTGTTCGCTGCTGACCTCGGCGCTGGACACACCGAAGACTTCGGCGGCAGTAGCGCGGTGCACGTCCTCGCCCTGGGCGAAGGCTTCGAGCAGGCGCTCGTCGCTCGAGAGGTGGGCCATGATGCGCAGTTCGATCTGCGAGTAGTCGGCCGAGACGATATGCCATCCGGATGGCGCGACGAAGGCCTGGCGAATCCGGCGGCCCTCTTGAGTGCGCACCGGGATGTTCTGCAGATTGGGCTCGGATGAAGCCAGGCGCCCTGTGATCGCACCGGTCTGCGAGAAGCTGGTGTGGACGCGGCCGGTGGCCGGATTGACCATGCGCGGCAGCTTGTCGGTATAGGTGTTCTTGAGCTTGGCCATGCCGCGGTATTCGAGCAGCAGGCGCGGCAGCGGGTAGTCGAGCGCGAGTTCGGCGAGCACTTCCTCATCGGTCGAGGGCGCACCGGTCGCGGTCTTCTTCTTGATCGGCAGCTTCTGGCGTTCGAAGAGGATTTCGCCGAGCTGCTTGGGGCTGTTCAGGTTGAAGGGCTGGCCGGCGGCTTCATAAGCCTGCTGCTCGATCTCCAGCATCTTGCGGCCGAGCTCATCACTCTGCTGTGCGAGCAGGCCGGCATCGATCAGCACGCCCTGGCGCTCCATCGCCCACAGCACTTCCTGCACCGGCAACTCGATCTCGCGATAGACGCGGGTGAGCCCCGGCTCGGCCGCGATCTTCGGGGCGAGCTGCTGGTGGACCCGCAAGGTCACGTCGGCATCCTCGGCGCCGTAGGCGGTGGCCTGTTCGAGCGGCACGTCGGCAAAGCTGATGGCCTTGGCACCCTTGCCGCAGACGTCGGCATAGGAAAGCGTGGCGAGATCGGTATAGCGCTTGGCGAGGCCGTCGAGATCGTGGTTCTTGTCGCTCTCCCAGGCCGCGGATTCGAGCAGGGTGTCCTCCGCCACGCCGCGCAGGGTGATGCCCTGGTTGGCGAGTACGTGCATGTCATATTTCAGGTTCTGGCCGAGCTTCGGGCGGCTCGCGTCTTCCAGCCAGGGCTTGAGGGCGGCCAGCACTTCGGCCAGCGGCAGCTGCTCGGCCACGCCGGGTCCGCGATGGGCGAGCGGCAGGTAGGCGGCTTCACCCGGCGTGACGCAGAAGCTCATGCCGACGATCTGCGCCAGCATCGGGTCGAGACTGTCGGTTTCGGTGTCAAAGGCGGTCAGCGAGGCGGCGCTGATTTTCGCGATCCATTTGTCGAGGGCATCTCGGGTGAGGATGCATTCGTAGGCCTCGCGATGCGCGGCACTGCGTTCGACGGCTTCCGCTTGCTCGTGCGTCACGGCAGCCACGGCAGATACGGATGCGCTTCGGGCGGCTTCGGCAAACAGGCCGCCCTGCTCACCCGATGCGGGCAACGGCGCGGCTTCGGCCTGCAGTGCGCGCAGCCAGCTCCGGAATTCCCAGCGGGTGTAATGCTCGATCAGCGTGGCGGTGTCCGGCTCGCGCCAGGTGAGTTCATCGAGCGTCTCATTCAGCGGCACATCGGTCACGATGGTGACGAGCTTGCGACCCATCGGAATGAAGTCCAGTGCCTTCCTCAGGTTATCGCCCACCACGCCCTTGATGCTGTCGGCATGGGCGATGATGTTGTCGAGCGAACCGTATTCGGAGAGCCATTTCACGGCGGTCTTGGGGCCGCATTTCTCGACGCCGGGCACGTTGTCGACCGCGTCGCCCATCAGCGTGAGGTAATCGACGATGCGCTCGGGCGGCACGCCGAATTTCTCGCGCACGCCCTCGATATCGAGCGTTTCGCCGGTCATGGTGTTCATCAGCGTGACGCCGGGCTGCACCAGCTGGGCCATGTCCTTGTCGCCGGTGGAGATGATGACCTCGAAGCCGCGCTCGACGGCCTGACGGGTCAGCGTGCCGATCACGTCATCGGCCTCCACGCCGGGCTCCACGATCACCGGCCAGCCCAGCGCGCGGGTGCAGGTCTGGATCGGCTCGATCTGCGGAATCAGGTCTTCCGGCGTGGGCTTGCGGGTGGCCTTGTATTCGGGATACCAGTCGTTGCGGAAAGTCTTGCCCTTGGCGTCGAAAACGCAAACGGCATGCGTGGCGCCAACGCTGGTGCGCAGGGGCAGCAACATGCTCAGCACGCCGCGCAGCGCACCGGTCGGCTCGCCCGCCTTGTTGCGCAGGTCGGGCAGCGCATGAAAGGCGCGGAAAAGGTAGCTGGAGCCGTCAACAAGGAGGAGTCTGGACATGGCGGAATTCGGCGGAAGGTTTAAATTCGGGCGGGCGCACTTGCCTCGCGACACGGCTTGAACGCAGTATGGAGCCTTGAGCCGGAGCCGGCCTGGTCCGCCGCCCGCATCACAGCGGGCTTTCAGGACCGGCCTCACTGTCAGAACAGGAAAACCATGAGCGCAAAGAACAAGCTGCCGCCCTTCAAGGCCCCCTCGATCAACGAACAGGGCGAGCTGGCCCGCGAGGCCTGGCGGATCTTCGGGATTATGTCAGAGTTCGTCGAGGCGACTGAGCGGCTCAAGCCCATCCGCCCCGCCGTGAGCATCTTCGGCTCGGCCCGCACCAAGCCCGACCATCCCTACTACCAGCTGACCGAGCGCATCGCCCGCCTGCTGTCGGATTCAGGCTTCTCGGTGATCTCGGGCGGCGGCCCCGGCATCATGGAAGCCGCCAACAAGGGCGCTTTCCACGGCAAGGGCCTGTCGGTCGGGCTCAACATCCAGCTGCCGCACGAGCAGAGCGGCAACGCCTTCCAGGACATCTCGCAGACCTTCCGCCATTTCTTCCCGCGCAAGGTGATGTTCGTGCGCTTTGCCCAGGCCTATGTGGTGATGCCCGGCGGCTTCGGCACCCTGGATGAAGTGATGGAAGCGCTGACCCTGATCCAGACCGGCAAGGGCCGCAAGATTCCGGTGATCCTGGTCTGCCGCGAATTCTGGGCTGGCCTGGTCGACTGGTTCCGCGACACCCTGGTGCGCGAGAAGATGATCAATCCGGCCGACATGGACCTTATCCAGATCATCGACGAGCCCGAAGAGATCGTCGCGGCGATCTTCAGCCACTACGAGCGTCGCGGCTTCAAGGATCTGCCGGACGAACACGAGCTGATGCTCAACCTCTGAGCACGCAATCATGGCCGGCCTAAACCGCGAATGGCATGCAGCCCACCGCATGCCCGCGAAGGCCTCGGGCGAACAGCGCATCGCCTGGCACCTCGCGCATGCCGCGGCCTGTGGCTGCCGGCCCATTCCGGCCGGCGTGCTGGCATTGATGGCGGCACGCGGCATCCCTATTTCCCCCTCACAAGAACAGAAAGACCCTCAATGAGCAAGACAGTACGCTGGGGCATCCTCGGATGCGGAGAAGTCACCGAAGTCAAGAGCGGCCCGGGTTTCCAGAAGGCAGAGGGCTCGCAGCTGGTCGCAGTGATGCGCCGCAATGGCGAACTCGCCGCCGACTATGCAAAGCGCCATGGCGTGCCGCGCTGGTATGACGAGGCGCAAGCGCTGATCAATGATCCGGAAGTGGACGCGGTCTACGTGGCCACGCCGCCGGCCTCGCACAAGCCGCTGGCCCTGCTCTGCGCGGCGGCCGGCAAGCCCTGCTATGTGGAAAAGCCGATGTCCATGGGTCACGCCGAGAGCCTCGAGATGATCGAAGCCTTCAGGCAGGCCGGCGTGCCGCTCTTCACCGCCTATTACCGCCGCGCGATGCCACGCTTCGTGAAGGTGCACGAGCTGCTGGCGGCAGGCGCCATCGGCGCGGTGCGCTATGTGAATCTGGTGCTGCACCAGCCGCCCGCAGCGGAAGACCTTGACCCGACAACGCAGCCTTGGCGCGTGGATCCGGCAATTGCCGGCGGCGGCCGTTTCGTGGACATGGGTTCGCACCAGCTCGATTTCATCGATGCGCTGTTCGGCCCGATCACCGATGTGCAGGGCTATTTCGCCAGCCATCTGCCCGGCGCGCGGGTGGAAGACACGGTCAGCGCGAGCTTCCGCTGCGCCTCCGGCGTGATCGGCAGCGCCAGCTGGTGCTTTGCCGCGCCGGACAAGCTCGATCGCTGCGAGATCGTTGGCGAAACCGGCCGGCTGGTGTTCTCGACCTTTGACGAAAGCCCGGTGCAGCTGATCACCGCCGCCGGCAGCGAAGCTTTCGCGATCGCGAACCCGGCGCATGTGCAGCAGCCGCTGATCCAGAACGTGGTCGACTGCCTGCTGGGCCGCGCCGAACCGCTCTCCACCGGCGAGAGCGCAGCGCGCACCGACGCCGTGATCGACCGCATTCTCGGTCGCTGAAGGCGCGCCGAACGCAGCAAAAGGCCAGCCCTCGGGCTGGCCGTTTCATTTGGCGGACGCGGCTTACTGCACGCGGCGCTGCACGACGATGTCTTCCACTTCGACCCGGCGGTTGGGCTCGAGGCAGCGGATCAGCGCCGCGCGATTGCGCTCGTTGCAGGTGACCACCGGATCCGCCTCGCCCCGGCCGGTCGCGTTGAGCCGATCGGGCGGCACGCCCAGCCCGGCCAGATAGGCCTTCACTGCATCAGCCCGCTGCTGCGAGAGCTTGAGGTTGTACTTCTCCGAGCCCAGCCTGTCGGTGTAGCCGATGATGTCTACCGTCCCGACATCCGGATTCGCCTTGATCGCTGCGGCGATCTCGTCGAGCTTCGGTTGCGAGGATTTCAACCGGGCACTGTCGAAATCGAACAGCTCGGTCGCAGACATCGTGGTGCGCTCGAAGCGCGGGGCCGGTGCGGGCGGCGGAGGCGGGGGAGCAACCTGCACCGGAGGCGGCTCGACCGCGGCGACCGGCTGCGGGGCGGGTGCGGGAGCCGGCTTGTCGAAGGCGTAGGTCAGCGCCACGGTCGCCATCTTCGTGTTGGCGCGCGAGAAGCCGTAGCCGCGCGGCTGAACATAGGCATGCATCAGGCGGTAGTCGGCCTGCACGCTGAGCCGGTCATTGATCAGATATTGCGCGCCCACGCCCACATTCACATAGGGAGAGGTGCCGGATTCCTTGAGGCCGTTGCGCTGGATGCGGTCGTACTGCGCGCCGGCACCCGCCAGCAGGAAGGGGCGGAAGCGACTGCGCGAGAACATGTACAGCGCATCCGCGCCGAGGGTGTTCTGACGATACTGGTTGCCGCCGTCCCAGGCGTGGGAGTAGGTGGTGCCGAGCTGCAGGTCCCAGGAGGGGGCGATCGGCTTGCCGACGCGCAGATTGAAGCCGCCGCCATTCGTGGGCTGCTTGAAGTCGTCATCCGGCCAAGTGGCATTGAGCCCCGGCGCGATGTACCACGACGGGTTGTAGGCGGTCTGCGCCTGCGCCGGGCCGGCGGCAAACCCCGCCGAAACAAGTACCGGAATCACGATGGCATGGAGTTTCTTGCTTGCGCGTCTGTTCATGGTGACCTCTTCTGTTCGATGGGCAAGTCGGGGGCCAGCGCCGCAGCGGAGCGGCCGGACCGGTGAAGTCCTGCGGCGCGCGGCGTGCCGCGAGGCAGGACGGGTACCGATGAATGCACTCTAGTGAAGGCCAGGGGTCCGCCGGATCAGCAGGCAGCGCAGCTGCGTGTAGGACAAGGCCGTGCGGCCAGACGCAAAAAGCCAGCCCGAAGGCTGGCTTTCACTGGCGCGAGATGCAGCGCGGATCAGTTCACGCGGCGCTCGACCACGATCTCTTCGATCTCGACGCGACGGTTCGGCTCCAGACACTTGATGAGTGCCGGGCGTGCCTTCTGCGTGCAGGTCACGACCGGGTTGGCCTTGCCCTTGCCCACGGCGTTGAGGCGTTCAGCGGGCACGCCCTTGCCGGCCAGGTAAGCCTTGACCGCATCGGCACGCGCCTGCGAGAGCTTCGTGTTGTAGCGATCCGAACCCAGGCGATCGGTGTAGCCGTAGATGTTGGCCTTGCTGCTGTTCTGGTCAGCCTTCATGCCCTCGGCAATCTGGTCCAGCTTCGGCTGGTCGGCACGCAGCACGGCGCTGTTGAAGCCGAACAGTTCGTTGGCCGACAGGGTCTGGCGTTCGACACGCGGAGCCGGCGCCACCACCGGCGCGACGACGGGCGCGGGAGCGGAAGCTTCGGCCACCGGAGCGGGCGCTGCAGGCAGCGGTGCGGGAGCGGCTTCAGGCTTGCTGAACGCCCAGACCAGACCCACATTGAGCTGCTTGGTGTTGGCACGGCTGAAGCCGAAACCGCGCGGCTTCACATAGGCGTGGGCCACACGGTAGTCGGCCTGCAGGCCCAGGGTGTCGGTCAGCTGATACTGGAAGCCGACACCGGCATTGACGTAGGGCGAGGTGCCGGCTTCGGCCAGCTCATCGCGCTTGATCTTGTCATATTGCGCACCGCCGCCGACGAGCAGGAAGGGACGGAAGCTGCTGCGCGAGAACATGTACAGTGCGTCGAGACCGAGCGTGTTCTGGCGGTAGTTCGAGCTGCTGTCATACGCATGCGAATAGGTCGTGCCCAGTTGCAGATCCCAGGAGTCGGAGATCGGCTTGCCGATGCGCAGCGTAGCGCCATGACCGTTCTTCGGTTCCTGGAACCTGTCGGACGGATAGGTCCAGTTCGCTGCCGGAGCAAGGTAGAACGAAGGGTTGTAGGAGGGCTGGGCTTGCTTGACTTCCTGCGCCTGGGCGGCGACGGTGCCGAACATGCCGAGTGCGAAGACAGATGCCGCGATGGCCTTGATCTTGTTGCCTTGCTTCATGATCACCTCTTGTCAGTCAGACTTGTGTATTTCGGGGGAAGCGCACCTTAACACCCGCCCGGAAACGCTCGTGTTGCAGACTGTTTCAGGCCAGACCGGCACAGCGCTCATCGCCCCTCTGCCACGCCCACACAATGCCTTTGGCATGAAGTTTCATGTAATGCCATGGGCATGACGCTCGTCCCGCGGCCATGTCGGCCAGGGTCGGCACACCGTGCGAATACCGGCGGAAAGCCCCCGCACAGCAGGCGTGACGGGAAGCAGGCCGTGCAGGGAGCCGCGTCGGAGACGGCCGCAGAGTCGCCTGGTCGATCAGGCCCGGCAGGCCTGCTCCGCCGCGCAAGACGGATTCTGTTGCTGAAGGTGTCGACAGGCCTGCACGGCAGGCCGGATGGCTCAGCCGGCGGTGAGCCGGCGCAAGGCGGCCTCGAGGCCGCCCGCCACGATGGCAGCGGCGGACTCGGCCAGCATGAGGTTGGCCGGGTGGCCGAAGTTTTCCACCAGCCAGCCGTCCCGATCGCGCAGCACGCCCTCGACGAGTTCGGGCGCCTGCCCCTGCCAGGCGCGCAGGCGCGAGTGGCTGTCGGCGGGTTCGGTGGTGTAACCGATCACCCGCTTGCCGAGCGCCACCGCATAGCCCGCCTCGAAGCAGGTGCCGGAATCCGGCTCTGCGCCACGGAAGGAATCAAGATTGGCCAGCACCACATCAGCCTGCGCGATCAGCGCAAGGTTGTGCCGATAGATCTCGTCGGCACGGGTCAGCACGCTATCCAGCGGCACCAGCGCCTCGACCCCGAAGGCCGCGCACAGCGCACGTGCCTCCGCCGCCCAGGCGAGCGCGTCGGGCCGGAATACATCGGGGCCTGCGAGATAGGCTTTCATTTCGCTTCGCTGAGGACTGAGGACTGAGGACTGAGGACTGAGGACTGAGGACTGAGGACTGAGGACTGAGGACTGAGGACTGAGGACTGAGGACTGAGGACTGAGGACTGAGGACCGCAAAATGATGGTCTGGCGAGCCGGACCGTCAAGTTTCGGGTGCTATTGCGCCGGCACAGCCGGCGCTGACTTCACTCGGCACTCAGTCCTCGTGACCGAGTCCTGTGCTGCAGGCGCTCAGATCGTCTTCACTTCCCCGCCCAGCGCGTCGAGCAGCGCCGGGAAGAGCTTGCCGAGTTCGAGGCTCATCAGCATGAGGTCGGCGTCGAACTGCTCTTCGCGGGTTTTCGCGTCGCCTTCTTCCTTGGTGTTGAGCGTATCGAGCGGCTGCACCCGCTTGATTTCGAACTTGTCGGTCAGGATGAAGCTGATGCGGTCGTCGAAGGTCAGCGCCAGCTTGCTGACCTGCTTGCCGGCCGCGATGTGCTCGCGGATTTCCTCGCCTTCGAGGCTGTGCCGCACATAGCGCACGGCGCTGGCTTCGTCGGTCACGGCGCGCAGTTCGCAATCCTGATCGATGGTGAAACCTGCAGGCGCTTCGCCGCCGGCCAGCCAGTCGGTCATCGCCGCGGCCGGGCCGCGTTCGGTGTTGAGCAGCTTGAGCGGCAGTTCGTCGAGCGCCTTGTGCAGGGCTTCCACGAAAGGTTCGGCAGCGCTGCGGCTGGAGGCGTCGATCGCGAGCCAGCCGTTCTTCGGGTCGATCCAGGCATAGGCCTTGCGGCGACGCGTGAAGGCGCGCGGCAGGAGCTCCTGGGTCACCGCTTCCTTGAGCTCCTTGAGCTGCTTGCGGCCGGGCTTGAAGCCCTGCTGGGCCTCGATTTCCTCGGCGCGGTCATCGCAGACCTGCTTGACGACGGAGGCCGGCAACAAGCGCTGCTCGACACCCAGTGCGATCAGCCACTGACCACCGACGCTGTGCACCAGCGACTCGTTGACGACCGGCGCCCAGCCGGAGCTGGCCAGATCCTGGCTGCCGCAAGGCTGGAACTGGAGACGTTCGAGTTGTTCGGACAGGCGATCAGCGGTCATGTCCCACTGTTCGGGCAGGCGGTAGAGTTGAACGTTACGGAACCACATGGCAGAAACCCGGAATGAAACGAAAGGCGCGATGATACGTGTTGCCGCCTTGCCTTGCTTGCCTGCGGTCATTCATCCCCTCAAGGAGTGCGCGATCATGAAATGGACGATTTGTGTATCCTGCATGCTGGTGGGCTGGCTTGCCGGCTGCGGCGTGTCGGAAACCGCCGTGACGGCTGCCGCGGCCGGCAAGGGCAAGGCTGAAGAGATCCGCCAGGGCCAGGAAACCCTCAAGCAGGTGCAGACCCGGATCGACGCCGCCACCCAGCAGGCTGACGCGCAGCGCAAGGAGCTGGACGCCGCCGCCCAATGACCCGACCCGGTAACGGGCCTTTTGAAAGGAACTCCCATGCAGAACAAACCCCGCAATCCGGTGGTGCCCGCGATGGCACGCCGATCCGGCGCCGGTGCGCACGGAAAATCCGGCAAGGCGAACCGCCAGGCAGACAAGCGCGCGCTGCGCCAGCTCCTGCGTCGTGGCCGCGATGAAGCGGGTTTTGTCCAGCGCACCGCCGTGTGCTGAACAAAACCCGTTTCCCGCACCTTCATGTCCGTCACCTTCCAGCAAGACGTTCCGCTCGACCGGTACAACACCTTCGGCCTGCCCTGCGTCGCCAGGCGTTATGCCGAGATCATCACGCCGGCACAGCTCTCCGAGCTGGCGCGGGCCGGCGAATTCGGCAGCCGCTCGCCACTGATCCTCGGCGGAGGCAGCAATCTGCTGCTGCCCGCCGAGCTCGATGACATCGTACTGAAGATCTCGATCCGTGGCCGCGAGCTGATCGGCAGCGACGACGACCATCATTTCGTGCGCGCCGGCGCCGGCGAGAACTGGCACGACTTCGTGCGCTGGACGCTGGACATGGGCTGGCCGGGTCTGGAAAACCTCTCGCTGATTCCGGGCACGGTGGGCGCCGCCCCGGTGCAGAACATCGGCGCCTACGGCCTCGAGATGTGCGAGCGCATGCTGATGCTCGAGACGGTCGATCTGCGCAGCGGGGCGCGGGTCACGATGGATTTCGACGCCTGCCGCTTCGGCTACCGCGACAGCCTCTTCAAGCATGAAGGCGCGGGCCGCTTCGCGATCACCGCAGTGACTTTCCGGCTGCCCAAGCGCTGGACGCCGCTGACACGCTACCTGGATGTGGCCAAGGAGCTGGCGGCCCGCGGCATCATCGATCCGACGCCGCTGGACGTCTCCGACGCCATCATCGCGATCCGCCTGCGCAAGCTGCCGGACCCGGAAAAAATCGGCAATGCCGGCAGCTTCTTCAAGAACCCGGTGGTCAGCGCGAGCCTGCATGACGCGCTGCTGGCGCGCTTTCCGGCGATTCCGGCGCATCGCCAGTTCGATGGCAGCATGAAACTCGCCGCGGGCTGGCTGATCGAGCAGGCAGGCTGGAAGGGGCGTGACCTCGGCCCGGTCGGCATGTTCGAAGGGCAGGCGCTGGTGATGGTCAACCGGGGGGGTGCCACCCGGCTCGATGTGCAGAAGCTCGCCGAAACCGTTCAGGCCGATGTGCTCGACAAATTCGGTGTACGGCTGGAGATCGAGCCCGTTCAGCCCTGATCGTCGGCGTCGAGCTGGCGCAGCAGCCAGGCGTCCAGCTCGCGTTCATGGCGGCGCTGCAGCTGCCGATAGATTGTCCACACGCAGGCCTCACCACATTCGTTGCCGCAACAGTCGAAGGGACCGGGCTCCCGCGGCGGCAGCGGGCGCGGGTCTTCTGCGTTCTCATCCATGCCGCGATCTTAACCCGGCATCCTGCCGGCCATAGAATGTGGCCGAACCCGAATCAGCGGAGACGCCATGAACATCCGGATCCTTCTTCCCGCCCTGCTGGGCCTCTCGGCGAGCCTGCCGGCCCTGGCGGCAGACGCCATGCCGGCACTGCAGCCCCTCGCCGCCCGTGACATTCCCGCCGGTTGCGGCTGCAGCTTCGGCACCCGGCGCGGCGAGCCCCTGCTCGTCTGGAGCTGGGAAGAGGAAAAGCAGTACGCCTACATCCGTGAGGCAGAAGGCGGCCTGCGCAAGCTGCGCCTCTACGACGAGAAGTATTTCCCCGCCCAGCACGAACCGCCCCGGCCCGGTGACCGGATGGCGCTGATGTTCTCCTACTCCCGCTGGGCCGTGGAAACCGCCAGCCAGGTCACGAAAACCTGCTCGCCGAAGGCAAAGACCTGCAACGGCACCGAGTACTCGAACATGATCGTGCTGCGCTGGTCAGGCCGGCAGCGCACCGAACTGCGCGGCTGGGGGCACTGCGGCTGTCCGGCCGTGAATTGAGCGCCCGCAGACCGTCTGCACGGGCGGCAAGGGTACAATGCCGGGTTTCCGACAATTCTCGTGAAGGTTCATCGTGCAGATCGTTTGTCTCGACATGGAAGGCGTGCTGGTTCCCGAAATCTGGATCGCGTTCGCCGAACGCACCGGCATCCCCGAACTGCGCCGCACGACACGTGACGAGCCGGACTACGACAAGCTCATGCAGTATCGGCTCGCCATCCTGCGCGAACACAAGCTGGGCCTGCCGGACATCCAGAAAGTCATCGGCGAGATGGGTCCGATGGAAGGCTGCAAGGCGTTTCTCGACGCCCTGCGGCTGGATTACCAGGTCGTGATCCTGTCGGACACCTTCTATGAATTCGCCCGCCCGCTGATGGCGCAGATGGGCCAGCCGACCCTCTTCTGCCACGGCCTCGAAGCCGACGCGAACGGCATGCTGGTGAATTACCACCTGCGCATGCCGGATCAGAAGCGCCATGCGGTGGAAGCCTTCAAGCGCCTGAACTTCAAGGTCATCGCCGCCGGTGACAGCTACAACGACACCGCCATGCTCGGCGCGGCAGACGCCGGCATCCTGATGCACCCGCCCGAGAATGTGGTGCGCGAGTTCCCGCAGTATCCGGTCGTGCGCAGCTATGCCGACCTTCGCGCCGAAATCGACCGGGCGGCGGCACGCATCATCCAGGCAGCCTGAACACGATGCCGCATCTCGTCCTCGAATACACCGCCAACCTGTTGCCGGACTTCGATCCGGCCCAGGCCCTGCACCGCATGAACACCGTGCTGCTAGCCTCCGGTGAGTTCGTGCCGGACCACATCAAGAGCCGCGCGATCCGCTTCGACGATTTTCTCGTCGGCGATGCAGCGCCCGGCAGCTTCCTGCATGCCCGCCTGCATCTGCTCGACGGCCGCAGTCAGCCGGTCAAGCGTGCCATCACCGAAGGGCTGGTTGCCGCGCTGCGCTCCTGCGTGATCGACAATACCGCCCAACCGGTGCAGATCACTGCCGAGGCACTCGACATGGATCGCGGCGCCTACTCGAAAGCCATCATCCCGAATTGACCGCCATGCACACGCAACGCTTCTACACGCTGACAGGCTCCTGCCCCGACCGGGCCGGCATCGTCGCCCGCATCACCGGCTTCATCGCCGAGCACGGCGGCTGGATCTTCGAATCCAACATGCACACCGATCACGAGCAGCAGCGCTACTTCCTGCGCATCGAGATCCGTGCGGATTCCATTCCCTATCTGCTGGCCGAGTTCCGCGAGCGCTTCCGGCCGCTGGCCGACGAGCTGGGCATGGACGACTGGAAGATCAACGACAGCGCGGTGAAGAAGCGCGTGGTGCTGATGGTCAGCAAGCAGGAACACTGCCTCTACGACCTGCTCTCGCGCTGGCAGAGCAAGGAGCTCGATATCGAGATCCCCTGCGTGATCTCCAACCATGACACCTTCCGTGGCCTCGTCGAATGGCACGGCATTCCCTTCCACCATGTGCCGGTGACCGCCGACAACAAGCCCGCGGCCTACGCCGAAGTGCGCCGCATCTATGAAGAAGTGCGCGGCGACGTGATGGTGCTGGCGCGCTACATGCAGATCATTCCGCCCGACATGTGCCGCGACTACCCGGGCCGGATCATCAACATCCACCACAGCTTCCTGCCGAGCTTCGTCGGCGCCAAGCCCTACCATCAGGCCCACGCACGCGGGGTGAAACTCATCGGTGCGACCTGCCACTACGTCACCGAAGAGCTGGACCAGGGCCCGATCATCGAGCAGGACGTGATCCGCATCGACCACTCGGATTCAGTCGACGACATGGTCCGCTATGGCAAGGACATCGAGAAGGCGGTGCTGGCCCGCGGCCTGCGCTACCACCTCGAAGACCGCGTGCTGGTGCACGGCAACAAGACCGTCGTGTTCCGCTGACGCGCCTCGCCCGCGAGCCTTTCCAGACCCCGTCCGGCATTCGCCCGGCGGGGTTTTTCATGTCTGGCAGAGCGCTCAGGGCTGGGCGGGGAAAATCAGCCGGCGGGTGTCAAAACCCAGTGCCGCCGCGCGATCGAGCAGCCGCTGGCGCGTCGCCTCGTCGATCTTCGGCGTGCGCGAGAGCAGCCAGAGATAGGACACGTCCGGCCCGCTGACGAGCGCGTAGCGGTAATCCGGATCGAGCTCGAAGATGCCGTAGGCGCCATAGAAAGGCCCGAAGAAGCTCACCTTGAGGTGGCCCACATCCGGCGCCCCCACCGGATAGGCACGGCCCTCCGCCTCCTTCCAGCGCGCGTTGGCCGTGTCATAACCGCGATTGAGCACGCGCACGCCACCATCTTCGCGCAGGCTGTACTCGGCGCTGACGCGGTCGAGCCCGCGCTCGAAGCCGTGATCCAGCCGGGCCACTTCATACCAGGTGCCGAGATAGCGCGACAGCTCGAAGCCGCGCACCGGCTGGACCTGCGGCGGCAGGCTGGTGCAGCCCGCCAGCCACATGGCGGCGAGCAGGGTTCCGATCAGATGCTTCATGCGATGCTCCTTGCGGCCAGGGGCCGGCGTGAAGATGTGAAAAGGGCCGGCCTCCTGCTGGAAACCGGCCCCTTGAGGGGACAGAACGCCGACTCAGGCCATCGTGAGCGGGTAGATGTCCTTGATGTCCATGATGTTCTTCTTGCTGCCATCCTCGATCTGGATGTCGCCGTGAATGTAGCCGCCCTGCGAACGGAAACCGGGCACGAGCTCGGGGCAGCCGCGTTCGGTCGCAATCAGGGTGAGCAGAGCCAGCGCGTCGGTATCGTCGAAGCGGCAGTAGATGTGCTTGTCGCTCGGCAGGAACATGCCGCGATGGGCGTGTTGCTCCATGATCCGCTCGCCGATGCTCTTCGCCAGCTCGAGATAGGCGGACACACCGGTCGCTCGCGCCACTTCGAGCACGGCGAAAAGCAGGATCGCGTCGGCCTTGCTGGCCGTCAGCCGATCGCCGGGCGCCTTGGGGTCCGCCGGATTCCATTCGCCCAGGCCGAAATTCTTTGCCATCGCGACCACATGCTGCCAGAGCGACTCGCGGCCGGTCATGGCCCAGGCCGTCACGGTGGAGAGGAAGACGATGGTGTTGATCGGCTTGCGCTCGAAGGTCCAGCCCTTGCGGCCATAGAAGCCGCGACGCTGGAAGACCTGACCGGTCAGATCCTTGCCATCGGCAAACATCGGCTTGATCTCGTTGGTCTCCGGCACATAGGCGTAGTGCAGCCAGGCTTCAAGGCCATCGACCGCCCACTTCTTCAGCGTTTCCCCCTTATCGCCGAGCTGGCGGGCGAGCGTGAGCTGGGCGAGCGTGGAATCACCGTAGATGCCCTCGGGGCCGTTCATGGCGTCCGGGTCCATCTTGAACAGCACCCAGGCCTCCTTGGCCACTTCGCCGTATTCCGGGCCGAACTGGCGCTCGGCGCGATCGCCGTAGAAGGAGTAGGTGAATTGCGGATGATTCTCGTCGGTCGGCGCCTCTTCGCGCTTGACCGGACGGTTGAACTGGTAGCAGCCCAGACCGGTTGCCGGGTAACGCGTGCGCACATATTGCCAGGCCATGAATTCGGCCCATTCCAGCGCACGCTCTTCGCCCGGCACCGTCTGGCCCAGCAGGCCGGCGGAATAGATCAGGTCATTGCCGATATTCACGAAGGACAGGCCCTTGGCTTCGCGCAGGATTTCCAGATCGCGGTGCATGGGTTTGTCCCAGAAACCCTTTTCCTGCAGCGGGCGGCCGTAGCTGCCGTGCCGCGTGAGCTCGAGCGTTTCCCAGTTGTCGATGTGGCAGTTCCACTCGGCCTTGATGAGCCGCGCGGTTGCCTGCGGATCAACCTCGAACATCAACTCGTAGAACGGATAGTGATGCTTGATCTCGTGCACCTTGTTCTTGCCCTCGGGGCCCACGGTGTCGAGCGTCTTCAGATCGAGGAAGCAGTGGCCGCCCCAGGTCAGCAGACCCGAGGAATCCGCATGGTCGAAATGCCACTTGATGGCCGCCTTGGCCGCATCCTTGTACCGGCTCTCACCGGTGAGTGCGGACAGCCCCGCCAGGGTGCGAAAGAGGTTTTGCTGCGAAGCGATGTTCGACGGCTCCCAGTCGGTGCCTTCCATGTTCCGCCACTTCACCGGATCACCGGTCAGCGTATTCATCCCGTCAAAGAACAGCGGCGTGCCGTGATAGGGGTCGCGATATCGGTCAAGGATGGTGTCGGCGTACTGACGGATGTATTCAAGCATGGCATTCATGGGCAAAAAATCCTGAAACGGTATTCCGGCGCAATCTCCGGCTCCCGCTAGCTTACGACATGGGCACGATTCACTTGAGCAATTACGCGCAATCTTTCCGATAGCGCAAAAAAAAACGGGCGCCGCAAGGCGCCCGCCGTCAGGAGCCCGCCCGGAGGCAGGCTCTTCTCATGCTCAGTAGTGGTAAGCCGATTCGCCGTGGCTGGTAACGTCCAGACCTTCGCGCTCTTCGTCTTCCGGCACACGCAGGCCGATGAACATATCAACCAGCTTGTAGGCCACCACGGCCACCACGCCCGACCAGACGATGGTCAGCAGCACGGCCTTGGCCTGGATCCAGACCTGGCCAGCGATCGAGTAGTCGGGTGCGACACCGTTGGCCACGTAGTCATAGATGCCGACACCACCCAGCGAGGGCGAAGCGAACACACCGGTCAGCAGCGCGCCGAGGATACCTCCCACGCCGTGGACACCGAACACGTCCAGCGCGTCGTCAGCACCCAGCAGACGCTTGAGGCCATTCACGCCCCACAAGCAGATCACGCCAGCCAGCAGGCCGAGGACCAGCGCACCACCCACGCCGACGAAGCCGGCAGCAGGCGTCACGGCAACCAGACCTGCCACGGCGCCGGATGCAGCACCCAGCATCGAGGGCTTGCCCTTGATCATCCATTCGGCAATCAGCCAGGACATGGTGGCGGCGGCTGTCGCGACCCAGGTATTCACGAAAGCCAGACCAGCGGAACCGTTGGCTTCCAGTGCGGAGCCGGCGTTGAAACCGAACCAGCCCACCCACAGCAGGGAAGCGCCGATCATCGTCATCGTCAGGCTGTGAGGCGCCATGGCTTCCTTGCCGAAACCGATGCGCTTGCCCACCATGAAGGCGCCGACCAGACCGGCCACGGCAGCGTTGATGTGCACCACGGTGCCGCCTGCGAAGTCGAGGCCGCCCCACTGGAAGATCTGACCCGCCGTTGCACCGGCCGCTTCAGCCGCAGCTGCGGTGGTGTAGGCATCCGGACCCGCCCAGTACCAGACCATGTGGCAGACCGGCAGATAGGAGAAGGTGAACCACAAGACGGAGAAGACCAGCACGGCGCTGAACTTCATGCGTTCCGCAAAGGCACCGAGGATCAGGGCCACGGTGATCGCGGCGAAAGCGCCCTGGAAGGCCACGTAGATCAGCTCGCTGACCACGACCCCCTTCGAGAAGGTCGCGGCAGCCGAATCAGGCGTTACACCGGCGAGGAAGAGCTTGCTGAAGCTGCCGATGAAGGCATTGCCCTCGGTGAAAGCCAGCGAGTAGCCATAGACCACCCACAGCACCGTGATCAACGCGAACACCACGAAGACCTGGATCAGCACGGACAGGGCGTTCTTGGTGCGCACCAGGCCGCCGTAGAACAGCGCGAGGCCGGGAATCGACATCATGATGACCAGCGCAGCCGAAATCAGCAGCCAGGCATTGTCACCCTTGTTCGGGGTCGGTGCTGCAGCGGCCGGCGCGGACGCTTCGGCAGCCGGTGCAGCAGTCGCTGCAGCAGCGGGCGCCGGGGCAGGCGCAGCAGCGGAAGCCTCGGTGGCCACCGGGGCGCTGGCAGCCTCTTGGGCTCCTGCAGCGCCGGAAAGCATGACGGAGAAAACCGTCAATGCAATGGCAAGGAATTTCTTCATTTACTTGACTCCCTTGTGGATCAGAGTGCTTCAGCGCCGGTTTCACCGGTGCGGATGCGGATGGCTTGCTGCAGGTCGAACACGAAAATCTTGCCGTCGCCGATCTTGCCGGTGTTGGCGGCCTTCTCGATGGCTTCGATCACCTGATCGAGGAGGGCGTCGTCAATCGCGACTTCGACCTTGACCTTGGGCAGGAAATCGACCACGTACTCGGCGCCACGGTACAGCTCGGTGTGGCCCTTCTGACGGCCGAAACCCTTCACCTCGGTCACGGTGATGCCCTGCACGCCGATCGCGGACAGCGCTTCACGGACTTCGTCGAGCTTGAAGGGCTTGATGATGGCTGATACGAATTTCATGGATTGCTCCTCGATTCAGGAGCGCCGCTTGCGCGACGCGCCCCGGTTTGGAAATCAGAACGACTTGCCGACCGTGAAGACGGCGCGCGGCTTGCTGATGTCGGTATCCACGTAAAACGCGCCGACGGTCAGACCCAGTACTTCCTTGGTGACACCGAGTTTCCAGTCGTTGTAGGAAGTGCCCTTCTCGATGTGCTGGCGGCCGACGTGCGCCGACGCGGTAAAGCCCGCGCCCAGCTCGGCCGAGTAGTTCAGCTCGGGGTAGTAGCTGCCCTTGGAATCCTCGACGCCGAACAGATTGGTCACCGCATGCGAGTACTTGGCGGTCAGGCCCATCCAGGTTGCTGCGGCATAGAGTTCGGTGGTGTCCGCGCTGGTCACGCCATCCACCTTGGCACCGGGATAGATGTACTGCAGCGCGCCCACGTCGAAGGCCACCGGACCGGCGTTGAACTTGTAGCCGCCGTACACGTCCCATTCCATGCTGCTCTTGCCGGAGGCATCCAGCCAGCTGATGTTGCTGGCCCAGGTGCCGGCATAGACGCCGCTGGCGTGGGAATAATCGAAACCGCCCTGGAGCGCGGGCTTGTCGTCGGTCTGGGTCAGACCGCGATACATGTAGTTGTTGGTGAAATTGAAATTGCCGGTGAAGGTATGGGGAGAAGCCGGCGCATCGGCAGCGTGGGTCGGCAGGGTGGCAAACACGGACAGCAGGCTTGCAGCAACGATGGACAGACGCATTTCAGATCGCTCCTTGATTTTTATGGTGATGCCCACAAGGTGGTGCGAGCCCTACTAGCTTGAATCGTGCCAGATGCTTGTAACCCACATGAAATGAAGCGCCTGAGGTGCCCGGGCGAAGGATGCCGGGCGCATCGAGGCACAGATATCGCGCAGGTTTGACGGCTCTGCACCGACACGATGCGTCAAGGTGGTGCATGCGACTCTGAAGGGGTCGGAGAAGCCCAGAAATAAGGAAATACCACTAAACTCAAGCCAAGTCGGGCACACCGCCCGCCAACCTTTGGAGCAGCCTCATGATCGATTCCAGCACCCCCGCCAAGATGTTCGAAGAATTCGGCAACAAGATGAACGAGCTCATGCAGAGCGGGCCGGCCAAAGATTTCGAGAAGAATGCCAAAGCCATGCTCAGCGCCGGATTTTCGAAACTCGACCTCGTCACCCGTGAAGAATTCGAAGTCCAGAAAGCCCTGCTGGAAAACGCCCTGAGTCGCATCGATGCACTCGAAAAGCGCATCGCCGGTCTGGAAGGCAAGCCCGCCCCGACGCTGCCGGAGTGATACCCACGGGCATTGCCGTGTCATGAAGGGAGGGCTTCCCTAGACTCCGCGCATGACACTCGCAATGATCAAAAGCCGTGCCCTCGCCGGCATGGACGCCCCGGAAGTGACCGTCGAAGTGCATCTCGCCGGCGGCCTTCCGTCCATTTCACTGGTCGGTCTGCCGGACACCGAAGTCAAGGAAGCGCGAGACAGGGTGCGAGCCGCCCTGCTGACCTGCCAGTTCGAATTCCCGCAACGTCGTGTCACGGTCAACCTGGCGCCGGCCGACCTGCCCAAGGAATCCGGGCGCTTCGATCTGCCGATCGCCCTGGGCATTCTCGCCGCCTCCGACCAGATCCGGACTGCGGGCCTGGCGGACCATGAAATGGCCGGCGAACTCTCGCTCTCCGGCGAACTGCGTCCGGTTCGCGGCGCGCTCGCGATGGCCTGGCGTGCCGCACAGGCCGGTCGCACACTGATCCTGCCGCACGACAACGCAGCCGAGGCGGCGCTGGTCAAGGGGCTCACCATCCTGCCGGCACGCAACCTGCTGGAAGTGGCCGCCCATTTCAACGGTCAGCGTGCGCTGACGCCCCATCAAGGTGCGGCGCTGGGCAGCCTGCCGGCCTACCCTGACCTGATGGACGTACGCGGGCAACTGCCTGCCCGGCGCCTGCTCGAAGTCGCGGCCTGCGGACTGCACTCCCTGCTGCTCTACGGCCCGCCGGGCACCGGAAAGTCCATGCTGGCCAGCCGCCTGCCCGGGCTGCTGCCACCGCTGACGGAAGTCGAAGCGCTCGAAACCGCAGCCGTCCAGTCCCTCGAGGGTCGCTTCGATCCGGCTCGCTTCCGCAGCCGCCCCTTCCGCAATCCGCATCACTCGGCTTCGGCGCCCGCACTGGTCGGCGGCGGCATGGTGCCGCGGCCCGGCGAGATCAGCCTCTCGCATCATGGCGTGCTTTTCCTGGACGAGCTGCCGGAGTTCGACCGCCGCGTGCTCGAAGCGCTTCGCGAACCGCTCGAAACCGGTCAGATCACCATCTCGCGCGCCACCAGCCGCGCAGAATTTCCGGCCCGCTTCCAGTTCGTGGCAGCGATGAATCCCTGTCCCTGCGGCTATCTGGGCCATCCCTCCCGTCCCTGCCGATGCACGCCCGACCAGGTCGCACGCTATCGCGGCAAGCTCTCGGGGCCGCTGCTCGACCGCATCGATCTCAGCATGGAAATTCCGGCCCCGACGATTGCGGAGCTTCAGGACGCGCCGACGGGTGAAGCCTCGGCCGCCGTGCGTGAGCGCGTGATGGCCGCGCACGCCCGCCAGCATGCACGCCAGGGCAAGGCCAACGCCCATCTTGCTGCCGGCGAGATCGACACCCACTGCCCGCTCGACGACCGTGCGGCCGCGCTGCTGCGCCAGGCGATGGAGCGCATGGGCCTGTCGGCACGGGCGTATCACCGCACCCTGCGAGTGGCGCGCAGCATCGCCGACCTCGCGCAGGAAGAGGTCATCCGGAGCAGCCATGTGGCGGAGGCGGTGCAGTACCGACGCGGACTTCCAACCGGCAAATAAGCCGGAATCGACGAATTCAGCTTGCGTTCGTCGTGTTTCGACGACTTTCTGCGCCGAAAATCACTGACAGCCCTAACAGCGAAGCGCAAGAATGCTGTCGTTAACGCACGCTCCGAGCCCGCCATGTCCGAAGCCCTGTCCTGCATGCCCGCCCCTTCCCGCGCTCTTGCCGATGCGCAGCCCGTCCGGCCGCTCGATGCCGCGGATCGTGCCCGCGCGCAATTCGTCGGCAGCAGCTTTCCGGCCTATCAGGCACGCTGGGAAGCCCTGCGCAGCAAGGGTTTTTCCTGGAACTGGGCAGCCTTCTGCTTCGGGCCGGGCTGGCTTGCCTACCGCAAGATGCCCGTGCCCTGCGCCGCGCTGCTGGGCTTCGTGATGTTCGAGACCTCGCTGGAGCAGATCGCGAGCGTACCGGCCAGCATCACCGCCGCCATCTATCTGCTGATGGCCATCGGTTTCGGCGTTTCAGGCGATCGTCTTTACAGATACCACGTCGACAGCAGCGTGCGGCTCATCACCGGCAGCGGCAGCGCACCGGCGGCCGTCGATGCGGAGCTGATCCACAAGGGCGGCACGAGCCTGTGCCACGCGATGGGTTTCGTGATGCTGCTGGTGGCCGTGCTGGTCGCGATCGTGGTGGTGCTCGCCGAGCCGGCCGCCCTGCCCTGAGCCCGGCAAGGCGCTACACTGGCGCCCCGCCATCCGGTCCATCATGATGTCTCCACGCCATGTGCCCTGTCCCTGCGGCCTGCCGGGCCCCCTTGCAGACTGCTGCGGCCGCTATCATGCCGGCGCCGCCGCACCGACGCCCGAAGCGCTGATGCGCTCGCGTTACAGCGCCTTTGCGCTGGGGCTGGGCGACTATCTGCAAGCCACCTGGCATGCTTCGACACGCCCCGCCACGCTTGATGTGAGCACGCCTCCGCAACCGAAATGGATCGGCCTGAAGGTCGTGGCCAGCGCGCTGCAGGACGAAACCCGCGGCACCGTGCATTTCATTGCCCGCTGCCGGGTGAGCGGACGCGCGGAACGTCTGGAAGAGACCAGCCGCTTCGTGAAGGAAGACGGCCGCTGGTATTACCTCGACGGCGATCTCGCCTGAAGCCTCAGGCGTAACGCGTCGGATCAGCCAGGCCCGCAGCCTGGAAGCCGGCGCGACGCAGCCGGCAGGCTTCGCACAGACCGCAGGCGCGGCCCTCATCATCGGCCTTGTAGCAGGTCACGGTCATGCCGTAATCCACACCCAGCGCAGTACCACGCTGCACGATCTCGGCCTTGGTCAGCTGGATCAGCGGCGCCCGGATCGTCATCTTGAGGCCTTCGACGCCGGTCTTGGTCGCCAGGTTGGCCATGGCTTCGAAAGCCTCGATGAAAGCCGGCCGGCAATCTGGATAACCGGAATAGTCCACCGCATTCACGCCAACAAAGATCGCGTTGGCCTTGAGCACTTCCGCCCAGCCCAGCGCGAGCGACAGCATCACCGTATTGCGGGCCGGCACATAGGTCACCGGAATCACGTTGGCGGCAGACTCGCCGCTGACCGGCACCTCGATGCTGGCATCCGTCAGCGCCGAGCCGCCAAACTGACCCAGGTCGACATGGCCGATGCGATGCTCCTTCGCGCCGAGGGCTGCGGCAACCCGCCCGGCCGCGTTGAGTTCGGCCGCATGACGCTGCCCGTAAGCCACTGACAGGGCATAGGTCTCGAAACCCTCCGAGCGGGCAATGGCAAGACAGGTGGCGGAATCGAGTCCGCCCGAAAGCAGGACGACGGCGCGAGGAGAGCTCATGGGGAACACCCGGAAAAGACTGGAAACGGGCGCGATTATCCTCCGCTTGCGCCGCCCCCCGCTAGCCGGAACGAGCGATACTCAGTTTTCGCGATTGCGCATCCAGTCCGCCAGCCCCACGACGCGCTCCCAGAACGCATCGCGCTGAGGCCCGGCCGGCAGGACTTCCTCGAATGCCATCTGCATGCACATCAGCCAGGCATCGCGCTCGGCTTCGCCAATCGAAAACGGCATGTGGCGGGCTCGCATGCGCGGATGACCATACTTCGATTCGAACAGCGGCGGTCCGCCAAGCCAGCCGGTGAAGTACTCGAAGAGCTTCTGCCGCGCGCTGTCGAGGCTCTCCTGGTGAATCTTGCGGATCACCCAGGCCTCCGGCAGCGTGTCCATGTGGTCGTAGAAGCGGTCGACCAGGCGCCGGATCACCGGCTCGCCGCCGAAAGCTTCGTAAGGTGTCTGTTCTTCACTCATTGTGCGGTCCCACCACGATTCCCGATTCGGTCACGATCCAGTCCAGCGGACGGTCATGCGCGAGCGGAAACACGTCCTCGACACGCGCCAGATCGAAGCCGACGCCGATCGTGCGCGGCGCCGGATCCAGCGCAGCCAGGGTGCGATCAAAGAAACCGCCGCCATAGCCGATCCGGTAGCCCTTCGGATCGAAGCCATTGACCGGAACGATCAAGAGATCCGGCGCAACGAAACCGGTGTCGATCGGCGCCGGGATGCCGAAGCGGTCGGGCGCGGTCGGCACGCCGGGTCGCCAGCTCCGGAAACGCAGCGGCCCCTCCCCTTCGGGAAGCACCGGCAGGCCGAGGGAACGATCCCTGCCCTGCGCCCTCCACAGACTGAGGTACTCACGCAGGTCGGGCTCTCCGCGGTAAGGCCAGCAGAAGCCCACGCACCGCGGCGCCAGGCGATCGAGCAGTTCGCCGAGATGCGGCAGGATCTCCGCCTGCAACTGCAGACGCAGAACGGGCGAGAGGGTTTCACGCTGTGCAATGAGCTCGGAGCGTAACGTTTTGCGATCGGGCCGGGGAAGGGTCACGTGCTATGCTGGTTTGCTGGAATCTGAAGGGATCTTACGTCATGAGATGTGGCTTGTGGGCCGGCGTGCTGCTGCTGGTCGGGGTGGTTGGAAGTGTTGCCGCAGCCCCCGGCGACGACCGCATCCTCCTCGCGCGTGACGCGGCCAGCAAGGGTGACGTCGCCACACTCGCCAGCCTGGCGGCCACGCCGTCGAACCATGTGCTCGAACCCTATGTCCAGTACTGGTTGCTCAGCGCCCGTATCGCACGCCTGACCGAAGCCGTCGACGGCCAGCAGGTCGGCAGTTTCCTCTCGGCCAATACCGGCAGCATGCTGGCCGACCGGCTGCGCGGCGAATGGGTCCGCCGCCTCGGCTACGAGAAGCGCTGGGCGGAATTCGATGCGCAATACGGCTTGTTGCAGCAGGCGGATCTCGCCACCCAGTGCTACGCCATCCAGGGCGGTGGCACCTACGCGGCCGAAGCCAATCGCGCGCTCGCGGCACAGTGGCTCACCCTCAACGACGTGCCCGCAAGCTGCGAACTGCCCCTGCAGAACCTCGCGCTGAGCGGCCAGATCAGTACCGAAAACCTCTGGCAACGCTTCCGCCGTCTGGTCGAGAACAAGCGCTTCGCAGCCGCGCGGAACGTGCTCTCCTGGATCGGCAACGGACAGGTCCCGGCGGCGTTCAACACCGCCCTGAACTCTCCCGAGCGCTATCTCGCCAGCGCACGCGCCAGCACCAGCCGGATGGATCGCGAGCTGATCCTGGCCGCGGTCGCGCGAGCGGCCCGGAATGACGCCCGCACGGCCGCAAGCCGCTGGCGCGGCATCGAAGGCAACAGTTTCAGCAGCGAGGAAAGAGCCTATGCCTGGGGGCAGCTCGGCTGGCTGGGCGGACTCTCGCGCCTGCCGGAAGCCGCCGCCTGGTACAAGCTCGCCCGCGGGACCGACATGAGCGCGGAACAGCGTGCCTGGAACATCCGCGCCCATCTGCGCATCAGCGACTGGGCCGGCGTGCGTCAAGCCATCGAGGAACTGCCGGCCGACCAGCGCGACACCCCCGACTGGGCCTACTGGCTCGGCCGCGCCCTGCAGGCTCAGGGCCAGACCGACGCTGCACGCCAGCAGTTCCTGCGCTATGCCGACACGCCGACCTTCTACGGCATCCTGTCAACCGAAGCACTCGGTCGTGCCTATGCCTGGCCTGCAGCGGCGGCGCCCGCCAGCAACGAAGAGCTGACAATGGTCCGCACCCTGCCGGATTTCCGTCGCGCGGCCGCGCTCTACCAGCTCGACCTGCGCACCGAGGGCATGCGCGAATGGAACTGGGGCCTGCGGGGCGGCAGCGACCGCTACCTGCTCGCCGCGGCCGAACATGCGCGCGAACTGGGTCTCTACGATCGTGCGATCAGCTCGGCCGAGCGCACGCGCAACGAACATGACTTCAGCCTGCGCTATCTGGCGCCCTACTACGACGTTTTCGCGCGCAACGCGGAAGCCCAGCAGCTGGATCTGGCCTGGGTCTACGGTCTGGTCCGGCAGGAGAGCCGCTTCCAGTCGGTCGCCCGCTCCGGCGTGGGCGCCCAGGGCCTCATGCAGGTCATGCCTGCCACCGGAAAATGGATCGCCGGCAAGCAGGGCTGGTCGGACTACCACCCTGGCTGGCTGACCGGCATTGACACCAACGTCAGGCTCGGCAGTGCCTATCTGCGCCATGTGCTGGACAGCCTCAGCAACCATCGCGTGCTCGCCACCGCCGCCTACAATGCCGGCCCCGGCCGTGCCCGACGCTGGCGCGATGCCAGACCGCTGGAAGGCGCGATCTACACTGAGACCATTCCCTTCACCGAAACGCGGGATTACGTGAAGAAAGTCATGGCCAATGCCGAGCTCTACGCGACATTATTCGACAAGCGCCCGGTCTCGCTCGGCAGCCGCCTTGGCACCGTGCCCGCCGCAGTGCAGGATGCTGCTTCAAACGTCGACGAGCCCTGACTCGCCATTCGTCTGTCATTTCCGGCTCACAACGGCGGAGGACGGACAAAGCGCTGTGCCACGCCTATCATCCTCCGGACCCGAACACGGACCCGAACATGAAGCTGATCATCGCGAACCGGACGTACTCTTCCTGGTCATTGCGCGCCTGGCTGGCCGTGAAGGCCAGCGGCCATCCGTTTGAAGAGCAGCTTGTCCTGCTCAGACAAGCCGATACCCGCGCCAGCATCCTGCGCTGGAGCCCCTCGGGCAAACTGCCCTGCCTGATCGACAACGAGCTGGCCATCTGGGACTCACTGGCCATCGCCGAATATCTGGCCGAGGAAACGCCACCGCTGTGGCCGCTCGATGGCGCCTCGCGCGCGGTCGCCCGCTCGATTTCGGCCGAGATGCACAGCGGCTTCCAGGCCCTGCGCAGCCAGATGCCGATGAACCTGCGCCGCAACGCGCCGCTGAAGACCCTGAGCCCTGAACTGGTGGCCGACATCCAGCGCATCGAAACGCTCTGGACGGAATGCCGCCAGCGCTTCGGCGATCGCGATCCGTATCTGTTCGGCGCTTGGTCGATTGCTGACATGATGTATGCGCCAGTCTGTCTGCGCTTCGAGAGCTACCAGGTCGAACTCGGCCCGGTTGCCCGCGACTACCTCCAGCATGTTCTGGCTCATCCGCATATCCTGGAATGGCGCGCAGCTGCCGAACAGGAAACGGCAGTGATTCCCGACTATGACGTGTGAATGCCCATGCCCGAACTGAGCGCAGTCCGCATCGACAAATGGCTCTGGGCTGCACGCTTCTTCAAGACGCGCTCGCTGGCAACCGAAGCCGTCGACGGCGGGCGTGTCCAGCTCAACGGCCTGCGCGTCAAACCCTCGAAGGAAGTGAAAGCGGGAGACCGGGTCGAAGTCAGCATCGGTGACCTGCGCTGGGAACTCAGGGTCGAGGGACTCTCCGAAAAACGGGGCCCGGCCACCGAGGCCCGCAAGCTCTACAGCGAGACCGAAGCGAGCCTGGCCCAGCGCCAGAAGGTGCAGGAGGAGCGGCATCTGCGCGTGGAGCCCGCCCAGGAAATCCACGGCCGCCCGACCAAACGCGACCGCCGCCAGATCGACCGCTGGCGCGGCGACTGAGTCCGGCCGGAAGTCAGGCAGCGGGCGCTGCTCAGGGCAGCGCGAACCAGAGCGCCACAGGCAGCACGACCACGCTGAGCAGGTTGCCGATCATCACGATCGAGGCAACGCGATCCGGATCGGCGTCATAGCGCTCGGCAAAGATGTAGTTCATCACGGCGGGCGGCAGGGCGCCGTAGATCACCAGCAGCCCCTGCTCGAACCCGCGCAGCCCCAGCCCCTCTGCCACGGCCCATGCGATCAGCATTCCGGCGGCGGGCCGAAGCAGGCCGGTGGCAAGCCCCAGCCCCCAGCCGCTGAACGAGATGTCGGTCATCCGGACGCCCAATGCGAAGAGCATCAGGGGAATGCAGATGTCTCCAAGCATGCGCAAGGCCAGCACCGCAGGCTGCCAGACCTGGATGCCACAGAGCGATACCGCCAGCCCCGCAATCATCGCCAGCAGGGAAGGCACCCGCCACATCTGCGAAATCCGCGCCTTGTGATCGAGCAGCCAGAGGCCGAAGGAATAGTGCAGCAGGCTCGAGATCAGGAAGAGCACGATCGCGGGTTGCAGCGCATGGTTGCCGAAGGCCAGCACGGCGACCGGCACACCGAGATTGACCGAGTTGGAAAACATCATCGGCGGAATCAGGATGCGCGGCCCGATCTTCATCCGGTGCGCCATGCCCCATCCCACGACGCCGCAACCGAGGGTCACGCAAAACATCGCCAGCGCGAGCCCGCGGTATTCAAGGATCTGGAAGTTGCGATCGGCCAGCGCGCCGAAGACCAGTGCGGGCACGAACACGTCGGCAATCAGGCGATTGGTTTCGGCGAGGTCCGGTCGGCGCCGGCGGGCCACCAGATAGCCCACGGCGGGAATGAGAAAGACCGGAAACAGGATGGAGACGATGCGTTCGATCATGAGGCTCTGCGCTCAGTGCGCGACGGAAGTTGCGGAGGGCAGCAGCCAGGGCCGGGCGAGGGGCGACGTGAGCACGCAGGCCGGCTGATGCCCGCAGCCCGGAATCACGATCAGCGGCGCCGGCCGGTCCGGACGGATGAAGGTGTTTTCATGGGCCGCAAACGCCAGGCCCCGCTGCAGGCGATAAGGCCCCTGGGCCCGCGCACCGCACGATTTGTCGAGGATCCGGTAAGCGCTGCCCGGCCCTTCGCCGGTATCGAGCGCGCCTTCGAGATAAACGATGTCGGCGGCAGCGCGCCGGGCCTGCAGGATTTCGGGCGGCAGCGCAAGATGCGCCGGCCGATTCCGCAGGCCGAACTTCCAGTCCAGCGCGGCCGGACAGTCCGCGGGCACGGACCAGCTGAAGTCGCACGCGCCCTCACCCGTAGCCGCCGTGCACGCACGCCAGTCTACCGCTTCGCCATGCTTCACCGGCTGCGGACGGCGGTCATCCGGATAAAGCCAGGATCCGGGATCCGCCACCACGAATCGCAGGCGCATGTCCGCAGGAATCTGCGCAAATCCGGCATAACGCTGCACGAACTGGCCGCCGGCGGAAAAACCGGCCAGCGTTACCTGATGTGCCTCCGGCCAGCGCCGGCCGAGTTCAGCCAGCAGACGATCCATCGCCGCAAAGGCGCTCAGCGCGCGGCCATGGGCCAGACCGCCTTCCTGCCAGTCCGAGCAGGTCCATTCCGCATCACCGGCCTCGAAGGCGGGCGTATCCGCACGGCTGCACGCCGCAGCCCCGGTTCGAACCGGAAAGAGGGGGGCGACCACCAGCACTCCGGCGTCCGTGCCAGCCAGCTCCGCTACCCGGAGACCGGCCGCCAGGCTGTCGTTCATGTCGCGTGCATGGCCGTGCAGGATGATCAGGATGCGCTGGACGGGGCCGGATTGACCGGCACGCGCGTGAAACCAGGGAAAGCGGCCCGCCTCGGTTTCCAGCCGCTCCATCACCAAGGGTCCGGCATCGGCCAGCGCTGTGCCGCAGAGCGTCGCGAAGAGGACAACACCGTGCAGCAGGAATGGAGCGAGCTTCAAGGGGCGCCTGCAGCCCACCCGCGGGTGGCCTAGAACTTCTTGTATTCGATCTCCGCGACCTGATCGATCCCCATCACGCGCATCAGTGCTGCCACCATCTCGTTGGGATGGCGGATGACCGTGAGCTTGCCCTGGGTACGGAAGGTGGCGAACTGGTTGAACAGCGAACCGGCACTGACGAACTCGAGACGCTTGAGCCCCGAGGCATTGATCTCGACAGCGTCATGCTCCGAGGCATAGACCGCCAGCTTGCGCAGGATCTCCGGCTGGGGGCCGCCAATGATGCCGTCCATGACGAACCCCGTGGGGGGTGTCTGTTCCGGAACCGGCGCGGCAGGCGCCACTTCGACCGGTGGCTGCAGGATTTCGGGCGGATCCCAGGACGGAGGCGACTCCTCGAAGGTGATGGCGAAGTTGATCGCCATGTCTTCGAAATGTTCCTGCTCACCGAGTTGCTGAAGCATGGCCAGCGCGCAGAGCCAGAAGGCCCGGCCGCCGGGTTCCCCGACCTTGATGTGCGGCTCCAGCAGGGACAAGGCCTGACGCGCGCCCAGCAGGCCAACCGTGACCTTGGCGCGACGCAGGGCATCGATGGTATCGCTGAGCAGCGTGGCGCCGGTTTCGTCGATGCCTTTCAGGCGTGAAAGCTCGATGCGCAACTTGCCGGTCTTGGCGCCGATGCGCGCCAACTGTTCGAACTGCGGCCGGGCATTGCCGGAGAGGTTGCCGGAGAGGTTGACGGCCGGTGCAGCGTCTTTCGGCACGGCGCGCGCGGCTGCCACCGGCGTGGCTTCATCCCAGATCGGAGGCGATTTTTCGAACAGCTGGGCAAACACGACGCCGCGTGATTCGAACGAGGCCCGGTCGCCGGAAAGCCGGTAGAGGTCGAACAGCATGCGCCAGAGCCGGTCGGAGCGCTTGTTGCCGCCCTCCAGCGCCTCTTCGAGCACCGCCTTGGCGCCGCTCTCGTTGGCGTTGGCATACAGGACCGCTGCTTCCTCGATGGCAGCGACGTCCTCGACCGAAACCTCCACGACCTGGATCTTGTCCGCAGCGGCAGCAAGCGACCTGCCAATGCTGCCGGCATGCGTGAACTCCAGGGACGTGGTCGTCTCGCCGAGACTGTTGTCGGAAGCCTTGTTACTGGAGCCAGGTCCTGGCTTCTTGCCGAAAAAAGGTAAAACCATCGTGACTGCAACCTTGCGCTACACGCAGACGGTGTCTGCATCAGTGTTGCACTGAATCAGCACGGTCTGCAGGGATTCGAGCCGGACGGCGCGGAGCACGCCGCCGGCATGGGCCCGGTGATTCAGTCTGCGTACATTTTCTGCAGGCGTTCGCGCCGGGCCTGGGCCTCCACCGACAACGTGGCGGTAGGCCGTGCGAGCAGGCGGGCCAGACCGATCGGCTCGCCGGTTTCCTCGCAATAACCATAGGATTCGTCGTTGATCCGGGCCAGCGCCTGCTCGATCTTCTTCAGCAGCTTGCGCTCACGGTCACGCGTACGCAACTCCAGCGCGTGCTCTTCCTCGACCGTTGCCCGGTCGGCCGGGTCGGCAACAACCTCCTGCTCACGCATATGCTCGACGGTTTCATCCACCTTGAGCTGGAGCTCGTCACGCATTCCAACAAGACGTTCACGAAAGAACTCGAGTTGCTCGGCATTCATGTAATCCGACTCGGGCATCTTCAGCAGTGCAGCTTCTGTCAGCGCCATGGACAGGTCCTCCATCAGGGTTATGCGACCGAAAAGGCGGGCATTTTGCCGAACTCGTCGGGCTTTTCAAGCCTTCGGTCTTGATATTCATGTGGTCTGGTGCAATCAGGCCATCTGCATGCGCGGCACCGTTGGTCCGGGCGGTACAATAGCAGGATGCCCCTGATTCACAATACCAGCTTCGATCCGTCTGTCTGGCCGGTGCGCGTATACTATGAAGATACCGACGCCGGCGGTGTTGTCTATTACGCAAACTACCTACGCTTCTGCGAGCGAGCCCGGACCGAGCGACTGCGTGCCCTGGGCATCGATCAGCGCGCCCTCGCAGCAGAGCACGGCATCGTATTCGTCGTGCGCCGCGTTGAAGCGGATTACCTGCGAGGTGCGGAACTTGACGACGCCTTGCAGGTCATCACCCGAGTCATCGACATGGGAGCAGCATCCCTGAAGTTCGACCAGCAGATCCTTCGTGGCGAAGCGCTTCTCTTCTCGGCCAGCGTCACCATCGCATGCGTTGATTCCCGTCGCTGGCGCGCCACCCGAATTCCAGAATTCCTCCGAACACTCCTTGAAAGCGAAGCATGATTCATTCCGGAGATATGTCCATCCTCAGCCTGATCGCCGAGGCCAGCATTGTCGTCAAGTTCGTCATGGCCATCCTGGCCGGCGTGTCCTTCATGTCGTGGTACTGGATCTTCCGCAAAGGTCTGTCGATCCGTGCCGCACGCAATGAGACACTGGATTTCGAACAACAGTTCTGGAGCGGATCCGATCTGGTCAATCTGTACCGAACCGTGTCCCAGACCCGGGACGAAGCCGGCCCGCTGGCCCGGATCTTCGAGTCCGGCTTCCGCGAATTCTCCAAACTGCATGGCCAGAAAGGCCATGAGGCCGCGGACATCATCAACGGCGCCCGCCGCGCGATGCGCGCCACCTACCAGCGCGAAATCGACGACCTCGAGGCGCATCTGGCGTTCCTGGCTTCGGTCGGTTCGGTCAGCCCCTATGTCGGTCTGTTCGGCACGGTCTGGGGGATCATGAATGCCTTCCGCGGCCTGGGTGATGTCGGCACGGCCACCCTGGCGCATGTGGCACCGGGCATTGCCGAGGCGCTGGTCGCCACCGCCATCGGCCTCTTTGCCGCCATTCCTGCGGTGGTGGCCTATAACCGCTATATCCATGAAGTCGATCGTCTCTCGATCCGCTTCGAGAGCTTCATGGAGGAATTCTCCAACATCCTCCAGCGCCAGTTGAGATAAGCCATGCGACAACGCCGAGTGATGAACCAGATCAACGTCGTGCCCTATATCGACGTGATGCTGGTGCTGCTGGTCATCTTCATGGTCACGGCGCCGATGATGCCCAGCGGCACCGTCGACCTGCCCAGTGTTTCCAAGGCCTCGCAGGTCAAGACCGACCCGCTCAAGATTTCGGTGCGCGGCATGGACCGTTACGATTTTGTCGATGACAAGACCCAGACGCGCCTGCCGTCCGTTTCAGAGGAGAGCCTGCTCGAAAAGCTGCGCGACGCCCAGACCGAGAACCCGGACCGCGCAGTGGTGATCGAAGCGGAAAAGAGCGTCCGCTATGAAGCGGTGATGAAGGTCATGGACCTGCTCCAGCGCAACAACATCAGCAAGGTCGGGCTCCTCGTGAAGCCTGCGCAATAAGTATCGAACGGATGGAACACACCTTTCAGCGCCCCGAACCCGGAAAATGGGCGTCGGCGGTTTTCAGTTTCGCCATGCATGCCCTGCTGCTCGGCGCCCTCTTCTGGGGCGTGCAGTGGCAAAGCAGGCCACCCGAGCCGGTGAGCGTGGAGCTCGTGCGGGCCATGCCCGCGAGCACGCCTCCGACCGTGGAACGCCAGCCCGAACCCGAAGCCCGTGTCGAAACGCCGCCGCCCCGGCCTGAACCCAAGCCGGTCGAGGAAAAAGCCCCCGAGCCCAGACCCGCACCAAAACCCGACATCGCCCTGAAAGAGCCGGAGAAGAAAAAACCGGAACCCAAGCGCGAACCGCCCAAGCCGGAACCGGAAAAGAAGGTCGAGAAGAAGCCGGAACCGAAGCCCGAGCCCAAGCCCGTCGAGAAGAAGGAAGAACCGAAGCCACCGATGTCGGATCTGGACAAGATGCTGGCGCGCGAGAACCAGCGTGTGCGTGAGGTGAAGAATCGCGCCATCCAGGACCAGCAAACGGCCGATCTGAATGCCAAACTGGATGCAGCGGCCAATGCAGCCTCGATGGGCCGTGCGCAGGCCGACTGGGTCCATCGCATCAGCCAGAAAGTGCGCTCGAACCTGATCCTGCCGCCCGGCACCACCGGCAATCCGAAGCTGGTGTTCCGGCTGCAGATCCTGCCCACCGGCGAGATCCTCGGTGAGCCGAAACTGGTTTCCAACACCGGCAATGCTGCACTGGAAGAAGCGGTGCGGCGTGCCATCCTGAAATCTTCCCCTCTGCCCAAACCGGAGAAGAACGAGGTCTTCCAGCGGGATCTCAACTTCAACTTCTTCCCGATGCAGAACGATTAACCCTTCACGGACGAGAACCTTGCCGATGAAAGTCTTCCGCCATGCATTCGCCCTTCTTGCCGCGCTGAGCTGCCTTCTGCTCGGCCTGCCCGCCAGCGCCCAGCTCAATGTAGAGATCTACGGAGCCGGCGCAGACCGCATTCCGATCACGATCGCGGACTTCGGGGACGAGAGCGCGATGCAGGGCGATGACAAGCTGACCGGCATCATCCGCAAGGACCTGGAGCTCTCCGGCATGTTCCGCATGATCAGCCAGGGCACGCTTCCGGCGGTCGAAGGCACCGTACCTGATTACGCAGCCTGGCGCGGCCAGGGCGCTGACGCGCTGGTGGTCGGCAGCCTCAGCCGGAATCCGAACGGCATGGTCGACGTCCGCTTCCGCCTCTATGACGTCACGCGGACCAGCGAGCTGCTCTCGCTCAAGCTGTCGGTCGCGGCCAACCAGAAACGTGCGCTGGCCCACCACATCGCCAACAAGATCTACGAAAAGCTCGTCGGCCAGCCCGGCATCTTCGCCACCCGCATCGCCTATGTCGAAAAGGTCGGCAACCGCTATCAGCTGCTGGTCGCCGATTTCGACGGCGAAAACGCCGTGCCCGCACTGCTCTCCGCCGAACCCATCATGTCGCCCACCTGGTCGCCCGATGGCAAGCAGATCGCCTATGTGAGCTTCGAGAAGAAGAAGCCGATCGTCTATGTGGCCACGCTGGCAACCGGCCGCCGCATCACGCTGGCCAACTACAAGGGCTCGAACTCCGCACCGGCCTGGTCGCCTGACGGCCGCCGGCTGGCCCTGACGCTGACGAAGGACGGTCTCTCGCAGATCTATATCGTCAATGCCGACGGCTCCGGTCTGCGTCGCCTGACCAGCTCGAACGGCATCGATACCGAGCCGCGCTGGTCGCCGGACGGCAGTTCCATCTATTTCACGTCCGACCGCGGCGGCAGCCCCCAGATCTACCGTGCCAGCGTGGATAACGGAAATGCCCAACGCTTAAGCTTCGCAGGGGCGTACAATGTCACTCCGAGAATTTCGCCGGACGGCAAGACGCTGGTATATGTGTCCCGCAACAACGGGCGCTTCCAGATCACCATGATGGACCTGGCCAGTCAGCAAACCCAGGTCCTGACGGACTCCGACCGCGACGAATCTCCCAGTTTTGCGCCTGATGGCCGCACCATCCTCTATGCAACGGAGGTGGGTGGCCGGGGCGTATTGTCGGTTGTCTCCACCGACGGTCGTACGCGTTACCGCCTGAACAACAGGGCCGGTGACGTACGCGAACCGACCTGGGGACCGTTTGAAAAGTAAGTTGTAATCTGAAGCTGTTCGAATCCTCTAGGACTCAGGAGAAACGCATGAAGTACTCGCTCATCGCTACTGCAACCCTGGCCGCCATGCTGGCAGCCTGTTCCACCACCCCGACCGCTCCGGTTGAAGAAAAGGCTCCGGTTGCTGCTGCTCCGGCCGCTGCCGCTGCCAAGCCGGCTGCTGTCACCGCAGGCGATCCTTTCGCTGATGCTGACGCACTGAACAAGATCCCCCTGCTGCAAAAGCGCAGCATCTACTTCGAGTTCGACAGCTTCGCGATCCCCCTGGACTACGTGAGCATCATCGAAGCCCACTCCAAGTACCTGAAGGCCAACGCTGGCGCCAAGGTCCTGATCCAGGGCAACACCGACGAACGCGGTTCGCGTGAATACAACCTGGCCCTGGGCCAGAAGCGTGCTGACGCCGTCAAGAGCAACCTGACCCTGCTGGGTGTCAAGGAATCGCAAGTCGAAGCCGTCAGCCTGGGCGAAGAAAAGCCCAAGGCCACCGGTCATGACGAAGCTGCCTGGACGGAAAACCGTCGCGCCGACCTCGTGTACGGCAACTGATCAGGCGTCCGCCTGAAAAGTCGAAGCGGGCCCTGGTGGCCCGCTTTCCCCTTTTGTGGAGACCCGTGTTGATGAAACTGCGTGACCTGTGCCTCGCCGTAACGCTCGCCACCACCCTGCCTGCTCACGCCGGCGTGTTTGATGATGACGAAGCGCGCCGCCGCATCGACGTCCTGCGTCAGGACACCGATGCCCGCCTGCAGAAGCTCGAGACCAGCGCAGAAAACAATACACGTGCCATCCTCAACCTGAACGCGCAGATCGAGAACGCGCGTCAGGAAATCGCCCGCATCCGGGGCCAGCTCGAACTGCTGACCAACGACGGCGATCAGGCCCAGAAGCGCCAGAAAGACTTCTACATCGATCTCGATTCGCGCCTGCGCAAGCTCGAGGGCAACCTGCAGACCGCAGCCGCCGGCGGCGAACAGTCGGTGCCGGCCGAATCCCGCCCGGCAGACCCCGCGCAGGAAGCGCGGGACTATGAAGCCGGCATCAACCTGCTGCGTGGTGGCAAGCATGCGGACGCCATCGCCGCATTCAAGAAGTTCATCCAGAACTGGCCGAAGAGCAGCTTCCAGCCCGGTGCCCACTTCTGGACGGCCGCCGCACTGGCCCAGACCAAGGATTACGCGGGCGCCAAGGAATACTACGCACGCCTCGTGCAGAACTGGCCCGATGATTCGATGGCGCCTGATGCCCTGCTGGGTCAGGCCAATGCCGAGCAGAGCGCCGGCGCCGCCAAGACCTCGCGTGCCACGCTGGAAAAGCTGATTGCCAGCTACCCGAACAGCGATGCCGCCAAGACGGCGCGCCAGCGCATCAAGAAGTAACCCCGACGGGCCCTGACCGGGTCCGTCCGCCGCAACAGAAATCCAGTCATGAGCCAGCCCCAGCCCCGCCTCCGGATCAGCGAAATCTTCCATTCGCTGCAGGGGGAATCGACAAGAGTGGGCCTGCCCACCGTATTCGTCCGCCTCACCGGCTGCCCGTTGCGCTGTGTGTGGTGCGACACCGAGTACGCGTTCACCGGTGGCGAGATGCGCCAGCTGGACGACATCCTGAGCGAAGTGGCAGGCCACGGTGCCCGTCATGTCTGCGTCACCGGTGGCGAACCGCTCGCACAGAAGCCCTGCCTCGACCTGCTGCGTGCGCTGTGTGACGCCGGCTACTCGGTTTCGCTGGAAACCAGCGGTGCGCTGGATGTGGCACCGGTCGATCCGCGCGTCTCGAAGATCATGGATCTGAAAGCCCCGGGCTCGGGCGAGGTCGACAAGAACCTCTGGTCCAACCTCGAACACATTACCGCCAGCGACGAAATCAAGATCATCATCGCCAGCGAAGCCGACTATGCGTGGGCGCGCGAAGTGCTGGCCCGACACGGCCTCACGCAGCGCTGCACGGTGCTGCTTTCGCCCGGCGCCGGCCTGGTCGACCCGCAGGATCTGGCCGCCTGGATCCTGCGCGACCGCCTGGCCGTACGCATGCAATTGCAGATGCACCGGATCATCTGGGGCGACCGCACCGGCGTCTGAACCCGGCGCCTGCCCGCCTTATCGGGCAATCAGAAAGCAGAATTTGCAGTGCCCCGGACAGGCATCCAAGCTGAAAGCAGAGGCTCCCCCCTTCCTCTGCCCCCTGGAGATGACTGTCATGAATACCTTCCTTGCGCCCCGACACAAGGCGCCGCCTGGCGTCCACCACAGGCCTTTCGAGGCCATTCCGCTGATCAGCATACTGATGAGCATTTTCTCGCGGCCAAGACGCCCGCCCGTGCCGGACAACCCCGACTGGGAGCGCGACGAGCCGATGACCGGGCTTTCCTGATTGAGCCCGCTCCGCGCTGAAAGGCCGCGTTATTTCGCCGGTTTCGCGCTCAGCATGGCGCGCAGATTGGCGAGCTTGGCGCGGCCTTCTTCCTGTGACACCGGTGCCGCATCCTTGCCGGTGCGGCGCAGGCCGTCGCCCATCTCGTCGATGAAGCGCGAAGGATCAACCATCTTTCGCTCGCCCGCCACGCGACGGGTTTCGCAGGCGGTGATCGTGAGCCCGCGCTGCGCGCGCGTCACGCCGACATACATCAGCCGCCGCTCTTCCTCGATGGTGTCGCCATCGATGCTGCTCTGGTGCGGCAGCATGCCTTCCTCCACGCCGATCAGATACACATAGGGCCACTCCAGCCCCTTGCTGGCATGCAGGGTGGCGAGCTGAACGGCGTCCGCCTCGTCCTCGTTCCCCTTGTCGAGCATGTTGATCAACGCAATGGTCTGAACGAGCTCATGCAGGGTCTTCTGATCCTGCTCGCCCTTGCGGCTGAGCCAGTCGACGAAGTCCCGCACGTTGCGCCACTTGGTTTCGGCTTCCTTCACTTCGCAGCTCTCCATCAGCCAGGCCTGGTAACCGATCGCACGCAGCAGCTCTTCGAGCAGCACACCGGCCGACTCCTGGTGGGCACGATGCGAGAGCTGGCGGATGTAGTCACCGAACTTGCGCACGCTCTCCAGCTGGCGCGCCGCGATGTGTTCGCTCACCCCCTCCTCGAACACCGTGGCGAACAGGCTGGCATGACGCCGGCCGGCATAGGTGCCGAGCGCTTCGAGCGTGGCCGCTCCGACGCCGCGCCGTGGCGTCGTGATGGCACGGATGAAGGCGAGGTCGTCGTCCTCGTTGGCCATCAGGCGGAGGTAGGAGAGCAGGTCGCGGATCTCTGCACGGTCAAAGAAACTCTGCCCGCCCGACATCACATACGGAATGTGATGATTCCGCAGCTGCTGTTCGATCACCCGCGCCTGGTGGTTGCCGCGATAGAGGATCGCGTAGTCCCTGAAATGCGTCTTGAACTCGAACTTGTGAGCGGTGAGCTTCATCGCCACGAGCTCGGCCTCGTGGTCGGGGTCGCGCGCCATGCTGATCTGGATCGGCTCGCCCAATCCGTGCTCGCTCCAGAGCTTCTTCTCGAACAGCTTTTCGTTGTTTGCGATCAGGGTGTTCGCGGCACTGAGGATGCGGTTGGAAGAGCGGTAATTCTGCTCGAGCTTGATGACGCGCAGCTGCGGGTAATCCTTCTGCAGCAGGTGCAGGTTTTCCACATCCGCGCCGCGCCAGGCGTAGATGGCCTGGTCATCGTCTCCCACCGCCGTGAAGGCGCCGCGCTGCCCGGCAAGCTGGCGCAGGAGCTTGTACTGGGCCTTGTTGGTGTCCTGATACTCATCGACCAGCAGGTAGCGCAGGCGGATGCGCCAACGCTCCAGCGCCTCCGGCTCGGTATCGAAGAGGCGCACCGGCAGGGCGATCAGATCATCGAAGTCCACGCCCTGATAGGCCCGCAGCGTTTTCTCGTACGCCGGGTAGATCTTCGCGGCGGCATGGCTGATCTCGTCGTTGACCAGCTTTACCGCTTCTTCCGGCCGGATCAGCGCGTTCTTCCAGCCTGAAATGGTCCACTGCAGGCCACGGATGAGGTTCTTGTCGGCGTTGCCCGAGAGCTCGGCCAGGATCTGCTGGAGGTCCGAGGTATCGAGAATGGAAAACTGCGGCTTGAGGCCGACCAGTCTTGCTTCCTGCCGCACGATACGCACCCCCAGGGCGTGGAAGGTGCAGACGGTGAGCTGCCGCGCCGAGCGCGAATCAAGGAGTTTGCCGACGCGTTCCTGCATCTCGCGCGCCGCCTTGTTGGTGAAGGTGATGGCCGCGATGTTGCGCGCCTCCAGGCCGCACTCCTGGACCATGTAGGCGATTTTCTGGGTGATGACCCGGGTCTTGCCGCTGCCGGCACCGGCCAGCACGAGACAGGGGCCGTCGAGGTATTTCACGGCTTCGCGCTGAGGCGCATTCAGATGGGACAGCATGTCGGGCAGGAGCGTTGGAGGCAGTCGGGATTCTAGCCCAGGGCTTTCAATACACCCTTCCGTCTCGGTTAACGGCCGCTTCCGCAAAGATGCCGTCCGGGTTTGCCCTTCGGTCTGCACCTATATTTTTCAAAGACTTGCACAACACCCGTGGGACTCAAACACCGTTCGTCCTGCGTTGCAGCACAAATCGAATTTATCTATTCGCAATCATTTTTCCGCTTCACAGAATGAGAGGAAACAACCCCGACCCACCACAGGATCCAAGATGAACGAACGCTTCCCCGACACCCTTGTCCCCCATAAGACCCTCTTTGGCGCCCGCCTCATTGCCACGCCGGATCCCAGCCTTTCTGCCGCCCTGCGCCGCCTGCTGCTGCTCGCGGACGGACACCGCAACATCGGCACGCTGGCGATGATGATGCCGGAGCGCGACATCCAGCCCGATCTGGGTGAGCTCGTCCAGCGCGGTCTGCTTGAAACCTCGCCGGCCGGTGCCCCTGCCCGCCGCATCGAGCCTGACGAGCACGGACATGAAGACCTGCCCGAAGGCTGGGAAACGGCTTCCGGCTTCATGGCCGCCCGGGCACGCGAAAGTCTCGGCGTGAAAGCCGTCGAGGTCATCGAGGCGCTGGAACATGCCCGTGACCCCGAAGAAGCCCGGCATGCGATGAGCCAGTGGTATCGCGCCATGCGCAACTCCCGCGAAGGCCGCCTGCAGGCCGACGTGGACCGGATCAAGGCGGCAGCCCTGCTGCGCAGTCAGCTGCCGGCCTGAACCCCGCAGTTCCTCCCGTAGCACCCTCGGCCCTGCGCTGATCCGCAGGGCTTTTTTTGGGCGCTTGACGCCTTACCGGCGCAGCACGGTCTCGCGCAGCTCCGCGACAAGCGCGGCGATCATGGGCTCAACGCCTTCGCCCCGGGTGCGACGGAAAAGCCGCGCCGAGGGATACCAGGGGCTGTCAGTGCGCTCAAGCAGCCAGCGCCACTCCGGTGTGGGCGAGAGCAGGATGCAGACCGGTACGCCGAGCGCCCCCGCCAGATGGGCCACCGAGGTATCCACGGCAATGACCAGATCCAGCGCCGCGACCAGGGCTGCGGTATCGGCAAAGTCTTCCAGTCCGGAGCTGGCGTCCAGCAGGCCGGGCCAGGCCTCGAAGGCGGGCCGGTCAAGCGGCCGGAGCGCTTTCTGGAGCGACACGAAGCCTGCATCGAGCGCCTGCAGGGGCTGGAGCGAGGCCAGCGGCAAGGAGCGGTTGGCGTCATCCTGATGAGCTGCGCTGCCCGACCAGACGAGCCCGATGCGCGGCCCGGGCAGGGAGGCCAGGCGTTGCTGCCAGGCCGCCAGCGCCGCTGGGTCCGGCTTGAGATAGGCGCGCTCGCAGGGAATGCTGGCCAGGGTGTCGCCGAAAGCCAGCGGCAGGCTCAGCAAGGGGCTATGGAAATCGGTCTGCGGCAGGGTTTCGCCCTGCGCCAATACCCGGATGCCTGCAAAAGCGTGCTCGCACAAACGCTTGAGCCCGGGCTGGACTTCGAGGATGACTTCGGCGCCTGCGGCACGCAGCCGCGGCAGGTAACGCAGGAACTGCAGCGTGTCGCCCAGCCCCTGTTCAGCGTGAATCAGGAGGCTGCGCCCCTGCAGCGAGGTCTGGCCGAGCCATTGCGGTTGCCTGAAGCTGCGCCGCCGGGAAGTGAAGGAGGGCTTTTTCCAGCGCCACTCATAGGCTTTCCAGCCAGCCGGATAATCCCCTTCAAGCAGCAGGTTCAGGGCCGCATTCCAGTGCGCCTCGGCATAGTCGGGCGCCAGTGCCAGCGCCTGCCGGTAGGCCAGCCCGGCCTCGGCGCAACGCGCCAGCTCATGCAGGACGCGGCCGCGATTATTGTGCGCGTCGGCAGCCTGTGGCTCGATCTGCACCAGCCGGTCAAACATCGCCAGCGCACGTTCATGCTCGCCCAGCGCGCGCAGCAGGTTGCCGAGATTGTTGAGCGTGTCGGCGTGGTCGGGCGCCCTGAGCAGGCCTTGCTCATAGGCCGCGCGCGCGGCAGCGGGCTGGCCACAGCGCTCGCGGGCAAGTCCGAGATTGTTGCAGGCACCCGCGTCATCGGGCTGCAGCGCCAGCAGGCGCTCGAAGCAATCCGCCGCTTCGGCCGCGCGGCCCTGAAGCAGGCAGAGCACGCCCAGCTCGCGCCAGACCTCCGGCAAACGGGCTTGCTCCTGCAGCACGCTGCGATACAGGCCTTCGGCCACGGCCGGCTGGCCTGCGCGCTGCATCTCGCGGGCCATGAGCAGACGCGTACGACAGTCCGGACTCATCCCGCCCTCCCGGCGAGCCAGTCTGCAGCACCCTGCCCTGCCGCGCGCCCGGTCGCCAGGCAGGCCGTCAGCAGGTAACCGCCGGTGGGGGCTTCCCAGTCGAGCATCTCGCCAGCACAGAACACGCCGGGCAAGGCGTGCAGCATGAGTCGCTCGTCCAGCGCGTCGACACGCACGCCTCCGGCCGAGCTGATCGCTTCGGCCAGCGGACGCGGGCGCGCAAGCCGCAGCGGCAGAGCCTTGATGGCCGCTGCCAGACGCGTGGGGTCCCGCATCGTTTCACGATCGAGGCATTCATTGAGCAGGCCGAGCTTCACACCGCGCAGGCCGAGCCGGCCCTGCAGATGCGAGGAGAGCGAACGCGCGCCACGCGGATGCGCGACCTCGGCCGCCACCCTCGCCGCCTCATGGCCGGGCAGCAGATCCAGCAGCAGGCTTGCGCTGCCCTGGTCGCGGCAGCCGTCGCGCAGCGGCGCGGAGAGGGCATAGACCAGGCCGCCCTCGATACCCGTCGCACTGATCAGGGCTTCTCCCTGGCGTTGCCAGAGCTGGCCGTCCGGCCCGGTACAGCTCGCGGCGATGTTCTTCACCGGCTCGCCTGTGAAACGCTCGAGGAAATGCGCGGACCAGGCCACGTCAAAACCGCAGTTCGAGGGCTCGAAGGGTTGCAGCGCCACGCCGCGCTCGGCCAGCCAGGCAGTCCAGGCTGCGTCCGAACCCAGCTGGGGCCAGCTCGCGCCGCCCAGCGCCAGCACCGTGGCGGCCGCGTCGACCCGGTGCTCGCCCGCGGGGGTGGCGAAACGCAGCGCGCCGGCTTCGTCCCAACCCAGCCAGCGATGACGCACATGAATCGTGACGCCACCTTCGCGCAGGCGGTGCAGCCAGGCGCGCAGCAGCGGCGCGGCTTTCATCTCGCGCGGAAAGACCCGTCCCGACGTGCCGACAAAGGTTTCGATGCCCAGGCCGTGGATCCAGTCGCGCAGGGCCTGCGGACCGAAGGTCTCGATGAAGGGTGCGAGCCACGCGCTGCGCTCGCCGTAGCGCGCCAGAAAGCGGTCGGCCGGTTCGGAATGGGTGATGTTCATCCCACCCTTGCCGGCCATGAGGAACTTGCGGCCGACCGAGGGCATGGCATCGAAGATCTCGACGCGGTGACCGGCAGCGGCCAGCTTTTCGGCAGCCATCAGGCCAGCCGGACCGGCGCCTATGATCGCGATGCGGGAGGTGGAATTCATCTGGTGAGCGGACGGAGGACTGCCCGGATTCTAGCCGCCTGGAGTGTCCGGAATAGCCATGAAAATCGTAGGGTCAAGCCGGTCCGGGCGTCTGGCCCAGATCAAAAATTGTCCATTTCGGGTGCCGGAATCTACATGAAAGTTCTAACATTGCGACGGTTTTGACTTCATGTGGCGACGCAGCAACACCTGTCGTCTGTTCGACCCCCCTAACGGTATCCAAGAACATGCAAACCTTCTTCCTTGCACCGACCCGCCAGAATGTGGGTCTGACCTCGGTAGCCCTCGGCGTCGTCCGCGCCCTGCAGCGCCAGGGTCTGCGCGTGGGCTTCGCCAAGCCCGTCACCCAGGACGAAACGGCCAGCGAGCGCTCCGTTCACTTTGCCCGCGAGATCTGCAAGATCGATGCGCCTGCCGCCCTGCCCACCGCCAAGGTCGTGGCACGGATCTCGGAAGGCCAGATCGACGAGCTGCTGGAAGACATCGTGAGCCTGTGCATGAGCGCCGCCAAGGATGCCGACGTGCTGGTCATCGAAGGTCTGCATACCGACCCGAGCTTCTCCTACACCACCCGCCTGAACGCCGACATCGCCCGCAGCCTGCAGGCTGAAATGGTGCTGATCTCCGGCGCGCAGGATGAAGAACTCACCGCCGCCGAAATCCGCCTCACCGCCAGCCAGTTCCGCGCGGCCGGCTGCAAGATCGCCGGCGCCGTGCTGAACAAGGCCGCAGCCGGTTTTGATGCCGCCAAGGCAGCGGCTGCGCTGGAAGACATCCCGCTGTGGGGCGTGGTGCAGAACAACCCCGACCTGCTGGCGCCGCGCACGCTGGATGTGGCCCGCCACCTGAATGCCGAAGTCGTTGTGCCCGGCGAGATCTCCAAGCGCCGCGTGCTCGAAACCGCCGTGGCCGCCCGCTCCGCCGCCGACATGATCGACCGCCTCAAGCCGCACACCCTGATCGTATGCCCCGGCGAGCGTGACGACGTGATGCTCGCCACCGCGCTGGCCGCCTCCAGCGGCACCCAGATCGCCGGCCTGCTGCTGACGCACTCCACCTCGATCGACCCGCGCATCCAGAAGCTGGCTGCACAGGCTTTCGATTCCGGCCTGCCCATCCTGCGCGTCGATACCGACAGCTATGTCACCGCCACCAACATCAGCCGCATCTCGCCGGCCGTCGCCGCTGACGACTCCGAGCGCATGGAGCAGGTGCTCGACGGCGTGGCCGAAGCCCTGAATGCCGACGCGCTGATGGCCAGCGTGAAGGTGCCGGCTTCTACCCGCATGAGCCCGCCGGCTTTCCGCTACCAGCTGATCCAGAAGGCCCGTGCCGCGAACAAGCGCATCGTGCTGCCGGAAGGCGACGAGCCGCGCACCATCAAGGCCGCCGTGATCTGCGAAGAAAAGGGCATTGCACGCTGCGTACTGCTCGGCAAGCCGGAAACCATCAAGGCGGTTGCCGCCGCCCAGGGCGTGACCCTGCCGGCTTCGCTGGAAATCATCGATCCCGACACCATCCGCGAAAAGTATGTGCCGCCGATGGTCGAGCTGCGCAAGAGCAAGGGTCTGACCCCGGGTCAGGCCAACGACCAGCTGCAGGACACCGTGGTGCTCGGCACGATGATGCTGGCCACCGACGACGTCGACGGCCTCGTCTCCGGCGCGGTGCACACCACCGCCAACACCGTGCGTCCCGCCCTGCAGCTGATCAAGACGGCACCGGGCTCCTCCATCGTGTCCTCGGTGTTCTTCATGCTGATGCCCGACCAGGTGCTGGTCTATGGCGACTGCGCGATCAACCCGGATCCGAATGCGCAGGAACTGGCCGAAATCGCGCTGCAGTCCGCCGCATCGGCGACCGCTTTCGGTGTCGATCCGAAGGTCGCGATGATCTCCTACTCGACCGGCACCTCCGGTCAGGGTGCAGACGTTGAAAAGGTCAAGGAAGCGACCGCCATCGCCCGGGAAAAAGCGCCCGAGCTGGCCCTGGACGGCCCGCTGCAGTACGACGCCGCTTCGGTGATGGACGTGGCCCGCTCCAAGGCTCCGGGCTCCAAGGTTGCCGGTCAGGCCACCGTCTTCGTCTTCCCGGACCTGAACACCGGCAACACCACCTACAAGGCGGTGCAGCGTTCAGCCAACGTGGTGTCGGTCGGTCCGATGCTGCAAGGTCTGCGCAAGCCGGTGAACGACCTCTCGCGCGGCGCACTGGTGGATGACATCGTCTTCACCATCGCGCTGACCGCGATCCAGGCTGACGCCCGCGCCAAGGCCTGATCCGGCCTCCCGGCATCCGCCCGAACGGCCCTCCACGGAGGGCCGTTTTCATGGCCGGGCGCTCAGTGCGCCGGTGCTGACTCGCGGCCGAAGCGGCGGCCCACATGCTGGCCGATGGCTGCCGCCAGCTCGGCGTCCTTGAAGAACACGCGATCAGCCCCGTCAGCTTCGAGCAGCTTCGCTTCCTCCGGACTGCCCGCCAGCACCGCGATCTCGATCGCCGGATTGAGTTCGCGCGCCAGCGCCAGAATGCGCCGCACGCTGACCGCATCCGGAATCGTCACCAGCAGCAGGCCGGCATTCGCCACATGGGCCTGCACCAGCACCAGCGGCTCGGTCGCATCGCCCCACACACACTGCACGCCGGTTTCACGCAGGCGGGCCACCCGCTCGCGCTGCTGCTCCGCCACCACATGCGGAATATCGTTGAGCGCCAGGATTTCACCCACGCGATGGCCGATGCGGCCATAGCCCGCCAGCACCACATGACCGGAAAGGAAATCGGCCCGCGTTTCCTGCGGCAGCTCGGCCAGCGGATGCGCCTGGCTCTCGATGCGCCGCGCCAGCGCGGAATTGCGCTGCAGCCAGCCCAATGCGGGGCCGACTGCCTTGAACAGCACCGGATTCACCGCAATCGAGATCAGCGCGCCGGCCAGGATCAGGCTCTGCCCCAGCGGCGGCAGCATGCCCAGCGACACGCCCAGCCCGGCGAGGATGAAGGAGAACTCGCCGATCTGCGCCAGGCTGGCCGACACCGTCAGCGCGGTGTGCAGCGGATAGCGGAAGCCCAGCACCAGAATCGCCGCCGCCAGCGACTTGCCGAAGACGATGATGGCCACCACCACCAGCACTTCGAGCGGATGGGCGATCAGGATCTTGGGGTCGATCAGCATGCCGACCGACACGAAGAACAGCACCGCAAAGGCCTCGCGCAACGGCAGGGATTCCTCGGCGGCACGATGGCTGAATTCGGACTCGCGCATCACCATGCCGGCGAAGAAGGCCCCCAGCGCGAAGGACACCCCGAACAGCTGGGACGCCAGATACGCAATCGAAATCGCTGCCGCCAGCACCGACAGCGTGAAAAGCTCGCGCGAACCGCTTTTTGCCACCCGCCACAGCAGACGCGGCATCAGCTTGCGGCCGGCCAGCAGCATCAGTGCGATGAAGGCAATCACCTGAAGCAGGGTGCGGCCGAGCAGGCTCAGAATGCCGCTGGCATCCCCGCTTTCGCCATTCAGGACGCCCGCCAGCGGCGGTAGCAGCACCAGCACCAGCACCATCACAAGGTCTTCGACCACCAGCCAGCCGACGGCAATGCGGCCGTTCTGCGAATCCAGCACGCCGGCGGATTCGAGCGCGCGCAGCAGCACCACGGTGCTCGCTACCGACAGGGCGAGACCGAAAATCAGTGCGCCGGGCAGTGACCAGCCCCACAGCGCCGCCGCGCCAGCGCCCATCGCCGTCGCCACCACGATCTGCAGGATCGCGCCCGGCAGCGCGATGCGGCGCACCGCGAGCAGGTCATCCAGCGAGAAATGCAGGCCGACGCCGAACATCAGCAGCATCACCCCGATCTCGGCCAACTGGGTAGCGAGCTCGGCATTGGCGACATAGCCGGGGGTGAAGGGCCCGATCAGGATGCCCGCCAGCAGGTAGCCCAGCAGGGCGGGCAGACGCAGGCGCAAGGCCAGGAAACCGAACACCAGCGCGAGGCCGAAGCTCGCCGCGAGGGTGGTAATGAGAGGGTAGTCGTGATGCATGGGGGCGCCACTCCGGTAATCGATGCCAGAGACGGAATCAGGATGAGAGTCAGGTGCGACCATGCTCCCGCCATTTGATTCCTGCAATGCGAAAAGAATTTTTCCGTCCGGGCACCCAGCAGCGTCATGCCTGCCCAGTCCAGCCGCTACCTGTGGGTAACGGGCTTGCCAGACCGGACATTATTTCCATAAACTTGGAAACATGGAAACGAAAACCGCCGTCGCCCAGCTCGCTGCACTGGCCCAGGAAAACCGCCTCGCCATCTTCCGCCTGCTCGTCCAGGCCGGGCCGGAAGGCCTCAGCGCGGGCCGCATCGCGGAAAGCCTCGGGCTACCCAACGCGACACTGTCTTTCCATCTGCGCACCCTGTCGCAGGCTGATCTGCTCAGCGCCACGCAGGCGGGCCGCTTCATCCGCTATGCCGCGAATTTCCCGGCCATGAACGCGCTGATCGGCTTTCTGGGTGAAAACTGCTGCGCCGGCGAAGCCTGCGGCCTGCCGGCCCTGAACTGCTGCACCAAGGAGGAATGCTCATGAAACGCTTTCACGACCACGTCGCGGTCCCGACCTTCAACAAGGGCCAAAATCTGGCCCATGCCCGCACCTGCTGACTCCCGACTCCCGACTCCCGACTCCCGACTCCCGACTCCCGACTCCCGACTCCCGACTCCCGACTCCAAAATGAGTGTATTCGAACGCTATCTCTCCCTCTGGGTCATGCTCTGCATCGTGGCCGGCATCGCACTCGGTCAGGCCTTCCCGGCTGCCGTGCACACCGTTGGCGCGATGGAAATCGCCCAGGTGAACCTGCCGGTGGGTCTGCTGATCTGGGTGATGATCATCCCGATGCTGCTGAAGGTGGATTTCGGCGCCCTGCATCAGGTGCGTCAGCATGTGCGCGGCATTGGCGTGACCCTGTTCGTGAACTGGCTGGTGAAGCCCTTCTCGATGGCCTTCCTCGGCTGGCTGTTCATCCGCAACGTGTTCGCCCCGCTGCTGCCCGCCGACCAGCTCGACAGCTACATCGCCGGCCTGATCCTGCTCGCTGCCGCGCCCTGCACCGCGATGGTCTTCGTGTGGAGCCGATTAACCGGCGGCGAACCGCTGTTCACGCTGAGTCAGGTCGCCTTGAATGACACCATCATGGTCTTCGCCTTCGCCCCGCTGGTGGGCCTGCTCCTCGGCGTAGCCAGCATCTCGGTGCCCTGGGACACGCTCTTCATCTCGGTGCTGCTCTACATCGTGATCCCGGTGATCCTCGCCCAACTGATCCGCCGCGCGCTGCTGGCAAAGGGCCAGGCCGCCTTCGATGCGGCGCTGGCCAGGATCGGCCCGTGGTCGATCAGCGCCCTGCTGCTCACCCTGGTGCTGCTTTTCGCCTTCCAGGGCGAAGCCATCATCCGCCAGCCGCTGGTGATCGCCCTGCTGGCCGTGCCGATCCTGATCCAGGTCTTCTTCAACTCCGCACTCGCCTACTGGCTCAACCGCAAGCTTGGCGAAGCCCACAACGTGGCCTGCCCCTCGGCCCTGATCGGCGCCTCCAACTTCTTCGAGCTGGCCGTGGCCGCCGCGATCAGCCTGTATGGCTTCGAATCCGGCGCCGCGCTGGCTACGGTGGTCGGTGTGCTGATCGAGGTGCCGGTGATGCTGGTGGTGGTGCGCATCGTGAACGCCAGCAAGGGCTGGTACGAAAAAGGCGGTGCTGCATGAGTGCTGAGTGCTGAAATCAGCATGCCCGAAAACCCGTTTACCTACTCCCGACTCCCCACTCCCGAGAAAATGACCACGATCTATCACAACCCTGCCTGCGGCACCTCGCGCAACACGCTCGCCATGATCAGCAATGCCGGCATCGAACCCACGGTGATTGAATATCTGAAGACCCCGCCGGACCGCGCCACACTCGTGAAGCTCATCGCCGACGCCGGCCTCACGGTGCGCGGTGCACTGCGCGAGAAGTGCGAGCCTTACGAGGCGCTGGGCCTTGCGGAAGACCGCTTCAGCGACGACGAGCTGCTGGACTTCATCGGCCAGCACCCCATCCTCATGAACCGCCCCTTCGTCGTCACCGGGCTGGGCACGCGCCTGTGCCGGCCCTCGGAAGTGGTGCTGGACATCCTGCCCGCCGCGCAGCAAGGCGCGTTCAGCAAGGAAGACGGTGAGGCCGTGGTGGACGCCTCGGGCCGGCGGGTGAAGTGAGGCCCGCCGGCTTGCCTTTGCCCGCTCAGCCGGCGAAGAGGCGGATCACGGCCGTCATGTTGTCAGCCGCCAGGCCCCGATCGATGCCCTGACGGAACACGGCCCGGGTGGCGGCCAGGGTCGGTGCGGCGGCCTCGCTGCCGATGGCGGAGAGCAGATAGGCGAAGTCCTTCTCGATCAGCTCGACCGGGAACTGCGGCCGGAAGTCTCCCTGCAGCATGCTGCCCGCCAGCACCTGTGCGACCGCCGAGCACACCGGTGTTGCGGCCACCGCCTGCAGCACGCGGGCCGGGTCAACGCCGCGGCCTTGCAGCCAGGCGATCAGCTCGGCCAGCGCGCTGACCTGGATGCCCAGCAGCGCATTGGTCGCGAGCTTGGTCACACAGCCAACCCCCAGCGGGCCGACATGCCGGATCGCCGCGCCCATCACGCCCAGCACGCTTTCCGCGCGCGCCAGCACGGCCGCTTCACCGCCGACCAGATAGACCAGCTTGCCGGCCTCGGCCGCCGGCCGCGAGCCGGATACCGGCGCTTCGAGCAGCGCAATGCCTCTGGCATGCGCCGCGGCGCCCAGGCGGCGGATGCCGTCCGGCGAGAGCGTGGAGCTTTCGATGGCAATGGCATCCGATGACATCGTGCTGAACGCGCCCTGCGCCGGATCGCACCACACCTGCTGCGAGGCTTCATCGTCGCGCAGCATGGCGATCACGAAGTCCGCCCCTTTTGCCGCGTCGGCCGGGCTGGCCGCGAGTCGGGCACCGGCCTGAACCAGCGCGTCAGCCGCCTGCGGGCTGCGATTCCACACCGTGAGCGCATGGCCTGCCGCGAGCAGGCGCGCCGCCATGCGACTGCCCATGGCGCCGAGGCCGAGAAATGCGATGCGCGCCATGCTCAGGCCTTTGCCTTCAGCGCGGCGGCAACCATGCCCCGCAGCCACTGGTCATGGCCGTTGATCATCGGATTCGGCTCGGCGGCGGCGAGCGCCTGCGCCGGCTTGCCGCGCTGGGTTTCCTGGGTCAGGATGCGCACCCGGCCGCCGGAGAGATCTTCAAGCAGCCAGGCGTGATGCACGTCGAGGCGATCTTCCGGCGTGCTGCCGGCCCAGCCGTGCCAGGCCACGCGGGCCGGTTCACCGGGCTGTGGCGCAACATGCTCCACCACCTGCGCCTCGACCGGAAAGCCGAAAGTCTCGAAGTAGAAGCGCAGGCCGTCCGCCAGCGCCGGGCCCTTGCCATCGTAGAAGCGCACATTGGCCGAGTTGGCGTAATAGGTGGGCCACAGCGCGGGCGTGTTGAGCAGGGGCCAGACCTCAGCCACGCTGAGGCCGGCCACGATCATTTCGTTGGAAGCGAAGTTGTCGGTGAAGCCGGGCAAATAGCCTTCAGGCCAGATGATCTCGTTCATGCTGGATTCCTTGTGTCAGAGCCCGGGCGGTCTGCCCGGCGCAGTGATCACAGGATGCGCAGGAACGAGATATCAATCCAATCGCGTATTTGTATTCAACACATCACACAAATGTATATCACAGCCCCAGCACGCTGCGGATGGTGCGCACCACGCCGTTCTCGGTATTGGCCGGGGCGAGGTGGCGGGCACGCGCCTTGAGCTCGGGATGGGCATTCGCCATCGCGTAGGAGTGCAGGGCTTCGTCCATCATCTCGAGGTCGTTGAGGAAATCACCGAAGACCATGGTCTGCTCGCGGGTGACACCCAGCGCCTGCTGCAGATGGCGCAGGCCGCTGCCCTTGTTGGCGCCCGGCGGCATGATGTCGAGCCAGTGCTGGCCGGAGACCACCACCTGATAGTCCGGCCGCAGCGCCTCGAAAGCCGGCAGCAAGCCCTGCTCCGAGCTGACCGAGTCATGCAGCGCGATCTTGAGGAAATCGTCTTCCACCGCGAGCAGGTCGTCGACGATCTCAAGGCGCAGGTAGTAGCGCGCCACTTCCTCGACGAACCGCGGGTGGGTGCGCTCGATGCGCGCTGCCCCCTTGCCGCACAGCACCACGCCCACCGGCGCGCCGGCCTGCTGCAGTTCGCGGATGCGCAGCACCTGGGCGCGGGCGAGCTCGCGCGGCACGCAGTCGGAACTCAGCTCGCGGCCCTCATGCATCACCAGGCAGCCGTTTTCGGCGATGAAGGCCATCTCGCCGGCCTGCGGCCCGAAGCAGTCGCGCAGATTGTGATACTGGCGGCCGCTGGCCGGACAGAACACGATGCCGCGCCGGTGCAGCGCGTCCACCAGTGGCCAGAACTCGTCATGGATGGCGTGCTGGTCGTCCAGCAGGGTTCCGTCCATGTCGCAGGCGATCAGGCGGATGTCGGGGGCAGCGGGGGATGTCATCGGCAGGCAGGCAGGGTTGAGGCAGACCCGATTCTAGCCCCTGCCGGTTCCGGCAGCCTCAGCCCTCGGGCCGGTCGCGCGCGACCAGTTCGAGGTAGGCGGCCAGCTCGCCGCCGCGCAGCGGCTTGACCATCACCCTCACGTCATGGCGCTGCTCGCCCACCTGCACGTCCTGGCGCAGGCGCACGCAGCGATAGCCGGTTTTTTCCCAGAACCGGGCTGCCCGCGGGTTCTTCACCAGCACGCCCAGGCGCATCCAGTGCGCCTGCCGGCTCAGCGCCAGGTCTTCAAGCCAGCGCACCAGGGACTGTGCCTCGCCACGGCCATGGCGTTCGGTCGCCAGGATGAACAAGCCGATATGCCATACGGATTCAACCATCAGACCACCGATCACCTGCGCCATCGCGCCGAGCCGGTCGTCCGGCGCAAAGAAGCCGAACACCCCCTTCGAAGACCATGAAAGCTCCGGCGGCGGCGCATCCCGCAGGGTTTCGATGGCTTCCTCCGGCCCGGCCGCATGGCCGTCTGAGCGCTGGAAATAGTCCGGGTTCGCATCGAAGAAAGCCTGCAGCAGCGGGGCATCGGCATCCCCGAGCAGCCGCACCGTCCAGCCCGCCAGCGAAAGCGGCGGGAGCACGAACTCGGACATCGGCGGTGGATTCATCAATCATTCCTTTGTCATTTTCTGCCTGTGCTGACGGCTCAGCCCGCCGCGCAGTCTCCTGGCGCCTGGCAGCAGCTGGCGAGCAACTCGCGCAGCCAGCGCTGGCCGGGTTCCTGATGGCTGCGCGGATGCCAGGCGAGCAGCTTGGTGAAACCGGGCACCTCCAGCGGCAGCTCGCGCTGGACCAAACCCGGCTGACCGGCCACGAGGCGTTGCGGCAGCACCGAAACCAGGTCGCTTGCGCGCAGGATGTCGGGCAGCACCAGGAAGGCGGGCACGGACAGGCTGACGCGGCGGCTGCGCCCGAGCCGGGCGAGCGCTTCATCGGTGACGCCGCTGAAGCTGCCACCGGAGCTGGACACCAGCGCGTGCTCCACCGCGCAGAAGCGATCGAGATCGAGCGTGGGCAAGTCCGCCGCCGGATGCCCTGCCCGCATGACGCAGACATAACGCTCGTCGAACAGGCGGCGCGCATGCAGCGCCGCCGGCGTGCTCTCCGGCGTCAGCAGGGCAAGATCGAGCTCGCCGCGCGCCATGGCCTCCTCCAGCCCGGCTTCACGCAGGGGCAGCAAGGCAAGGCGGATGCCGGGCGCGAGCCGGCGCAGTGCGGCCAGAAAGGGCACCGCGACCGCGCGCTGGGCGTAATCGGTCGCGGCCAGGCGCAGGGTGAAGTTCGCCGCGGCCGGGTCGAACATCACCGGCTGCAGCAGGGCGTCGATACCGCCCAGGATTTCCTTGAGCGGGCCGGCCAGCGCCAGCGCACGCGGTGTCGGCACGATGCCGCGCTGGCTGCGCACGAAGAGCGGATCCTGGAAGACATCGCGCAGGCGGGTGAGCATGCCGCTCATGGCCGGCTGCGTCACATGCAGGCGCTCGGCCGCGCGGGTGACGCTGCCTTCGTCGAGCAGCGCATCGAGCGCCTTGAGCAGGTTCAGATCGGTGGTTTTGAGCTCGCGCATGGCGGCAGCATAGCCCGGCCTGCCGCCCGATGGCAGCTTCAGCGTGCTGCGCCGCGCCGGCCGATGAGCCAGGTCAGATAGACCAGGCCGATCACGCAGAAAGCCAGCAGGCTCCACTGCGGCAGCTGCAGGCCAAGGAAGAGCGGCTGGTTTTCGCTGCATTCCACGCCGCCGACCAGCCCGGCCTTGAAGAAGGCTTCATAGTTGCCGATCTGCAGGTAGTACCTGAGCCCGGCGCCGCAGCTGCCGCTGGCCTGCTCCGGATGGATCAGCAGCCAGCTCTGCCGCGCCGCACTCGCGAAGCCCGCCAGCAGGCCGAGCTCGCCCAGACGCTGGGTCAGGATCGCACCCGGCGGCCACGCGGCGGCGAGCAGGAAACCGCTGCCGGCGAGCAGGAAGCCCAGACGCTGGAACCAGCACATCGAGCAGGCTTCCAGATCGAAGAGATAACCCAGCAGCACGGCCAGGCCGACCGAGCCGAAGCAGAACAGGGCGAATGCGAGCAGCACGACGCGGCGATTGGCCTGAAAAAGGCGGGACAGCATGAGGAAAACTCCGTCAGGTTGAGGGGAAGAACAGGCGCTTTGAACCCGGAATGCATGAAGGGTTCGCCCCGTTCATCGCGCCGGTGCCACACTGTACCGGCAGCGCGACCGGGCCGCATCGCGCGGGGTGTCCCTGCCCGCCTGCGCGACGCCGATGCAGACTGCGTCCTCGTATCCGTGGAGTCCTGTCGTGCCTGCCTTGCCAAGCTTTGCCCTCTACCTGCTGTCCAGCCTGATCTGGGGTTCGACCTGGATGGCCATCACCTTCCAGTTCGGCCTTGTCGATCCGGCTGCCTCGGTGGGCTACCGCTTCCTGCTCGCCGGCCTGATCTTCCTGGCCTGGAGCGTGTGGCGCGGCGAGGGCTGGCGCCTGCCGCTGCACCATCTGCGCTGGGTGGCGCTGCAGGGGGTGCTGCTCTTCGGCATCAGCTACACCGCCACCTATGAAGCCGAGCGCCACATCGCCTCGGGCCTGATGGCGGTGCTCAACTCGGCGACCATGCTGTTCAACCTGATCGGCCTGCGCATCGCCTTCGGCAAGCGCCTGGATGCGAAATCCCTCGCCGGAGCCTGTCTGGGTTGCCTCGGCATCGTGCTCGTGTTCTGGCCTGAACTCGCCAGCGTGAAGGACGCTTCGGCCTGGCTGGGCGTGGGTTTCGGGCTGAGTGCCGCGGTGCTGGCCTCGGTGGGCAATCTGGTCGCGCAGCGCAATCACCAGCACAAGGTGCCGCTGCAGGCCGGGATCGGCTGGGCCATGCTCTTCGGAGGTGCTACCGCGCTGCTGATCGCGCTCGGCAAGGGTGAAGCGCTGGTGTTCGACACGCGCCCCGGCTACATCGCCTCGCTGCTCTACCTCGCGATCTTCGGCTCGGTGATCGCGTTCGCCAGCTATTTCACGCTGATCGGCCGCATGGGCGCCGGCCGCGCCGGTTATGTGGCGGTAGCGGTGCCGATTCTCGCGCTGGTGCTGTCGGGCTTCTTCGAAGGCTTTGTCTGGCAGTTGTGGACGGTGCTGGGCATTGCCTGCGCGGTGGCCGGCAACCTGATCATGATGCTGGAGCCGGCGCGCCTGCAGCGCCTCGCCTTCTGGCGGCGCGCGCCGGACGCTCAGGCCTGAGGCGGCCCGGCCCGCCAGGCCGCGTACCAGTCGGTGAGCAGGCGCTGCTCGCCCTGCGCGGCCAGCGCCTGATCCACCGCATCCTGATTGCCCCAGATCACGTCGGCCAGCTCGCCCCGCTCGACCTGCGCCCGGATATCGTCGCAGTACATGCCCAGCTCGCGCTGCACATGAAAACCGTAGCTGCGACAGACCACCGGCCGGTGCGCATAGACCGGGCAGGCCCCGCTCTGCCGGTCCAGAAACGGGCAGACAAAGGGCCGCACCTGCTGCTGCGCCAGCGCCGCCATGCGGGCGTCGAATCCGGCCAGCACCGGGTCCGGCAACACGGCCAGGCCTTCCTGCAGCAGCGCCCATTCGCCCGCGCTGATCACCGGCACCGCGGCAAGCTGGCGACAGCAGCTGTCGCAGCCCTTGCTGCAGAGCCAGTCCGGCTTCTGCGTGCGGATCGCGGCGGCCCGTTCATCCAGCCGCCGATGCAGGCTCAGCAGCGCTTCCCTCATTCGGCCGGCGCCGCGGGCGGCGGATTGCAGCGACCCTTCTTTTCGAGCCAGTAGACGGTGTTGCCGACCACCACGATGCTGCCGGAAATCACCGCAGAAGCCGCGGCCACGGCACCGACCACCGCGGCGCCACCCAGGCAGCCGGCGTTCTGGCACAGACCAAGCCGGACACCGCCGACATTCACCGCTTCCAGACTCATCTCGCGGACATAGATCTGGCAGCTGCGGTCATAGACCTCTTCGGTCTTCGGCATCACCACGCAGCCCGCCAGCAGTGGCAGCACGGCGCTCAGCAGCGCACGCATGGCCGGATGCCGGCGCGACACCGGTTCAGTGCGCACGGAATGCCGCCACGCTCGCCAGGCCTGCCAGCGTCATCAGCAGTGAGCCGACGACATGGATCGCGATCGCGCCGCAGGCCCAGCTCAGCCGGCCCTGCTGCAGCAGCGCGGTGACTTCGGCCGAGAAGGTGGAGAAGGTGGTGAGACCGCCGAGGAAGCCGGTGATCACGAACAGCCGCCACTCCGGCGCCAGCCCCGCATGATGCGAAAAGAAGGCAATCGCGACACCGATCAGGTAACCCCCGATCAGATTGGCCAGCAGCGTACCGGGCGGCAGCGTGGGAAACAGCGCGTTGAGCGCCGAGCCGAGTCCCCAGCGGAGGACTGCGCCGAGCGAGGCACCGGCACTGATGGCAAGGATCGAGGCGAACATGGGCATCCGGAAAAAGGGAAAACTTCGTGGCAAGCATACCGCGGCGTCCGGAAGGCGTCAGTGCCGCGCGTTATCATTCGGGCCTGCCCACGGAGCCCTGCCATGAAAAGAGTTGTTCTCGCCTGCGCCGCCAGCCTGCTTGCCCTCACCGCCCAGGCGGCCGAGGTCGTCATCAGCAAACCCTGGGTGAAGGGCACGCTCGCCAGCGCTCGCAGCTCCACCGCCTACCTGGAATTCCTCTGCGACGAAGCCGGCAGCATCGTCGCGGCCCGCTCACCGCTCGCCAGCTCGGTGAGCCTGCAGGACATGCGCTTCGAGCTTGACGGCGGCCCGCTGCGACCCACACCGGTCAAGTCCCTGCCCTTCGAGAAACGCCGCAAGCTGCTGCTCACGCCGGTGACCGGCCACCTCGTGCTGCAGGGCCTCAGCGGCCCGGTCAAGGCCGGCGACCGCATCCCCCTGATCCTCACCCTGCGCCTGGCCGACGGCAGCGAACAGGAAGTCACGGTGGAAGCGATCGGGCGCGGTGTGATGCCCTGAGCGACTCCGCTTCCGCGCAAGGCCTCCGGCCCCCCCGCCTTCGATCTGAACCCGCGGCGTCACCTCCGGCCGCGCTGCAGCGCATGAGGCAGGCTTGCAACAAACGATGACTGCGGAGGCTCTGCGGCGTCGTGTCGGGATACCATCGCGACCTCATCTTTCCGGACCCTGCTGGCTTGTGGTGTCGGCGGTCCGGCGAGGGATGGAGGATTTTCTCCCATGACTGCTCCTGCAAACGCCCCGCAACAGGGCGAAGGGCTGCGCCGCAGCCTCAAGGCACGCCATCTCACCATGATCGCGATCGGTGGCTCGATCGGTACCGGGCTCTTCGTCGCCTCCGGCGCAACAGTGGCCCAGGCAGGCCCGGGTGGTGCCCTGCTCGGCTATGCGCTGATCGGCCTGATGGTGTATTTCCTGATGACCAGCCTCGGCGAGATGGCGGCCCACATGCCGGTGGCCGGTTCCTTCTCGACCTATGGCGCACGCTTCGTGGAGCCGGGTTTCGGCTTCGCGCTGGGCTGGAACTACTGGTACAACTGGGCGGTGACCATCGCGGTGGAACTCGTCGCCGCGGCGATCATCATGAAGTACTGGTTCCCCGAAGTGCCCGGCATCGTGTGGAGCGGCGCGGCGCTGACGCTGATGTTCGCGCTCAACGCGATCTCGGTGAAAGGCTTCGGCGAAGGCGAATACTGGTTCTCGCTGATCAAGGTCGTGACCGTGATCGTGTTCATCGGCATCGGCCTGATGATGGTCTTCGGGATCATGCACCGGGGCGACACGCTGCCGCTGGAGAACTTCACCGCCGGGGATGCACCCTTTTCGGGCGGCATCATGGCGCTGATCGGGGTGGCGATGATTGCCGGCTTCTCCTTCCAGGGGACCGAGCTGATCGGCATCGCCGCGGGTGAATCGGATGATCCGGCGCGCAACATTCCGCGTGCGGTGCGTCAGGTGTTCTGGCGCATCCTGCTGTTCTACGTGCTGGCGATCCTGATCATCGGCCTGCTGATTCCGCATACCGACCCGAGCCTGCTCAAGAACGATGCCACCGACATCAGCGTGAGCCCCTTCACACTGGTCTTCGAGCGGGCCGGCATTGCCTTTGCCGCAAGCGTGATGAATGCGGTGATCCTGACCGCGATCCTCTCGGCCGGAAACTCGGGCATGTACGCCTCGACCCGGATGCTCTACGCCCTGGCCTGCGACGGCAAGGCACCGGCCTGCTTCGCGCGGCTGACGAAGAACGGCGTGCCCTTCAACGCGCTGCTGGCCACCACCGCTGTCGGCGCGCTGTGCTTCCTGACCTCGATCTTCGGGGACCAGACGGTCTATCTCTGGCTGCTCAACACCTCGGGCATGACCGGCTTCATCGCCTGGCTGGGCATCGCCGTGTGCCATTACCGCTTCCGCCGCGCCTGGCTGCTGCAGGGGCGTGATCTGGCCGAGCTGCCCTACCGCTCGAAGTTTTTCCCCTTCGGTCCGCTGTTTGCCTTCGGCCTCTGCCTGCTGATCGCGCTGGGTCAGAACTGGCAGGCCTTCTCTGCCGAGCGTGTCGACTGGATGGGGCTGATCGCGACCTATATCGGGATTCCGCTCTTCCTGCTGATCTGGGCCGGCTACCGCCTGCGTCGCGGCAGCCGCCTGATTCCGCTTGCCCGGATCGATCTCGACACCGACGCGCTCACCAGGCGCCGCCGCTGAACGCGCACTGCCGCCGGGCTGTCAGTCCGGCGTCAGGCAGGCGCAAGGGCTTGCACCTAGCATGCGGAATCCAACCGATTCCGGAGTCCGCATGCCTTCCTTCTCCCGCCGCCGCCTGCAGCGGGCCCTGTTGTGCAGCCTGCCGGCCGCCTTGCCGCTGCTGGTGCAGGCAGCTGAAACGCCCGGCCAGCCCGAAATCCCGGCCCAGGGGCTGGATGCTCATCACGCGGTACTGATCTGGCAGAAGCCGGCGGACTATCGCGAGGTGGTGGATTACCGGGTCTATCGCAACGGCCAGACCCTGGGCAGCGCGCGCGACAACGCCGCCCGCCTCTCGCCGGTCGCGCCCTATGTTGCGCATTTCGAAGCGGCGGACCGCGCGGCACAGCAGGTCCGCACCGATCTGCATCACTACCGGATCACCGATCTCTCGCCCGACAGCGATTACGATTTCAGCGTGCGCGCGGTCTATCGCGACGGCAGCCTCTCGCGCCCCTCGGCCACGCTACACGTCCGCACGCCGGCCGAATCGCCGCGCTGCGATGTGCGCGAGCAAGGCGCGAAAGGAGACGGCGAAACGCTCGACACCGTCGCGCTGCAGGCCAGCATCGACCGCTGCCCGGCCGGCGGCACGGTCTTTCTTCCGCCCGGCCGCTACCGCAGCGGCGCGCTCTTCCTGAAAAGCCGGATGACGCTGGAAATCGCTCGTGGCGCGACCCTGCTCGGTTCGGACCGCGCCGAGGACTATCCGCTCGACAAGGGCTATCTGCTCTACCCCTACTCCACCGTGCGGCGCCCGCCCTCGCTGCTGAACGCCTACGACCCGCGCCCGGGCAGCCATACCGCTTTCAATGACATTCGCATCGTCGGCGAAGGCGTGGTGGACGGCAACGGCTGGCGGCGTGACGAAGCCGCGGAAGCACCGGATGAAACCGGCCGCACCGCCCCGCGCTACCTGAAAGGCAATCGCAGCAGCGTGGACCAGACCGGCCTGCTGGCCGCAACGCAGGTCAAGGCAGGGCTCGCTGCCGGCCTCAAGCTGGAGACGGCCTATGGCCAGAGCCGGTCGAGCCTGATGACGCTGCGCGATGTGGACGGCGTGTATGTGTCCGGCCCCACCTTCCGCAACCCCGCCAACCACGGCCTGATGTTCCTCGAGGTCCGGCATGCCACGGTGGAAGGCGTCCGCATCGAGACCTTCAACGCCAACAACGGCGACGGTGTGGAGTTCGGCAACAGCACGGACGTGAAGGTGTTCGACAGCTTCTTCGACACCGGCGATGACTGCGTCAATTTCGCCGCCGGCACTGGCGCCGACGCGGCCCGCCAGCCGCCGATGAAGGGGGCCTGGATCTTCGACAACTACATGCGCCACGGTCACGGCGGCGTGGTGATCGGCAGCCATACCGGCGCCTGGATCGAAGACCTTCTGGCTGAAGACAACGTCATGTACCTGACCCAGGTCGGCCTGCGCGCCAAGAGCAATACCGCCAATGGCGGCGGGGGCCGGCAGGTGGTCTATCGCGACAATGCCCACCGCGATCTGGAGCGCGAGGCAGTCGTCATCACGCTCGACTATTCGGATGCCAACCAGCTGCTGGACTTCCGCCCGGCTCGTGAATCCGGCCGCTTCAGCGATTTCCGCATCCTGCACAACTCGGTCGTGGGCCGCCCGCCGGAAGCCGGTGCGGACATGCCGGCCGCCCTCACCGTCACCGCCAACCCGGCACAGCAGGTTTTCCACCAGAACATCAGCATCGAAGACCTGCGCCTGAGCGGCACCGGCGGCCTGCGCATCGACGGCCTGCTGCGCGGCAGCCTGCGGGACATCCGGCTGGACGATTACCGTGGCAGCGGCCCGGCGCTCTCGCTGGCCCATGCACCGGCGCTGAAGCGGGAGCATCTGGTCCTGCCGCAGCCCTGAAGCGCGCGGCGTCTCAGCGCATGCAGACGACGCAGGCGCCCAGCACATGCTCGAGATGATGCACGCGCAGCTGCTCGCTCACGACCGGACTGGGATTGGCCAGCGCCAGATGGGTGCCGGCGCGTGCGGCTTCACGGCGCACCGCGAGCAGCAATTGCAGCCCGGCGCCATCGATGGCGCTGACGGCGGAGAGATCCAGGGCGAGGATGTCTCCGCTGCTGGCGAGATCGAGCAGTTGCGGCAACAGTTCGTGTGCCGCAATCCGGTCGAGCGCGCCTGACACGGCGAGTGCAGTCATCAGGGCAGCTCCTCCTGCAGCCGGGCCGGCCGGAAACCGGCGCTCACGGGCGTTTCCATTACGGAACAGGCCGATGCCGGTTTCCTGAAGCCTGCCCCTTGGTTAGGCTTGGCAGACCGCTTTTCGCACACTGCCCTGCCGGAAACCATGCTGACATCCTTCCGTGAAACGCTCGCCCCCGGCCTCGTGATGGAGGTCGAAGGCCGCCTGCTGGCCAGCGGACGCAGTCCGCATCAGGCCTGGGAAGTCTGGCAGACGCCGGCTTTCGGCCGCCTCTACCGGCTGGACAATCGCAGCATGGCGGCCGAAGCCGATAGCCACCTGTGCCATGAGCCGCTGGTACACGTCGCCGGGCTCGCCCATCCCGGCCCGCAGCGTGCGCTGGTGCTGGGCGGCGGAGATGGCGCGAGCTGTGCGGAGCTCCTGCGCTACCCCACGCTGCGCGAGATCGTGCTTGCCGAGCTGGATCCGGCCGTCCTGGCACTGGCCCGCGAATGGCTGCCCGCGCTGCACGCCGGCGCACTCGACGACGCCCGGGTGACGCTCCGCCTGGGCGATGCGCAGGAGGTCGTTACCGCCTGGCAGCCCGGCGACGAGCCCTTCGATCTGGTGATCTTCGACCTGACCGATCCCGACACCGCGGCCGCCCCGCTGTTTTCCACCGCCTTCTTCCGGGCCTGCTGGCGCGGCTGCGCGAGGTGTTCCGCGAGCTCACGCCGGTCCGGACCAGCATCCCGCTCTATGGCGGCGCCTGGGCGCTCGTGGTGGCGTCCGATACGCTGAAACCCGCGTCGCTCGATCCGGCGCTGCTTGCCCGCCGCCTCGCCCGGCTTGGCGGCGGGCTGCGCCTGATCGATGCCAGCCGGTATCATGCGCTGCTCGCCGGCGCACTGCTGCCGGCCTCCACCGCCCCCTGATCCGCCCGGCACCATGTCCCGCACCATCCCCATCCTTCCGCGCGCTGCCAGCCGCCTGCCGCAGGCACCGCAACTCACCGCACCCCCGCCACTGTCGCTCTACATCCACTATCCGTGGTGCGTGCGTAAATGCCCGTATTGCGACTTCAACTCGCACAACGTGAAGGAAGCCGGCATTCCGGAAGCCGCCTACATCGATGCGCTGCTGCGCGATCTGGAAGGCTCGCTGCCTTCGGTGTGGGGCCGCCGGGTGCATAGCATCTTCATCGGCGGCGGCACGCCCAGCCTGCTCTCGCCGGAGGGCCTGGACCGCCTGCTGACCGCCACGCGCAGCCTGCTGCCGCTGGAGCCGGATTGCGAGATCACGCTCGAAGCCAATCCCGGCACGGTGGAGTCCGACCGCTTCGCGGCCTTCCGCGCGGCCGGCGTGACCCGCGTCAGCGTGGGCATCCAGAGCTTCAACGCAGCCCATCTGAAAGCACTGGGCCGCATCCATGACCGCGACGAAGCGATGCGCGCACTCGAAGCCGCGGCACGGCATTTCGACACCTGGAACGCGGACCTGATGTACGCCCTGCCGCAGCAGAGCCTGGCCGAAGCCGAAGCGGACCTGGATCAGGTGCTGGCCTTCGCGCCGCCGCATCTCTCCTGCTACCACCTCACGCTGGAGCCCAACACCCTCTTCCACCGCGATCCACCGCCGCTGCCGGACGACGATCTGTCGGCCGACATGCAGGAGATGATCGAAGCGCGGCTCGCCGCAGCCGGTTACCTGCATTACGAGACCTCGGCCTTCGCCCGGCCGGGCCACCGCTGTCGCCACAACCTCAACTACTGGCGCTTCGGCGACTATCTGGGCATCGGCGCCGGCGCGCACGGCAAGCTTTCGGATCACCTGGGCATCCACCGCACGATGCGTCACAAGCATCCGAACGCCTATCTGGACGCCGCCGCCAGCGGCCAGTTCACCCAGGATGCGCACGATGTGGGGGTGGCCGACCTGCCCTTCGAATTCATGATGAACGCGCTGCGCCTCACTGAAGGCGTGCCGCGTTCGCTGTTTGCCGAGCGCACCGGCCTGCCGCTGGAAAGCATCGAAAGCCAGCTGCTCGAAGCCCGCAAGCAAGGCCTGCTGGAGATTACCGACAGCCTGATCCGGCCGACGGACCAGGGCCAGCGCTTTCTCAATGACCTGCTCGGGCTCTTCCTGCCCGCGCAGTCCTGAACACCGAAAGGACCGGATCATGATCGACAACGCCGACGAGGGAGCCGTGGAGGTTTCCACCCGCGACTACCAGCCCGCCGATGCCGCGGCACTGGCGGCAGTTTTCCGCGCGGCAGTGCTGGAAACCGGCCCCGCCGCCTATTCGGCCGAGCAATGCGCCGCCTGGGCGGCCAGCGCGGACGACGCTGCGGCCTGGGCACAGCGCCTGCAGGACAACTGGGTTCGCGTGGCCGTGGATGAAGCGGGCGAAATCGCCGGCTTCGGCGCGATCCGCATGCCCGGCCATATCGACCTGATCTTCACCGCGCCCGAATTCAACCGCCAGGGCGTGGGCAGCCTGATCCTCGAAGATCTGCTCGAACTCGCCGCGGCGATGGGCGCGAAGCAGCTCACCACGACCGCCAGCGAGCTCTCCCGGCCCTTCTTCGAAAAGCACGGCTTCCGGGTGCAGGAATCCGGCGCCCACGAGCGCTGCGGCCAGATGCTCACCTGCCACGCGATGGTGCGCGGCCGATAGACCTGCCTGGCCGCTCGGTGCGGTCGACAGTGCCGCTGCCGGGCCGGAGCCGGGCGCAAAAAAGCCGGGGCAGCGCATGCCCCGGCAAACTCAGGAGTGCAGCAGAAATCCGGGGGGCCAGGAGTCGGCCGCTCAGATCGGTGCGATATGGATCGATTCGATTTTCACCGCAGCGCCTGATTCGGCGCGGATCTGCACGAAGGAGCGGGCGTCACCGATCCTGCCCTCGAACACATTGTCTCCGACCTTCAGCTCGCCCACGCTGGCCTTGACCAGCTGCGAGCCGCTGCCCAGCGGGGATTGGTCGCGCTTCGAGGTGCTGTTGTTCACATAGATGAAGAAGTTGTCCTTGCCGGGATGGGTCGCCACCGCCTCGGCCACCCGGATGGTGATCCGGTAGGGTTTGCTGAGATCCAGCACGCCATCGGGCCGGCCGGAACCATCGGAGTCGGCCAGCTTGCCACCGGCTTCGGGCACCGCACCGATGGCAAAGCGGCCATTGGCGAGCACGAGCTTGCCATCTTCGACCACATGCCGGCCGCCGGTGGAGACCAGCATCGGCGTGCCGGGCTGCTCCGGCAGATGCCTGAATGCCGGGCTGAAGGGCTCGCTGCCGGTGAAATGCAGGTCCAGCGGAATGGCGGCCTGGGCCCAGCCCGCCGCGAGGAGCGCCAGGCTGCTGGCGATCAGTTTGAGTTTCATCGTTTGTCTCCGTCTTTTCTGGTCAGGAACAGCGCCGGTCGAGCGACGCTGTCGGTGTTCTTGACCGGATGCGGGGAGACAAGTTCCGCCTCGCAGCGCCTCAGCGCGGGGGCGAATCGAGTTCGAGCGCCTGGATCCGGACTTCCGCCCGGGCCTCCGGCGCATCATGCCGCGCGGGCGCCCAGCCCTTGCGAAGGCAGGCCTGATTCGGCTGGCCGGCGAGATCGGTGGTGCTGCAGGCCTGGATGTAGAGGCCGGCCTTGAAGAAGCAGGCGCCCTCGATGCGCGTCGGGTCGAGCCTGGCCTCGAGCGCGTGGTCCAGACCGCTGGCGAGATTGCGGTAGCGGACCGCAAGCCTGCCCTGGCGGATTTCGATATCTACCGCCATCGGCTGGCCCAGCACATAGGCGGGGTCGAGCGTGCCGGCCCGGGCTGCGTTGTTCCACAGCATCTCGATGCGGCCGGTATCGCTGTGGCCATTCGCACCGGGCGGGCCGACATAGCGCAGCATCAGCTTGTCGTCGCGGGCGTCGTGAATCTGGCCGATCACCACTTCGGGCTTGGCCGGGGTGGTGGCCAGCAGGCGCTGCTCGAGGCGCATCCTGCGGGCAGCCTGGAGGCAATCCCAGGCGGCAGGGCGGCCGGAAGTGTCCATTTCGCGCAGTTCGCTGCGGGCATAGGCCGTGTTGCCCGTGGTCCGCGCCCCCCCCGCTGGCGCACGAAACACGAGGTCCTGCCCGTCCTGCTCGAACCAGGGCGGCACCGATGCACCGGCCGGATCCGCGATTTCATCGGCACGGCCATTGGCGTCGGCATCCACCGGCAGGGTCAGCTTCCAGCGCGAGAGATCGACCCCGGCCTGCGCGGGCAATGCCAGGAGGCACAGCAGCGCCGCCGCCGGCCTCACTTGCGGCGGGTCCAGTAATCGATACGGCGCCCGTCACGCCAGGTGTATTCGTCACGCAGCCGGTCTCCGCTGGCGAGGCTCAGCTGGCTGTCGGTGCGCCATTTCGTGGAGCGGAGCAGGAAGCCGGCGCGCAGGAACTGGCCATCCCACTGGATTTCGGGAATCTCAAACCACTCGTCCGCCTGCATGTCCCGCGCCAGGAGGCAGACCTGCCTGTCGCGCATGAAAAGGGAATACCGGACCTTCCACTGCGCGATTTCCCAGTTGCCGAGAAAGGCACTGTCAAAATGCCGGCCAGGCAGGAAGCAGACCGGATCGGGTTGCGGTGCGGCCTGCGCCGGCAAGGCCAGCAGGGCAGACAGCAGCAGGAAAGCAAGACGGCTCATCGGGCGGGACGGGAGGAAGGCGGACACTGGCGCCGATCTTAGCCCGAAAGGCGCATCATCACACCTTGTGAAAGATGCTCCGGCGCCTCACATGTGTGTCATGTCGTGACCGGAATCACTGCTCTGAAAACAGATCGCCGCAGTTTTTTCCACCGCCTCGCGCGGTCTGCCAGCTTCCCCCTCGTCCTGCTCGCCGCGTGCCTGCTCTGGCTCGAGGACTGGTTGTGGGAGCCGCTCGCGCAGCTGATGCAGCGGCTCGGCCGCCTGCCGCTGCTGTGCCGCATCGAGGCGCTGATCCGCGCCGCGCCCCCCTGGCTGGCACTCGCGTGCTACGGCATTCCGATGCTGGTGCTGCTGCCCTTCAAGTTCGCCGGGCTGTGGCTCTTCGCACGGGGGCATTTCCTGTTCGGCGGGGGCGTGTTCCTGCTCGCCAAGATTGCCGGCACCGCAGTCGCCGCGCACCTTTTCACGCTGACCCGCGCCAGCCTCATGAAGCTGGCCTGGTTCGCCCGCCTGTATGCCGGTTTCATGAAGCTGCGCGACTATGCGTACTGCCGCGTGCGCCGCAACCGGCTCTGGCGGCTGACCCGGATCGGGCGCTGGCGCCTCGGACGAAAGCTCCGCAGCCTGGCCTGAAAGCGTCAGGCCGGCGGAAAGAACAGCGCCAGCCAGACCGTCCGCGAGGCGGTCTGCGCGACCCGGTGCGCACAGCCAGCGGGAATCAGCAGGCTGTCGCCGGCAGTCAGCATGATGCGGGTGTCATCACGGTACTCCAGCTCGGCCGTGCCCTGCAGCAGCAGGACCCACTCGTCCTCGGCCTGCTCGTACCAGAATCCGGGCGGGCTCACCTGCCCGTCCGACACGATGCGTTCGATACGCAGACCCGGTCGTTCAAGCAGCGTGAGAAAGTGCTCCTCGAAGCCTGCCGGCGGCAGATCGCGAAGCAGGGAAAGTCCGCCGGAACGGGCCTCACTCATGCAGGCCTCCCGGCGTGCACAGCGTGGTCGCATGGGTCATCAGCAGGGCAAACGCCAGCGCCAGCGGCAGGCAGAGCAGCGCACCACCTTTCCAGTGCCCGGCAAAGCCACTGGAACGCCTCATGGCGGGCTCGAACAGCAGCGGAAGGGGGGTGACCGCGGCAAGCAGTGGCAAACCGCGTACAAGCCACATCAGTGCGGCGGAAGCTGAACAGGAGGCGAACAGTGCCATCAGGCCGATCACGGTGAGCAGCAGGATCAGCTGCCGGAGGACGAACCGGACACGCTCATGGCGAATCCGCCGACTGAGCCAGAGGCCATACAGCGGCCAGCTCACCGCACCGCTCATCAGCAGCACATGCTGTTCGCGCAGGCTGCTGAGGGCGACCAGCTCATAGACGACCAGCGGAAACAGGATGACCAGCAGCAGCACCAGCAGATGGCCTGCCAGCCGCAACAGGATGCCGGAAATCCGGCGCAGGAGGCCTGACCGGTTTGCGGAGGCCGGCGTGCTGGATGCTGATGTCATGAAAAGTCTCTGGGCGGACGCGAAGATCCGCCCTGCCGGATCAGGCCTGCAGCTTGCCGATCAGGCCATCGAGCTGGTCCAGGCTGGCAAACTCGATGATGAGGCTGCCGGCGCCCTTGCGGTTGGCCTTGATTTTCACCACCGCGCCAAGCCTGTCCGCCAGTTCTTCCTCGAGGCGAGCCACATCGCGATCGGGGGCCGGTTTCGCCTTGAGGCTGTTTTCCTTCGGCTTCACCTGGCTGCTGACCAGCTTTTCGGTTTCACGCACCGACAGGCGCTTGGCCACCACCTGGTTGGCGGTCAGGATCTGATCGGCCGAGGGCAGCGCCAGCAGGCTGCGGGCATGGCCCATCTCGATATCGCCGGCCATCAGCAGTTCCTGCACCGGGCCGGGCAGCTGCAGCAGGCGCAGCAGGTTGGAAGTGGCCGGGCGCGAGCGGCCCACCGCATCGGCAGCCGCCTGGTGAGTCATGCCGAACTCGTCGATCAGGCGCTGGATGCCGGTGGCTTCTTCCAGCGGGTTGAGGTCTTCGCGCTGGATGTTTTCGATCAGCGACATGGCCAGCGCGGCCTCGTCCGGAATCTCGCGGATGATGACCGGCACTTCGGTGAGTTCCGCGATCTGTGCGGCACGCCAGCGACGCTCGCCGGCGATGATTTCATGCCGCCCTCCTCCCACCGGACGCACCGTGATCGGCTGCATCAGGCCCTGGGCCTTGATCGACGCGGCCAGCTCCTCGAGCGAGCCGGCATCCATGCGGGTACGCGGCTGATACTTGCCCGGCTGGAGATTGCCGACCGGCAGCGTGGTGAGGTTGCCGTTGTCGGACGAAGGCAGATCGTCACCGCCGAGCAGGGCTTCGAGGCCTCGACCGAGGCCTTTCATCTTGGGTTTCATGTTGCGTGGATTCCGTTCAGATGGTCTGGATGCGCTCGATCATTTCGGCGGCAAACTGCATGTAGGCCTGCGAGCCGCGGGCGGCCTTGTCAAAGACCACGCCGGGCATGCCGTGGCTGGGGGCTTCGGCCAGCCGCACATTGCGCGGAATGATGGCCTTGAAGACCTTGTCGCCGAAGTGCGCTTCGAGCTGGGCCGAGACCTGTTGCGAGAGCGTGCTGCGGGTGTCGAACATCACGCGCAACAGACCGATGATCTTGAGGTCGCGGTTGAGCTTGGCGTGTACCTGCTTGATCGTGTTCACCAGGTCGGAGAGACCTTCAAGCGCGTAGTACTCGCATTGCATCGGGATGATCACGCCGTGGGCGCCGCAGAGGCCGTTGAGCGTGAGCATGGAAAGGCTGGGCGGGCAATCGACCAGCACGAAGTCGTATTGCTCGTCGACCGCCGCCAGAGCGTCCTTGAGGCGCTTCTCGCGATTGTCGAGACTGACAAGCTCGATCTCGGCACCGGCGAGCTCGCGGTTGGAGGCCAGTACATCGTAGCCACCGGACTCCGACCTGGCGCGTGCTTCCGCCACACTGTTCTGCCCGATCAGGACCTGATACACGGTGGACGGCACCGTGCGCTTGTCGATGCCCGACCCCATCGTGGCATTGCCCTGGGGATCAAGATCGACCAGCAGGACGCGCTGGCCGTGCGCTGCAAGGGCAGCCGCGAGGTTGACGGTGGTGGTGGTCTTGCCGACGCCACCCTTCTGGTTTGCAACCGCAAAGATGCGTGCCATATGCGTGCTCAGGTCCGGGAAATGAAGAGGAGATGTCTTTCGGCATCGACGCCGGGTACCTGCAGCCGGCGCGATTCGAGGAGTTTGCAGCCCGCCGGCAGGGCCGCGAGCTCGTCGTCAGGATACTGGCCCTTCATGGCAATCCAGCGACCACCCGGAGCCAGCAGATGCCCGGTCAGGCTGACGAAATCCGCCAGACTCGCAAAGGCCCGCGAACTCACTGCCGGAAAAGGCTCGGCGGGCTGGAATTGTTCCACCCGGATGTTGTGCACGGAGAGATTGGCGAGCTTGAGCTCGGCCTTCGCCTGGAGCAGGAAACTTGTTTTCTTGCCAACCGTTTCGACCAGCGCCACTTCACAGTCCGGCCGGCAGATCGCCAGCGGAATGCCCGGCAGACCACCGCCGGCGCCGATATCAGCCACCCGGGTGACATCGGCCACATGCGGCAGAATGGAAAGCGAATCGAGCAGATGAAGGTCGATCATCGACGCTTCATCGCGGATCGCAGTAAGGTTGTAGACCCGATTCCATTTCATCAGCAGCGCGCCATAGGCGAGCAGACGTTCCCGGGTTCCGGCATCCAGATCCAGACCGAGCTTTTCAAGACCGGCAGCCAGGCGTTGGGCAGTCGCACTCATGCCTCGGCGCTCCCCTTCATGCGCGAGGCCATCTCGCGCTTCTTCAGGTGAATCAGCAGCAGCGAAATCGCGGCGGGCGTGATGCCCTGGATGCGGGATGCCTGACCAATGGTTTCGGGCTGGTGCTGACGCAGCTTCTGCTGCACTTCGCGCGACAGGCCGCTGACGCTGGCGTAATCCAGATCGGCCGGCAGCACGGTGTTTTCCTGGGTCGCCGCGCGCTGAACATCTTCCTGCTGCCGCTCGATATAACCCTGGTACTTGGCCGAAATCTCGATCTGCTCGACAACTTGCGGATCGGTTTCCGGGTTTTCCGGCGCGAGCGACAGGCTCATCAGCGCCGCGTAAGTCATGTTGGGCCGGCGCAGCAGATCGAAGAAACGGTACTCGCGTTCGAGCTCCTGACCGAAAACACGCTGGGCTTCTCCTTCGACAAGCTTGTGCGGCACCGCCCAGGTGGCACGCAAGCGGGCCGATTCACGTTCGATGGCTTCACGCTTGGTACAGAAAGCTGCCCAGCGTCGCTCATCGATCAGGCCCAGTGCACGGCCCTGTTCGGTCAGACGCAGATCCGCATTGTCTTCGCGCAGGGACAGGCGGAACTCCGCACGCGAGGTAAACATGCGGTAGGGTTCGGTGACGCCGCGGGTAATGAGGTCATCCACCATCACGCCCAGATAGCTCTCGGCGCGCGAAGGCGTCCAGGCAGGTTTGCCCTGAGCCAGCAGTGCGGCATTCACGCCAGCCAGCAGACCTTGTGCAGCGGCTTCTTCATAACCGGTGGTGCCGTTGATCTGCCCCGCGAAGAAGAGACCGGCAATACTCTTGGTTTCGAAACTCGCCTTCAGGTTGCGCGGATCGAAGTAGTCGTACTCGATGGCATACCCGGGGCGCAGAATGTGTGCGTTTTCCAGCCCGCGGATCGAGCGGACCAGCGCGAGTTGCACATCGAACGGCAGAGAAGTCGAGATGCCGTTCGGATAGATCTCGTGCGAGCTGAGGCTTTCAGGCTCCAGGAAGATGTTGTGACTGTCCTTGCCGGCAAAGCGATGAATCTTGTCTTCGATCGAAGGGCAGTAACGCGGCCCCACGCCTTCGATCACGCCGGTGTACATCGGCGAGCGATCCAGCCCTCCGCGGATGATGTCGTGTGTGTGGGCATTGGTTTGCGTCACCCAGCACGGCATCTGCTTCGGGTGCTGGGCGGCATTGCCTAGGAAGGAAAACACCGGCAGCGGGTCATCACTGTGCTGCTCCTGCATCACCGAAAAATCGATGGTTTTGCCATCCAGGCGCGGCGGCGTACCGGTTTTGAGGCGCCCCACCGGCAAAGCCAGTTCGCGCAGCCGATGGGAAAGCGAGATGGCAGGAGGATCCCCTGCCCGGCCTCCGGAGTAATTCTCGAGACCGACGTGGATCTTGCCGTTCAGAAAAGTCCCCGCAGTCAGCACGACCGTCGGCGCTTCAAAGCGCAGGCCGATGGCGGTCACCACACCGCTAACCCGTTCGCCGACGACGGTAATGTCATCAACTGCTTGCTGGAACAGGGTCAGATTTGGCTGATTTTCCAGACGGCGACGGATCGCTGCCTTATAGAGGATACGATCGGCCTGTGCCCGGGTAGCACGCACAGCAGGTCCCTTGGAAGCATTCAGGATCCTGAACTGAATCCCGCCTTCATCGGTTGCCTCGGCCATGGCACCCCCGAGCGCATCGACTTCCTTGACCAGATGCCCCTTGCCGATGCCACCGATCGAGGGATTACAGCTCATTTGCCCCAAGGTCTCGATGTTGTGGGTAAGCAGCAGCGTCTTGCTGCCTGCACGCGCCGCGGCGAGCGCAGCCTCCGTACCGGCGTGACCGCCACCAACGACAATGACATCAAAAGCGTGTGGATACAGCATGGGACAAACCTTCAATTGGGCTGGCAATGATACGCCGCGGGCAGATCAGGGCCTAGTGGATAGATCTGTGGAAAAGCTGTGCAGCAGCTTGTATAAGCTGAATCGCATGTTTCACGTGAAACATGGATAAGCAGCGGAAAGCAGAGCTGCACCAGAAAATTCAGATTGAGGAATGTTTCACGTGAAACAAGCTCAACTCTTTTCAGCCCAGAGCGCACGTGCGACGGCTTTCCAGACGTCGTCACCATGAACTTCCTCCCCCTTGCCTGCGCCCTCTTCCATGGTTCGCAGCATCAGTGCAATGAGACCATAGAACTTGAGACGGGCATGTTCGCGGATATCGCCGGGAGCAATCGGAGCCGAAGAGGCATCCGGTTTGTAAGCCAGTGCTTCACGCGCCAGGGAACGCAACTGCTGCTCGCTGTTCCAGTCGACACCCAGCGCAATCAGAACACCCGCCAATTCGGAGGAAATCTGACGAGCACCCTTCTGCTGATCTTCAAAATCGGACATGTCATTTTCCTATGCAGAATCTGGAAAAAATTACACCGAGCAAATCGTCTGCACCGAATTCTCCGGTGATCGTATTGACAGCTTCCTGTGCAAGCCGGAGTTCTTCAGCCAGAAGATCCAGCTGACTCACCATCTCGAGTGCAGTGCCGACATGTCGGGCTGCTTCGCGCAAGGCTTCAAGATGACGTTCTCTGGCGAGAAACACGTCTTCACCGTGCGCCTCCCAACCGACAATTTCCAGCAGGGTTTTGCGCAAAAGCTCCATGCCTTCGCCGGTTCGGGCGGATATCCAGAGCGCGATACCAGCGTCGAGATTTTCACGCCGGACATTTTCTCCGTGACGATCGATCTTGTTGAAGATCCAGACGACCGGAACACCATCAGGCAATCGCGCATCGATTTCATGGTCTTCAGCCGTAATACCGACACCAGCATCCACCATGCGCAGTACGACATCCGCAGCCGCAATCTCGCGCCAGGAACGTTCAATACCGATTTTCTCGACGACATCATCCGTATCCCGCAAACCCGCGGTATCGATGATGTGCAGGGGAATGCCCTCGATCTGGATTACCTCGCGAAGAACGTCGCGCGTAGTGCCGGCCACTTCCGTCACGATGGCACGATCTTCACCGGAAAGCTGATTGAGCAGACTCGATTTGCCCACGTTGGGCTGACCTGCCAGCACGACCTGCAAGCCACGCCGCAGCAGGCTGCCCTGCTTTGCACGGGAGAGAATGTTTTCCAGTTCACCGCTCAAGGCATGAAGACGGGGAATGGCACGCGCCGACTCGAGGAAGTCGACTTCCTCTTCCGGAAAATCCAGTGTGGCTTCCACCAGCATGCGCAGATCGACCAGCCTGTCCCGCCAGGCATGAATCTCGTCCGAGAACCGGCCCGAAAGCGAGCGCAGCGCAGAGCGCGCTGCCGCCGTTGTCGATGCATCGATGAGGTCGATCACGCCTTCGGCCTGAGCCAGATCGAGCCGGTCATTGAGAAAAGCGCGGCGCGTGAATTCTCCAGGCTCCGCCAGTCTCGCACCTAACTCGACACAGCGCGCCAGCAGCATCTGCATGACCACCGGACCACCATGGCCCTGAATCTCGACGACATCCTCACCGGTGTAGGAGTGCGGCGCAGGAAAATACAGTAGCAAGCCCTGATCAATGGGGCGCTGCTCAGCATCGAGGAAATTCGCCAGGGACGCCAGGCGGGGCTTGGGAAGTCGTCCGGTAAGGGCATCTGCGAAGCTGGAAAGATCCGGGCCGGACACCCGGATCACTCCGATGCCACCGCGACCGGGAGCGGTCGCGATGGCGGCAATCACGTCACTTGGCAGGCTTGACTGCACCATTTTCGATGGACCGCGTGATGTACCACTGCTGTGCGATGGACAGCGTGTTGTTGAGCACCCAGTACAGCACCAGACCCGACGGGAACCAGAGGAACATGAAGGTGAACATGATCGGCATCAGCAGCATCACCTTGGCTTGGACGGGGTCCGGCGGCGTGGGGTTCAGCCTGGTCTGGATCAGCATGGTGGCCCCCATGATGACGGGCAGGATGAAGTACGGATCCTTAACCGAAAGGTCGGTGATCCAGAACATCCAGGGAGCCTGGCGCATTTCAACTACACCCAGCAGTACCCAGTAGAGCGCGATGAAGACCGGCATCTGGATCAGGATGGGCAGACAGCCTCCCATCGGATTGACCTTCTCGGTCTTGTAGAGCTCCATCATGGCCTGATTGAGCTTCATCTTGTCGTCCTTGTACCGCTCCTGCAGTGCCTTCATCTTCGGCATCAGCGTCTTCATCTTCGCCATCGAGCGATAGGATGCGGCAGACAACGGGAAGAAGCAGGCCTTGATCAGGATGGTCACGATGATGATCGCCCAGCCCCAGTTACCGACCAGGGTATGGATATGTGACAGCACCCAGAACAGGGGCACGGCGATGATGGTCACCCAGCCGTAGTCGACGACCAGATTGAATCCGGGAGCAATCGCCTTGAGTTTGTTCTGCTCTTGCGGACCGACATACAGGGGTACATCGATCACGCCTTTCTGACCCGCCGCGACAGCCACCGGCAGCTTCACGCCAGCGCCGAAGACATCACCGGCAATCTTGTGGGTATAGAACTCACGGTCAACATTGCCCTGCGGCAACCAGGCACTCACGAAATAATGCTGGACCATGGCCACCCAGCCGTCCTTGGCACTCTTCACATACTTGGCTTCATCCTTCTCGATCTTCTTGAAATCGATCTTCTGGAACTTGCCTTCCTCTGTATAGACGGCCGGGCCGGTAAAGGAACTCACACCACCAAAGAAACCGGCAGAGTGCTCAACCGGCTTGCTGTCGCGGGCAAGCTGGAAATATGCCGTTGTATTGAGCGCCGCAGCGGTGGTGTTATTGATCTCGTAAGCCACGTCGATCAGATAGGAACCGCGATGGAAGGTCAGAACCTTGCTGACTTCAACGCCATTCACTGCGGGAGCAGTCATCCGGATCTGAACGCTGTCTTCGCCATCCTTGAGCGAATAATCGCCCCCTTTCAGGCTGAACACGGTCTTGTGATTCGGCAGCTCATTGCCGATCAGGCCACTATTGGCTACATAGAAATGCTCGCCCTGATCCTGGAGGACGACGAAATTCTTGCTGTGGTCAGCACTCTGCTTGTGCTGGGTCAGCTCGACATTGATGATGTCACCGCCCTGAGCCGACACCGTGGCAATCAGGGTGTCCGTCCTGACAACTGCGCGGGCAGCCGTCACATAAGCCGATTCGGGACCTTGTGCCGCACCGGGCACTGCCTGGCTCGGCGCTGCTGCGCTCACGCCGGAAGCCATCGGAGCCGGCAAGGCCGCTCCTTGAGCCGTCGCCGACTGGGCTGCAACAGGTGGCAACTTCGGCGCATTGTGCTGCTGCCATCTTTCCCACAGCATGATCACGGAAAAGGCAAACACTGCCATCAGGATAAGACGCTTGTAATCCATCTGCATGATGAGGACTCTGAATGGGAAAGTAGGAACGCCTCTTTCACGGCACCGGATCGTGTCCACCATCACTCCATGGATGGCAGCGACCCAGCCGGAAAACGGCAAGTTTAAGGCCTTTCAGCAAGCCATGCTTCTGCAGGGCTTCCGCGGCATAGGACGAACAGCTCGGGTGAAACCGGCATCGGTTTCCCAGCCACGGGCTGACGAGATACTGATAGGCCCGGATGAGCCCCAGCAGGATGACTTTCATTTCGGCAAACGCCGGAAGAGACCCGCGAGATCTCCCCTGAGTTCCGCCTTGCTCACAGCCTTGGCCGGCGCATTGAGGCGCAGGATCATATCGTGGCAGGGCAGGATTTCGCGCGTATGGCGGAAATGCTCACGTGCCATTCGCTTGATGAGATTGCGCAGCACGGCACGCCGTGCCAACTTCTTGGCAACCACGACGCCAAGACGGGCACAGGCGTACTCGGAAGGCTTGTAATGGAGCACGAAATAGCGCCCTCTTACAGCCTTTCTGAAAGCAAAAACGGATGAATACTCATCCGTTTTGCACAAGCGATACGCGGGTCTGAAAGACCGCGACACTGCCTGCGGATCCGTGTTGCCAGCCGACACCCTGATCAGCCTCGAATCCGCAATCAGCCTGCTCAGACAGCCAGGCGATGACGGCCCTTGGCGCGACGAGCAGCAATCACCTTGCGGCCACCCTTGGTAGCCATGCGAACCAGAAAACCGTGGGTGCGCTTGCGGCGGACCACAGAAGGTTGATACGTGCGTTTCATGATCTTTCCCTAATCCAACTTATGCGGCGAACTCGCGATTAGATAGCTCGAACGCATTTTTGTCAAGCGAAAACATATACATCCCTCTTCCGAAGCTGTGGATAAATACGGGGGGAAACTGTAGAATTCCCACTTCCGGCTCAATCCCCCGCAGCCTTGCACAAGTAGGGGAGCAGCCGGGTTGCCCCCTCTGATCATGCATGCCCGGCCTGCCCTGTGGACAGTTCGGGCGAGCTGCATTGCAACCACCGGTGAAAGCCGCATCTGCCCGCTTGCAGGCAGTTGAGTCAAAGAACAAGCCTGTACAAATCGTGAGTCAAAGCTTCTGGAACGCCTGCCTTGCCCGCCTGGAAAGTGAACTGCCGTCGCAGCAGTTCAACACCTGGATCCGTGCCCTCGAGATCGCCGAGGCCGTCGAAGGAGAAGGCGTTCGCCTGTTCGCACCCAACCGCTTTGTGCTTCAGTGGGTCCGTGAGCGTTACCAGAAACGTCTGGAACAGCTGGCCGAAGAGTTCTTCGGCGGCCCCACTGCACTGAGTTTAGAAGTCCGCGTTCCCAGCAAGAAATCCACCGCTGCTGCGCAACAGCCCATCCGCACCCCTTCGCCGGCCGAGCGCGCCAGCGCCGCAGCCAGTGGCCGCAATACGCCCGTCCCGCCACCTGCCCAGCAGCATCACCAGCCCGAGGCGCCGGCCATCATTACTCCGGCAGGCAACGCATACGAAAAAACCCGCCTGAATCCGTCCTTCACCTTCGACACACTGGTGACGGGCCGCGCCAACGACCTCGCCCGTGCAGCAGCCATTTCAGTCGCCAATAACCCGGGCACCTCGTACAACCCGCTGTTCGTCTATGGTGGCGTCGGCCTCGGCAAGACCCACTTGATTCACGCCATCGGCAACGAAGTGCTGCGACACAATCCCAAGGCCGTCGTGCGTTACGTCCACGTGGAAGACTACTTCTCCGACGTACTGCGCGCTTACCAACAGAAGAGCTTTGACCAGTTCCAGCGCTACTACCGCTCGCTGGACCTGCTGCTGATCGACGACATCCAGTTCCTAGGTGTCGGCAACAAGGAACGCACCCGTGACGAGTTCTTCCACGCTTTCAATGCGCTGACCGAAGCCCGGAAGCAGATCGTCATCACCTGCGACACGTATCCAAAGGATATCCAGGGTCTGGAAGACCGCCTGATTTCGCGCTTCGACTGGGGTCTGACAGTGCAGATCGAGCCGCCCGAGCTCGAGATGCGGATCGCGATCCTCAAGAAGAAGGCCGAGTTCGACAACGTTCCGCTGCCGGATGACGTCGCCTTCCTGATCGCCAAGAACCTGCGCTCCAACGTCCGCGAGCTCGAAGGCGCACTCAAGAAGGTTGTCGCCTACGCCCGCTTCCACAGCCGTGACATCACGCTGGAAGTGGCTCGCGAGGCCCTGCGCGACCTGCTTGCAGCCCACAACCGCCAGATCACCTTCGAACTGATCCAGAAGACCGTGGCGGACTTCTACAAGATCAAGCTCGCCGAGCTGCTCTCCAAGAAGCGGACACGCAATATCGCCCGCCCGCGTCAGGTCGCCATGTATCTGGCAAAGGAACTCACGCCTTCCTCACTGCCCGCCATCGGCGATGCCTTCGGCGGTCGGGATCACACAACTGTGCTTCATGCCTGTCGTACGATTACGGAATTAAGACTTAATGATCAACAACTTAACCATGATCTTCACGTTCTGACGCAAACGCTCAGAGGTTAGATCAGGCTTGTGGACAAAGCCTGTACAAGGCTGCGGAGCAAATGTGCGCAAGGCTGGGCAAATCCCGAAGCATGGAATTCATCCCCACTCGCCCACATCGTTCAAGGAGACTGTTCCACAAGGTCTTCAACATACTCAACGCCTTGTTTTGTATTGGTAAAAATGATTTATCCACAGAAACAGGCTCGATATATTAGTAGTAAACGGTTTATATAAAGACTCTGTTAACAACAACGTCATGACGGCAATTTCAGGCGCGCTGACGCTTGCTGACTGGATGCTGCTCCTAAAGACTTTCCGGTTCACACCACGGAAACCGATCGGAGGAGCTGGTCGGGAATGAAAAGGCGGCTCCGAGACGTTCCAGAAATCGTCGTTTCCCCTGACAATGTGGATAAGCAGGCTGACAAGCCGGGAAGCAAATGTGGACAAGTGTGGTCAATTGCCGGACCCCGATTCTTGTCCCCAATTGCACACAGCGCTCTCCCCCCGGTTTCAAACAGCTTGATCAACGAAGCAAGTTATTGAACAGATTGAAGTTTTAAGTGTTTTCCACAGAAACTGGCCAGATATATTAATAATAGGAGGTTTATATAAATGCTCTTGTTAACAAGCACTCGTGATGCCTTGCTGGCCCCTCTCCAGTCGGTTTCAGGCATCGTGGAAAAGCGGCATACGCTGCCTATCCTCTCCAATGTGCTGATCGAGAAGCGGGGCGATGCCCTGACGCTGCTGGCAACCGACATCGAAATCCAGATCACCACCAACCAGACTTCCCAGGGCGGCGAAGACGCTTCGATCACCGTGGGCGCCCGCAAGCTGCAGGACATCCTGCGTGCACTGCCCGACAGCGAAGTCAGCCTGGTTCTGGACGACAAACGCCTCACGCTCAAGGCTGGCAAGAGCCGCTACAACCTGCAGACGCTGCCGGCGACCGATTACCCGCGCATGCAGCTCAACACCGGCGAAAGCCTGACGGTGCGCCTGCCGCAGAAGGATTTCCGTCGCCAGCTGGCCCAGGTGGCCTATGCCATGGCCGCTCAGGACATCCGCTACTACCTCAACGGCCTGCTGATGCAGGTGATGGGCACCGAGCTGCGCATGGTGGCCACCGATGGTCACCGTCTGGCACTCTCCTCGAGCACGCTGGAGCAGAGCTACGAGAAGACCGAAGTCATCCTGCCGCGCAAGACCGTGCTGGAGCTCACCCGTCAGCTGGCTGACAGTGAAGATCCGGTCGAGATCGTGATTACCGGCAACCAGGCCTGCTTCCGTTTCGGTCCGATCGAACTGATCACCAAGCTCATCGATGGCAAGTTTCCGGACTACGAACGCGTGATTCCGCAGGGCAATCCGAAGCTGGTGACGGCGCACCGTGCAAGCCTGCTCTCCGCGCTGCAGCGTGCGGCCATCCTGACCAACGAGAAATTCCGCGGCCTGCGGGTGGTGCTGGAATCCGGCCTGTTGCGCGTGATCAGCTCCAATGCCGAGCAGGAAGAAGCGCAGGAAGAGCTCGAGGTGTCCTATGCGGGTGACAGCCTGGAAGTGGGATTCAACGTGACCTATCTGCTCGACGTGCTCAACAACGTGAGTACCGACACCGTTGAGATCCACCTCAACGAACCGATGTCGTCTGCGCTCTTCACGCTGCCTGGCAATGAGCAGTTCAAGGCCGTCGTAATGCCGATGCGCATCTGATGCTCGAGCGCCCGATCAGGTCTGCAGCTGTCCGTCTGGCCTGCTGCCTCGTTTTCGCCGGACTGGCTGCCTGCAGCAACCCGTCCGGCGTCCGGGAAGAGCCTGCCGCCGATCCCGGAATGGTGCCTGTCCGAAAAGTCATCGGGCGCGAGCAGCTCGAAGGGCGTATCCTTGGACGTTTTGCTTCCGGCGCCCGCTTTGCCAGTCTCGAGATCGGCATGTCGCGCAGTGAAGTGGAAAAACTGCTGGGTGCCCCTGATTCGGTCGAAATCCATTCTACCGGAACGGCTTGGGTGCCCTACTACTTCGGCGCTGATGCCTGGAGCATTGCCAGCAACTACAAGGGTGAAGGGAGGCTGATCTTCAACGCTGACAGCCTTCTGATCCTCATCGACGCAAGCGGATCCGCGCGCTGAACGCCCGCCTGCCTCGCGCTTCAAAATCACACTGAACGAATCGATCACAATGTCCGAACAGAATCAGCAACCTGCCTACGACGAATCGTCCATCCAGCAGCTCGAAGGCCTTGAAGCCGTGCGCAAGCGGCCGGGCATGTACATCGGAGACACCTCCGATGGCACGGGCCTGCACCACATGGTTTTCGAAGTCGTGGACAACGCGATTGACGAAGCGCTGGCCGGGCATTGCGACGACATCGTGGTTACGATCCACAAGGACAACTCGATTTCCGTTTCGGACAACGGTCGCGGCATTCCGGTGGGCATCAAGTTCGACGACAAGCACGAACCCAAGCGCTCCGCGGCCGAAATCATCATGTGTTCGCTGCACGCGGGCGGCAAGTTCAACCAGAACAGCTACAAGGTGTCCGGCGGCCTGCACGGCGTGGGTGTCACCTGCGTGAATGCGCTCTCCAAATGGCTGCGCCTGACCATCCGGCGCGATGGCAAGAAGCACTTCATCGAATTCAACCAGGGACATGCGGTCGACCGCATCGTCGAGATCCGCGAGGGCGTCGAGGTTTCTCCGCTCAAAATCGTGGGAGACACCGAAAAGCGCGGTACCGAAGTGCATTTCCTGGCTGACGACGAAATCTTCGGCCATGTCGAGTTCCACTACGACATCCTCGCCAAGCGCCTGCGCGAGCTCTCCTTCCTGAACAACGGGGTGGCGATCCGCCTGGTCGACCAGCGCACCGGCAAGGACGAGAACTTCGCTTTCTCGGGCGGCGTGAAGGGCTTTGTCGACTACATCAATCGCGCCAAGACCGTGCTGCATCCCAACGTGTTCTACGCCTCGGGCACCAGCCGGGTCACTACCGGTAACGTTCAGGACGTCGAGCTCACCGTTGAAGTAGCCATGCAGTGGAACGACAGCTACCAGGAACAGGTGCTGTGCTTCACCAACAACATTCCCCAGTCCGATGGTGGCACCCACCTCACCGGCCTGCGCGCAGCGATGACGCGCGTCATCAACAAGTACATCGAAGAAAACGAGATCGCCAAGAAGGCGAAGGTGGATATCTCGGGTGATGACATGCGCGAAGGTCTGGCCTGCGTGCTGTCCGTCAAGATGCCGGATCCCAAGTTCGCCTCGCAGACGAAGATGAAGCTGGTATCAAGCGAAGCCCGGCCGGCCGTGGAAGAAGTCGTGGCCGCCAAGCTTGCGGAGTTCCTGCTTGAGCGCCCGATTGACGCCAAAACCATCTGCGGCAAGATCGTCGAAGCTTCGCGTGCGCGCGAAGCGGCCCGCAAGGCGCGCGAAATGACGCGCCGCAAAGGCGTGCTGGACGGCATTGGCCTGCCCGGCAAGCTCGCCGACTGTCAGGAAAAGGATCCCTCGAAGTGCGAGATCTACATCGTCGAGGGTGACTCCGCAGGGGGCTCCGCCAAGCAGGGCCGCGACCGCAAGTTCCAGGCCATCCTCCCGTTGCGCGGCAAGGTGCTCAACGTCGAGCGCGCCCGCTTCGACAAGCTGATTTCCTCCGAGCAGATCGCCACCCTGATCACCGCGCTGGGCACCGGCATCGGCAAGGACGACTACAAGCCCGAAAAACTGCGCTACCACCGCATCATCATCATGACCGATGCGGACGTCGACGGCGCCCACATCCGCACCCTGCTGCTGACCTTCTTCTACCGCCAGATGCCCGAGCTGGTCGAAGGGGGCCACATCTACATCGCCCAGCCGCCGCTCTACAAGATCAAGCTCGGCCGCAACGAAACCTACATCAAGGACGATACCGAGCTCTCAGCTCACCTGCTGCGCCTGGCGCTCGACGGCTCGCAACTGCTGCCGCGTGAAGGCGCTGATGTGATTCAGGGCGAGGCACTGGCTGAAATGGCCCGCGTCTACCTGCTCGCCGAAGCCGTCATCAATCGCCTGACCGGCTGGATCGATTCCGACGTGCTGCAGGCTGTGCTGGCCCATGGCATCGAACTCTCGCTCGAAGACGAAGCCGCCGCACGCGATTCCGCCACCCGCCTGCAGGCTGTCGCGCCCGCCGGCATTACCGTGACCGCCTACTACCACGAGATCAAGGAAGCCTGGCATCTGGCTCTGGAGCGCATGCATCACGGCAACGTCAAGCGTACCGAAATCGATCCCGAGTTCATTCACTCCGGTGATTACCCGGCCATTCGCCGCGCCAGCGAACTCATCAGCGGCCTGATCGGCGAAGGGGCTGCGATGCACCGAGGCGAAAAGAGCAGCCCGGTGAAGAGTTTCGGTGAAGCCATCACCTGGATGCTCAACGAAGTCGAGCGCAACCTCGGCAAGCAGCGCTACAAGGGTCTCGGCGAGATGAATCCCGAGCAGTTGTGGGAAACGACCATGGATCCTGGCGTGCGCCGTCTGCTCAAGGTGCAGATTGACGACGCCATCGCGGCCGACGAAATCTTCACCACGCTCATGGGCGACCAAGTCGAACCGCGCCGCGATTTCATCGAACGCAACGCGCTCAACGCTCGCAACATCGACGTCTGAAAATGTCGTGTTGTGTGCGAATGCGCAATTCATGATCCACGAAACCTTCCATGCACGTTCGTGCGATATGAAGATTGTTTGTTGCACAAAGCATGCAACCAAATTGTGCGTTAACTCGTTTTCATGCACACGAAAGATGCATTTCGTGTTCATGAACGCATGTTTCGTGCTGTTCGTCGCCCGGGATTGACTACAAGTTATTGTTATTGAAAGAATTTCTATCGCATTCGTAATGCTGGCCTTGTTCTTGCTGAAGAGACGGGCAGGCCGAGCGTTTTGCTGCGAAAGTGCGCTTCCGGTCTGCTTCCCATCCTTTTTTGCCGGAACAGCCTTTCGATGCCTGAACACGACAAGAACCCGGCCCTGAAACGGGGCCTGAAGAATCGCCATATCCAGCTGATTGCGCTGGGCGGTGCCATCGGTACCGGATTGTTCCTGGGCATTGCCCAGACCATCCAGCTGGCCGGGCCTTCGGTGCTGCTCGGTTATGCCGTGGCGGGTCTGGTGGCCTTTTTCATCATGCGTCAGCTCGGTGAGATGGTGGTCGAGGAGCCGGTGGCCGGTTCCTTCAGCCATTTTGCCAATCGCTACTGGGGCGGGCTGGCCGGCTTCATGTCGGGCTGGAATTACTGGGTGCTCTATGTGCTGGTCAGCATGGCCGAGCTGACGGCGGTGGGCATCTATGTGCAGTACTGGTGGCCGGGGATTCCGACCTGGGCGTCGGCGCTGTTCTTCTTTCTCGCCATCAATGCGATCAACCTGCTCCATGTGAAGCTTTTCGGCGAGATGGAGTTCTGGTTCGCGATCATCAAGGTGCTGGCCATCGTCGGCATGATTGCCTTCGGCGCTTACCTGCTGCTCAGCGGTCGCGGCGGTGAGCAGGCCAGCGTGGCCAATCTGTGGCAGCTCGGTGGATTCTTTCCGCATGGCGTGGGCGGGCTGGTGATGGCGATGGCCGTGATCATGTTTTCCTTCGGGGGCCTGGAGCTGGTCGGCATCACGGCGGCCGAGGCGGATGATCCTGCCAGGAGCATTCCGAAAGCCACGAATCAGGTGATCTACCGCATCCTGATCTTCTACGTGGGCGCGCTGGCCGTGCTGCTGTCGCTGTTTCCCTGGGACAAGGTGCAGGAAGGCGGCAGCCCCTTCGTGATGATCTTCCACGCGCTCGATTCCGATCTGGTCGCCACGATCCTGAATGTGGTGGTGCTCACCGCGGCGCTGTCTGTCTATAACAGCTGCGTGTATTGCAACAGCCGCATGCTGCTGGGCCTGGCCCTGCAGGGCAATGCGCCGGCGGCACTGGGCCGGGTCAATCGCCGCGGCATTCCGGTGAGTGCGCTGGGCGTGTCGGCGCTGGCGACCGCCTCCTGCGTGCTGCTCAACTACCTGATGCCGGGCAAGGCCTTCGGTCTGCTGATGGCGCTGGTGGTGGCCGCGCTGATCATCAACTGGGCGATGATCAGCATCACGCATCTGCGCTTCCGCCAGGCGATGCAGGCGCGTGGCATCACGCCGCGCTATCCGAGCCGGGCCGCGCCGCTGACGAACTATCTCTGCCTCGCTTTCATGGCCGGCATTCTGGTCGTGATGTGGCTGACGCCCGACACCCGCATCTCGGTTTCGCTGATCCCGGCCTGGCTGCTTCTGCTGTGGGTGGCGCATGCCCTGCGTCGCCGGCTGCCCGAAGCGGCGGCCGAGGCTGTTCCGGTGCGGAGCAACTGATGATTCCCTTCCCCCTGTCCTCTTCCTGTTTCCTTTCCGGAGTCGCCATGCTGTCTGCATTCTGCGGGGCCCTGCGCCCGCGCCTCGTTCTTCCCCTGCTCCTGCTGGCCGCGCTGCCGGCGCGGGCGCAATATGTGATCCCGGCAGACGAGGCGGTGAAGCTTGCGCGCCAGAGCATGCCGGAGTATTTCGAGTTCCTCTCGCTGCCTTCGGATGCGGTGAATCCGGAAGACATCCAGCGCAATGCCGCCTGGCTGGAGAAGGCCTTCCAGAAGCGCGGCTTCAGCACGAAGCAGCTCGCCAACGAAGGCCGGCCGCTGGTATATGCGGAATACGGCAAGCCGGTGAAGGGCCGCAAGACCATCCTCTTCTACATGCATTTCGATGCGCAGCCGGTGACGCCGGCCGAGTGGAAGACCGATCCCTGGAAGCCGGTGCTCAAGGCGCGCAATGCCGATGGCAGCTGGGCGGAGCTGGATGCCGGGCGCCTGCAGGAGGCGATCGATCCGGAGTGGCGCGTGTATGCCCGCGCCTCGGCGGACGACAAGGGCCCGATCATGATGTTCCTCGCCGCGATGGACGGCCTGCGCGCTGCTGGCAAGGCGCCGGCGGTAAACATCAAGCTGATTCTGGACTCGCAGGAAGAGAAGGGCTCGCCGCGCCTTCACATCGTGATGCAGGAGAACCAGGCGCTGCTCGCCAGTGACGGTCTCATCGTGTATGACGGCGCCATGCCGTCGAGTAATCAGCCGGGCGTGAACTTCGGCAATCGCGGCTCCATCCAGCTCGACCTGACGGTGTTCGGTGCCAGCTCGGCACCGCATAGCGGAACCTATGGCAACGTCATTCCGAATCCGGCCCTGCGTCTGGCCACGCTGCTGGCGGGCATGAAGGATGCGGACGGGCGCGTCACCATTCCCGGCTTCTATGAAGGCGTGGAGATCAGCGCGCAGGATCGCGAAGGCATGGCCGCGATTGCGCCGCCGGCCGGCACGCTCGAAAAGCGCTTCGGCGTGGCGAAGCTCGATGGCCTGGCTGCTGCGGCCAATCCGGTCGAAGCCGTGCAGTACCCCTCGCTCGACATTCTCGGCCTGGAAGCCGCACGTGTCGGCCCGCGCGCTGCCAACGCGATTCCCTCACAAGCCATGGCCAGCCTGAACATCCGCACCGTGCCGGAGATCGCGCCGAAGGCGATGTTCGAGAAAGTCCGCACCTACGTCGAAGGCCACGGCTTCCATCTGATCGAGGGTGAGGCTCCGAGCGCAGAAGAGCGCGCTCGCTATGGCCTGCTTGCCCGCCTGGGGCTGGTGGCCTACCCGAGCACCTCCAGCGCCGCGCGTGTGGCGATGGATTCCCCGCTCGCCAGATGGGTGCTGAGCGGTGTGAAGGCGCCCCGCCAGATCGAGCCGGAAAAGGTGCGCATGGGCGGCTCCACGCTGCCCATGAGCGGCGCGGTGGATGTGCTGAAGATGTCTTACGTGGTCGTGCCGCTGGTGAATGCCGACAACAACCAGCACAGCTTCGACGAGAACCTGCGCCTGGGCAATTACCTGGAGGGCATCCGCACGATCGGGGCGATGCTTACCACGCGTTCGTTCTGAGAGACTGCTCGCAGGCGGCTTGCATCAGGGGCCGCCTGCAGCCGATCATCCGGAGCAGTTGCCACCCACTTTCCCGGAGACCCCAGCAGCATGACCGATTCCATCGACGACAAGGACCGCAGGATGCTTGACCTGCTGCGCCAGAACGGCCGCCTCACCAATCAGGAGCTGGCTGACCTGATCGGGCTCTCGGCGTCGCAATGCTCGCGCAAGCGCATCGCGCTGGAGCAGGCCGGGCTGATCCTCGGCTACCACGCCCAGCTCTCGCCCGAGGCCGATGGCACGCCGGTGATGGGCGTGGTCGAGGTGCGCCTGCAGAACCATACCGGTGAAGCGGTGGCGATCTTTCACGACTTCGTCTGCAAGGCCGACGCGATCCGCGACGTGCTCAAGCTCACCGGTGACTACGACTATCTGCTCAAGGTGGCCGTGGCGGATCTGGCCAGCCTGAGCCGGCTGATCCAGGAGCTGGCCGGCCTGCGCAACTGCGTGAGCCATCTGCGGACCTCGGTGGTGCTGGAGCGGCTGAAGGAAGCCGGGGTGGTCATCCCCGATAAAAGCTGAAAAGCACGGATCGCCTGTTTATTGACTTTATAAGGTTGATTTGTGCGTTTACAACACTAAAATTGCACGATTAACTTGATTCTTACGCTGTAAATGACAACCGCAAGCCTTCCCGACCGCGTTCCCCACACCACGCTCGAAGACGTCATGGCCCTGCTGCTGGGCACCCTCGTCGTCTCCTTCGGCGCCAGCCTGCTCAAGCAGGCCGGCGCACTCACCGGCGGCATGGCTGGCCTGGCTTTCCTGGTGCACTACGCCACCGGCGTGAAGTTCGGCGTGGCCTTCTTCCTGCTCAATGTGCCCTTCTACTGGCTGGCTTTCCGGCGCATGGGCCGGGCTTTCGTGATCAAGACCTTCTGCGCGATCGCGCTGGTGTCGGTGTTCACCGAGCTGCATCCGCACTTCATCGACATCTCGCGTCTGAACCCGCTCTACGCCGCGATCTTCGCCAATGCGGTGATGGGCCTGGGCTTCATCGTGCTGTTCCGCCACAAGGCCAGCCTGGGCGGCGTGAACATCCTCGCGCTCTACCTGCAGGACCGCTACGGCATCCGCGCCGGCAAGGTCATGATGGGGGTGGATGTCTGCATCGTGCTGGCCTCGCTGGCCGTGGTGAGCCTGCCGCTGCTGGCCGCTTCGGTCTGCGGTGCGGTGATCCTGAACCTCATCATCGCGATGAACCACCGCCCCAACCGCTATCTGGCCTGACAGGCCTGCTAATCTTGCGCTCCCGCGCCCTTCAGAAACTTCCGGACTCCGCCCCATGTTCCAGCATATCGACGCCTACGCCGGCGACCCCATCCTGTCGCTGATGGAAACCTTCAAGACCGATCCGCGCAGCGACAAGGTCAATCTTTCCATTGGCCTCTACTACGACGCCCAGGGCGTGATTCCCCAGTTGGACGCAGTGAAGCAGGCCTATGGCCGCATCGAAGGGCGCCGCAACGTGCCGAGCCTGTACCTGCCGATGGAGGGCATGAAGCCCTACCGCGAAGGCATCCAGAGCCTGCTCTTCGGTGCGGACAGCGCCGCGGTGAAGGCCGGCCGCGTCGCCACCATCCAGACCCTGGGCGGCTCGGGTGCGCTGAAGGTGGGCTCCGACTTCCTCAAGCGCTACTTCCCGCAGTCCGAAGTGTGGGTGTCGGACCCGACCTGGGACAACCACGTCGCGATCTTCGAGGGCGCGGGTTTCAAGGTGCATACCTATCCCTACTTTGATCCGAAGACCCTGGGCGTGGCTTTTGACGCCATGCTGGGCGCGCTGTCCGCCCTGCCGGCGAAGAGCATCGTGCTGCTGCACCCCTGCTGCCACAACCCGACCGGCTCGGATCTCACGCCGGCCCAGTGGGATCGCGTGATCGAAGTGGTACGCGCCCGCGAGCTGATTCCCTTCCTCGACATCGCCTACCAGGGCTTCGGCGCCGGTATGGAGCAGGATGCCTACGCGATCCGCGCGCTGGCGGCAGCTGACCTGCCTTTCCTGGTGGCCAACTCCTTCTCCAAGATCTTCTCACTCTACGGTGAGCGCGTCGGCGGCCTGTCGGTGGTGTGCAGCGAGGCTGCCGTGGCCGAGCGCGTGCTGGGCCAGCTCAAGGCCACCGTGCGCCGCAACTATTCCAGCCCGCCCATGCTGGGCGCCGAGCTCGTCAACGCAGTGCTTGCCGACCAAGCGCTCAAGGCCGGCTGGCTCGCCGAAGTGGAAGGCATGCGCACCCGCATCATCGCGATGCGCGAAACGCTCGTGAGCGCGCTCAAGACCACCCTGCCCGGCCGCAATTTCGACTACCTCGTCGAGCAGCGCGGCATGTTCAGCTACACCGGTCTCTCCGCCGCACAGGTCGATCGCCTGCGCGAGGAATTCGGTATCTACCTGGTGCGCAGCGGCCGCATCTGCGTGGCCGGTCTGAATGACGGCAACGTCGGTCGCGTGGCCGAGGCCTTCGCCAAGGTCATGGCCTGATCCCCTGCCGGCGCGCGTCTGCCCGAGGCGCGCCGGCAGAGTCACGCTGGCGGGCGTATTCCCGCCCCGGATCGCAGCCCCCATAATGAGCAGCTGCGTCGTATGCCGACGCCATGCCTGCCGGGGACCCATGCCACTGAGCCTCTTCGCCTATCGTCGTCAGAACGGCAACATGCGCCGTGTGACCAACAGGATCGCGGCGAGTCTGGATGAAGACGTCACGCTCGACGATCTGGCCGCCGCAACGAATCTCTCGCCGGCCCACATGGTGCGGCAGTACAGCCGGCTTTGCGGCGAATCCCCGATGCAGACGCTGCGCCGTCTGCGTCTCCAGCGCGCTTTCGACCAGATCGGCAAAGGGCCTTATGGCCGCTTTACGGCCATTGGCTTTGAGGCGGGCTATGGCTCCAGCGCGGCCTTCACCCACGCTTTCCGGAAGCAGTTTGGCATCGCGCCGAGTGATGTGCCCTCGATCCTCCGGCCCGAGTCGAAGCCCGTGCCGCTGCGCCTCGAATACCTGCCCGAGCGGCTCGTGTGGAAGTTCGACTACGAAGGCCTGTACGCCCAGAACGGCTGGTACAAGGCCCATCTGGTGTGGCAGTGCACTTTGGCCGGACGGGACGATCTGTTTGCTTGGCGAGTGAATGACCGTGACCACCCTTTTTCGGAAAACGGTGGCAATCGAGTCAAGCTCACTCACTTCGTGCCGGCCAGTGATTTGCCCTTGCCGCTGGAGGCTGATCGTCTCACCCTACCCGGTGGTCATTACGTGGTGACCGAAACGGTGTTCAACGAGCGCGTGGGCTTCGTGCGTGCGCTCGAGGACCGGATCCGCGAGGAGCTCGGTTGCAAGCTGATCGACCGCCCGAGCCTCGAACGAGAGCCGGCCGAGCGCTGCTGGCGGGTGCCCGAAGAGCGCCGGGTGGTGATGTATCTGCCGATCGAGCAGATCGATGCGCATGGGCGGCAGCGTTGCCTCGAAGCTGAAGCCATCTGCAGACGCAAATCCTGATCAAAACCTCGCGCTGCGCGTGCTGCAGAGTCAGGGTCTGGCGCAAGCCTTGTCCGCTCCGGGACAGGCGCCCTGCAGAGGATCGGAATATGTCGAGGAAAGCATCCGCAAGCTCGTCGCAGCACGAACTGGGCTTGTATGAGTTGTCCTGGCCCATCTTCGTCGAGATGGCCTTGTTCATGGCGATTGGCACTCTGGGCCTGTGGATGGCGGGTCATGTATCGGCCGCCGCCGTGGCCGTGTTCGGCATGGCCAACCAGCTGCGCACCGTGTTCGACCGCATCTTCCGCGTGGTCAGCATGGGCAGCAGCGTGGTGGTGACGCAGAGCCGTGGCGCAGGCGACGCGGAGGGAGCGCGCGCGCTGGCTCGCGCCGGTTTCTCCACTTCGCTGTGGCTGGGCTTGTGCGCTGCACTGCTGGTCGGCGCCGTGCCGGAGGCGCTGCTGCGCGTGCTGCATCTGCCCGCCGAACTGATGGCCAGCGCCGTGCCCTTCATGCGTGTAATCGCGGTGGCACTGGCCGTCGAGGCGGTGAACATCACCATGTTCGCGGTGCTGCGCGCTTTCACCTTAACCCGCGTGTCGATGCGTCTGGTGCTGGCCATGAATCTGCTGCACGTGCTGGTCAGCGCGCCGCTGGTCTTCGGCTGGGCAGATCTGCCTGCGCTCGGCGTGATGGGCCTGGCCTGGGGACAACTCGCCTCGCGGACGCTGGTGTTCAGCCTGCTGGTGTGGGTGTGGGCACGCCAGCTGGGCATCCGTCTGAGCCCTTTCGATCTGGTGCGGGTGCCGCGCGAACCGTTGCGCTCCATCCTGCGCATCGGCCTGCCCAGCGCCGGCGAGAAGGTTGGCTTCCGCGTGTGCTTCATGGCCACTGTGGCGATGGCCGGCAGCCTCGGCACCGCCGCGCTGGCCGTGCATGCCTATGCCATGCAGATCAACGGCATCGTGAACATGGTGGTGAACGCGGTGGCCAGCGGCGTGGAAATCATCACCGGCCATTTGGTTGGGGCCGGGCGCCTGCGCGAGGCAAATGCGCTGATGCGGCGCGCCTTGCGCATCAGTCTGGTGGCCAGCGGGCTGGGCAGCCTGCTGGCCTGGCTGATCATGCCGCAGGCCGTCGCGCTGTTTTCGGATAACCCGCAGGTGCCGCTGCTGCTCGCCAGCATCCTCGCCATCGAGCTGCTGGCGGGGCAGGGTCGCGCGCTCAACGTGCTGGTCACGGGCGGTCTGCGGGCTGCCGGCGACGTGCTCTTCACGGCCAAGACCAGCATCTACATCAACGTGCTGGCCGGCACCCTGCTGGCCTGGCTGCTGGGCATTCACTTTAATCTCGGCCTGCCCGGCATCTGGCTTGGTTACATGGCAGATGAATGCCTGCGCGGGCTGGTGGTGTTGCTGCGCTGGCAGTGGCGCACCTGGACGCCGCATGCCCGCCTTGCCCGGCGCCGGGCACTGGCGCGGCAGAAGCAGGTGCTGCCGGCAAGCTGATTTATTTGCAGGGAGGATGTAAGGATCGACGGGCTCATCCGGTCTTGTGTCGGGAGAGGCGCATTTTCGCCTCTTCCTTCACTGACAGGAGAGACCCGGATGAACAAGCAGATCCTTACGACTTCCGCCCTCGCGGCCATTCTTTCGCTGGCAGCGGCCCAGCCTGCCTTCGCGGCCGATACCGGGAAGGAAAAGTGTTACGGCGTGGCCAAGGCGGGCGCCAACGACTGTGCGTCGGCGACCGGCGCGCATGCCTGCGTGGGCCAGGCGAAGATGGACAATGACCCCAATTCCTTCAAGCTGGTGGCCATGGGCAGCTGCGAGAAGATGGGCGGCATGCTCAAGCCGGCTGGCAAGAAGTAAGCGGGCAAGGGGCCACAGCCATGTCAGCCAGGCATTCCCGCCCGCGTGTCGGCATCGGGCTGCGCGCCCCGCATTACCGCGAGTTGCTGGGCACCCTGCCCGCACTCGATTTCCTTGAAGTGCATGCCGAGAACTTTTTCCATGCCGGCGGAGCAGTGCTGGCAGTCCTGGAAGCGGTGCGCGCACATTACCCGCTGAGCCTGCACGGCGTCGGCCTGTCGCTCGGCTCGGCGGATGGCTTGCGCGAGACGCATCTCGACAAGCTCGCAGCGCTGGTCGAGCGCGTGCAACCGGAATGGGTGTCGGAACACATGGCCTGGGCGGCGGTGGACGCGCTGCACATGGCCGACCTGCTGCCGGTGCCGACGACCGATGAAGCCCTGACGCGGATGGCCGAGCATGTCGATCGCCTGCAGACACGGCTGCGCCGGCCGATTCTCGTCGAGAACATTTCGAGCTATCTGCGTTATCAGGATGGCGGGCAGGGCGACCTGGCCTTTCTGGCCGGGCTGGCCAGGCGCACCGGCTGCGGCGTGCTGCTCGACGTGAACAACCTGTATGTCAATGCCATCAACCACGGTTTTGATGCGCTGGCCGAACTGCACAGCCTGCCAGCGGATTGCGTGGGCGAAATCCATCTCGCGGGCCACAGCGAAACGCCGCTCGGGCTGATCGATACGCATGGCAGCCCGGTCTGTGAAGACGTCTGGCAACTCTATCGTGCGGCGATTGCACACTGCGGGCCGCAGCCGACGCTGATCGAGCGCGATACCGACATTCCGTCTCTGGCCGAGTTGCTGGCCGAGGCAGATCAGGCTCGCTGCTGCCTGGGGGCGCCCGTACATGTCTGAGCTCCTGACGCTGCAGCGCGAGTTTGCGGCGGCACTGAGGCAGCCGGAGCGGGTGCCGGCCATGCTCGCCCGCCTGATCGGCCCGGCCTCCCGCAATGCGGATCTGCTCTCGATCTACCGCGCCAACTCGGTCGGCAATGCGCGTGCGGCCTTGCGCCTGGCTTATCCGGTCTGCGCTGAAGTGCTGGGCGAGGAATGCTTCAGCCTGCTGGCGCGGCGTTACTGGCAGGCCGTGCCGGCGACGGAGGGGGATCTGAACCTCTATGGCGGGGCAATGCCCGCCTTCATCGCCGGGCAGGAAGATCTGGTGTCGCTGCCCTGGCTGGCCGATCTGGCGCAACTCGAATGGGCGCTGCATGAAGCGGGCATGGCGCCGGATCATGCACCGCGGCCCTTCGTCGAGCTGGCGGCGCTGTCGCCCGAGAGCCTGGCCGGTCTGCGTCTGGGTTTCCAGCCGGCGCTGCGCCTGATCCCTTCTGCCTGGCCGATCGCCAGCCTCTGGCAGCAGCATCAGCCGGCCTGGCGGGCAGAGCATGGCGAAGTCTTCCGGCTCGACGACTGCGGCCCGGAAAACGCGCTGATCCATCGCACTGGATGGCGTCCGGCCGTGCTTGCCCTGCCGCCCTCTCAGGCCCGTCTGCTCGCTGCGCTGCTGGCAGGCGAAGCCCTCGCGACGGCGCTGGCAGCGGCTTCAGCGGAAGATCCGGCGTTTCAGGCCGAACACGCGCTGTACGAACTCTTCAGCTGCGGTCTCGTGACCGCCCTCATTCCCGGAGACGCACCATGAAGCTTGCCCTGCCCGCCCCCCTCCGTCATGGCTGCGAGCGCGGTCTGGCGAGCCTGCGCGAGCTGCTCCTGCTGGCCCTGCGCCTCTACATTGCCTCGGTGTTTTTCAAGTCCGGCCTGACCAAGATCCAGGACTGGCAGGGCACGCTCGCCCTCTTCCAATACGAATACAGCGTGCCCCTGCTGCCTCCGGCGCTGGCTGCAGCAGCGGGAACGGCGGGTGAGCTGCTGTTCTCGGCGCTGCTGGCGCTGGGCCTCTCCGGCCGGTTTGCCGCGCTGGGGCTCGGCATCGTGAATGCGATGGCGGTGCTCAGCTATCCCGCCCTGTGGGGATTCGAGTGCCCGGCGGCGATCCAGTCGCATTTCTTCTGGGCGGGCAGTCTGCTCTTCCTGCTGGCCTTTGGTGCCGGCGCGCTGTCGGTCGATGCCGTTCTGGCGCGTTGGCGGGGCTGTTCCGCGGCGCGTGAGGGCCGATAATTCCGCCATGTTCTTCAAGTCTTCCGCCCAGCGCGAATTCGAACAGGTGGTACGAGCCTGGAGCGCGGAGCTTTACCGCTTCGCCTGGTGGCTCTCGCGTGACCGTTTTCTGGCCGACGAGCTGGTGCAGGAAACCTTTGCCCGCGCCTGGCGCGCCTGGGACCAGTTGCAGGATCCCGCCAATCCCAAGCCCTGGCTGATCAGCATCCTGCGCAACGAGCATGCGCGGCATCATGCCCGCAAGCAGTTCGATTACAGCGACGAAGCCCCCGAGGCGCTGAGTCTGCCGGCCGTGGATGATCACGCCACCCAATACGAGATGGAGAACCTGATCGGCAGCCTGCCGCTTTCGCTGCGCGAACCTTTCCTGCTGCAGACGCTCGGTGGATACAGTTGCGCCGAGATCGCGGCCGAGTTGCAGACCAGCGAGGGCGCCGTCATGGTGCGCCTGACCCGCGCCCGCAAAGCCTTGCAGGAAGCCCTGATCGCACCGGCCAGCGGCCGCCACAGGAAGTTGTCATGAGCCAGGAAAACATTTCCGCCAGCTGTCTGGAATTTCGTCGTGCCTGCCTGGCCGACCCGCGCCATGTCAGCGCCGAAGCGCTGGCTCATGCCGATCAATGTGCCCTGTGCCGGGCCTGGCGCCAGCGGGCGGACCGGGCCGAGCAGCAGCTCACGCAGGCGCTGTCTGCCGTTCCGCTGCCAGAGGGGCTGAACGAGCGCATCCTGCTGCGCGCGCGTGATGCCGCCCCCTGGTACGCGGGTCGCTGGCAAGCCTTTGCACTGGCCGCCAGCCTGCTGATCACCTGCACGCTGGGCGTGGCACTGTGGCATCAGCGACCGGTAGCGGCGGGCGATCTCGCGCTCGCGGCCGTGCGCCATGTCAGTGACGAAGGCCTGGAGCGCTTCACCCATCGCAGCGAGCCGCCCGAACGCTTCGGCGCCGTGCTGGCGAGTTTCGGCGGGCATCTGCAGGCGCCGCTGGGCAAGATCAGCTACATCCATCTGTGCCCGGTGGAAGGTTTCGGCCAGGGCTGGCACATCGTCTACCTCACGCCCGCCGGCAAGCTGACCCTGCTGCTGATTCCGGCGCGTGAAGGCGCTGCCACGGTCCGGACGGTGCAGGTCGAAGGGCGCAGCGTGAAAGTGGAACGTGCGGGGGCCGGCTACTACGCGCTCATCGCCGACAATCCGCACACGCTCGAAGAGGCGGCCCTCAACCTGAAGCAGCGGGTGCGCTGGGGAAGCTGAGCCAGGGGCGCCAGCGCCCGGCGCTTGTGGCAAGCTCCGCGCATGGAGCTTTTCTACACCGATCATTTCGTGCTGCCCCTGCCCGAGGGGCATCGTTTTCCGATGAGCAAGTACCGCCTGCTGCGTGAGCGCCTGATCGCGAGCGGCCGCTTCGGCGAGGCGGATTTCCGGATTCCGCCGGCGGCGACCGACGCACAGCTCTTCCGCGCGCATGCGCCGGATTATGTGCAGCGGGTGGTTCGCGGCGAACTGGCTGCCGCGCAATTGCGCGAGATCGGTTTTCCCTGGTCGCCTGAAATGGTCGAGCGCTCGCGCCGCTCTTCCGGCGCCACCCTGGCCGCGGCGCGTGCCGCGTTGGCAGGCCGTGGCTGTGCGGTGAATCTTGCCGGCGGCACGCATCATGCGCAGTCCGGCAAGGGCAGCGGCTTCTGCGTGTTCAATGATGCTGCGGTCACGGCGCGTGCGCTGCAGGCCGAAGACGGCATCGACAGGATTGCGGTGGTGGATTGCGATGTGCATCAGGGCGATGGCACGGCGGAAATCCTCGGTCATGACGAAAGCATCTTCACCTTCAGCATCCATGGCGAGAAGAATTTCCCGGCGCGCAAACAGCAGAGCCATCTCGACATCGGCCTGCCCGACGACTGCGGGGACGCCGACTATCTTGCCGCGCTCGAAGGCGCGCTGGAGCGGGTCTTCGACGGCTTCCGGCCCGATTGCGTGCTCTATCTCGCCGGCGCAGACCCCTTTGCGGGTGACCGCCTGGGTCGCCTCGCGCTGAGCAAGGAAGGCCTGCTCGAGCGTGACCGGCGAGTGCTGATGCGCTGCCGCATGGCGGGCATTCCGGTCGCGGTCGCGATGGCGGGCGGCTATGCCGACAACATCGAGGACATCGTCGACATCCACAGCGCGACGGTATTTCTGGCGGCGGACCTGTATGGCTGAGATGCGCCTGTTCGGTGTCGATTTCACCTCTGCACCGCGTGCGGGCAAGGCGATCACGGTGGCGTCCGGTCATCTGGATGCACATGGCATGGTCCGGGTCGAAGCCCTGCAAGGGTGTGCTGACTGGCCTGCCTTCGAGGCGCTGCTGGCGCAAGCCGGGCCCTGGTGCGGCGGTTTCGATTTTCCTTTCGGCCTGCCGCGCGAGCTGGTCCTTGAGCTGGGCTGGCCGGGCGATTGGGCGGGGCTCGTCCGCCATGTGAAGGCGCTCGGCAAGCCGGCCTTTCGCGCGGCGCTGGATGCGGTGCGCGAGTCGCGGCCGATGGGCAGCCGCTACATTCATCGCGCCTGTGATCTGCCGGCGAAATCGCACAGCCCGATGAAGCTGGTGAATCCGCCGGTGGGCCTGATGTTCTTCGAGGGTGCGCCGCGTCTGCTTGAAGCCGGCGTCACGCTGCCCGGCATGCACGCCGGTGATCCGCAGCGCATCGCGCTGGAGGCCTATCCCGGTTTGCTGGCGCGGGAGATCGTGCAGGGCAGCTACAAGAGCGACGATCGTGCGCGCCAGACGCCGGCACGGCACGAGGCGCGGCAGATCCTGCTCGGCCGCCTGCGGAGCGGTGAGCATTCGCTGAAGCTGCCGTTGCGCATCGATGCTGCGGCCTGTACTGAAGTACTGGACGACGCCAGCGGTGACCGGCTCGATGCCCTGCTGGCACTGGTCCAGACGGCCTGGTGCTGGCAGCGGCGCGAGCGGGGATACGGATTGTCACCAGGCTTCGACCCGATCGAGGGTTGGATCGCGGCTTGCCGGGGCTAGAATCGACCGTTTGCGTTCCGGTTTGTCCGAATGAATTCCAAAGCGTCTGCACGACTGTTTACCCGCGAGGATGCGAGCCGCTGGTTTGGCGAGAGCACGCTCGCCAAGGCCGAAGACTATGTGAGCCGGGTCAGCCAGCTGCACATCAGCGATTCGGAAATCAGCGCGCTGGTGCAGGGCACCGAGCGGCGTCCCTACACAGTGCGCATCGTGTTCAATGCCGGCAAGCGCGGCACGCTCGTCAACACGCGCTGTACCTGTCCGGCCGGTAGCGGCTGCCGCCATGCCGCGGCGGCGATCCTGCTCGCACTGGCGCAGCGCGACGAACAGAAAGCGATGCCGGATGCGCGCGTGATCGCCTGGCTGAAGGACTTCCGCCTGCTGCTGGGCGAAGCCGCGGCGGCGCAGGCGGCGGGCAGTCCGTCCCGCGAGCAGCTGTTCTACCTGATCCAGCGTGATCCGGCCGATGGCCGCGTCAGCGTGGCCATCAGCAAGGCGCGGCTGCGCAGCGACGGACGCCTGCCGGAAAACCCTTCGCCCTGGGACAACATCGAGCGGGCTCTGGTGCAGCCGCCGGCTTTCCTGGATGAAAACGAGCTGGTGATCCTGCGTCAGCTCTGGCTCGCGCGTGACCGTGAAGGGCTCTACATCCGCCTTCGCCTGGAAGGTCGCAAGGTCGAGGATCTGCTGCCCCGCCTGCTCGCTACCGGGCGATGCCGTTTCGGGGACCTGCAGGCGCCCGCCCTGCAGCCCGGCGAGCGTCGCCAGGGCAGACTGGCCTGGCAGAAGGGGGAGGACGGACTGCTCCGGGCCGGGGTCGAAGCGGGGCACGATCTGGTCGTGCTGCCGACCGATCCGCCCTGGTACATCGACGAGGCCGAAGCGCTGGCCGGTCCGCTGGAAGTCGGCCTGCCGGCCGCACAGGTGCTGAGCCTGCTGTCTTCGCCGCCGCTGCGTCCGGTTGACGCGGCGCTGGTGGCGCGCGAGCTGGCTGCGCTGGATCCGGCCCTGCCGCGACCGGGTTCCGGCCGCGAGGCGGTGCTGCGCGAGTTGCGCGTGAAGCCGGGTCTGGTGTTGCGCGCCTTCACGCGCACGGTGGATACCTGCCGGCCCTGGCGGCAGTACCCGTTGACCGGCCGCTTCCTGCTCGACTATGTGCAGCCCTGCTTCGATTACGGTGGCCTGCTGATCACGCCGGACGAGCGCCGCGAGTTTCACCTGCTCGGCACCGATACCATTCGTCTGGTCCGCGATCGCCGCAGCGAAGCCGCCGCGCTCGAGCATCTGGCCACGCTGGGTTTCGAAGCCCTGCCGGAGCGCATGTTCAACTACTGGTCCATTCCGCAGGAAAAATCCATTCTCGGTCTGCCCGGCGAATCCGCCTGGCAGGGCTGGATGGGGCACATCGTGCCGGCCTTGCGCGCGGCTGGCTGGCAGCTGCGGCTGGGCCCGGATTTCCGCCATCACATCGTGGAGCCGGACAGCGTTTTCGCCGAGGTCAGCCCGGGAGGCACCGGCTGGCTCAAGGTCGGTCTGGGCTTCGAGCTCGATGGCGAGCGCCGCTCGCTCGCCCCCCTGCTCGCCAGCCTGCTGGAGAGTCGCCCCGAGCTGCTCGAAGCCGGCGCGCTCGACCGGCTTCCGGATCAGGGCAGCCTGCAGGTGCAGCTCGACGACGGTCAGCGCCTGCGCCTGCCGGTGGAGCGCATCCGGCCGCTGCTGCGGACCTTCATGGATCTCTTCGACGGCGGCGACAGCCTGCGCGTATCCACGCTCGACAGCGTTCGCCTTGCGGCCCTGCCGCCGGTGCAGAGCGGTGCCGAAGCGGTCAGCCTCGCGCTCGAGCGCGTTGCCGGGCTCGCACGGCCGCCGGCCGTGGCGCAACCGGAAGGCCTCGGCCTGCAACTGCGCAGCTACCAGCTCGAAGGCCTGGCCTGGCTTCAGCAACTGCGCGCACTGGATCTGGCCGGCATCCTGGCGGACGACATGGGCCTGGGCAAGACGGCACAGACCCTGGCTCACCTGCTGGTCGAGAAGCAGGCCGGGCGGCTCGACCGCCCGGCGCTGATCGTGCTGCCCACTTCGCTGGTCTTCAACTGGCAACGCGAAGCCGCGCACATCGCACCGGCGCTGCGCGTGCTCGCGCTGCATGGCCCGGCGCGCGATTTCGCCGCGATTCCGGACCATGACCTCGTGCTGACGACCTATCCGCTGGTCTGGCGCGATGCGGAGCAACTCCGCCAGCATGCCTACCATCTGCTGATCCTCGATGAGGCGCAGACCGTCAAGAACGCTGCCAGCCGCGCCGCAGGCGTGGTGCGCCAGCTCGATGCCCGTCACCGCCTGTGTCTGACCGGCACGCCGATGGAAAATCATCTGGGCGAACTCTGGGCGCAGTTCGATTTCCTGCTGCCCGGCTTTCTCGGCAACGAGCGCGATTTCGCCCGCCGCTGGCGCACCCCCATCGAGAAGCAGGGCGACCTGCTGCGACGCGATCTGCTCGCCCGGCGGGTGAAGCCCTTCGTGTTGCGGCGGCGCAAGGAAGACGTGGCCCGCGAGCTGCCTTCGCGCAATGTCGTCGTGCGCAGCGTGGAGCTGGCCGGCGCTCAGCGCGAACTCTATGAAACGGTGCGTGCCGCGATGGATCAGCGGGTGCGCGAAGCCCTGCACGGCCGGGGCGTGGGGCGCAGCCAGCTCTTGATCCTCGACGCGCTGCTCAAGCTGCGCCAGGTCTGCTGCGATCCACGCCTGCTCGATCTGCCGGGCGCGGCCGGGATCGAGGAACACGCCAAGCTCGACATCCTGATGGAGATGCTGCCCGAGCTGATCGAGGAGGGCCGCCGGGTGCTGATCTTCTCGCAGTTCGTGAGCATGCTTTCGCTGATCGAGACCGCACTGAAGGAGGCAGATATCGCCTTCAGCAAGCTGACCGGGCAGACGAAAAAGCGCGAGGAGGCGGTGGCCCGTTTCCAGGAAGGTGACGTGCCGGTCTTCCTGATCAGCCTGAAGGCCGGTGGTGTCGGGCTCAACCTCACCGCGGCGGATACGGTGATCCACTTCGATCCCTGGTGGAACCCTGCCGCCGAAGCCCAGGCCACCGACCGCGCCCACCGCATCGGCCAGCTGCGGCCGGTCTTCGTCTACAAGCTGATCGTGGCCGGCAGCATCGAGGAGCGCATCCTCTCGCTGCAGGAACGCAAGGCCGAGCTGGCCGCAGCCGTGCTGAGCGGGGAAGCGCAGGGTGACGCATTGTTCAGCGAGGAAGATCTCGCGGCACTGCTGGCCCCGATGCCCGAATGAAAAAGCCCGGCGCGTGGCCGGGCTTTTTTCATCTCATCGCGCGCAGGCGACGGATACGTTCCTCGGTCGGCGGGTGGGTTGAAAAGAGCCCCGCCAGGCCGCCGCCCGAAAGCGGATTCATGATCATCATCTGCGCCGTGGCCGGGTGCTCGTCCGCCACCGGCATCGGGATGCCGCGGGCGTAGTAGTCGATCTTCTGCAGCGCATCGGCCAGCGCATGCGGGTCGCCACAGAAGGCCGCACCGCCGGCGTCAGCCTCGTATTCGCGGGCACGCGAAATCGCCATCTGGATCAGGCTGGCCGCAAGCGGCGCGAGCAGGGCCACCGCAATGCTGGCAATCGGGTTCGCCGGGCGGCCGTTTTCGTCACGTCCGCCGAAGAACATCGCGAAGTTTGCCAGCGCGGAGATCGCGCCGGCCATGGTCGCCGAGATCGTCGAGATCAGGATGTCGCGGTGCTTCACATGGGCCAGCTCGTGCGCCATCACGCCGCGCAGTTCGCGCTCGGTGAGCATCTGCAGGATGCCGGTGGTGGCCGCCACGGCGGCATGCTCCGGGTTGCGGCCGGTGGCAAAGGCGTTGGGCTGATGCTCGTCGATGATGTACACCTTGGGCATCGGCAGCTGGGCGCGCTGGGCAAGCTGCTTCACCATGTTGTAGAGATAGGGTGAGCTTGCCTCGTCGACTTCCTGCGCGTTGTACATGCGCAGCACCATCTTGTCCGAGAACCAGTAGGAGAACACGTTCATCGCGCCACCGAAGAGCAGCGCCAGGATCATGCCCTGCTGGCCACCGATCATGGCCCCCACGATGCCGAACAAGGCCACGATGCCTGCCATCAGGATCGAAGTCTTGAGCCAGTTGAACATTGTCTTAACCTGCCTTCCGCAATTGAAACCGTGCTCATGCACGCGGGGGATTAGATCAGGCCAGAGTGAAAAAATTCAATTGTCTGCAGGCAGAAACACAATAAAAAGCCCGGCAGGCTGCCGGGCTTCGTGTGCTGCGCGAGGCGTTCAGGCGCGTGCGCAGTCTTTCTCGCAGCCGATGCAGCGATAGATCAGTGCACCGAGCACCGCCCCCGCGATCGGAGCGATCCAGAACAGCCACAGCTGATCCAGCGCCCAGCCACCGGCAAATACGGCCACACCGGTGCTGCGCGCCGGATTCACGGAAGTGTTGGTGACCGGGATGCTGATCAGGTGGATCAGCGTGAGGCACAGGCCGATCGCGATCGGCGCAAAGCCCGCCGGCGCCCGCTTGTCGGTCGCGCCGAGGATCACGATCAGGAACATCGCCGTCATCACTACTTCACAGACCAGCGCAGCCATCATCGAATAGCCGCCGGGCGAATGCTCGCCAAAGCCGTTCGAGGCAAAACCGGCCGTCACGTCGAAACCGGCCTTGCCGGATGCGATCAGATACAGCACACCGCCCGCCGCGACGGCACCCAGAACCTGGGAAACGATGTAGGGCAGGAGCTTGCCGGCCTCGAAACGGCCGCCGGCCCAGAGGCCGATGGATACCGCTGGATTCAGGTGGCAGCCCGAGATGTGGCCGATGGCGTAGGCCATCGTCAGCACGGTCAGGCCGAAGGCGAGCGAGACGCCGTGCAGGCCGATGCCGACTTCCGGAAAGGCCGCGGCCAGCACCGCACTGCCACACCCGCCGAGCACCAGCCAGAAGGTTCCCACGAACTCCGCTGCATACGCTTTTGTTGCCGCATTCATTGCTTTTCTCCCTTGGATTCAGGCCGGGAAGATGCCCCGGGCATGAGCGCTGCCGATTCTACGCAGCTGGGAAAAAACAACTGTGGCAGTTCATTTCAGGCCGGCAGATCGAAGTGCTCACCGACGATTAAAGCAAAGCCGCGCAGGAAGTCTCCTGCTGCAAGGCGCTTGCTGCCGGGTTTCTGCAGCACGGTGAGCCGCAGTGCACCTTCGCCGCAAGCCACCATGACGCCGTCCTGACTGGCTTCCAGGATGCAGCCGGGGCTGCCCTTGCCCTCATGGGCAGTGCCCGCCCAGAGTTTCAGCGGGGTGCCGCGGATCGTGGCGGCGCCGCCGGGAAAAGGGTCGAAGGCGCGCAGCTTGCGAGCCAGGACGTTCGCGGGCTGGCGGAAATCGAGCTGACTTTCGGCCTTGTCGATCTTGTGCGCGTAGGTCACGCCCTCCTCCGGCTGGACCGTGGCCGGCAGCGGGCCATTTTCAAGCGCACGCAGCGCCTCGACGATCATCTCGCCGCCGAGCGTGGCGAGCCTGTCGTGCAGGCTGGCGGTGGTGTCGGCAGGCAGGATGGGCACGCCACGCCGCAGCAGCATCGGCCCGGTATCGAGCCCGGCTTCCATCTGCATGATCGTGATCCCGGTCTCCGCGTCACCCGCTTCGATGGCGCGGTGGATCGGTGCTGCGCCGCGCCAGCGGGGCAGCAGCGAGCCGTGGATGTTCAGGCAGCCCAGGCGCGGCAGGTCGAGCACGGCCTGCGGCAGGATCAGGCCATAGGCCGCGACCACCAGCACATCGGGTGCGCAGCTCGCGAGTGCCGACTGCTGCTCTGGCGTGCGCAGGCGCTCGGGCTGATCGACGGCAATGCCGTGTTCGAGCGCGACCTGTTTCACCGCCGAGGGTTGCAGCTGCATGCCGCGACCGGCGGGCCGGTCAGGCTGGGTGAGGACGAGCGGTACTTCGAAGCCCGCTTCAAGGATGGCACGCAGGGCGACCGCGGCGAATTCCGGAGTTCCGGCGAAGGCGATTTTCATGGGAGTCGGGAGTTGGGAGTCGGGAGTGGTTTGGGGGAGGCGGTTTTCCGACTCCCGACTCCCGGCGTTACGCGGTGATGCGTGCCTTTTTGGCAAGCTTGGTCTTGATGCGGTTCTGCTTGAGCTGCGAGAGGTACTCGACGAAAACCTTGCCGTCGAGGTGATCGATCTCATGCTGAACGCATACCGCGAGCAGGCCGTCGGCTTCGAACTCGATCGTTTCGCCCTTTTCATTGAGGGCGCGGACCTTCACCCGTTCGGCGCGGGTCACCGTGTCATAGATGCCCGGTACCGACAGGCAGCCTTCTTCGCAGGTCTGCTCGCCCGAGCGTTCGATGATTTCGGGATTGATCAGGGCCATCAGGCCGCTCTTGTCTTCGGAGACGTCGATCACGATCACGCGCTCGTGAACATTGACCTGGCTCGCGGCCAGGCCGACGCCCGGCGCGGCATACATCGTTTCCGCCATGTCGGCGGCGAGGGTCCGGATACGGTCATCCACGACGGCAACCGGAGTGGCCTTCGTATGCAGTCGGGGATCGGGATAATGGAGGATGGGCAGCAGTGCCATTTGTCTGAAAAACCCTTGCTGTGAGAGCATGCTATGGGCAGAATCTAACGCAAAACATGAAGATCTGCAGCCTTGGAGTGCCTCTCGGCACGATAGAAGCGGCATATCGGAAGCGCCCGGATGACCCGTCTTTCTCACCGCGGAAAGATCCCGCGGGTCGCGACAAACCACGAATGGGGTTCGCAATGCTCAGAAGAACTTTCCTTGCTGTATTCATGGCGCTTGGCGCCGCTTCAGCGATGGCTGCCAGCAAGGTCGATATTGCAGAAAACGCGCCGGACTCCTACGTCGTCAAGAAGGGCGACACGCTGTGGGCCATTTCCGGCATGTTCCTCAAGCAGCCCTGGCGCTGGCCCGAAGTCTGGAAAATGAACCAGGACCAGATCCGCAATCCGCACCTGATCTATCCGGGTCAGATTGTAGTCCTGGATCGCACGACCGGCACGCTGTCGCTGGGGCGTTCGGTTACCAACGGCAATGATCGCCTGTCGCCCCAGATCTACGAAACCGACGCCACGTCGCCCATCGCCAGCATTCCGATGGATGCCATTCGTCCTTTCCTGGTCGAGCCCCAGTTCGGTGATGACGCCGACAGCAGCCGTCTGCCCACCGTGGTGGCCGCACAGGAAGAGCGCGTGCTGGCCGGTGCATTCGGCGACACGATCTATGCCAAGAATCTCGGCTCCGGTGACGTCTGGGACGTCTATCGCCGCGGCAAGGCCATCAAGGATCCGGTGAGCGAGAAGCTGCTGGGTTATGAAGCCCAGTTCGTCGGTTCCGCCAAGGTGACCCAGCCGTCCGAAGGCGGCAAGGCGGCCGAGCTCAGCGTTATCAACGCCAAGCATGAAATCCTCGCCGGCGACCGCCTGGCGCCTGCCGCGAAGTCGGATCTGGTGGCCGTTCCGCCGCACGCTGCGCCGGCTGGCCTGACGGTTTATGTGGCGTCGGTCTATGGCGGTGTGGACATTGCCGGTCGCAATTCCGTCGTGGCGCTGTCCGGTGGCCGCAATGCCGGCCTCGAGCCCGGCCATGTCGTGGCGCTGGCACGGACCAACGGCAAGATCACCTATCGCGCAGACGGCGACAACGAGAAGGTCTCGCTGCCGGATTCGCGTCTGGGCATCGCCTACGTGTTCCGCACCTTTGATCGTCTCTCCTACGCACTGATAATGGATTCGAATGGTCCGGTGCGCGTGGGCGACAAGGTACAGGCGCCCTGAGCGCTTGAGCGCGCCAGACCTGCGCGACTGGCTGCGTCTGTGCCTGATTCCGGGCATTGGTCCCGAGCGTCAGCGCGCCCTGCTTGCTTCATTCGGACTGCCCGAGCGGATCTTTTCTGCCGGGCAGTTTTCCATTGCGCAGGTCATCGGTCAGAAACTGGCACGCCTGCTGCTGACCCACGATAACGCCGCTCAGGTTGATGCGGCACTGGCCTGGGCCAGTGAGCCCGGCAACCTGATCCTCACCCTGGCGGATCCCGCCTATCCGCGAGCCCTGCTCGAAACCGCCGATCCGCCCAGCCTGCTCTATGCCAAAGGCAATGCCGCGCTGCTCGAGACGCCAGCGCTGGCCATGGTCGGTGCGCGCAGCGCCACGCCGCAGGGCGAAGCCAACGCCATGGCTTTTGCCGAAAGTTTTGCCGCGGCTGGCCTGACCGTCGTCAGCGGACTGGCCCTCGGCATCGATGCCGCCGCGCATCGCGGCGCGCTCAAGGCCTCCGGTGGCACCATTGCGGTGGTCGGAACGGGGGCCGACCGCATCTATCCGGCGCGCAATGCGGCGCTCGCCCGGGAAATCGCCCAGCGCGGCCTGGTGCTTTCGGAGTTTCCGCTCGGGACGCCGCCAGCCGCCCACAACTTTCCGCGCCGGAACCGGCTCATTTCCGGGCTTTCGCGTGGCGTGCTGGTGGTCGAGGCTGCGCTCGACAGCGGTTCGCTGACGACGGCCCGCCTGGCGGCGGAGCAGGGGCGCGAGGTGTTCGCGATTCCCGGCTCCATCCACTCTCCCACCGCACGGGGCTGCCATCACCTCATCAAGCAGGGGGCCAAGCTCGTAGAAAGCGCTCAGGATGTGCTCGAGGAGTTGCACTGGGCTTCGCCCGCCGCAGCCGGCTCGCCTGCCGCGCTTCCCGCCTCCGCAGAGGCCGGGGCAGCCGACGACGCGCAGCGTGTGGTGCTCGATGCAATGGGATTCGATCCGGTAGACCCGGATCATCTTGCCCGGCGCACAGGCTTGACGGCAGATGCGCTCTTCGCCATCCTGACCATGCTGGAACTCGAAGGCTGCTTGGCAAGGCTTGCCGGGGGCCGGTTTCAGAGAATCACAGTGCCTTCGTCCGGATGAGAGGGCCTACCAAGGAGGCTGCCATGATCGACATACTGGTTTATCTGTTCGAGACTTATGGCTACGCCGATGCCTGCCCCGAAGAGCCCGAGCAACTCTCGCGCAAACTCGCGATGGCAGGTTTTGAAGAAGCCGATATTGATGAAGCGGTCGAGTGGTTGAAGGGCTTGCGCGTGGCCGCCAGCCAGGAATCTCCCCGCGAAGTGACCGGAAGCCGGTCCATCCGCTTCTACACTGACGCTGAGCAGGCTCGGCTGGATGTGGGCACGCGCGGGTTCATCTCCTTCCTTGAATCTGCCGGCGTGCTCGACATGCGGCGTCGCGAGATGGCCATCGAACGTGCCATGGCGCTGCATGACGCGGAAGTCAGCGTTTCGCAGTTCAAGGTCATCGTGCTGATGGTGCTGTGGCAGGAGCGTGCCAGCGTGGATGCGCTGCTGCTCGATGAACTGCTCACCGATGAAGTCGCTGATCCGGAAGACTTCTGGCAGGAAGCGGTCAGCACCCATTGATCCGGCCGCTGCCCGGGCCGTCGCTGTTAAAACTTGCGCCGCCTTGTGCGGCGCTCCTATCATCGAAATCGGTTTTCGAGATCGCGGCAGACCAGCCGCGTTTATTTTGCCCGTAGCCCTGAGAAATGACCAAACAACTCATCATCGCCGAAAAACCTTCCGTGGCGCAGGACATTGCCCGGGCGCTGGGCGGCTTCACGCGCCAGGGAGACTATTTCGAGAGCGATGAATTCGTGCTGTCTTCCGCTGTCGGCCACCTGCTCGAGCTCGCCGTGCCGGAGGAATTCGAAGTCAAGCGTGGCAAGTGGAGTTTTGCCAACCTGCCGATGATTCCGCCGCATTTCAAGCTCAATCCGATCGAGAAGAGCGCGGAGCGCCTGCGCCTCCTGACCAAGCTGATCAAGCGCAAGGACGTGACCGGCCTGATCAACGCCTGTGACGCGGGGCGCGAGGGCGAGCTGATCTTTACCTATGTGGCGCGACATGCGGGCACCAACAAGCCCGCCCGCCGCCTCTGGCTGCAGAGCATGACGCCGCAGGCCATCCGCGATGGCTTCGGCAATCTGCGTACCGATACCGACATGAGCGGGCTGCGTGAGGCGGCGATGTGCCGCGCCGAGAGCGACTGGCTGATCGGCATCAACGGCACCCGGGCCATGACGGCCTTCAATTCCAAGAGCGGCGGCTTCCACCTGACCACCGTTGGTCGCGTCCAGACCCCGACGCTGGCACTGGTCGTCGAGCGCGAAGCGCGCATCCGTGCATTCAAGGCGCGCGACTACTGGGAAGTCGAAGCCACCTTCGGCGTGTCGGCGGGCGAGTATGCCGGCCGCTGGTTCGACGAAAAGTTCAAGAAGCCCGAAGACGACGAGCATGCCACCGCTCCCCGGATCTGGGATCAGGCCAAGGCCGAGGCGATCCGTGCGAAATGTGCCGGCAAGCCGGGTCTGGTCGAGGAAGAGTCCAAGCCCTCGACCCAGCTCTCCCCGCTGCTCTTTGACCTGACCTCGCTGCAGCGCGAAGCCAACGGCCGTTTCGGCTTCTCGGCCCGCACCACGCTGCAACTGGCGCAGGCGCTGTACGAAAAGCACAAGGTGCTGACCTACCCGCGGACCGATTCGCGCGCCCTGCCCGAAGACTATGTGGCGACCGTCCCCGGCATCCTGGGCGCCTTGCCCGACGAATACACCGGCTTCGCGACGCAGATCCTCAAGCGGGGCTGGGTCAAGCCGAACAAGCGCATCTTCAACAACGCCAAGATCTCGGACCACTTCGCGATCGTGCCGACCGGGACCGCGCCGAAGAGCCTGTCCGAAGCCGAATACAAGATCTACGACCTGGTCACCAAGCGTTTCCTGGCCGTGTTCTTCCCCGCCGCCGAGTACCAGATCACCACCCGCATCACCCGGGTTGAAGGCGAAGCCTTCAAGACCGAGGGCAAGGTGCTGGTGAATTCGGGCTGGCTGGCCATCTACGGCAAGGAAGCCGCGGTCGAGGGCGAAGAGGCCACCGGTTCGCTGGTGCCGGTGCAGCAGGGCGAAGGCGCGCAGACCGAGGCCATCAACGTCAAGCACAGCCAGACCAAGCCGCCCGCACGCTACAACGAAGCCACGCTGCTCTCCGCCATGGAAGGCGCGGGCAAGCTGGTGGATGACGAAGAGCTGCGTGCGGCCATGGCCGGCCGCGGGCTCGGCACGCCGGCCACGCGTGCCCAGATCATCGAGAACCTGATCGCCGAAACCTACATGCTGCGCGAAGGGCGTGAGCTGATTCCGACCGCCAAGGCGTTTTCGCTTGTCACCCTGCTCAAGGGCCTCGGGATCAGCGAACTGGCTTCCGCAGAGCTGACCGGCGAGTGGGAATACAAGCTCGCCCAGCTCGAAAAGGGCGAGATCACGCGCGCCAAGTTCATGGGCGAGATTGAGGCCATGACGCGCGACATCGTCGAGCGCGCCAAGACCTACGATTCCGACACGATTCCGGGCGATTTCGGCCTCATCAAGGCGCCCTGTCCCAAGTGCGGCGGCCTCATCCGCGAAAACTACAAGAAGTTCCAGTGCTCCGACTGCGACTATTCGCTGTGGAAGATCGTGGCCGGCCGCCAGTTCGAGCCGCACGAGATCGAAACCCTGCTGACCACCGGCCGGGTGGGGCCCCTGCTGGGCTTCCGCAACAAGATGGGCCGGGCCTTCAATGCCGAGATCCGTCTCAACGACGACAAGCTGCCCGAGTTCGATTTCGGTCAGCCGCGTGAGGGTGAAACGGCCGAAGCGCCGGACTTTTCCGACCAGACCAGTCTGGGCGCCTGCCCCAAGTGCGGCAGCGGCGTGTTCGAGCATGGCACCACCTATGTCTGCGAGAAGGCGGTCGGCCCCGAAAAGAGCTGCGATTTCCGGTCCGGCAAGGTGATCCTGCAGCAGCCGATCGAGCCCGAGCAGATGCAGAAGCTGCTCGCAAACGGCAAGACCGACCTGCTGCGGTTGTTCGTGTCTTCACGCACCCATCGCAAGTTCTCCGCGATGCTGGTGTGGGACGCCAAGGCCGGTAAGGTCGGGTTCGAGTTCGAGCCGCGCGCCCCCAAGGCGCCTGCCAAGGGCAAGGCGGCTGCGGCAGCGGGTACGGAAGCGGAGGGTGAAGCGCCGGCCACCGCCAAGAAGCCCGCAGCGAAGAAACCGGCCACCCGCAGTCGCAAGACCACGGCCTGATTCCACGCGTAAAATGAAGGGCCTGCCGCAAGGCAGGCCCTTCTGCCATTCAGCCGGCCTTGCGCTTGTCCGGCTCAGTCCCCGCATTTCCTGCAGATCATGAAGCACACCCCCCGTTCAGCCTCCCTCGCCCTTTGCCTCGGTCTTGCCGCCGCCTTTCAGCCGGTACATGCCCAGGATGAGCCCGACCTTCCCTCCGTCGTGCAGGACAGCATGTTCCACAAGCTTGCGGCCGAGCCGGAGCTCAAGGACGGCAACGGGAAATGGAAGGGCTCCTTCGGCGCCGGCCTCACCATGCGGCGTGGCAGTACCAATTCCACCGAGGGCAGCCTGAGTCTGGACGGCACCCGAGTGATGCGCGACAGCCGCCTGGTGGCCACCGCGCTGGCCGTGCGCAGTTCCGAAAACGGCGAGCGCAGCGGGGATACCGCGAACGGCGATTTCCGTGGCGAGCGGCGTCTGGACGAGAAGCTCTTCGGCTTTGCCGGGCTGGGCGCCGAACGCGACGCGATGCAGGACATGACCTTCCGTTCGAGTCTCTCCAGCGGTATCGGCACCCGCCTGATCGAGGAAGACAACACCACACTCAACCTCTACGGCGGTCTGGCCTACAGTGCGGAGCGCTACACGACGGGTGACAAACCGAAGGGCGTCGAAACGCTGCTGGGCTCGGAATTCATGCACCGGCTGACGGCCGGCAGCCGGATCACGCACCGTCTGGTGCTGTATCCCGATTCGGTCAGCGGCGGCACCCGCTTCGCGATGCAGGCCGACCTGACCACAACCATCACCGAGCATTTCGGCCTGCGCCTGTCGGTGCTGCACAAGTACCGCGAGAAGGTGCGTAACGACAACAGCCATGTCGACACGGTGTTCTTCACCGGCATCACCGCCAACTTCTGAAATCACAGCGTCCACCGATGCAGAAACGCCCCGGAAACGGCGGTTTCCGGGGCGTTTCTGCAGGCGCCGGGGCTCAGCGCATCTTCGGATCGTGGTTGATCATCACGACCAGGTGCCGGCCGCCGAAACCGCCCGCGTTGAAGGCGATGCTGCCCTGGCCGCTGTAGATCCATTCCACGCGGGCCGAGTCATTGCCGAAATAGAAGGGGATGAAGGCCTTGCCGGTGACATAGCTGGAAATGTCATCCGGCTCGCCGATGGCCTTGCGGACTTCGCCTTCGGTCATGCCGATCTTCACCTTCGCGAGCTTGCTGCCCGGCGCCGGACTGCCGTAGACCGTGCCTTCCACGCTGCCGTCATCCGACTTCACCTGGCGTGACGGACGATCGCCGTCCTTGCCGGCAGCGGCGCTGCTCGACGAGGCCGAAGCGGCCTGCGCGGCCGGTGTGCTCACGACGGCGTCATAGCCTGCCGGGCACTTGCCATCGGCATCTGCCGGCATCGTTGCCGGAGCGGCCTCGCTGCTCGATGAGGCCGACGATGCGGCGCTAGCCTTCTTGCCCTTCGGCGCCGGCCTGGCCGGTTTGCCCTTTGCGGCAGCCGGTGCGGGAGCGGCCGGCTTCGGCTTGGCAACGCAAGTCACCACGGGTTTGGGCGGCTCTGCCGGCGGGGGCGGCGCAGCGTCTTCCCTGGCTGCGCCGCGACTGCCGCAGGCAGCCAGCACCGATGCAGCCAGCACCGGCAGAAGAAGGGTCTCGATTCTCATGTCACGACTCCGGACAGACGTTTGGGGGAGCGTCGATTCTAGATCCGGGCCCCGGTGCGGCGGGCGTTGAAGGCCCTGTCCTTTCGGCCCCCGCGGCGAGGTTCAGGCATTTCCGCCACAGTTGCAAGCCTGTCTGGTCCCTGCTTGACGCATGGCAAAGCCGTTGCGCGTCGGGCGAACGCAAGCCGCCCGCGCCGGTCTCGAAGCGGATACGGACCGCTTGCCAGACCGGCGGAGCCGTCCGCAACTACAAGGAAATCCCCCATGCAATTCGACAGTTACCTGACGCTTGTCGCGGCCTCCGGCGTTCTTCTGCTTGGCAGGCTGCTCGTCAGCCGGATCCGTGTGCTGCAGAGCTGGAGCATCCCCGAGCCGGTGGCCGGCGGTCTCGCCGTGGCCCTGCTGCTCACGCTGCTGCGCCAGACGAGTGGTTTCACGCTGCAGCTCGACACCAGCCTGCAGGCGCCGCTGATGCTCGCCTTCTTTGCCACCATCGGCCTCAACGCCGATCTGCGCAGCCTTGCCCGCGGGGGCCGCATGCTCGGCCGCTTCCTGCTTGTCGTGGTCGGCCTGCTGATTCTGCAGAACCTCGTCGGCGTGTCGGTCGCGCGTCTGCTGGGTCTGGATGGCCTCGTCGGTCTGCTGGCCGGATCGATCACGCTCTCCGGCGGACACGGCACCGGCGCGGCCTGGAGCAGCAGCTTCGCGAGCGAACACGGGCTGCTCCAGGCCAGCGAACTGGCCATGGCGGTGGCCACCTTCGGCCTCGTTCTGGGTGGCCTCTGCGGCGGTCCGGTCGCGCGCTGGCTGATGCGCCGGCCGGAAGTACTCGCCAGTGCCGCCCCGCCCGACGACGAAACCCTGGCCTACGAGCAGCCCGAGGCTGTGCGGCTCATCACTGCGCCGCGCATGATCGATACCCTGGCCCTGATTGCCGCCAGCCTGTCGCTGGGCAGTCTGCTGGCGGGCGCGCTGGCCGGCACACCGCTCGCGCTGCCGGCCTTCGTCTGCGTGCTGTTCGTCGGTGCCCTGCTGCGCAACCTGCTGGCGATTCCGGGCTGGTACGAGCCGGAAGCCCGCGCGGTGTCGGTGCTGGGCAACGTGTCGCTGGCGCTCTTCCTCGCGATGGCGCTGATGAGCCTGCGGCTGTGGGAACTCAGCGCGCTGGCCCTGCCGCTCCTGGCGATCATCGCAGCCCAGCTGCTGCTGATGCTGGCTTATGCGGTATTCGTGACCTTCCGCTTCATGGGCGGCAACTACGATGCAGCGGTGCTGGCCGCCGGGCATTGCGGCTTCGGCATGGGGGCCACGCCCACCGCGATTGCCAACATGCAGGCGGTGACCCAGCGCTACGGCCCGTCCCACCTCGCCTTCCTGCTGGTTCCGATGGTCGGCGCTTTCTTCATCGACATCGTCAATGCCGCAGTCATCAAGGTCTTCGTCATGCTGATGGGCTGAGCGCTGCGAGAATGCGCTGGTCTTTGTGCGGCGCTCTGGCTACACTCGCCCCCAGCTTCAGGTTCCTGCCGCGTCGCAAGCGTGCGCAGGTTAAACGGGAAGCCGGTGCGTTGCAGCCTGCGGGTTGCGGCAATGCCGGCGCTGCCCCCGCAACGGTAAGCGAGTCAAGGAAGAACCGGTCAGCAGTCCGTCTGCCGATCCTGCCACTGTATCCATTCCGGATATGGGAAGGTGGTTCTCCCCGGCGTGCCCACGGCCCGCCGCTCGCAAGCCCGGAGACCGGCCTGGCGCATTGACGCAGGCCGTTGCGGTGGGCGACGGGGTGCATGTCATGCAGTGCATGCGCCTTGTCGCATGCTGCCGGCACGCCCGGCCCTCATGACGTTCATCCCCTTCTCTCCGCCAGTCCGGCATGCGTCTTTCCATCACCGCATCAGCGCCCGGTGGGGGCGCAAGGGAGAGTCGCAATGCATATCGAACCCGGCCAGCTGGCCGCTTCAACCATTCTTGGCGCCAATCTGGTTGCCGCTTCCGTACTCGTCAGCCAGGCACCGGCTCTGCTGCGCCGCCCGGCGCTGTGGCTGCGCACCCTGCTCGCCGCCGGCTTCTTCTCGCTGCTGATGCAGTCCTGGCACATGCAGGCCGGCGCGTCCGAACTGCATCTGATCGGCGCGATGCCGATCTATCTGCTCTTCGGCTTCCTGCCTTCGCTGTTCGGATTCGCGCTGGGTCTGCTGATGGAGGGCCTGCTCTTCGAGCCGCAGGACCTGATCCATCTGGGTGTGAATGCGCTCTCCCTGATCGTGCCGCTGATTGCGCTGCATGCGAGCATCGGCCCGCGTCTGGCGGCTGCCGCACGCGAGCGTTCGGTGGCGGCCGTGCTTCGACTCGACGCTGCGTACTACGGCGGCGTCACGCTGATGGTCGGCTTCTGGCTCAGCCAGGGTCTGGAAGCCACGCCTTTCCAGGCCTGGCTGCATTTCGCGCTGAGCTACGTGCTGCTGGTGCTGTTCGAGCCGCTGGTGACCTGGGCGCTGGTCAGCCTGCTGGCGCGGCGCGAGGGCGCGGCTCCCGCCTGGCTCACGCTGTGCCTCGATGAAAGCCTGACCCGCCGCAGCGCAGCGTGAGCGCGCCTGCAGAAACGCCTGCCCGCGGCACCGTGTGGTTCGTCGGTGCCGGGCCGGGCGACCCCGAGCTCATCACCGTGAAGGGCCGCGGCCTGATCGAGCGTGCCGGCGCGATCCTGTTCGCCGGCTCGCTGGTCAGCGAGGCCGCGACCCGCTGGGCGCCGCCGCACTGCACGATCGCCGACAGCAAGGACATGACCCTCGAAGCCATGACCGACTGGCTCGCCACCCAGGCGGCCCGGCACGAGATCGTGGTACGCCTGCAGACCGGCGACCCGGCGCTCTACGGCACGCTGATCGAGATGGTGCGTCCGCTCGATGCATTCGGCATACCGGTGGCCGTGGTGCCGGGCGTGTCGTCGGCGATGGCTTCCGCCGCTGCGGCGGTCGAGAGCTTCACCCTGCCGGAAGTGACCCAGACCACGATCTTCACCCGGGTGGAGGGGCGCACGCCGATGCCACCGGGCGAGGATCTGGCCACGCTGGCCGCGCACCGCTGCACGCTGTGCATCTTCCTCTCGATCACCCTGATGCATCGCGTCGAGGCCGGGCTGCGCGAAGCCGGCTGGCCGGAGGAGGCGCCCGTCCTGGTGGTGCACAAGGCGAGCTGGCCGGGCGAGGAGCAGATCCTGCGCGGCACGCTCGCCACCATCCGTCAGCAGTGTCGCGAGGCCCGCATCAACAGCCAGGCCATGGTCATCGCCAGCCCCACCCTAGGCGCGCGCGAATGGCCCGAACTCGCGCGTTCCAAACTCTACGACCCGCGCTTTACCCATCGATTCAGAAAGGCCAGCGCATGAATGACACGACCATCCTGATTGTCGGCCACGGCTCGCGTGAAGAGTCCGGCAATGCCGAAATCCGCGACTTCCTGAGCCAGTGGCGGGCGCTTCGGCCCGGCTGGCGTATCGAAGCCTGCTTCATCGAGTTCGCCCCGCCCTCGCTGCATGACGGCCTGCTCGCGGCTGGCCGCAACAGCCGGCGCGTTCTGGTGCTGCCGCTGATCCTCAATGCGGCCGGCCATGTGAAGATGGAAATTCCGGAAGCCATCGAGCATGCGCGCGCGCACTGCCCCGGCGTGAGCTTCCAGTACGCGCCGCACCTCACCGCCTGCGAGCCGGTGCTGGAGATCCTGCGCCGCCGCCTGCGCGGCGCGATGCACCAGCTCGACATGCCGGACCCGACCACCACCGGCGTGATCCTGCTCGGTCGTGGCTCCTCGGATCGTGGCGCCAATGGCGACATGGCCCGCATGGCGCGCTGGCTGCAGGAAGCGGGCGAGCACGAGCTGGTCGAGCTCGCCTTCACCGGCATCACCTGGCCGCGGCTTGAGCGTGTGGTGCAGCGCCAGAGCCTGATCGGCATGCGCCAGATCGTGGTGCTGCCCTATTACCTCTTCACCGGCACCCTGATGCAGCGCATCCACCGCCAGGTGGCCCATCTGCGCAGCCAGTATCCGCAGATCCGTTTTGCCTGCAGCACGCACTTCGGCTTCGAGCCGGAGATCTTCGCGCTGCTCGAAACGCGGGTGGACGACCTCATCGCCGGTCGCGAAGGCAGCGCCCTGCCCTGCGATGGCTGCAGCTACCGCGAGCTCGCGCATGACATGGGCCATGGTCACTCGCATGAGCACACCCATGCCGCCGTGATTCCGCTCCAGGTGGAGCCCGCCTGATGAGCAGCGTGAATACCGTCACCGAGCAGCTGACCCGCGCCGGTCAGGCGATCGAGCACGACAGCTTCGCGATCATCGATGCCGAGGCCGGGCCGCATGCCTACACCGCCGCACAGTGGCCGATCGTGCGGCGGATGATCCATGCCAATGCGGACTTCGATTTCAACGGCCTGACCGACTTCCACCCGGGCGCCGTGGAGGCCGGCGTGCAGGCGATGCTGCGCGGCGGCGCGGCGATGGTCGCCGATGTGGAGATGATCTGTTCGGGATTGTCGCGGCCCCGCCTGGCGCATTTCGGCATCCAGCCGCAGCAGTTCATCAGTGATGCGGATGTCATTGAAGCGGCGCAGAGGGAAGACAGCACCCGCGCCGTTCAGGCCATGCGCAAGGCGCATCGGCTGGGCCTGCTGTCAGGCGCGATCGTCGGCATCGGCAATGCGCCCACCGCGCTGATCGAGCTGGTGCGCCTGATCCGCGAGGAGGGCGTGCGGCCGGCGCTGGTCATCGGCATGCCGGTGGGATTCGTGTCGGCCGCCGAGTCGAAAGACCTGATGGCGCAGCAGGATGAGGTGCCCTGGATCGTGATCCGTGGCCGCAAGGGCGGCTCCACGCTCGTCGTGGCGGCGCTGCATGCTCTGCTCTCGCTCGCCGAGGCGCGGCAGAAAGCGCAGGCGTGAAGGAAGCAGGCGCCAAACCGCGCGGCACGCGCACCGGCTTCACCACTGGCGCCTGTTCGGCTGCGGCCGCGCGGGCGGCCGCAGTCGGTCTTGTCGAAGGCCGCGTGCCGGACGATATCGAAGCCCTGCTGCCCAATGGCCAGCGGGTGCGCTTCGCGGTGCAGGATGCGCACTGCGAAGGCGCGGCGGACGGGCGAGTTCTGTCGGCTCGCGCGGTGGTGGTGAAGTTCGCCGGCGATGATCCGGACTGCACCGACGGCGCACACCTCACCGCCCTTGTGCAGCGCCTGCCCGGCCGCGCCGGCTGCATCGAGATCGCCGGCGGCGAGGGCGTGGGCGTGGTGACGCTGCCGGGGCTCGGCTTGACCGTGGGCGAAGCGGCGATCAACCCGGTGCCACGCGCGAGCATCGAGGCCAATCTGCGCGAAGCCGTCGCCGGCCTGCTCGAGCGCGATGGCCTGCGCGTGATCGTCTCGGTGCCGCAGGGCGAAGAGATGGCGCGCAAGACGCACAACGCGCGGCTGGGCATTCTCGGTGGCATCTCGATCCTCGGCACCACCGGCATCGTGAAGCCCTACAGCACCGCTGCCTGGCGCGCGAGCGTGGTGCAGGGCATCCAGGTGGCGGCCACGCTGGGCCGTGAAACCGGACGCCCGGTCGTGGTGCTCACCACCGGTGGCCGCACCGAGCAGTTCGCGATGCGCGAATACGAGCAGCTGCCGCCGACCTGCTTCGTGCAGATGGGCGACTTCCTGCGCTATGCGCTGGACGAGGCGGTGGCCCAGGGCATCGCCATCGTGGTGATCGCCGGCATGGTGGGCAAGCTCACCAAGATTGCCCAGGGCGAATCCATCACCCACGCCAACCGCGCCGAGGTCGATACCGCCCTGCTCGCCGAACTGGCTCGCAGCATCGGTGCGGCCGAGGTTGATTGTGCCGACATCGCCGCCTCGCCCACCGCCCGCTTCGCCGCCGAGCGCATGGCCGAACGCGGCCTCCACCTCGCCTTTCACCAGGCACTTGCCGAACGCACCGTGCACACCCTGTGCGACCCCGAAACGGGTCGCTATGCCGGCCGCTTTGCGCTGCAGGTGCTGGTCTGTGATTTCGATGGTCAGAAGATCTGCGAGGCACGCTCGCAGGCACACGACGGAAACCTGGCCGCGCAGCCGCTGGCTGCCTTGCCCGGAACGGATGATGATGAAGATTGAAACCGAAGCCCTGAACGAGGCAGACCGCCACCGCGTGCGGCCCGACCCCTCACCCTGCCGCGTGATCGGCGTGCTCGATGACGGCGCCGCCAGCCTCGCCACGCCTGCGCTGGCCCATCTGCGCGCGGCGCGGGTGGTGATCGGCGCAGCCCGCACCCTGGCCCTGTTCGAAGATGAAATCTCCCCGTCGGCCGAGCGCCATGTGCTGGGTAATCTGGAGGCGGCGGCCGAGCGCATCCGTGCCGCCCGCGAGGCCGGCGATGCTGTCGTCATGCTGGCGACCGGCGACCCGCTCTGTCACGGCATTGCCGGCTGGCTCGCCTCGCATCTGTGCGTGCAGGCCATCGAAGTGCTGCCGAACGTGTCGACGCTGCAGCTCGCCTGTGCGCGGATCGGGCTGCCCTGGGCGGATGCGCGCATCGTGTCCATTCATGCCCGCGATGCCGGTGAATGGGCGCGTGGTGCCGGCCCGTCGCACGGCCTTCATGCGCTGGCCCAGGCCTTGCGCACGCAGGATCGCCTGCTGGTGCTGACCAGCCCGGCCAATACGCCGGATCGCGTCGCGCGCCTGATGCTGATTGAGGGCATGGCAGAGGATTTCCAGCTCGCGGTGGCCGAGCGCCTGAACCAGGCCGGCGAGCGCGTGCTGGCCGATCTGGCGGTGGCGGATGCCGCTGGCATGCGCTTTGCCGACCCCAATGTGCTGCTGATCTGGCGTCAGCGCGCGCGGCCCAATCCGGTGCGCTTCGGCCTGATGGACTCGGCCTATGCGCAGCGCCAGCCGGAGAAGGGGCTCATCACCAAGCAGGAGGTCCGCGCGGTGTCGCTCGCGCGCCTGCAGCTGCGTGCCGACAGCCGGGTGTGGGACATCGGTGCCGGCAGCGGCTCGGTCGGGCTGGAGGCGGCACGCCTGTGCCCGCAAGGCCATGTCTGGGCCATCGAGAAGAATCATGATGACTTTGTTATTGCCGGGCGGAATCGCGATGGCTTCGGCCTCTCCAACTACACCCTGATCCATGGCAAGGCGCCGGAGGGCCTGGAGCTGTGGCCCGATCCGGATGCGGTCTTCATCGGCGGCTCGGGTGGCGAGCTGGCCGGTCTGATCCATCTCTGCCTGGCCCGCCTGCGGCCGGGCGGATGGCTGGTGATGAACTTCGTCACGCTCGAGAATCTGGCGACCGCCACCGCCACGCTGGAGGCGGCTTCTGCCGTCTGGGACGTGCTGCAGTTGCAGGCCGCGCGCAGCCGCCCGATTCTCGCCATGCACCGCATGGCCGCCGAGAATCCGGTCTGGATCGTCTGTGCGCAGGCCGCCGCAAAGGAGGCTGCCCATGGCTGAATCGCCGACGCGCTACGGCACCTTCTACGGCGTGAGCCTCGGTCCGGGCGACCCCGGTCTGATTACCTGCCGGGCCTGGGCGCTGCTGGAGCGGCGCGATGCGGTCTGGGTCTATCCCGCGCGCAGCAGCAGGACCCCGAGCTATGCCTTTGACATTGTCAGCCGTGCCGGGCTGACACCACCGGCGCAGCATCAGACCCTGCTGTTCCCGATGACCCATGACGCGGAAAAGCTGGTCCGCAGCTGGTCGCGCGCAGCCGATGTGGTGCTGCCACTGCTGCAGGCCGGGCGTGACGTGATGTTCCTCGTCGAGGGTGACGCCAGCACCTATGCCACCTTCGGCCATCTGCTGCGCGTGCTGCGCGAGCGGGATGCGGCCGTGCCGGTCGAGGTGGTGGCCGGCGTCAATTCCTTCAGCGCGGCGAGTGCGGCGCTCGCCCGGCCGCTGTGCGAGCAGGACGACACCGTGGCCATCGTGCCGGCGGCCTACGGCGTGAGCGCAATCGATCGCCTGCTGCAGGATTTCGACAGCCTGGTGCTGCTCAAGGTGAAGCCCCTGATCGAGGACTTGTTCGACTGGCTCGAAGCGCGCGGGCTGCTGGCCGACGCCTGCTTCATCGAGCGCTGCGGCGCACCGGACGAGCGCGTCGTCCGCGGTGCCGCGATGCTGGCCCTGCGCGGCAGCACGGTCAGCTATCTGTCATTGATGCTGGTGAAAAGCCCGCACCGGGTGCGCGGCGAGCGCATCCGTGGCTGTCTGAAGAAAGCCGGGCCGGGCGGGGTGTCTGCGCTGGCCACGGCGGAAGAGGAATGAACATGGATGTCTTGCAGCAAACACGGGTGAGCCTGGTGGCGATCACCCGGCATGGCGCGGCGCAGGTCGCCCGCCTCGCGGCGGAAATGCCCGCTGCCACGGTGCGCGTGTCGGCGAAGTTTGCCGCGGCGATGGCGGGCCTCGCCAACCCGGTGCGGGTGCATGAAGGCGCCTTGCGCGACGAGATCGCGGCGATGATGGCGGAGAGTGACCAGATCGTGTTCTTCGTGTCGCTCGGCGCGGTGGTGCGTCTGGTCGCCCCGCATCTGAAGAGCAAGGATGAAGACCCCGGCGTGCTGGTGGTGGACGACGCGGCGCAGTACGTGATTCCGGTGCTCTCCGGGCATGTTGGCGGCGCCAACGCGATGGCGGAGCAGGTCGCCGCGCTGCTCGGGGCTACGCCGGTGATCACCACCGCATCGGATGTGGGCCGCACGATTCCGGTCGATATTCTCGGCCGCGAACTCGGCTGGCGGGTCGAGGCGCCCAAGCTCAACATCACCCGGGTTTCGGCTGCCGTGGTCAATGAAGAGCCGGTCGCTTTCGTGCAGGAAGCCGGCACCCCGCACTGGTGGACCCGGCCCACGCCGCTGCCGGCCAACATCCACCGCTATGCCAGCCTGGCCGAGGTGGATCTCACGCGTTATGCCGCTGTCCTGCTGGTGACGCATGCCGAGCTGAGCCCCGAACAATGGCAGGCGCTGCCCGAGCGGCTGGTGGTGTATCGCCCGCCGCGGGAGGGCACATGAGGATCGCGATCGGTCTCGGGTGTGACCGCGGCACCCCGCAGGCCACGCTGGCCCGGGCCGTCGATGAGGCGCTTGCCCGGTCCGGCTTCGCCGAAGCCGAGGTGGTCGCCGCGGCCAGCATCACGCTGAAGGCGGATGAGCCGGGCCTGTGCGGGCTCGCCCGTTCCCGCGGCTGGCCCTTGCGCTTCTATCCGGCGGAGCTGCTGATGGAGGTGGCGGTGCCGAATCCCTCGGAAACGGTGCGCCGGTATACCGGCACGCCCTCGGTCAGCGAAGCCGCCGCGCTGCTTGCCGCCCAGGCGGAAGACGCCTCCGCGCTGATCGTTGAGAAGCACCGTCTCAAAGGCCTGGACGGACGCAATGCCACCGTCTCCATTGCGCGTGCCAATCCGCATCGCGGACTGTTCAATGCCGCCGAACGTCAGGCGGCCCAGCGCGTGCTGGCGGCGCGGCGCGACATGCGCCATTTCCAGCCCGGCTGCCTGATCGACGACGCCACGCGCGAGCGTCTGCAGATCGCGCTGATGCAGGCACCCTCGGTCGGCCTGATGCAGCCTTGGCGCGTGTTGCGGATCACCGATCCGGTGCTGCGCGAGCGCCTGGCCGCCATCGTGATCCGCGAGTGCGAGGAAACGGCCCGGGCGATGGGCGAGCGCGAGGCAGCGTTCCGTGCGCTGAAGGTCGAAGGTGTGCGCGAGGCCGCCGAGTTGTGGGCCGTGGTGCTGGCGCCGGATGACGGCACGCTCTTCGGCCGTCGCACGATGCCCGACGAAATGGCCTGGTGTTCGGTGGGCGCGGCGGTACAGAACCTCTGGCTGGCCGCACGCGCCGAAAACCTGGGGCTGGGCTGGGTGTCGCTCTTCGATCCGCAGGCGCTGGCCGACGCGCTTGGCCTGCCGCCGGGCGCGATGCCGCTGGGCCTGCTGTGCATCGGCCCGGTCGCCGCCTTCTATCCCGGTCCGATGCTGACCCTCGCCGGCTGGCGCTCGCCCCGCGAGGCGAGCGCACTCTTCGGCGAGAACCGCTGGGCCTTTGCCGCGCCGGAACACACAGGCTGAATCCATGCCATACAAGGAAAAACAGGACACTTTCCCCATGCACACAGACACGCAAATGCCATCGGCATCAGGTGGCCGGATCATGCTGGTCGGCATCGGCCCGGGCAGCACCGAGCACATGACGCTGCGCGCACGCGAAGCGATTGCCGAGGCCGACACCATCATCGGCTATGTCACCTACATCAGGCTGGTGGCCGATCTCATCGAGGGCAAGGAGGTCATCCGCAAGAGCATGACCGAGGAACTCGATCGCGCGGTCGAGGCGCTGGCGCGCGCCCGCGAAGGCCGCAAGGTGGCGCTGATTTCTTCCGGAGACGCTGGCGTCTACGGCATGGCCGGGCCGACCTACGAAGTGCTGTTCCAGGCTGGCTGGACGCCCGACAGCGGCATCGAGGTCGAGATCGTGCCGGGGGCCTCGGCGCTCAACAGCTGTGCGGCGCTGATCGGTGCGCCGCTGACGCACGACTTCTGCGCGATCTCGCTGTCGGACCTGCTGACGCCCTGGCCGGTGATCGCGCGCCGGCTTGATGCCGCGGCGGCGGCGGATTTCGTCGTGGCGCTCTACAACCCCAAGAGCGGCCGGCGCACCCGGCAGATTGTGGAGGCGCAGCGCCTCTTCCTGCGCCATCGTCATCCCGACACGCCGGTTGCCATCGTCAAGAGCGCCTACCGCCGTCGCGAACACATCGTGCTCAGCACGCTCGCACAGATGACGGAGGCGGACATCGGCATGCTCAGCACCGTGCTGATCGGCAACAGCAGCACCTTCGTGCGCGAGGGCCTGATGGTCACGCCGCGCGGCTATGCCAACAAATACGATCTCGATGAAGGGGGCAGCGCACGCGAAGGCGAGCGGGCCGGCCGTTCGCTGTCCACCGGCCTCAACGGCTGGCTCGCCGGCCTGCAGGAAGATCTGGCCGCAGGCATTGCGCTGGAAACATTGGCCGCCCGCCATCGACTGCCCGCGGACTATCTGCGCGAGACCCTGGCCGAGCCGCTGGACCTCCTTGTCGCCAGCGAAGCAGAGGAGGGCGGGGAATGAGCGGAAAGGACCTCATTGAGCCCGTGGTGAAACCGAAGATCGGTGACTACGGCCGCCACCTGCTGGTGTGCACCGGCCCGCGCTGCGCGCAGGACGGTGCCGCGCAGGCGCTGTTCGACAGCCTCGGCGAGCGCCTGAAGGCGGCCGGGCTCAACGAAGGCGCGCTGCGGGTGAAACGCAGCCGGGTCAGCTGTTTCGCCGCCTGCAAGGGGGGCCCCATCGTCTGCGTGCAGCCCGATGGCAGCTGGTATTACAACGTGACGCCGGAAAACATGGACCGCATCATCCGCGAGCACCTGGTCGGCGGTCGCCCGGTGGCCGAACTGTGCTTCCACCAGGGGCCGGGTACGGCCTGCGATGTGCAGCGTGACTGATGCCGAAGTCATTGCCTGCGCTGCGTGCCGGTCGCTGGAGAAAGCCGTTATGCTGCCATGCAGCACCCCCTTGTTGCGGCAGGAGCCTTTCCGATGAATCCTTGTCACGGTTTTGCCGGAATGCTCCGGCGCTTTCTGCAAGCCGGCGCACTCGCTGCGCTGCTGCTGCCCGGTCTGCCGGCCCGGGCGCTGGAACTCAGGCTCGAATTCATCAACGCCCTGCCCACGGTGACGGCGACGCTTCCGGACGGGCAGACCCTGCACCTGCTTGTCGACCTCGGCGGCGACGCTGCCTTGCGGCTCAATCGCGAATGGATCACCCGCCTCGGGCTGACGGCCCTGCCCACAGAAGGCAAGAGTCAGGACGCTTTCGCCCGCGGCCTCGACAACACACGCTACGGGGCGCTGGATCTCCAGCTGGGCGGGGAGCGTTTTCACATTGACGACGTACGCCCCGGCCGTGACCGCCCGGGCATTGATGGCTACATCGGTGCGCCGCTGCTGATGCCGTACCGCATCGTGTTCGAGTATGCGCAGCAGCGCATCCGCCTGCTGCCGCCGGCGCAGGCGGATGCCGTCTGCCAGGGCAAGACCCTGCCGCTGCAGAAAATGGGGCGGCTGCTGGTGGTCGAGGCGCAGAGTGCGCTGGGGCCGCTGCGCCTGGGCATCGATTCCGGCGCGAATTACAACGTCATCCAGCGCAGTCGCCTTCTTGCTGACAGCGACGCCGTCCAGACCCTGCCGGCGCTGCAACTGGCCGGCCTGCCGCAAGCGGACCTGCGCTTCAAGCCCCTGGCGCTGCAGATCAGCGGCCTCGACGGTTTCCTCGGGACGCCATTCTTCAGCGCGCAGCCGGTGTGCATCGACGCGGCGGCCGCGACGATGATCCTCGGCAGCTGAGCAGCCTCCTTCAGCCTCCATGAACCGGGCCTGTGGAAGCGAACCCGGCGCGCGGAGCCTCGTAGGGCGCACTGAGCGAAGCGAACTGCGCCGCAGTCCTGCGCTTCCGGCCCTAGGAATGACTCCGAAAGCAAGCGTTCGACCCAGGCGGATCGGTCGTCCGGCCTGCGGGGCAGCTACGGCGCGCTTCGCTACGCTCAGGGCGCCCTGCGTGTCGGGCACGAGCACATCATCCTGCGCACCCAACACCCGGATTTTCAGGCCGGTTCGATTTCCACCGTCACATGCACCAGTTCTTCATGAATCGCCAGTTGCTGGCGGAAGTATTCGGCGCTGGCGGGTTCGCGGGTGGCGAGGCGCAGGATGCAGGCATAGCTGCCCTTGCCGACGCGCCACACATGCAGGTCGAGGATGCGGGCGGGAATCGGGCTGGCGGCGATGACTTCGCGCACTTCCTCGACCACCGGTGCATCCATTTCGGCGTCCAGCAGCACGCGGCCGGTCTGGCGCAGCAGGCCCAGCGACCATCTGCCGACTAGCACCGCGCCGGCGAGGCCCATCACCGGGTCCAGCCAGTCCGCGCCCCACAGCTTGCCGGCGGCGAGTGCCACGATGGCCGCCACCGAGGTCGCCGCATCCGCGAGCACATGCAGGTAGGCGGCGCGCTGGTTGAGGTCATGGTGATGCTCGTGCCCGTGCCCGTGCCCGTGCCCGTGCGCATGGCCGTGATCGTGATCATGGTCGTGAGGGTGTTCGTCCTTCAGCAGCCAGGCGCAGACCAGATTCACTGCCAGGCCGATGGCCGCGATCAGCATGGCTTCGTCATAACGGATCGGGCGCGGCGCGAAGAGGCGCCCGGTCGATTCGAACACCATCACGCCGGCTACACCCAGCAGGCACAGCGCGCTGGTATAGCCGCCGAGCACTTCGAATTTCCAGGCACCGAAGGAAAAGCGCGGATCGCGCGCAAAGCGGCGTGCCAGCGCATAGGCCAGCAGCGCGAGGCCCAGCGCCAGCGCGTGCGAACTCATGTGCCAGCCGTCGGCCAGCAGCGCCATGGAGTTGTAGTACCAGCCGCCGCTGATCTCGGCGACCATCATCAGCGCGGTCAGCAAGACGGCCCAGCGCGTCTTGCGCTCGGCCAGGGGATTGCCTTCGTCAAACCGGCCGACGTGGCTGCAATGATGGGCAAGACTCGCATTCATGATCGGGGGCGTCCTGTATATACTCCCCCCCAGTATAAGCATCCCACCGGAGAAGCACCATATGGCTCATACCCTGCGTGACAGGAAACCGCTGCTCGCCCGCGTCCGCCGCCTCCAGGGCCAGTTGCGCTCGCTTGAAACCGTGCTTGAGGAGGGCGGCGAGTGCGCCAGGGTGCTGCAACAGATCGCTGCGGTGCGCGGTGCGGTGAATGGCCTGATGAATCAGGTCCTCGAAGGTCACATCCGCGAGCATCTGGCGCGGCCCGACGCCACGCCGGCGGAGCGCGAGGCGGATGCGGATGAGGTGCTGGCGGTGCTTCGCAGCTATCTCAAGTGAAGGGAAGGGCGGGCGTTTGCCGTGCTTGCTGCCGGGGAGGCAGACAGGTGGCGCCCGGCGCAGGGCTTTGGGCGGATGAAGCGGATGGGATGCGCCGCCTTGCGGGAGCAGCGGAGCGCGGAATCCGGGTGCCACGCGTGAGGCGCAGCCCGGATTCCGCATGCGGCCGCGCTCAGCCTGCGCTGGCCAGCGCCTGGCCGAAATCGGCGAGCAGGTCGTCGATGTCTTCGATGCCGACCGAGATCCGCACCGTGCCGTCGGAAATGCCCATCTCGGCGCGGCGCACCGGGCCCATCTCGGCGTAGATGGTGTGCGCAACCGGAATCACCAGAGTCCGGTTGTCACCCAGATTGCTGGCCAGCACCGCGAGTTCCAGCGCATCCAGAAAGCGGAAGCAGTCGACTTCCGGCTTCAGCTCGATGGCCATCAGCGCGCCGAAATGGCGGAAGAGCCCCTGGGCGCGGCCATGCTGGGGATGGGCCTCAAGGCTCGGATGGAAGACCCGGGCGATCGCCGGATGCGCGGCAAACCAGGTCGCCAGCTTGGCGGCATTGGCGGCGGAGCGTTCCTGGCGCAGCGAGAGCGTTTCGGCGCCGATCGCGATGTGATGTGCCGATTCCGGTGCCAGCGTGGCGCCCATGTCGCGCAGGCCCTTTTTCTTGATCTGCAGCAGGCCCCAGTTCTGCGCGGCGCCGGTCTTGTAGGCATCGATAATGTTGGGGAAGTTCGCCCAGTCGAACACTCCGGTTTCGGTGACCGAGCCGCCGAGCGCGTTGCCATGCCCGCCGATGTATTTCGACAGCGAGTTGATGACCAGCCCGGCGCCGACTGCTTTCGGCTGGAAGCACCAGGGCGAGGTCATGGTGTTGTCGACGATGTAGAGCAGGCCCTGCTCGCCGCACAGCTTGCCGATGGCGGCCAGATCGGCGATCTGGGTGCAGGGGTTGGCGATGGTTTCAACAAAGACCGCGCGCGTATTGGGCTGCAGCGCGGCGGCCACGTTGGCGACGTCGGTCGCATCGACGAAGCTCACCTCGATGCCGTAGTTCTTCAGCGTGTTGAACACGCTGTTGGTATTGCCGAAGAGAAAGCTGCTCGACACCAGGTGGTCGCCCGCTTTCAGCAGCGAGAGCAGGGTGGCGCTGATCGCGGCCATGCCGGTGGCAAAGCAGGTGGTGGCCAGCCCGCCTTCCATCAGGCTCAGCTTCTTTTCGAGCGCCACGACGGTCGGGTTGACCTGCCGGCCGTAGGTGTAGCCGGCTTTCTTGCCCTGGAACACGGCGGCGATGTCGGCCGCGGTTTCGTGTTCGAAGGTGATCGAGTTGTGAACCGGTTTGTGCAGCGAGCCGTGTTCGACGCCGATTGCGCGGTCGCTGTGCAGGATCCGGGTAGTGAAGCCTTTCGTGCTCATGTGATGCGTCTTTCTTGCCTGTGGCCGAAAGGAAGGATTCTAGACCTTTCGACGCGGCTTTCGTCCGGCGCCGGCTGCAGCAGGCGAACCCCGGGCGCACACTGTGGTCAGACCCTGAACGGCCGCGGAGCGCCGCCGGCCTTCGAGCCACCCTTGCCGAACCGAGGAGAAACATGTCCGTCCGACTTTTTGCAGCCCTGCTGCCTGTGACCTTCGCCCTGGCCCAGCCCGCGCTGGCCGACGATGCCCTGAAACCCTTTCCGGAGGCCGCGCCGGGCATGGTTCGCCATGTGCTGAAGCTGGCCGAGGTGGCTGATCCGGATGCCTTCCGCGTCGAGATCCTGGCAGGCCGCACGGTGGAGGCCGACTGCAACCTGAAGCGCTACGGTGCCACGATCACCATGCAGGACGTGCCCGGCTGGGGCTACACCTACTACACCGTGTCCCCCTTGCAGGGCCCGGCGAGCACGATGATGGCTTGCCCGCCCGAGCATCGCGAGCGGCGCTTCGTGGCCGCCCGCTTCGGCGACAACGCCCTGCTGCGCTACAACCCGCGTCTGCCGCTGGTGATCTACGCGCCGGCCGATGTCGAGGTGAAATACCGCGTCTGGCAGGCGGGTGCGCTGCAGGACGCGCCCTGAGGCGAGGGGCTCAGCGCGCGTCAGCCTTCGCGGCGGCAAATGCCATCCGCAGCGTCCGGGCCATGGCCCAGAACAGCAGCAGCGGGATCAGCAGCGCCTGCATCAGGAAGTACACGATCAGGTGGATCATGTGATTCACCCACTGATCCGCCTGACTCCTGAGCGTCTCGTAGAGCTGCTTTGCGCTTTGCAGCGGTGAGCTCAGGACTTCGCCTGCCTCGTGCAGGCCACGCATGATGCGGTCGAAGGTGCTGCGCTCTTGCTCGGCAGCCGGTTTCGCGGCGGACATCTGACTGCGCAGGCTGTCGACCTGGTGTGCGCCGCGATCCAGCGCCTGGGTGGCGTTCGAATAGTCCTGCTGCATGAAGCGGGACCACGCCAGATCCGAACCGATGGCCGCCAGTGGCAGGCCGAAGCGCGCCATCAGCAGCACCAGCAGTGCAGACAGAAGCGGGCGCGGAACGCGCCAGCCCTGCCAGGCACAGGCCGCCACCAGTGCCGCGCCCGCACTCAGCAGGAGCGGCAGCAGCGAGCTTGCGCCCATCACCAGCAGCAGCTTTTGCAGTGCGAAGGCGGCGGTGATGAAGAGCATGATGTTGGAGAAGTCTTCCACCATGTCGTTGAGCGGATCGAGCAGCTCGCCCGGCGCGATGCTGCCGCCGCTGCCCAGCAGCGGAATGCTGACATTGACAGTGGTGCTCTGCAGGAAGGAAATGCCCGCGTTCAGGCTGCGGGCCACTGCAAAGGTGGTGGCCGAGCGCTTGAAGCCGGCGTCCACATAGCCGGCAGACAGCGTGTCGAGCAGGGGAAGCCAGGCGATCACGGCCAGAACAATCAGGGCGATGGGCAGCGCCAGCATTCGGGCGCGGGAGGCGGGAGCGGTGTGCATGGGGAGAGTCCGGAACGGGCGAAGAGACCGGCCCTCATTCTTTGGCCTGGCTTGAAAGCCGGCCAGCCGCTGCGCGCAAGCCACCGCTTTTTTTCACAGACTGCAAGGATCCGGAAACTGCCGGGCGCGGCTTTGCCTGCTTTTGCCCGGCTTGATACCCGCTGACCGCGATTCACCTTTTCCCCGTGCAGGATGCGCGCAGCGGTTGCAGTCCGCAGCCGGTATCCCGTCTTCCGGAGAAAAACTTGAAACCCCTCTTCCCAGCCCTCGCCCTCCTCGCGCTCTGCGCGTCCCCTTCCGTTTTCGCTGGCGGCTTTGACGGGCCCTATGTGCAGGGCCTGCTGGGCGTCAATCGTGGCTCCTTGCACGACAATCTGGATGGCTCGAAATCCGGCATGCGTGCGGTCGGCCAGATCTCCGCCGGCTCGACCCGCACCTATGGCGAGAGCGAACTGTTCAACCTCGGCGTGGGCTTTTTCTACACCGCCGGCAGGCAATCCTTCACCAGTGCCGACAGCGCAGGCGCTTCCGCCCGCTACACGGTGAAAGACGCCATGGGCCTCACGTTCGAGCCCGGCCTCAACCTCGGCGCGAACGCGCTGCTCTACACCAAGCTTGGCTATGTGAAGGCCACCGTCGACGCGCGCCGCAGCGACGCGGCAGGCGCCAGCACGAGCGCCGGCAACGGTTATGACGGCATCATCTACGGCCTCGGCGCGAAAGTCCGTCTGAGCGAAACCGTCTACGGCGTGGCCGAAATCCAGCAGTACGCCTTCAACAAGAAGGAAGACGTGAAGCCCGCCTCGCTCGGCGCATATGTCGGCGTGGGCTATCGCTTCTGAGTGTTGTCTGCATGTGAAAACGCCCGCATTGTCGCGGGCGTTTTTGCGTCGGGCTCAGGCTACGGTGACCGGGATCTTGCCGATCTTCGTCTGCCATTCCTTCGGCCCGGTGTTGTGTACCGAAATGCCGGCGGAATCCACGGCTACGGTCACCGGCATGTCCTGCACGGTGAATTCGTAGATGGCTTCCATGCCCAGGTCTTCAAAGGCCAGTACCTTCGCGGCCTTGATCGCCTTGGAGACGAGGTAGGCGGCGCCGCCCACGGCCATCAGGTACACCGACTGGTGGCGCTTGATCGCTTCAATGGCGACCGGGCCGCGTTCGGACTTGCCGATCATGCCGAGCAGGCCGGTTTCAGCCAGCACCTGCTCGGTAAACTTGTCCATGCGCGTGGCGGTGGTGGGGCCGGCCGGGCCGACGACTTCATCACGCACCGGGTCGACCGGGCCGACGTAGTAGATGAACTTGCCGGCCAGATCCACCGGCAGCTTTTCGCCGCGGTTCAACATGTCGGTCATGCGCTTGTGCGCGGCGTCTCGGCCGGTCAGCATCTTGCCGTTCAGGAGCAACACGTCACCGGGTTTCCACGAGGCGACTTCTTCGCGGGTCACGGTGTCGAGATTCACGCGGCGGCCCTTGGACGCGTCGTAAGTGAGGCTCGGCCAGTCATCCAGTGAAGGCGGATCCAGATAGACCGGGCCGGAGCCGTCCAGTTCGAAGTGGGCGTGGCGGGTGGCGGCGCAGTTCGGGATGATCGCGACCGGCAGGTTGGCGGCGTGGGTCGGGTAGTCCGACACCTTCACGTCCAGCACGGTGGTGAGGCCGCCGAGGCCTTGTGCGCCGATGCCCAGCGCATTGACCTTCTCGTAGAGCTCGATGCGCAGCTCTTCGGCGCGATTGCTCGGGCCGCGGGCGATCAGGTCCTGAATGTCGATCGGCTCCATCAGCGCTTCCTTCGCGAGCAGCATGGCCTTCTCGGCGGTGCCGCCGATGCCGATGCCGAGCATGCCCGGCGGGCACCAGCCGGCGCCCATGGTCGGCACGGTCTTGAGCACCCAGTCGACGATGGAGTCGGACGGATTCAGCATCGCGAACTTGCTCTTGGCTTCCGAACCACCGCCCTTGGCGGCGACGATCACGTCCAGCTTGTCGCCTGGCACGATGCTCATGTTGATCACCGCCGGGGTGTTGTCCTTGGTGTTGGCGCGCTTGCCGGCCGGGTCGGCCAGGACGGACGCGCGCAGCTTGTTGTCCGGATGCAGGTAGGCACGGCGCACGCCTTCGTTCACCGCATCTTCGAGCGAACCGGTGAAGCCTTCCCACTGCACGTTCATGCCGACCTTGAGGAAGACGGTGACGATGCCGGTGTCCTGACAGATCGGGCGATGGCCTTCGGCGCACATGCGCGAGTTGATCAGGATCTGCGCCATGGCGTCGCGCGCGGCGGGGCTCTCTTCGCGCTCGTAGGCGGCGGCGAGGCCCTTGATGTAATCAACCGGGTGGTAGTAGCTGATGTACTGCAGCGCGCCGGCGACGCTGTCGATCAGGTCGGCTTGCTTGATGATGGCCATGGCGGTTTCCTGTCAGAGAAATGGGGCTGTGCGGGGCGGTTGGATCAGTGTTCGAGTTCTTTGGTGAGGACAAGCGTGCTGTTCATCAGCTTGTCGGTGTAGGCCATGAGCAGTGCGGAGATCACGAAGGTCAGGTGGATGCCGACCTGGAACATGACGCCGTGCTCGAGCTTGGTCAGCGAAAACGCATCAGGCGCCTGGGCCATCTTGCTGCCGACTTCGATGAAGGTCTTGAGCAGGTGGATCGACGAGATGCCGATCAGTGCGGTGGCGAGCTTGACCTTCAGCACGCCGGCATTCACATGCGAGAGCCACTCCGGCTGATCGGGATGGTCATCCAGATCCAGGCGGGACACGAAGGTCTGGTAACCCCCCACGGTCACCATGATCAGCAGGTTGGCCACCATGACCACGTCGATCAGGCCCAGCACGATCAGCATGATCTCGACCTCGCTCAGCGAGACAGTATGGCTGACGAGATGAACCAGCTCCTGCAGGAACTTGAACACATACACGCCCTGGGCAAAAACCAGGCCGAGGTAGAGCGGGGCTTGCAGCCAGCGGCTGCCGAAGAGGAAGGCTTCGAGGTGGTGCGAGAAGGGTTTGCTCATGGTCTCTCTTCCGGTCTCCGGCCTGCCGTGTGGCGCGCGCGGTGGGCGTGCGCACCGTGCCGGCGCGGCAATCATCAAACGGAATCAAATGGTTGGGAGAAGGTGCCGGATCTGTGCCCGGTCAAGGCAGCAGTATAACAGTGGCGCCGGGCGTGCCTGCCGCGGCTAGAATCCCGGGATTACCCCCATGAAGGCCTGTTCCATGCTGCTCGACCCGAATTATCTGCGTGACCACATCCGTACCGTTCCCGACTGGCCCATTCCCGGCGTGCAGTTCCGCGACATCACGCCGCTGCTGCAGAACCCGGAGAGCCTGCGGGTGCTGGTCCAGCATTTCGTGCTGCGTTACATGCATCAGAAGATCGACGTGGTGGCCGGGCTGGACGCACGCGGCTTCATCATCGGCTCCATCGTGGCTTACGAGCTCAATGTGGGCTTCGTGCCGATCCGCAAGAAGGGCAAGCTGCCCTACACCACGATCGCCGAGGAGTACGAACTCGAATACGGCAGCGCCACCGTCGAGATGCATGCCGACGCCTGCAAGGCCGGCGATCGCGTACTGCTGATCGACGACCTGATCGCCACCGGCGGCACCATGATGGCTGGCAAGAAGCTGCTCGAGCGTCTCGGTGCGACCGTGGTCGAAGGTGCCGCCATCGTCGACCTGCCCGAGCTGGGCGGCTCGAAGCTGCTGCGTGAGGCGGGTCTGAAACTCTTCACGCTGGTCGACTTCGCCGGCCACTGAGCGCGCCATGAAAACCACTACGCACCCTGACGCCATACGCATCCAGCGCCTGCTGGATGCCGCCGGTATTTCCGCCACCGTGGTGGAGTTCGAGCAGAGCACGCACAGCTCGGCCGAAGCCGCGGCCGCGGTGGGCTGCGCGGTCGAAGAAATCGCCAAGACCGTGGTGTTTCGTGGCAGGCAGAGCGGCGCGGCAGCGGTGGTCATCGCCAGTGGTGCCAACCGCATCTGCGAAAAGAAGCTTGCTGCACTGCTGGGCGAGAAGCCCGGCCGTGCGGATGCCGACTTCGTGCTGCAAGCCACCGGTTATGTGGTGGGCGGCGTGGCGCCCCTGGGCCATCCCGCGCCGCTGCGCCTGTTTCTCGATGCCGACCTGCAGCGCTTCCCGCGCATCTGGTCGGCTGCCGGCACGCCCAACGCCGTCTTCCCCCTCAGCCCCGCCCAGCTCGCGCAGCTGACCGCCGCGCCCTGGGCGGATGTCCGCAAGGACTGAGCGGACCACCTCGTCGTTTTGCCCGTCCTGAAGCGTCCGTTTGCGCGCCGTGCGCCTTGGCCGAGGCGCGTCAAAAATCGACCGGAGCGCTGAGAAAAAGCTGAAATTTCAAGCCTCTCCGACCCCCTATACTGCCCCGCACGCAACAGGAACGACGCAAAAAAAGGGGGAGACAGCATGCGGGCAATCAGGGGAGTGCTGGCCGGCGGTCAGATCCGCACGGCGATGCCGTGGATTCTGGCGGGGCTGGTGGGGGCGTGCGGAGGCGGCAATCAGGTGAGCCCTGAAGTGCCGGCCGGCAGCAGCAGTGCCAGTTCGGCCAGTGCATCGAGTCAGGCTGCCAGTTCCAGCGCGGCCAGCAGCGCAGGCAGCTCGGCTGCGGCGAGCAGCAGTACGGCCTCCTCGGCCGCGACGATCCTGCCGCCGGTCGCCCTTCAGGTGCCCACCCTGGCCTATGACGACAGCCATATCGAACTCGTCTGGAAGAAGCCGGAGGTCTATGCCGACATCGTGGATTACAGGGTCTACCTGAACGGCAGCCTGCTGGGCAGTGCCTCGGCGAACGCGCTGCAGCACTCGCCGGCCGCGTCCTACATCAAGGGCTTCCGCGAAGCCGATACGGCGAACTTCCATGTGTCGGTGCGGCACCACGCCTTCAGCGTGAGTGGCCTCAAGGCCGATACCGAGTACCGCTTCACCGTGCGCTCGGTCAACAGCAAGGGTGAGGAATCTGCTGACAGCGCGCCGCTACTGGCCCGCACCGCACCCGCTTTCGCGAAGACGGTGAATGTCGCGGCCGCCGGCGCGAAAGGCGATGGCGCCACGCTCAACACCGCCGTGATCCAGCAGGCGATCGATGACTGCGCTAGGGGCTCCGGCTCGGCCTATGGCTGTCGCGTGCTGATTCCGGGGGACGACGCCAGCGGCAAGGTTTTCGTGACCGGTGCGCTCTTCCTGCGCAGCAACATGACGCTGGAAATCGCGGCCGGTGCCACCCTGCAGGCCTCCTCGAACGCGGCGGATTTCCCGCTCGAAAAGGGTTACCAGCTCTACAGCTTCTTCAACAGCTCGGTGGATGACCGCCGCCCGCCCTCGGTGCTGAACCTGCTCTCGGACGCGCATCGCAACGGCGCCGCGGCCCTGACCGATCACCAGGGTTATGACGACACCCGCAATGTGTTCAGCAATGTGCGCATCGTGGGTCAGGGCGCGATCGATGGCAGTGGCTGGGTGCGTGACGGGGTGACGCTGACCGACGAGATCGGCAACAAGCTGCCGAACTTTCTCAACAGCGGCGTGAAGAACTGGAACGCCTACGGCCTGCTCGTGCGCAGCCAGGTGCTCGCCGCCCAGACCGCGCTGGGTCGTGCTTTCACCAGCACAGAGGAGACCGAGTACTACAACCAGCGGCGCTCGAGTCTGGCGACATTCCGCGGCGTGAAGAACATCCTGCTGAGCGGCCTCACCCTTCTCAATCCGGCCAATCACGGCCCGATGTTCCTCGAGAGCGAAAACGTGGTGCTGGCGGGCACCGCCTCCAAGACCTACGACATCAACAATGCTGACGGCGTGGAGTTCGGCAGCAGCAGCGGCATCACGGTCTACAACAACTTCTTCGATACCGGCGACGACTGCGTGAACTTCGCGGCCGGGCAGGGCAGCGACTATGAAGCCGGCCATCCGGCCGAGCAGGCCTGGATCTTCAACAACTACATGCGCGAGGGGCATGGCGCAGTGGTGGCCGGCAGCCATACGGCGGCCTGGATCCAGGATTTCCTGGTCGAGGACAATGTGATGTATCACACCGACAACGGCCTGCGCATGAAGAGCCAGCCCCAGACCGGCGGCGGCGCGCGGCGTATCGTGTTCCGCGACAACGCGATGAAGGACATGAGCACCAATGCCTTCATCATGACGCTGGCCTACAGCGCGGTGACCACGCAATACAGCAAGGCGAGCGCTGTGGCGCAGTTCCGCGACATCACCATCAGCAACATCTCGCTCGACAACATCTCGGCCGGCGGAGCGCCGATCCTGGTCGATGCCTATGCCGGCACCGACGCTTCGCTGGGCTATCCGGAAACTTTCCATGAGAACGTGGTCTTCCGGGGGGTGAAGATCGCCAACGCGAAGACGGCCACCAAAATCAGCCGTCTCGCCCGCAGCAGCTTCACCGATGTGAGCGTCACCAACAGCGCGTCGGGTTTCTGGGTGGTCAGCGACTCGCCGGCTCTGGTCTTTACAAATGTGACCGGCAAGTGAGGAGCGTGCCCGGGTCACTCGCCCGGGCGCCGCAGTGGGTGTTCATCGCACCGGAGCGCAGCGGCGGCCGACCCATGTCGCCACGCCCAGCAAGGCCAGCAGCGCGACGCTGCCGTCGAGCAGGAAGAGCGCTGACACGCTGAGGTGAGGAATGAGCAGGGCGGCCACCCAGGGCGCGATCAGCATCGCGCCGCTCTGGAAGGCCTGCATTCTTGCGCTCGCGAGGGCCACGCCCTGCGGAAAGCGCTGTACCACCACCACGCTGGACTGGATGGTCTGCACCGATGCGCAGAGGCCGGTGCAGAAGAAGAGCAGGCCGGCGAACCAGGGTGCGAGCGCCGGCGGCAAGCGGAAGGCGAAGCCGAGTCCGATGAAGCAGACCGCAACGAGGCCGCTGGCGAACAGGGTGAGGCGCAGCGGATCCGGCCCGGCCTGTGCGGCCCGCTTGCGGCGGGCCAGCCAGGCGGCCGCCAGGATGCCGCCCGCGCCGGAGCAGGACACCAGCAGGCCCAGCAGCGCCTTGTCGAAACCTGCCTTGTGCAGCAGTACCGGCAACTGGTTGTTGATCAGGAAGACCATGAAGGAAAAGACGGTCACCGTGCCCAGCAGGGTGCGCAGCAGATCGCGGTTTTCATCGACTGGCGCCCCGCTGGCAGGGACCGGGGCTTCGCGCACCGGCTTCGGCGTGCCGGGGCCGATGGCGGCCTGACCCCGGAAGGCCGCGGCCAGCAGGGCGAGCGCGATCAGGCTCAGCAGGATTGATGCGCTCAGCGCCGAGGCTTCGCCAAAGCGTGAGGCCAGCGTGCTGCCGATGACCGGTGCGGCGATCTTCGAGGCATTGCGCAGCACGCCCAGCATGCTGAAGTAGCGCGGCACGTCTTCCGTTTTCACGACGCGGGCCACGAGCAGATTGGCGGCGGACTCCGTCGGCGTGTTGAACAGCGCGCGCAGCACCAGCAGCCCGCAGAAGAGCGCGACGGGTGCCTGCAGCAGCAGAAGGCCGGTGCTGAGCGTGCGCAGGCCCAGCGCGGCGAGCAGGATGGGCAGCGGCCGGCTGCGGTCCAGCCAGCGCCCGATGCGCGGCCCGAGCAGCATCGAGGGCAGCACGAAGATCGCGCTGATCAGCGCCATCAGGCTGGCGCTGGCCTGATACACATAGGCCGCCAGGGTCAGGATCGCGAGAAAGTCGATCCAGCCGCCAAAGCCGGCCAGCGCGGTGCCCAGCATCAGCCCCCGCGTGGTCCTGTTCCACATCCTGCGGGCCTACTTGCCGGGCAGGCGGGCGGAGAGGGTGACGAGGAAGGGGAAGTCGCGGTCGGCGCGCTCGCGCAGGCGAGCCTCAGGCCCCAGCGCTTCCTGCAGACGGGCTTTCAGCGCTTCGATATCGACCGCTTCACAGCGCAGATCCGCCATCACTTCGCCTTCGTTTTCATAGACCGGAAAGTCGCTGCAGCCGACCGGCTTGAGCGGCGTGGTGTAGACCGTGCAGCCGCAGGCCGGGTCGAAGGCCGGGCAGGGGCGGCTGTGTGCGTAGTAGAGGCCGTTGGCCGGGCGGATCTCGATCGGGCCGCGGCCGCTGGCGAGGCGCTTGTCGAATTCCTTGCGCGACTCCTCCAGCTTCCAGAGACCTTTGGTCTGCGCCCAGTCGAGCTCCAGCACCAGCTTGTCGAGCTTGCAGCAGGGCGCGGCGCAGCTCGGGCAGTGCGGGATGACGGACTCGCGCTGATAGCGGGCGGCGGTGTCGGCGAGCGTTTGCGTCAGGTGCTGGCGGGCCTTGTTCGGAGTCGCCATGCTTCAGACCCAGTCCCGCACCGGCAGGAAGTCGGTGTAGAGCACAGCTTCCGGGCTGCCGGGCTCCGGTTGCCAGTCGTAGCGCCATTTCACTTCCGGTGGCATCGACATCAGGATGGATTCGGTCCGCCCGCCCGACTGCAGGCCGAAGAGCGTGCCGCGGTCGAAAACCAGGTTGAACTCCACATAGCGGCCGCGCCGGTAGGCCTGGAAGTCGCGTTCGCGCTCGCCGTAAGGCGTGTCACGGCGTCGCTCGATGATCGGCAGGTAGGCGGTGAGGAAGGCATCCCCCACGCTGCGGGTCAGCCCGAAGCTCTGCACGAAGCCGGTCTCGTTGAAATCATCGAAGAAGAGCCCGCCCACGCCGCGCGCCTCGTTGCGGTGTTTCAGGTGGAAGTAGCGGTCGCACCAGTCCTTGAAGCGCGGATGCAGCCCGGCGCCGAAGGGTTCGACGGCCGCCTTGCAGCTGGCATGGAAGTGGCGCACGTCTTCAACATCACCGTAGTACGGAGTCAGGTCCATGCCGCCGCCGAACCACCACACCGGTTCGACCGAGGCGTCCTGCGGTCTGGCAATGAAGAAGCGCACATTCATGTGCACCGTGGGGCAATACGGGTTGCGCGGATGCAGCACCAGTGACACGCCCATCGCCTCGAAACCGCTGCCGGCAAGCTCCGGGCGGCCGGCCGAGGCCGAAGGCGGCAGCCTGCTGCCGAAGACATGCGAGAAATTCACCCCGCCACGTTCGAAAAACCGGCCGCCTTCGATGACGCGGGTGAGGCCTTCGCCGCCTTCGGGCCGCTGCCAGCGGTCGCTGCGGAAAGCCTGGCCGTCAAAGGCTTCGAGGCTGCGGACGATCTGGTCCTGCAGGCCGGTGAGGTAGTCGCGCACGGCGGTGGCGTCGGGGCGGTCAGTCATGTCGGGGCAATTCCGTTGCGGAGGGCAGGAAGAAAAAAGCCGCCGGGTGGCGGCGGCCGGGGCGGCGCCTCAGTGGGGTCTTACCACTTGAAGAGGACCCATTGGGTCACGGTGCGGGCACGGTCGAGGTCGTCGACGCGCTCGAAGGCGCCGCCTTTCTCGCGCGAGACCAGGTAATACGGTTTGCCGACGCGGGGGGTCACCTTGATCATGTAGAGCTGGCCACGCACCCGGTATTCCTCATAGCGGTCTTCACCCCGCTGGCGGATGGTGACATCGGGCTCTTCGTCAGTGACGCCGGGGGGCGCGGGCGGATCGGGAATCGGTTCGAGCTTCTGGGCGATTGCCAGCTGCGCAGTCAGCGCAAGGGCTGCGGCAAATGCGGTTTTTTTCATGTTCATCTCCCGGTGCAGGCGGAGTTTGCCTGCCTTGATTCTAGCCCGCCGCCCGCTGCTCGGCGGTTTCGGCTGCCAGTTCGAACAATGCTTGCATGGGAATCGGCCGGCCCGCCGGAATGCCCGAGCGCCCGAGCCAGTGCGCCGGCAGGATGAGGCGGAAGTCGCCATCCAGCGTGGCGCCGAGCAGCACGCGCGGATGGCCCTCGACCCAGCTCAGGCGCAGCCGGCGCCAGCCGTGTTCGGGCACTTCGAGGTCGAGGCACTGACCCGCAACGAGCTGGCCGACCCAATCCGGCAGGCCCCGATCGGGCTCGGCCGTCGGCGGCAGGCGCAGCACGAAGGCGCCCGGCAGGCCATTGATCGGCTCCACGCGTGGCGGGCTGGCCGACATGATGTCGTTGTCGGGCGAGTTGTCCGGCTTGCGGCCGTGAATGATGGCGCTGTGAACCGAGGCGAAACTCTTGAAGGCCCGCTCGCGCAGGGCTTCGGGCACGCCGATCGCATCCAGCCCGGCGCGCAGCTCGGCCAGCAGCGGCGGCAGGCTGCTCAGCAGGGCGTCGCGCGAGTTGATGTCGCGCGGCTCCACGCTTTCGACCAGCTGGTTTGCGGTGTGGAGTGCACGCAGCCAGGCGCCGGACTTGTCGCCGCCGCCATGCTGGTGGATGACCGCCAGCACGCGGATCCAGAGCTGCTCCAGAAACACGCGGACCGGGCGCGGCAGATCGGTGCCGGTGCACAGCGCCCGGATCGCCCGTGCGGCGTGATGGCGGGAGTGCTCGCGCTGGGCTTCATGGCGCGCCTGCGGCAGCAGCGCTGCGCAGGCTTCGGCGTGCGCGGCGAGCAGCCGCGTTTCAAGGGCTTCGAGGCTGGCCCCGGCCTCGCTGAAAATGGCCTGGTCCAGTTCGAATTCCTGCTGGATACGCCGGGTGGCGGTCTCGATGGCCTGGCACACCGGGTGCTCTTCGCCCGTTTGCGGCGGCAGGCTGAAGCCCAGGCGCAGCACGGTCTCGAGGAAGCGGCGCGGCGGATGCTCCAGGCTGGCGGGGAAGCCGCCGGCCATGAGCGCTACCTTGCTCACCGGCAGGCGCAGCCGGGCGAGGCTCGCGCGCACCGGCGCGCAGAGCCGCGTATCGCTGCCGAGCACGTCGAAGGCCATGCCGATCGCGTCGATGGCGGCATTGCTGGGCGCGGGCAGCAGCGGCCGCAGTTCGGTCAGGTTGGTGCTTTCGGTGGTGCTGGCGCTCTGCTGGCGCTCGGTGAGCCAGATGAACACGCGCTCCATGATGGCGGCGAGCAGGGCCGGGTCGAGACTCGGCGCGGCGCTGGCGCCCGCCCCGGCGGCCTGCCGGCGCATCAGGCGGCTCTGCAGGCGACCGAGCGGGCCATCCAGCGTGTGGCCGGACTCCAGCACTTCGTTCTGGCCGGCGGCGCTGTAGCCGCCGCCGTGACCGAGGCTGCCGGGCGGGCCGGCGAAGACGTCTTCGCCCCCGGGCGGACGCGTGGGGGCCGGCGCCTGGCCGCTGCGGGTGAGCGAGGCCGGCTCCACGCCGCTGTCGCCCAGTTCGCGGGTGAGATCGGCATAGAACAGGCGCAGGGCTTCGATGAGATGCGGCTGGGCCAGGCGCGGCAGGTTCTGGCGCAGGTCGGGCGGCAGCTCGCCGGAGTCACACAGGCCACGCAGCGCGATGCAGACGGCTTCCGGCCCGACCGGGAGCTGGTCCTGCACGGCATTGTGCTGGTCGAGCAGGCGCATGAAGAGCAGGTGCAGGCGCGGCAGCTCGCGCTCGCAGGCGTCGGTCAGCGCATGGCTCAGGTTGATCAGGTCGACCGTGAGGTCCATGTCCTCGGGGTGGACCAGGCTGATGCGTGAGGCGGTGACGCTGCGTTTGCGCTGATAGTCTTCCTTGCTGCGCAGCTCGGCCAGCTCGTCAAAAGCACTGCCGGCCGCACGCTCCACGGCCTGCAGCAGGGGCGGCAGGCGCAGGCCGCATTCCCGCAGCGCCAGCACCAGGGTGGCGGCGAAGCGGCTGCGGCTGAGTTCGAGGAGCTGGCGGGTTTCCATGAGAAGAAATTATCCCAGCGCCCGCAGACGTTCGATCAGATGGCGACAGGCGGCGCCGCGGTGGCTCAGTGCGTTCTTGAGCGCCGGGTCGAGCTCGGCCGCGGTCTGGCCCATCTGCGGCAGCAGGAAGTAGGGGTCGTAGCCGAAACCGCCTTCACCGCGCGGGCTGCTGATGACTTCGCCATGCCATTCGCCTTCGCCAATGATCGGCTGGGGGTCGTCGGCGCTGCGCACCATGACCAGCACGCACACGTAATGAGCGCCACGATCCTGCTCGCTGGCGAGCTTCTCGATCAGCAGGGCGTTGTTGGCCGCATCCGACTTCGGTTCGCCGGCAAACCGTGCCGAATGCACGCCCGGCGCGCCGCCCAGCGCATGCACGCAGATGCCGGAGTCATCCGCCAGCGCGGGCAGGCCGGTGTGGGCCGAAGCGTGGCGGGCTTTCGCCAGGGCGTTTTCGACGAAGGTGCAATGCGGTTCTTCGGCTTCGGGCACGCCCAGTTCGGCCTGCGGAATCACCGTCCAGCCCAGCGGCGCCAGCAGGGCCTGGAATTCACGCAGCTTGCCGGCGTTGTTGGAGGCGAGGACGAGTTTTTTCATGGCTGGGTGTCCGGATCCGGGATTCCGCCCATTCTAGGCGCACAGATCATGCGTCTGACGGCCGGCTTGAGGGAATTTCCCGTGTTATTTCAAGAACTGCAAGTTTCGCAGGCGGCTTCCATCCGCGCCATGATCTCGGTCGTCAGACGCGGCAGAATCTCCAGCGCCTTCATGTTTTCGTCCACCTGCGCCACGCGGGAGGCGCCGGTGATCACCGAAGAGACCTGCGGATGCTTCAGGCACCAGGCCAGGGAGAGTTGTGCCAGGCTGCAGCCGAGTTCATCGGCCAGCGGCTTGAGGCGGGCCGCCGCCGCGTTGCGCTCGGCATTCACCAGGCGTTCGCGCAGCCATTCGTAGCCGGGCAGCGTGCCGCGCGAGTCGGCGGGGATGCCTCCCACATATTTGCCGCTCAGCACGCCGGAGGCCAGCGGGCTCCAGGTGGTGAGGCCCAGTCCGATGTCCTCGTACAGGCGCCGGTATTCCTGCTCGACCCGCTTGCGCACGAAGAGGTTGTACTGCGGCTGCTCCATGACCGGCTTGTGCAGGTGGTGGCGTTCGGCGATGTCCCAGGCCGCGCGGATCTCGTCCGCGCTCCATTCCGAGGTGCCCCAGTAGAGCGCCTTGCCGCGCGAGATGATGTCGTGCATTGCCCACACGGTTTCCTCGATCGGGGTGTTGGGGTCCGGGCGGTGGCAGTAGATCAGATCGAGGTAATCCAGACCGAAGCGGCGCAGCGAGCCGTCGATGGCACCCATCAAGTATTTGCGGTTGAGCGTGTGATGCACATTGGGGTCCTCGCTCAGACCCCAGAAGAACTTGCTCGACACCACATAGTGCTCGCGCGCCCAGCCCAGTTCGCGGAAAGCCGCGCCCATGATGCGTTCGGACTCGCCTGCGGCGTAGGTTTCCGCGTTGTCAAAGAAATTCACGCCATGGTCGCGGGCGGCGGCCATGATCTCGCGGGCGCTGGTGGCATTGACCTGGTTCGAATAGGTCACCCAGGAACCCAGCGACAGCGCGCTCACCTTGAGGCCGGAACGGCCCAGACGACGGTATTCCATCTGCAATCCTCCTGAATGGACAGGCGGCCCGCGATGGGCGGGCGCCCGGAAAAATGCGAATGTACGCCCGGCCGGGCGGGGGTGCCAGCCGCCGGGATCAGGCGCGGACGAGCTTGCGGCTGGCGGTGTAGAGCAGGAAGGACAGCGCGCACATCACCGCCATCGCCACCGCCATCTGGCGCGTCGAATCCCACAGCAGCGGGGCCAGTACGCCGGCGACGGCCGACATGATCAGGGTGTGGATGAAGCCCTGGCAGCTTGCCGCCATGCCGCGCCGGTGCGGGAACATGTCCAGCGCGATCAGGGTAAGGCTGGGAAAGGCCAGGTTCATCGAGAAGCTCTGCAGCGCGAGCTGCGGGATCCGGGTGAGCACCGTGTCGGGCAGCAGGAAGTTTGCCAGCAGGTTCCAGACCGCGGCGAAGGCCGACACGCAGAAGGCGATGCCGATGATCCTGCCGTAGCTGTAGCGGTGCGAGAGCTTCACCGCGGTGAAGGAGCCGCAGATCATGCCGGTCACGAGCGGCACGAAGAGATAGCCGAACTGGGTGGCGCTCAGGCCGAGGTGATCCATCAGGAAGACCGGGGCCGACATGACGTAGAGGAAGAAGCCGGTGAAGATGAAACTCATCGACAGCGCAATCAGCACGAAGCGGCCGCTGCCCAGCACCGCCAGATAGCCGGCGAAGAGGTTGCGCGGCGCGAGCGCCTGCCGCTTCTCGACCGGCAGGGTTTCGGGCAGATAGCGCCAGGTCATGAAGAGCTGGGCGGCCGAGAGCAGCACCAGGAACACGAAGATCGAGCGCCAGCCGAGGCTTGCGGTCAGCCAGCCGCCCATGATGGGCGCAATGGCCGGTGCGATCGCGAAGACCATCGCCACATGCGACATCATGCGCTGGGCGGCCGGGCCTTCCAGCACATCGCGCACCACGGCGCGACCGACGATCACGCCGCTGCCTGCCGAGAGGCCCTGCAGCACGCGGCCGATCAGCAGCACATGGATGTTCGGCGCGAAGGCGCAGAGCAGCGAGGCGACGAAATACACCAGCAGACCGGCCACGATGACCCGCTTGCGGCCCAGCGCGTCGGAGATCGAGCCGTGCCACAGCATCATCACCGAGAAGGGGATCATGTAGGCGGTAAGCGATTGCTGCATGGCCACCGCATCGGTGGCCAGCGCTTTCTGCATCGCCGGAAAGGCCGGCAGGTAGGCGTCGATCGAGAAAGGGCCGATGGAATTGAGGAATGCCAGCATCAGCGCCAGCATCGGATAGGAAATGTTTTTCATGGTGCAGCGGAGGGGAGGGGACGTGCCGGTGATGAGCCCCGGCACAATCCACAACCCTAGCATGCGGCGCAGCAAAAGTCCGTCAGACAAGGTCTGACACGCGCCTTCACCGCGTCTTGCGGCGCGGCGTGCTCAGGGCCGCTCGCCGCGCAGGGCGACCACTTCCTCACGCAGGCGCGAAGGGGTGAGCCCTTCCGGAGCCAGCGGCTCGCCGACCGTGAGCAGCACCCGGTTGAAGGCGCCGCGCACGAAGGGCCGCGTCATGGCGCGACCGTACTTGCGCGAGAAGAAACTGCCCCACAGCCCGGACAGCGCCATCGGAATCACCGGCACCGGATTGCGGCGCAGGATCTTGTTGAGCCCGCCCTTGAAGGGCGCGATCTCGCCATCCGGACTCAGCCGGCCCTCGGGAAAGATGAAAACCAGATCGCCGGCTTCGAGCGTGGCCGCGATCTCGTCATAGGCGCGCTGCACGCTGTGGCGATCTTCATGCGCGCTGGCCACCGGAATCGTGCGGCTGGCGCGGAACAGCCAGCTCACCAGCGGCGTGCGGTGGATCTGCTGGTCGATCACGAAGCGCGGCAGGCGCGGCAGCACGCCCATCAGCACCACCGCATCGGCAAAGCTCACATGGTTGCAGATCAGCACCGCAGGGCCGCGTGCCGGAATGTGTTCCATGCCCTGGCGCTCCACGCGGTAGATCACATGGGTCAGCGTCCAGGCAATCGCGCGCAGGTAGAACTCCGGCACGCGCAGGAAGAGGAGCGCGCCGACGACCAGGTTGGCGCCCGCGCAGGCCAGGAACAGCCCGGCCACGCTGAGGCCGCTGCCCAGCAGCAGCATGGCGCACAGCGAGGCCACGACCATGAAGGCCGAGTTCAGAATGTTGTTGGCGGCGATGATGCGCGAGCGCTCGGCGACTTCCGAACGGCTCTGGATCAGCGCATACAGCGGCACGGTGAAGAAGCCACCGGAGACCCCGATCATCACCAGGTCGAACAGGATGCGCCAGCTCCCCGGCTGCGCAAGGAAGCGGCCGAGATCGGTCGGCATCGCCGCGGCCGGGCTGGCCAGCCAGAGGTCCGCGGCAAACAGCGACAGGCCCAGGCAGCCCAGGGGCACCAGGCCCAGCTCCACCTGGCGTGCCGAGAAACGCTCGCAGAGGAAGGAGCCGGCCGCGATTCCGATGATGAAAGTGCCCAGCAGCGTGGTGACCATCAGCTCGTCGCCCCCCAGCGTGTCTTTCACATAGGGGGCGAACTCGGTCAGCAGGATGGCGCCGAAGAACCAGAACCAGGAAATGCCGAGCAGGCCGGTGAAGACGGTGCGGTCCCGGGCCGCGAGGCGCAGGTTGCGGAAGGTCTCGCCGATGAAGTTGTGATGGATCTTCAGCTCGGGCGCGGGCGGCGGCGCGGCGGGAATCCTGCGGCTGGCCGCATAGCCGGCAAGCGCAACCAGCAGGGCGAGGCCGCCGCAGAGCTCGGGTCCGATCGGCGGGACGGCCATCAGCAGGCCGGAGAGCACGCTGCCGGCCAGGATCGCGACGAAGGTGCCGCTCTCGACCCAGGCATTGCCGCCGACCAGCTCTTCCCGGCGCAGATGCTGCGGCAGGATGGAATATTTCAGCGGCCCGAAGAAGGTCGAATGCACACCCATCAGGAACAGCGTAACGAGCAGCAGCTCGGCATGCCGGCTGACGAAACCGATGGCCGCGATCAGGGCGATCGCGATTTCGGCCAGCTTGATCAGGCGGATGAGGCGCGTTTTCTCGTACTTGTCGGCCAGCTGCCCGGCCAGCGCCGAGAACAGGAAGAAGGGCAGTACGAAAAGCCCGGCCGCGAGCTGCACTGCCACCGCAGGCGCCAGCCCGAACACCGCACCGCTCTGGAAGGTGATCAGCAGGACCAGCGAGTTCTTGAAGACATTGTCATTGAAGGCGCCGCAGAACTGCGTTGCGAAGAGCGGGCCGAAACGGCGGCGGGCAAGCAGCGAAAAGGTCGAGCCGGATTCACGCGAAGACATGTTGGCAGGCAGGAAAGGGAAGCGCACCGAGCATAGCGCAGCTTGCCGTCCAGGGGCGCTGCCGTGTGGCTGCGCTCAGTTCATCAGGGCGTCGGAGAGCTCGATCGGCTCGGCAGCGTGCTGCACTTCGGGCCGGCGGCTGTCGTTGAAGGCGATCCCCAGCGGCCGGGCGCGGCTGCGGGAGAGCAGGGCCAGGCTGCGGCGCAGTACGGACCAGGGCGTCAGGCGCGCCCTCACCACCAGCAGCGTGCGGTCGCACAGCGCCGCAATCAGCTGTGCATCGCTGACCGGCAGCAGCGGTGGCGAGTCGATCACGATGCTGTCGTAGCGCGGCGCGAGCCCTGCGAGCAGATCGGCGAAAGCGGTGCTGGAGAGCAGCTCCAGCGGCTGCTCGCTCAGACTGCCACTCGGAATCAGGTCCAGGCCGGCCTCGCGGCGGTGGATGCAGTCCACGCGTTCCGGGCGGGCGAGCAGATCGCTCAGGCCGGCCTGCTCGCGGGACAGGCCGAGTCGCCCGCTCAAGCCGGCCCGGCGCATGTCGGCATCGATCAGCAGACAGCGGCCGGTGGCGGCCAGCGAATAGGCCAGGTTGGCGGCCAGGGTCGTCTTGCCTTCGCCGGGCAGGCTGGAGGTGACCAGGATGCGCCGGCAGGGCAGGTCGATGTCGCTCAGCAGCACGGCCGAGCGCAGGGTGCGGACCGCTTCTGAAAAGCCGCTGGCGGGGCGGTTCAGCGTGGTGCGCGCCAGCGCGGCGGGATCGAAATCCTCGTCGCTCGAGAGCTCCGCCAGCACCGGCAGCCCGCTGCGCTGCTCGAGTTCCTGGGCGTCGTGGAACACGAGCCAGAAACGCTCCCGGATCAGCACGGCGAGCGCACACAGCAGCATGCCGCCGACGAGACCGCCCAGCCCCAGCAGCAGCGGAGAGGGGCGGTGCGGGGTGAATTCGGGTCGTGCAGGCTGGATCAGGCGGACCGGATCGGCCTTGATGTCGCGGAGGGCACTGAGCTCGTTGCGCCGGTTGCGGGTGATGTCGTAGAGCTGACGATCGCCGGCGGCATTGAGCGAGAGCGTGTCGAGCGCGGCTTCATTGCGGTTCAGATCCTGCACGCGCGAACGGGCGATCGCCAGCTCGGTGCGCAGCGCGGTTTCGGCTGCACTGGCCGCCAGGGCGTCGCGCTCGAGTGCGGCAACGGCCTGCTGGCTCAGCTGGTTCAGATGCGCGCGGGCCGTGTCTTCTTCGGCGCGGGCTTCGAGCATGCGGGGATGCTCCGGGCCGTAGCGCTGGGAGAGCTCGGCAAGCCTGACCCGCGCGGCATCCAGCTGCGAAGCGGCTTCGCCCACGCCGGCACCGGCCTGCACGCCGGGCAGATGTGCGTAGTCCGCAGGGGCGGTGTTGCGGGCCTGCTCCCAGGCCGACTCGGCGGTCACGCGGCGGGTGTGGGCCTGGGCCAGGCGGCCGGTGAGCTGGGCGATCTGCAGGGCGACCAGGGTCTGGTCGGAGCCGTTCAGCCGGGCCATGCCTTTGGCATTGCGGAAGGACTGGAGTGACTGCTGCGATTCGTCGAGCTGCGCCAGCAGGCGGTTTTCCTCGGCGCTCAGGCGGGCGCTGGCGTGATCATTGAGCATCAGGCGCGTGGCCTGCAGGGCTTCGAGATAGGCATTGACCACCGCGTTGCTGACGCGGGCGGCGAAGGCTGGCTCGGTGGCACTGAAGCTCACCAGGATGAGCCGGCTTTCCGGCACCGGGAGGATGCGCAGGCTTTTCGCGAAGCGCCCCCAGCAGGCTTCGGCCAGCAGTTCCGGGGTCCAGTCCGGCTGGGGCCGCGGCCGGCCGGCCAGGGCCAGCAGGCGGTCGAGCGGAGAAGGCGGTTCGCGGCGCGGGTCGAAGCCGGGTTCTTCCCACAGGGCCAGCGAGCTGATGACCTGCAGGCCCAGCTTGTAGGACTGGAGGTATTCCAGTTGCGTCATGTAGTGCGCGCGTCCGCCTGCGCCTTCGCTGGTCGTGTCATCGATCGAGAGGATGCGGCCCCCCTCGTCGTCGACCAGCAGCATGGCGGTGGACTCGAAGCGCGGCGTGGCCTGCAGCGCCAGGAAGATCGCCAGCGCGGCGCAGAAGCATCCGCAGCCGAGCACCAGCCAGCGCTTGCGTGCGATGCTTCTGGCATAGCCGGCGAGCTCGGAGAGCCCGGTGGCGCCAGGCGCACTGCGTTCGAAGCGGAGGTAGCGGGCTTCCAGTCTGGACATGGGCGATCCGGCACGGGGCATTCGGGATGCCCGCTAGTGTTTCAGGTAATCCGTGAGGCGCCGTTCGACATGAACGTGCATCAGGCGCCCCAGCACGCAGGCGCCGATTACGGCCAGCACCCCGGCGACCACTACTGCGGTCATCGACTCCGCCAGCGCGCCCTTGAGCAGCCGGGCCAGCACGATCATGACGAAACCGTGGCTCAGATAAAGTGTATAGGAAGCATCTCCCATGCCGGTCAGCCACCGGCCTGTACGGCCACCCGCAAAGGGACGACCGGTGCTCACCGCCACGATCAGCGCAGCCGGCACGCCCCAGGCCAGCCACCGGACGCTGTCGGACAGGCCGGCCGTTTTCGCGTCGGGCCACCAGAGGCAGGCGGCCACCATCATGAAGCAGGCCGCGATCAGGACTGGTGCATGCCAGGCTTTGCGGCCGGCTGGTGCGTGCAGGGCGCCGAGTCCGAGTCCGAAGCAGAATTCCAGCACGATCGGGTCGGCATACCAGCTCTCGCCGCTGTGCCAGCCGGCCAGCCCGGCCAGCACCGGCAGGCCGCCGAGCAGCAGCAGGATGAAGAGCGGGCGCAGCCGCACCGGGCGCAGGCACAGCGCCATCGTGCAGACCGCGTAGAAGTACATTTCATACACCAGCGTCCAGGCCACGCCGACGATCAGCGAGCTGTCGCGATCGATGCCCGGAATCAGGCTCAGGGATGAAAACAGCAGCACTGGCGAGAGCTGCAGCGAGCGGTAGCCGATGCCGCTGGCCCAGATCAGCAGCAGCAGGCCGAGGCAGAACCAGTAGATCGGATAGATCCGGAAAAAACGCCGCCGCAGGAAGCCCAGCGGTGACACGCCCTCGGCAAAGCCGCGCGTGCTGTGCCACATCACGTAACCGCTGATCACGAAGAAGATGTCCACCCCGCAGGCGCCCACGGTGGTGAGTGCATAGGGCAGCTGCACCAGCGGGCTGGCATGCAGCTCCTCGAGCACATGATGGATCAGCACCAGCAGCGCCGCGAAGAAGCGCAGCTGCTGCAGGCCCTCGAGCCGGGCAGAGGACGGGCTCCCGCTCATCGCGTGATCCGGGCGATGATGTCGAGGAAGCGGGCGCGGAAAGCCTCGGTCGAGAATTTCTCTGCATGCTGGCGACATACCGCCGGATCGAAGGCCGGGCCGCGCTCGAAGCGCTCCACTGCCGCAATGATCGCGTCGGCTTCCTGCTCGGCGAAGAAGAGCCCGGTGCGCTGTGCCGGGTCCTCGCTCTCCACCACCGTTTCAAGCGCGCCGCCCCGGCCGAAGGCAATCACCGGTGTGCCGCAGGCCTGGGCTTCGACCGGCGCGATGCCGAAATCCTCCTCGGCCGCGAAGACGAAGGCGCGTGCCCGCTGCATGTGGCTGCGCAGCGACTCGAAACTCTGGTAGCCGAGGATCTTCACGTTGGGGCCGGCGGCGGCGCGGCAGCGGTCCATGTCGGGCCCGTCGCCGATCATCACCAGTTGCCGGTCGGGCATTCTGGAGAAGGCTTCGACGATCATCGGCATCTTCTTGTAGGGCACCATGCGCGAGGCGGCGAGGTAGAAGTCTTCCTTCTCCGTCGCCAGCGCGAAGCCGGAGACATCGACCGGCGGCGGCAGCACCTCGGCCTCGCGGCGGTAGACCTTGCGGATGCGGCGGGCGATGAAGCCCGAGTTGGCCACGAAATGATCCACGCCATTCGCGGTGCGCAGATCCCACAGGCGCATGTAGTGCAGCAGCCCGCGCGCCAGCCAGCTCTTCAGGCCGCGGGTGAGGCCGGACTCCTGCAGGTACTGGTGCTGCAGATCCCAGGCATAGCGGATCGGCGAATGGCAGTAGCAGACATGGATCTGGTCCGGCCCGGTCAGCACGCCCTTGGCCACCGCATGGTTGCTCGAAATGATGAGGTCATAGCCGGAGAGATCGTGCTGCTCGACGGCCAGCGGCATCAGCGGCAGGTAATGGCGGAACCAGCGCGCCGCTTTCGGCAGCTTCTGGATGAAGGTGGTGCGCGGCGTCCTGCCCTGCAGGAAACCGCGCTCCTTCTCCGGCACGAAATCCACCACCGAAAAGAGATCCGCCTGCGGAAACATGAGCAGGATCTGCTCGAGCACCTTTTCGCTGCCGGCGTAGGTGGCCAGCCATTCATGGACGACAGCGATCTTCAAGATGCATTCCTTTCAGGTTTCAGCCCAGTCCGGCCAGGCGGTTGAGGTCATGGCGGCGCGCCAGCCAGGTGATGAACATCGGGATCAGGATGCCGGCCGCCATCTGCAGCGGCATCACCAGTGCGGCGTTGTCGACATGGAAAAGCTTCACCAGCACGATGCGCAGGCCGGCCACCACCATCACATGCAGCACGTAAATGCCCATGGAATAAAGGCCGAGGGTGCGCAGCCAGCCGGAGGATTCACCATACCGGCGGCTCAGCAGCAGCAGGGCGATCATGCCGCCGAGCGTGGCGGGCAAGGCGATGAGGGAACTGCCGGAGGCGGCCCCGCTGAGCCGGGCGTATTCCGACGCGACCGCACAGAGCACGACAAGGATCAGCGACAGCGGCAGCGTGAGCGACTTCAGGCGCTCGTCACCGGGGAAGATGCAGCGTGCCGCGCAGGCAGCGCCCCAGTAATAGGCCCAGGTGACCTGCATCGTCCAGGCCAGGACGCCGTCAGGCATCCAGAGGTGGCCGGCCAGTGACACCAGCACGGCGATCACCAGCCCGGCCGAGGCCGGCAGGCGGCACAGCAGCAGCGCGGAGAGGTGCAGCAGGCACAGCGAATACAGGAACCAGAACTGCGCGGCCGGCGCCCACAGGAAGGCGATCACGCGGTCGGCATCGAAGGGATACTGGTGGTTGGTATAGGACGCCGCCAGGTGATTCAGGCCGCTCTGCAGGAAGCTCCACAGGAAGTACGGCCAGACGATGCCGATCAGCAGCGCCCGCAGGAAGTTGGGCCGGCTGCGCTCGATGCGGCTCCTGACAAGGCTGCCGGCGAGCCAGAAGAACACCGGCATGTGGAAGGTGTAGATCATGAAGAACAGGCGGTCGAAAAAGCCGCCTGCGGGCAGCAGCCCGCCATCGCGCAGGCCACCGATCACATGGCCCAGTACGACGAGGATGATGCCGGCTCCGCGTGCTGCGTCGAGCCAGCCCAGGCGTGCCTTGCCTGACTGTGCTTCAACGGAAGCCATGCTGGTGTTTTCTCAGGAAGTTGCGTGGATAGAAGAAGAGCTGCCCGAGGCTGTGCCGGTTGAGCAGCGCCCGGTCCAGGACGACCGGAATCAGCAGGCCGCCGGTGAAGCCCAGCCAGGGGCCGATGCCGCCCCCGATCCGGCTCAGGCTGTGCTGAATCATCGGGTGCAGCACCATGACCGCCAGGCTGCTGCGACCGATCCAGGCGGCAAAGCGCAGTTGCTGGCCGGAGCGGCGCAGCAGCAGGATCCAGAAGGTGCAGCCGGCGAGCGCGGCCAGGGTGGTCCAGGCCGGATCCGGGCCGATCTGGGCGTGGGAGAGATCGAGCGTCCAGGGCAGCATGCCGGCACCGGAGCGCAGGAAGCAGCCGATCCAGAGCAGGCCGAGGCAAGCGATTGCGACGCCGGCCACGGCCGGCCGGGCCTCAGGCAGCCGGACCAGCGCGCGTCCGAGCAGGATGAAGCCGGTAATGAAGGGGACGATATTCGCCGTCCAGGGCCACAGACGCTGCGTTCCGGCGCCGGCCCAGGCCAGTTGTTTGGTCATGGGGCTGCGGTCGATGTCATGCAGGCCAGCGCTGCCCAGCGTGACCAGCAGCAGCGCGAGGCCGAAGAGCACGAAGCCGCGGCGACGCTCGTCGCCGATCCGTGTCTCACAGGCACTCACGATCGGCCAGGCCAGGAGGCAACCCAGGGCGAGTACGGGCAGAAACCACAGCGTATCGATCCGGATCGTGCTGGAGACGCCATAGGCAATACCGGCCAGGATGTTGGGCAGGACCGGTTGCGGAGTCGGGATGAAATTGCCGTCATGCATCAGCGCGAGCGGCAGGAAAACGAGCGACAGCATGGCGTAGATCCACAGCAGCGAGAGCGTCCGCTGCGCCCATTGCGCCGGTCGCAGCGCGCACAGCGTGAGGCCGCTCAGGGCAAAGAACATCGGCATGTGGAAGGAATAGATCAGCCCGCGCAGCGCGCCGTAGCCGACCAGCTCCGGATTGTGGCCGAAGACGACGAGCGCCACGCCGAAGCCCTTGAGGGCGTCGATCCAGATCTCGCGTGCAGCAAGCGGCGCGGCGGATGGGGTCGTCAAGCCGCACCTCCACGGTGGTTTGGCAGCGGATGATGTTCGCTGAGCCCCATGCGGCCGCCTTCGCCGTCATGCATCGCGGCACGCAGCAGGCGCAGCCGGCCAAGCCGGCCCCAGGCGAGCGCGCAGCCCGCCAGCAGGCTCCAGAACATGGCCCGGTTGAGGCGGTTCATGAGCCCGTAATGGCCCTGCTGCTGCTCGAGATTGCAGCGGTTGCGGAACTCGTAATAGGTCCGGAAATCGCTGCTGCCGCAGAGCAGGGAGACAAATACGTTCGGATAGATCGCCGCCGAATGACCGGAATTGTCCACGTCCTCGATCCGTGCCCGGCTATCGAGCACGATCCGGCCGCCGGCCGCCACCAGTCGCATGCTCCACTCGATATCGTCGTTGTAGAGCACATAGTCGGCGCGGGGCAGACCGATGCGTTCGGGCACCTGGCGGTGAAACAGCAGCCCGCCCCAGGGCGCCCAGCGCAGCTCCGCCGGCATGGCCGGCACCGCCGCCGCGCGACGCCGGGCAGGATGGAGATGGTTCAGGATCTTGGCCGGCAGATCGAGGATGCGGAAGCCGAGATAGGCGTCGGCATGGCCCGAGAAATCGCTGCTGCTGAGCGACTCGGCGACAAAGTGCTCGTCACGCAGCGCCAGTACGGCCAGTGCGTCCGCGGCCGTGGTCCGCAGGCCTTCCGCATGCGTGGCCAGCATTCTCGACAGGGCGCCCGGCGTGAAGACATTGTCATCATCCAGCAGACACAGGAGGGCGTGCGGATGCCGCATCGCTTCGCGCATGCCGGCATGAAAACCGCCGGCCGAGCCCAGATTGCGCTCAAGGCGGATGAGGCTCACGCGCTCATCGAAGCGCCGTTGCAGCTGGGCTGCGGTGTTGTCGGCCGCGCCGTTGTCGACCACGGTCACATGACCGGCCCCTTCATGCAGCGCTGCTTCGATGGTCTGCTCGAGCAGGCGCCAGCGATCGCCATAGGTGACCGTCACCACGTGAACGCTGGCGGGCGGAAAGGGGGACGCGGAGCTCATGGCAGCGCCTCGAGCAGCGCATGTGCGGCCAGCGACCAGCGCCAGCGTTCGCTGCGCAGCTTGCCGGCTTCCCGCGCGGCCTGCTGCCAGGCCGTGTCGGCCAGACTCGTTTCGAGCAGGGCAGCCAGCTCGCGATCATTGCCCGGCTCGAAGTAGCGGGCGGCTTCACCGCAGACTTCGGGAATCGAGGCGGCCCGCGCCGCGATCACCGGGCAGCCCAGTACCATGGCCTCGGTCAGTGGCAGACCGAAGCCCTCGTAATAGGAGGGGAAGACGAAACAGGCCGCGTGCTCGTAGAGCGCGCGCAGCTCGCCATCGCTGACATAGCCGGCATGACGGACCGACTCGGGCAGGCGGGCACCGGCAAAGATGCGCGGATCGGTGCCCCCGGCAATCACCACGTCGAACCCGGCCTGGTCACCCAGCTGCTCGGCGGCGCGGACCAGCGTGGCGAAATCCTTGTGCGGCACCATGCTGCTGACGGCCAGCACGAAGGGTCGGGCATGCAGCCCGAGGCGGTCCAGGATGGCGGTGTCGGGCGTTACCCGCAACATGTGTTCGCCGGACTCGGGCAACACCCGGATCTTGTTGCCGGGAATGCCATAGGCCGCCGCGATTTCCCGGCGCGAAAATTCCGACACGGTCAGCACGCGGCGCGAGAGCCGGCCCAGCCAGGGCATCAGCAGTCGGTACCAGAGGCGGAAGCGGAAGCCGTAGGACTCGGGGACGCGGGCCGGCGCGGCGTCATGGATGGTCACGATCTGGGCGCGCTTGAAGAGCGGCGCGGCATTGCACAGGCTCAGCAGCGGGCGCCCGCGGGCCGCCTGCGGCAAGTCGATCTGTTCCCACGCAAAGCCCTGGCGCTGGCCGACCTGCTCGCTCGGGATATGGCGGAATTCGGTGAGCACGCCGCTCGGCACCAGCAGCCTGAAGCGCGGCGGGTTGGTGCCGGCGGGCGCCAGCCCGATCAGCTCGTCGAGTGCGCGCAGCAGTTCATGCGCGAAGCGATCCACGCCGGTGGGGCGTCGGCCGAGGAAGCGGCCATTGATGAGGATTTCGCCGGACGCGCTCATGAGCTCACTCCAGGACGCAGCAGATCATCGAGCGCCAGGCTCGCGGCACTGGCGGGCGTGTCACGCAGACAGCTCATGCGGCTGCAGCCGCCGGGCAGGAAGCAGGGCGAGCAGGGCATCGGCGTGGTCACGATCCGTGCCCGGCTGCTGGCGGGCCGCCAGCTGCCATCCATGATGCCGGGCTGGATGCCGACCAGGGGCACGCCAAACGCGGCTGCAAGGTGAATGGCCATCGAGTCGAGCCCCACAAACAGGCGGGCACCGGCGATGCAGGCTGCGAGCTCGGCGAAGGCGAGGCGTCCGGCCAGATTGACGGCGCCCGGGGCGGCGGCTGCAATGCGTCCGGCCAGGGCTTCTTCCTCCCGGCCGAAGCCCAGCAGCACGATCGGCAGGCCGTGGCGTTCCGCGTCACGGGCCAGCGCGATCCAGGCCGATTCATGCCATTGCTTGAAAGCGCCCCCCGCGCCGACATGGAAGCACAGATAGCTGGCGGTGACGCCGGCTGCGGCGAGCTGGTCGCGGCAACGTGCGACAGCTTCCGGCACCAGCGGAAAAGAAGGTGCGAGGGCGTCGAGATGCGCCTGGCAGGCCGGGATGCTTGCCAGCAGGCGACGATGCCATTCGAGTACATGCAGGCCCGGCAGCTGCCAGTCCCGGGCATGGGTCAGAAGCCCGCCGAAGCCACCGCTCGCCCAGCCCAGGCGGACCGGGATGCGCGCCGCACGCAGCAGCGGGACGCTGTTCGGGAAGTAGGCGTAGAGATCGATGGCGAGATCGTAATCACGCGACCGCAGCTGGTGCAGCAGGCCACGACGCTGCCGCAGGTAGTTCAGCATCCTGCGCCACAGCGGCTGGCCCGAACGGTCGAGCTTCCAGTGCGTGAGCACATGCAGCTGGTCCAGATCGGGGTGGCCGGCCAGCAGGTGGGCGGCGGCGGGGTGGACGAGGAAATCGATCTTTGCCTCCGGCCAGGTGGCGCGGAGTACCGGAATGGCCGCGCTGGCGTAGATGAGATCGCCGATGTGGGCCTGCATGCAGAGCAGCACGCGGCGAGGCGCGGCAACACTGACCGGCCCCGTTTCAAGCCGGCGTGACAGCCCGGTGAGCGCGTCAAAGACCCGCATGAAGACATGCTGCGCCCGGTTGAAGAACAGGTAACGCCCCCGCGACAGGCCGCTGCGCAGCGGCCGGCCATCCGGCGTCAGGCGGGGCGGAGGCTGCATGGCGTGCGGGGAGGGTGTGGCGTTCATGCGGCGACTCCTGCCAGGCGGGTGTTCGCGGCCGGCTCGCGCACCGGTCGGTAGAGCATGGCCGGCGTGCACGCGATCGCGCAGAACACGTAGAACAGCACACCGAGGTCGAACACCGAGGCGACCAGCACCGCCACGATGAGGGCGGCGCCTACGCCATGGCGTGCGGCCTTCGTGATGGCACGGTGCTGCGGGTCGATGCCGGCGGGCAAGCGGCCGAGCAGGACCTGCCAGATGAAGGCCAGGAAGAGCAGGGTGCCGGGCAGACCGAGGTTGGAGACCAGTACCATCGGCAGGCTCGAGGCGCGCGCACTGCCGAGCCCGACGCCCAGCCCCCAGGTGTCGAGGAAGGCGTTCCATGACACCAGGTTCCATTCGCCGCGCTCCATGGCCGAGGAGCTCTCTCCCTTGTAGAGCAGCGTGCTCTCGATAATTGTCCAGGCCTGCTCGCGCAACGAGGGCAGTGCCAGCAGCAGGATCGTGATGGCGAGCGCGCCCCAGGCGCCCAGGGCCATGTAGTGGCCGACATGGGTCTTGCCGCCCTGGCGCAGACCGCTTGCCAGCGAAACTGCCACTGCGCAGGCGGCATAGAGCGCAATGCCGCCATAGCCGGCGCTGGAGGTCGAGAGCAGCAGGACGACCAGACTGGCCAGTGCCAGGGGGCCGGTCGTGCGGCGCCACAGGCCTTCGCGATAGAGCACATAGCAGAAGGCCAGCACCGGCAGTGTGAAGCCGGCAAATGCGGAGGCTTCGGGGAAGGTGCCGTTGATGCGCTTGATGCCGGCGAAGGCGGCCTCCGGCATGAAGGCGAAACTCGCCGTCTGCAGCGGTTCGAGCAGATTGCCCAGGCCGCTGTAGAAGCCGAAGAGGTCGATGCAGGCAGCCAGCACATTGAGCCCGGCTACCCAGATCACTGCCCGCGCGGCGAGCCTCAATCCGTCTTCAAGCTGAAGGAAGATCAGCGCGACGGAGAACACCGCCAGTTCGCCGACGACATACAACGGCTGGGTGATGTTGCCCGAGCCGGGGGACAGCAGATCGATCGGCACACCGTCACCGGCTCCGAAGGCGGCGCGATTCATCGAGACCACGCTCACATCGCCGCTGAAAAGGCGCGGCAGCACCGAGGCCGAGAGGATGCCCCAGAGCGTCAGCAGCAGGAGCCAGAAACCCGCCTTGCCCGGCGCCATGCTTTCGAACAGGTTGTTGAGATGGCCGAATTTCAGGATGCAGACCGACAGGATCGCGAGGCACAGCAGCGCCGGCGCCACGGTGGTGCCGCCCAGTGCAGGCAGGCTGATCGCGGCGCTGCCGCCGAACACGGTCGCCACGATCTGCAGGCCGAGCAGGCGCTCCGGCCGTGACCACAGGAACACCATGGCCACCGCCAGAAACACCATGCCGATCCACTCGAGCGCCATGTCGTGTCGTCCTAGAGCGAGAGGATGCGTGTCGGGTGAAGCTTGCCCAGACCTGCATCAAAGAGCGCCTGGAGATTGCCGCGCAGGCGTCCGGAATAGTCCTTGCGCCGGTTCAGGCGCAGCGTGTTGAACAGGTTCGAGGCGATGTTGCGGCAGGCCAGGCGCGTGCCGAAACCGGCCCGCATGCTGCCCTTGCGGATCAGGTAGGCCGGGTTGGCAATCTGCGAGTAGCCAAACCGGACGCCGCTCGTGCGCGCACCCTGCACGCCCATATGCACGCCCCGGCAGGCCGGATCGCAGACGAGGCGGCCCAGTTTGCGCGCGCGGCCAGCGTAGTCGATGTCTTCCTGCCAGCCGTAGAGCGGCAGATCCTCGTCGAAGCGCTGAGCAAGGGCCACCGTGTCGCGGTAGGCCATGTTGCAGCCGTACAGTCCGTCGGCGAGTTCGGTCAGCGTGCGATGGGCCCAGTGGGCTTCAGGCGGGCGCCGGCCGATCAGGTAGTCTCGGGCCGTCCCTTCATCAAAACCGGTGGTGCGGATGCCATCGGCCAGAACGTTGCCGCATATGCCCGCGACATCCGGCGAGGTGCTGAAGCGCTGGCTGCAGTGCTCGAGCCAGTCGGCAGCGGGCCGGAAGTCGTCGTCGAAGAAGACCACGAACCAGGGATCGGCGGTGAGCGTCGGCGCCAGCCGTGCGAGCGCGTCGAGCCCTGCATTGCGCTGGATGGTGAGGCCTGCGCGCGGCGCGATCAGCGTGCTGGCCTTGCCGGCCAGTGTCAGCGGATGGCGGTCGAGCCCCGCAATGTCGGCCGGCTCGCTGCCGGCGATGAGGATGTGCAGCGGCGCCAGGGTCTGGCTGGCGAGACTGTCGAGCAGGTGGAAGGTCTCGACGGCTCGTCCCTTGGTTGCAACGATCACGAAGCCTTGCATGGCCTGTCCGTTCATGATTTTCTCCGGGAAAAATCCGCAACAAGCCGCCCGAGGATGCCCATGCGCCAGAGGGCATGGATCAGCAGGCTGGCCACGACGGCTTCGCCGACCACGCGTGCCACCGCCATGCCCATCGCGCCCCAGGCCAGCGAGGCCGGAATGGCAATGAGCAGGTTCAGCACGGCGCCGCCGATCGTGATGCGGGTAAGGATCTTTTCCTGGTGAAGCGGGACCAGGATGTAGTTGCCGATGATCAGCGTCAGCGCGGCGAGCGGGAACACGCAGGCCAGCATCCTGAGGATCGGTACGCTGCCCGCGAAGCCCTGGCCGAAAATCAGCGGAACGATCCAGGGCCCCAGCGCCAGACTGAAACACAGCCCGGCCACGCCGGTGCCGAAGAGCACCACCAGGGCCTTGCGGATTTCGCCATAGGCGGCGCGCTCGTCACGCGCGAACAGCGCGGTAATCCGGGGAATGAAGATCTGCCCTGCCGGGCCCATGACGCTCAGGCCGACACTGACGAGCCGCTCGGCAGCACCGAAGTGGCCGACTTCGCTGCTCGATGCGAGCAGGCTCAGCAGGAAGGTGGAAGATGCGACCAGGATGGCCGAGCTGCAGTTGTAGATGAACAGGGTGCTGGTCTCCGACACCAGCTTCAGGCCGCGCTCGCGTACGAAGCGCAGCGGGAGGATTTCCCGCTTGACCCACCAGTGCGCCAGCAGGAGCGAGAGGAAGGCCGAGACGAGCAGGCAGGCCAGCACGATGATGGCGTCATCCTTGTGGCGGACCAGCAGCAGGATGGGCACCAGGCTCAGGATGAAGCCCAGCACTTCGAGCTTGACCGTTGCGCGCGGCCGCTGGCTGGCGGTGAAATACCAGCCGAGGTTATAGGCCGACACGATGCCCAGCAGCACGGCACAGACGCCGATCAGGGGCTGGCGCGCCAGCACGGGCGAGGCAAAGCTGGCGACGATGCCGGCAACCAGGGCCAGGCCGGCCAGCAGCGTGCGGGCCGAGAAATGGCGCCAGAAGATGTCGCCATAGGTGCTGCGCGAAGCGGTGGCAATCTCGCGCCCGCCGGCCGGCACGAAGCCCCAGCTTACGAACAGCCAGACCATGTTCATCAGTGACATCGCGGCCAGTACCTGGGCATAGCCGTCTACGCCGAGTACACGCCCGTAGAAGGGCGTGAGTACCAGCAGATAGACATAGCGCAGGGCGTAGGCCGCATAGACGAAGACAAGATCCGCCCGCTCGCGGCCGCTGCGGACCGGCGGCGTGCTGTCCGCCGGCATGGGCATGCCGTCGGCGGTGGTCGGAAAACCGGAAAGACCTGACATGTCCGGCCTCACTGCAGCGTGTCCGGAACGTTCAGGGCGACGTCCGTGGTGGCAGCTTTTCTGCCGGGGGTGGCGTCAGGCTTGACGGGCTCGATGGCCGAAGGGGCCGCGCATGCCGGAGCGACCGCCGGGCGCTGGTAATCCACACGGCCGCTGTCGGAGAGGGCCGGCATGGCGCGCCAGCTGGCCACGATCGGCCCCCGGGTGTCCTGGAACAGGAAGGACAGCTGCCGGGAGTTGGCCGGGCCGCTCGATGGCAGCTGGCAGATGTAGCGCGAAGCACCCAGTTCGGCGTTCAGCTGTTTGTAGGCGGCATAGGCGGCCCGCTTGCGGCCGCCGTTTTCCGTCAGGCCCATGGGACCATCCACCGAATCCTGACTGCTGAACCAGCAGGTGGCTTTTGCACCGGCCGCCGCTGCCAGGATGAAGGCGCGCGGCAGGTAGCCTGCAACCGTTTCCTCGCGAACTGGCCCCAGCGGCGAGTTTTCGCCCACGCCCCAGCCCCATTCGGTGAGCCAGATTTCGGGCCGCTTGCCCAGCTTCTGCTCCCCGAAGGCAAACAGGCGGCGCATCGCGGAGCCGAAGCTGCGGTCTTCGTCGACGACCGTATAGGGGCGCGTCCAGTCGGTGTCATGGGTGACTGCCGTGAGTTCCGGCATGTCGCCTCCGGTATAGGGGTGTACGCCCAGGCCATCAATCTGGCGGGTCAGCCCGCCGGCCAGGAAGTGGTAGTGGATGACCCACATGTCATCGTCGTTGATCACCTTGATGGCGGGGTCTACTTTCTTGATCTGGGCCGTAGCCGTTGCAACCATCGCCAGATAGTGATCGACCCAGGGCGAGGGCGGTGCCGCATTCCAGTTCCCGCCCAGCGTGTGGTAGAGACTGTTGTGCGGCTCGTTCCAGAGCTCGATGATGAAGGTGAGACCCATCGCTTTCAGGCGGCGCGCCATCTCCGCGGCATAGCGGCCATAGGCCTCGGGCGAGATGGAGTTGTGCGGTTTCTGCGGGGTGTCCGGATAGGCGCGCGCGTTTTCGTAGGCAAGCAGCATGACAAGGCCGATCCGGTTCTTGCGGTAATACTCAAGCCGCTGAGCCAGCGCGGGAGGGAAGTCGACGTACTTGCCCGGCGAGGGCTCGATGTCGAACCACGGCACCGTGTCGCGAACCCAGCGTACGCCAAGGTCCTTGAGCATCGGCAGGTCGTCGAGCGGCTGCCCCTGGGCGAACTTCACATTCAGGCACAGGGTGTCACCGAACCTGCCATCGCCGGCCCGGGCGGGCTGGGCCGTCGATAGCGCCAGCGCCAGCAGCGCGATCCAGCCAGGGCGCGTGTCCATGCTGCAGCCTCGCGGCGCTTACTGGCTGCGGTCGACGCGCGCGGTCATCGCCGGCGCGGCCGTGCTGACGGATGCGTCCTGCGCGACCGGGGTCGTGCCCTGGGGATTCGGGGAATGGCTGATGATGACAAAGCCAAGGCAGGCGATGCAGGCGAAAACACAGCGAAGGACGAGGTTCATGAGGGTTCTCCAGGGGAGTTGCAGGATCAAACGGGCCGGCTCGCAGTGCGGCAGGTCTTGTTGGAAACGTGTCGTGAATCAGTAGGCCGAGCTGTCTTTTGCAACCAGTCCGACCGTCCTGAGGATGATCCGGAGGTCCAGTGCGAGGGACCAGTTGCGCAGGTATTGCAGGTCGTAATAGATGCGCTTGGTCATGTGCTCGAGGTCGTCGCCGCCGCGGTAGCCATTGACCTGCGCCCAGCCGGTAATGCCGGGCCGGACCTTGTGGCGGACCATGTAGCCCGAGATCTGGGTCCGGTATTTCTCGTTCACCGCGACCGCGTGGGGTCGGGGCCCGACGATGCTCATGCGGCCCTGCAGCACGTTGATGAACTGCGGCAACTCGTCGAGCGAGGTCTTGCGGATGAAGGCGCCGACCTTCGTGACGCGAGCGTCCCCCTTGCTGACCTGGGTGTAGGCCTTGTCACCGTCTTCGGTAACGGTCATCGAGCGGAACTTGTAGACGATGACTTCCTTGCCATCGAGCCCGTAACGGCGCTGGGCAAAGATGACCGGACCGGGCGAGCTCAGCCTTACCGCCAGCGCGACAGCGGCCAGAAGCGGCGAGATCATCAGAACGATCAGGCCACCGATGATCAGATCCTCGGCCCGCTTGATGATGCCGTTGATGCCGGTGAAGGGGCTTTCGCAGACCGCGACGGCCGGAATGCCGCTCACATGCTCCACCCTTCCCTGGATGAGTTCGGTCACGAACAGGTCGGGCACGAAATAGATCGAGGCCGTCGTATCGCGCAGCTGCTGGAGCAGCGACAGGATCCGCGGTTGCGAGGCCATGGGCAGCGCGATGTAGATCTGGTTCACCGCGTTGTCCTTCACATAGCCGGAAAGATCCTCAAGATTTCCGAGAACCGTCCGATTACCGATTTGCAGGCCCATTCGCTCGCGCGGCCGGTCATCGAAAAAGCCGAGGAAGCGTGAGCCGACGTAGCGGTCCTGCTCGAAGTGGGAGGCAAGTTCGATGCCGGTATCGTTGGCACCCACGATCACGACCCGGCTGGCGTTGTGGGCGAGCGTGCGCGTGAGCCACTGGCGTGCGATTTCGTGCGCCACCAGCAGCACCCCGAGGGTGGAGACCTGCCAGGTCAGGATCACGGAAGCATTGAAGTACTCGCTGAAATGCGTGACATGGCCGATCAGCATCAGTGTGCCGCAGAGCAGCATCCAGGCGAGCGAAGCCTTGGCGGCCATCCGCCAGTGGTTTTCGGAGATGCGCAGGATGCCGGGGAAGAGCAGAAGGAAGGTCAGCAGCGCCAGCGCGAAATACTGCCTGCCGAAAGTCTCGCCATGCAGGACGGTGCTCACATAGAGCATGGCCACGGCCAGCGTCGGGCCGAGCAGGGTCTCGACGACCCCGACAACAGGGAATCGCGAGCGGAGATTATCGGTTTCTCCGGACCATGAAATTGAAGAAGCAGACGTCTGCATGCTTGAGCCCCTCCCGGCCGAATCAGCATGGAAACAAGCATAGATGACATCAATGTGGCACGGCGCGGGGTGCGCCGGCCGGTCAGATGCTGCGATGCGGCATTCGTGACGAAGCACGTGACATGCCCGGTCTGTCGGCGGGAGGCGGCAGAACTGCGCCGGAACCCTCTTGAATACTAGGGTTGACGCGTATGTCGGATTTCAGTTTGTCCTAAAGGGCAGGTTGAAAAGCCAGGAACTATTTCACGATTTTGCTCAATTCCTTGCCGTATGGGCAGGGCATCCCGGAGTGCCCTTTCGGCCGAATTAAGTCAGCCGGAATGTGAAGTTTGACCGTTTATCAGCTCCGTGTTGCGTCGCAATATTCCGTAATCCGGCTTGTTGCTGGCGGTTTCCAGCGGAATTTCATCGATCGTGACGACTTTGATGGCTTCGGGGGGCGGGGTCAGACCGGCTGCACCGAAATGCGCCATGGCTGCTTCGTGATCGAGCATGGGGTCGGTACTGAACACCGTCAGCGAAGGAGGAGTGGCTTCGTCCGACACGACGGCATGTCTGCCAGCCGGCCGGTTTTCGTCGAGAATCATTTCCAGCACGCCGAGACAGACCTGGCTGTCCCCCAGCCTGAGCTCGAGCCGTGCCCGCCCCCGCAAATATACGAAGCCGTCGGGGTCGATTTCCACGATGTCTCCAGTGTCATGCCAGCCCGCTTCATCCGGGATTGCTGTCGCGGCAGGCGGGGTGTCCATGCCGGCGAGATAGCCATCCATGAGATTGGGGCCCGCGACATGAAGCTGACCGCAGCGGCCGCCATGGATCGGGACCACGCCTGCCAGTGGCATGAGGCGGTGACGCAGGCTGGGCAGGAATTGCCCCACGCTGCCAAGACGGCAGGCCATCGGGGTGTTGATACTGATGACCGGCGCCGTTTCGGCCGTGCCGTAGCCTTCGAAAATGCGGACCCCGAACTTCTCGAACCAGAGCTGGCGCACCGTATCGCTGACAGGCGCGGTCCCGGCAATTACGTAGCGCAGCCCGTGCAGGTCGAAGGGGCGCGCATTCTCGCCGTAATGGGCGAGGAAAGTGTTGCTGCCGAACAGGATGCTGCAGGGGGCCGTATAGGACATTTCCGGAATGACGCGGTAATGCTGTGCGGAGGGGTACAGGAACAGCCTCGCACCGCACAGCAGCGGAATCAGCGCGCCGCAGGTCAGTCCGAAGGGGCTGTTGAGGGGCAGCGCGTTGATGATGACGTCATTGGACGAAAAGTCCAGCACCGACCTCAGCTGCGAAACATTCGACAGGATTGCGCGGTGCGACAGCACAACGCCTTTGCAGCGACTGCCCGAGCCGGCCGTAAACATGACCAGCGCCGGGTCTTCGGGCCGGCCCTGCGGCACGACATGCCGGGCGCGCGCTTTGGCCCACAGCAGCCACCACAGGTGATCGCCGAGGCTCACCGTTTCATGCAGATCTTCGATCAGGATCAGTTCGATGCCGCCCAGTGCCGCAAGCTTTGCGGCAAAACCGGGTTGTGTGGTCAGGCTTCGCGTGGTGATGATCGTACGCAGCCCGGCACCGGCCGCACCGGTGCGCAGCAGCTCGCAGTCCGCTGCCGGGTTGAGCAGCACGGGCGGATGGCGGAAGGCGGAGAGGCCGAAGAGCAGTGCCAGCAATGAGGCGGAGTTCGGCAGCAGCAATCCGGCGCGTTCGTCCTTCGCCAGGCGAGCATCGAGTTTGCGGCCGAAAATCAGCGCGCTGCGCAGCAGATCGTTGTAGGAATAATCAACCCGCTCCACATCACCCAGGAAGCGCCAGTTGCGGCCTTGCAGGCGGGCGGCTTCGAGCAGGGCGGCGTACAGGGTCTGCTCGGAGCGGCCGGCGAACATGAGCCCGGTCATTACGCGGTGCATCGATTCGGCGGCAAGGTGGTGCTGCTCGCTGTGGGAAACCTTCTCGTTCTCGATGCGGGTCGGCTCCTGCACGAAGAGCCGGATGCGCGGGAAAAGCGTGCGCGGGAAGCGCCCCTTCACGAGCGAGAAATGGCTGCGTGCCGCACCTTCGATACGCACCGGCAGGATGGTTGCACCGGCCTTGGCCGCGATGAAGCCCGGGCCGTCATAGGTTTTCATGAGATTGCCGGTCGTGGTGACGCGGCCTTCGGGAAAGATCAGGACCGGGCGTCCGGTTTCGAGCAGCCGGATGACGGCCTTGAGTTCCAGGGGGTTGTTCGGGTCGATCGCGAGATAGTCGACCAGACCGAGCGCGAAGAAGCGGAAAAGGCGGTTATGCGTAGCGCTGGCATACACCACGATGACCGGGCGCTGGGGCAGAAAGAGCCCCAGCAGCAATTCATCGAGGAAAGACTCGTGGTTGGCGACGATCAGCAGACGGTCGGCACGGATGTCGGGATTGCCATGCACGCGCACCCGGAACACAAGGCGGAACATCAGGCGCAGCAGGGCTTTCAGGACGGGTTGCAGCATGGGTACTCCAGCGGAATTTCCGGGTATCCCGGCCGGAGGTGGCCGGGACGGCATGGCGGGCAGGGCGGTGTTGTCAGGCTGTTTCGGCCCATTGCTTCAGCGTCACGTAGTCGGTCTTGCCCGAGCCCAGCACCGGCAATTCCTCGACCACGATGATCTTTCGCGGCACCGCGATTTCCGGTGAGCCGGAGGCCTTGGCCGCGGCCTGGAGCTGATCGCGCGTCAGTGACTTGTCTGTCGTGTAGAGCAGAATGTTTTCGCCGCGGGCCGCATCCGGCTGGCTGGTCGCGGCATGGATGCCCTTGTCGGACGCCTGGTTCGCCAGGCGTTCGACCACCTCCAGCGAGATCATTTCGCCTGCCACCTTGGCGAAGCGCTTGAGGCGGCCAACGATGTAGAGATAGCCGTCAGCATCGATATCCACAATGTCGCCGGTGGCGTACCAGCCCTTGCCAACTTCGGACGAGGGCGGCTCCAGCACACCGGGATTCTCCGCACGCAGGTAACCACTCATGATGTTCGGGCCGGACACATGCAGCGCACCGCCCACTTCCACGCCGGGCACCGGCACCAGTTTCGCTTTCATCCCGGGCAGCAGCTGGCCGACCGAGCCGGTGCGGTAGGCCATCCGCGTGTTGACGGCCAGCACGGGGGCGCACTCTGTTGCACCGTAGCCTTCAAGGATGCGGATCCCGAATTTCTCGAACCAGTTCGCGCGGACGGTCTGGGTCAGTTTTTCCGCACCGGCGATCACATAGCGCAGGCGATAGAAATCATAGGGGTGCGCATGCTTCGCATAGTTCGAGAGGAAGGTGCTGGTGCCAAGCAGGATGGTGCAGTTGCGGTCGTAGACCAGTTCCGGAATCACCCGGTAATGCAGTGGCGAGGTGTAGAGGAAGACGTTGGCGCCCGAGATCACCGGCAGCAGGCCGCCGGCAGTCAGACCGAAGGAGTGAAACAGCGGCAGGGCGTTGAGCAGCTTGTCCTCGCAGGAAAAGTCGATCACCGCCCGCGCCTGCTGGATATTGGCCAGGATGGCCCGGTGCGACAGCACGACCCCCTTCGGCTTGCCTTCCGAGCCCGAGGTGAAGAGGACGGCGGCGGGTTCTTCCGCATCCGAAGCCGGTACCGCCAGACCCGGGAAGCGCAGGGCCCACAGCATGAGCCAGGCCTTGTCCCAGGCCGTCATCTCGCCGCGCAGGTCTTCCAGGTAGATGATTTCGTGCTGCGCGGCCAGGGCCGCAACCTTGTCTTCCAGCTTCGCCTGCTCGATGAAGGCACGCGAACTCACCACGCGCTTGAGACTGGCTGCCTCGCAGGCGGCCAGCATGCCTTCTGCACCCGAGGTGTAGTTCATCATGGCCGGCACGCGGCGGAAAGCCGAGAGACCGAAGATCAGCCCGAGGGTGGGCGCGAGGTTCGGGAGCAGAACGCCAACCCGTTCGCCGGGCGCACACTTGCGCGACACCAGCCGCCCCAATGCGAGCGTCATCTTGAGCAGATCGCCATAGCTGTACTCGATCTGCTTGATGTCCTCGACCAGACGCCAGGAGCGGCCGTGGATCGAGATGGCGGTCAGCATCGCTTCATAGAGCGTTTGCCGCGGCCGGCTGGCGAAGATCATCTCCTGCATCAGTCGCCGCATGGCTTCGCCGGCGCGACGGCGACGCTCGCGTGCCGTCCCCTCGGTCGGCCACTCGATCCGGGTAGCGGGCTGGACACTGATCGTGATGCGCGGGAACAGCTGGCGCGGCTGATGATCCGACAGGCGTGAGAAATAGGTGCGTGATGCCCCGTCTATCCGGACGGGCAGCAGCGTGGCACCCGTCCGCGCTGCCACGAATGCCGGACCGTCATAGGTCTTCATGAGGCTGCCGGTGGTCGTGATCCGGCCTTCCGGAAAGATCACGACGGGGCGACCGCTGTTGATCAGGCGGATGACCGACTTCATTGCCATCGGACTCGTCGGGTCGACAGAGAGATGGTCGACCGCGCGCAGGATCAGTCGGAAGAACGCACTGCGTTCCGTGCCCGTATGGACGACGAAGACTGGCGAATACGGCAGCGTGATGCCCAGCAAGAGGCCGTCTAGGAAAGACTCGTGGTTGGCAATGATCAGAAGCTTGCTCGTGTCCACGCGGACATTGCCGCGCACTTCAATCCTGAAAAGCAGGCGACAGATCACGCGGAGCACGATGAGACCGATGCGTTTCGCAGCGCTCATTTTGATGGATCCTTGGAAACAGACCGGCGCAAATCCGGCGTCCGGCAAAGCCGAGCGGCGACTTTAGCGCAAACGGGAGCGCCCGGGCGTGCTGCGTTGCAATAGTGCCAATCCCGCGAAATACCCATGGCAAGGGCTTTTGAAGTCATTTCAGCAGCCCGGATTGCGCGTATTGCTACGAAATCCGGCCTGATTTCAAGATGGCCAAACGAACATCCAATTTGTTTTTGAGTTTGATCAATCAAAAAATGCCGTGCTGTTGCGCACAATCAACCTGCGGCCAAGAAGATTTCACGACTCGGCTTTTTCGCGACAATATCCTTGCCAGGCATGGCTTTGAGCCCTCGAAACCGGGCGAAAGCTTTGTGTGGTACGGGTTTGCCGCAATGCAGCAGGTTTGACTTGTGTCATGGCGGCTTCTAAGATTGCGCGGTCTTTTTTGCCGCCCGGTCCCCCTGATCACCATGTTCAAGCTCGTCGGATTACAGATCCTGTTCGCGCTTGCCTGCATGATCGGCGCCTGGCTGATCGGCGGCTCACGTTCGGCTGTATCGGCGGGGCTGGGCAGCACAGTGTGCTGGCTGCCCACGCTTGCGTGTGTGCTGTATCTGTTCAACAGCAGGCGCAGACCGAGCGGAACTTCGGCGCTGGATATTTTTGTGGGAGAAGCGATCAAGATCGCCCTGGCTCTTTCCTTGCTCGTGATTATCCGGGCGGAATTTCCGGGCTTGAGCTGGCCGGCTCTGATTGCCGGACTGATCGTGACGCTTCAGGCGAATTTTTTGGCTTTATTGGTGAAAACCTGACATGTCCGTCGAAAACGAAACTGCACAGCATGGCATGAGTGCCGGCGAATACATCGCCCACCACCTGACCTATTTCAATGGAACGGGTGGCAAGCAGAAAGCACTGATCGACTGGACGATGCTCAACTATGACACGGTGTTTTTCTCCGTGGCGCTGGCAGTCATTGGTGGCCTGATCCTTTTCTGTGCGGCACGCAAGGCGACTTCCGGTGTGCCCAGCCGTTTCCTGTGCGCCATCGAAATCCTCATCGAGATGGTGGCCGACCAGGCCAAGGGCCTGATCCACAGTGCAGAATCCCGCAAGTTTGTCGCGCCGCTGGCCCTGACCGTGTTCCTCTGGGTTTTCCTGATGAACGCCATGGACTTCCTGCCGCTCGACGTGCTGCCGCGCATCTGGGCAGGCATCTACAGTTCGACCGGCGGCGACGCACACCACGCCTATCTGCGCGTCGTGCCGACGGCTGACATCAACGCGACGATGGGCATGGCGCTGACCGTGCTGCTGATCTGCCTCTACTACAACATCAAGATCAAGGGTTTGGGTGGCTGGGCGCACGAGCTTGTGGCAGCGCCTTTCGGCACCAGCAAGAACCCGGTGTTTGCCGTCGCGCTCGGCATCATCAACTTCGCCATGCAGATCATCGAGTTCTGCGCCAAGACCGTTTCGCACGGCATGCGGCTGTTCGGCAACATGTTTGCCGGCGAACTGATCTTCATGCTGATCGCGCTGATGGGCGCGACCTGGACCGGTCTCAATGCGCCCTCCGCTTTCCTCTGGCTGGGCCAGATCGTGGCGGGTTTCGCATGGGCCGTATTCCACATCCTCGTGGTCACGCTGCAGGCTTTCATCTTCATGATGCTGACGCTGGTGTACATCGGCCAGTCGCATGAAGGGCACTGACAGGGCGCAGCCCTGATCCGGAAAGAATTGTTCTCTACTTCATACCCACGTTTTACCCCACCATTAAAGGAGCTGTCATGGAACAAGAGTTTGGCCTCATCGCACTGGCTTGCGGTCTGATCATCGGTCTGGGTGCTGTCGGTGCCTGTATCGGCATCGCGCTGATGGGTGGCAAGTATCTCGAATCGTCGGCCCGTCAGCCCGAGCTGATGAACGCCCTGCAGGTCAAGATGTTCCTGCTGGCTGGTCTGATCGACGCTGCATTCATCATCGGTACCGGTATCGCCCTCTGGTTCGCCACCTCGACGTTCCTGAAGTAAGCCTTTCCTGAGCGACATCGCTACTCATCATCAAGAAAGGCTAGTGCCGTGAATCTGAACGCTACGCTTATTGCGCAGCTCGTTGTGTTCCTGGTGTTCGTGCTGTTCACGATGAAATTCGTGTGGCCGCCGATCACCAAGGCGCTTGATGAGCGTGCCCAGAAGATAACCGAAGGACTGGCGGCGGCAGACAAGGCAAAGACTGATCTGGCGCTCGCCGAGAAGCGCGTGGGCGAAGAGCTCCGCAAGGCTCGCGAGTCGGCATCCGATCTGCGTGGCACGGCTGAAAAGCAGGCCGCCCAGATCGTTGACGAAGCCCGCGCCCAGGCCGCATCGATTGTTGCGGCGGCTCGCGAGGCGGCGGAAGCCGAAGCCGAGACCGTTGTGCAGCGTGCGAAGGAAGAACTTCGTGCACAAGTGGCGGCTCTGGCCGTTTCCGGTGCCGAACGCATCCTGCGTCGCGAAATCAATGCCCAGGTCCATGCCGAGCTGCTGTCAAACCTGAAACAGGAACTGAACTGAACCATGGCCGAGAACGTCACCCTTGCGCGCCCTTACGCCGAGGCGGTGTTCGCGCTTGCCCGCGAGGCTGGCGCGCTCGACGCCTGGTCGGGGCTGCTCGAGCGTCTGGCGACGGTTGTCGCCGACGCCCAGGTGCAGGCTTGTTTCGGCAATCCCCGCCTGAGCTCGCAACAGATCACCCGCCTGCTGGTGGAAAGCTCCGGGCGTGAGGTTTCGAAGGAAGAAGCGAATTTCGTGGAAGTGCTGGTCGACAATGAACGCGCCCAGTATCTGCCCGAAATCCGCGAGCTGTTCGAGCAGCTCCGGAGCGAACACGAGGGCGTCCGTGACGCAGTCGTAAGCTCTGCTTTCCCGATCGAACCCGCCGCCCTTGCCGCACTGACTGCCGATATCGAGGCGCACTTCAAGTCGAAGGTGCGCGTCGCAGTCGAGATCGATCCCGAACTCATCGGTGGCATCCGTATCGCCGTCGGCGACGAAGTGATCGACGCATCGGTACGCGGCAAGCTCAACACCATGGCCGCTGCGCTACAGAACTAGGAGCACATTCATGCAACTCAATCCTTCTGAAATCAGCGATCTCATCAAGAGTCGCATTCAGAACCTGCAACTGGCGGCCACTGCTCGCAACGAAGGTACTGTCGTCACCGTGACCGACGGTATCTGTCGTGTCCATGGCCTGACTGACGTGATGCAGGGCGAAATGCTCGAATTCCCGAACAACACCTTCGGCCTCGCGCTCAACCTCGAGCGTGATTCGGTCGGCGCGGTGGTGCTCGGTGATTACACCCACATCTCCGAAGGCGACACGGTCAAGTGTACCGGCCGCATTCTGGAAGTCCCCGTCGGCCCCGAACTGCTGGGGCGCGTGGTGGACGCACTCGGCAACCCGATTGACGGCAAGGGCCCGATCAACGCCAAGCTGACCGACAAGATCGAAAAGGTCGCTCCGGGCGTGATCTGGCGGAAGTCCGTGTCCCAGCCGGTGCAGACCGGTCTGAAGGCCATCGACTCCATGGTGCCTGTCGGCCGTGGCCAGCGCGAGCTGATCATCGGTGACCGCCAGACCGGCAAGACCGCGGTGGCCGTCGATACGATCATCAACCAGAAGGGCAAGAACCTCTTCTGTATCTATGTGGCGATCGGTCAGAAGGCCTCCACGATCAACAACGTGGTGCGCAAGCTGCAGGAGCAGGGCGCGCTGGAATACACGATCGTGGTGGCAGCTTCGGCTTCCGATTCCGCCGCGATGCAGTACATCGCCGCCTACTCCGGCTGCACGATGGGTGAATACTTCCGCGACCGCGGTCAGGATGCCCTCATCATTTATGACGATCTGACCAAGCAAGCCTGGGCCTATCGCCAGATTTCGCTGCTGCTGCGTCGTCCGCCGGGCCGTGAAGCCTATCCGGGTGACGTGTTCTACCTGCACAGCCGCCTGCTCGAGCGCGCCGCACGCGTCAACGAGGAATATGTCGAGAAGTTCACCAACGGTGAAGTCAAGGGCAAGACCGGTTCGCTGACCGCGCTGCCGGTGATCGAAACCCAGGCCGGTGACGTGTCGGCCTTCGTGCCGACCAACGTGATCTCGATTACCGACGGCCAGATCTTCCTGGAAACCGACCTCTTCAACGCCGGTGTCCGCCCCGCCATCAACGCCGGTATCTCGGTGTCGCGCGTCGGTGGTGCCGCCCAGACCAAGGTCGTCAAGAAGCTCTCCGGCGGTATCCGTACCGACCTCGCACAGTATCGTGAGCTGGCCGCTTTCGCACAGTTCGCTTCCGATCTGGACGAAGCCACCCGCAAGCAGCTCGAGCGTGGTCGTCGCGTCGTGGAAGTGCTCAAGCAGCCGCAATACACGCCGCTGCAGGTCGCTGAGATGGCTGTCACGCTGTATGCGGTGACCCGTGGCTACGCCGACGACGTCGACGTCAAGCGCGTCCTGGCTTTCGAAACCGGTCTCCATCAATACCTGCGTACCAGCTACGCGGAACTGATGAACAAGATCGATTCGACCAAGGATCTGGATGCCGACGCTGAAGCAGCGCTGAAGGCTGCGATCGTCGAGTTCAAGAAGAGCTGGGCGTAACCGGGAAAACATCATGGCTGGCGGAAAAGAAATCCGGACGAAGATCAAGAGCGTCCAGAACACCCGCAAGATCACCAAGGCAATGGAAATGGTCGCCGCATCCAAGCGCCGCAAGGCGCAGGAAAAGATGCGGCAGGCCCGCCCCTATGCCGAAAAGGTGCGTCGGCTTGCAGCCAACCTGTCACATGCGAATCTGTCGGACTATCGTCACCCGTTCCTGACGGTGCAGAACTCCGGCAAGGGCGTGGGACTGGTTCTGGTCACGACCGACAAGGGCCTGTGCGGTGGCATGAACACCAACGTGCTGCGCGTGGTGGTCAACGCCATGCGCGAGTGGCAGGCTGCGGGCGAGAAGGACATCGCGGTCACGGCAATCGGCAACAAGGGCCTGGGCTTCATGCAGCGCATGGGGGCCAACGTCGTGTCGCGTGTCGTACAGATCGGTGATACGCCTCATCTCGAGAAGCTGATCGGTCCGGTCAAGGTGATGATCGACAAGTACCTCGCGGGTGAGGTCGACAAGGTCTACATCGCCTACACGCGCTTCGTGAACACGATGCGTCAGGAGCCGGTGGTCGAGCAGTTGCTGCCCCTCTCCGGCGACATCATGGGCGCGCCGACCCACACCTGGGATTACTTCTACGAGCCCAGCCCGCAGGTGGTCATCGATGAACTGCTGCTTCGCTACGTCGAAGCGCTGGTCTACCAGGCCGTTGCCGAGAACATGGCTTCGGAGCAGAGCGCACGGATGGTCGCGATGAAGGCTGCGTCGGATAACGCCGGAACGGTCATCAAGGATTTGCAGCTGGTCTACAACAAGACCCGTCAGGCTGCGATTACGAAAGAGATTTCGGAAATCGTCAGCGGCGCCGCCGCAGTTTGAATCTAGTTATTGAGGATATGACAATGAGTCAAGGATCCGTTGTTCAGTGTATCGGCGCCGTGGTGGACATCCAGTTCCCGCGTGACGCCATGCCCAAGGTCTATGAAGCCCTGACGCTCGACGCCAGCGAAGAAAACGCGCTGGTCGAGAAGGGCCTGACTTTCGAAGTGCAGCAGCAGCTGGGTGACGGCATCGTCCGTACCATCGCCATGGGCTCCTCCGACGGCCTGCGCCGCGGCATGAAGGTCAATGGCACCGGCGCCGCCATTTCGGTTCCGGTCGGCCACGGCACGCTGGGTCGCATCATGGACGTGCTGGGTCGTCCGATCGACGAAGTCGGCCCGGTCGAGTGCGAAGAGCGTCGCGAAATTCACCAGCCGGCTCCGAAGTTCGACGAGCTGTCGCCTTCGGTGGACCTGCTCGAAACCGGCATCAAGGTGATCGACCTGATCTGCCCGTTCGCCAAGGGCGGCAAGGTCGGCCTGTTCGGTGGCGCCGGCGTGGGCAAGACCGTGAACATGCTGGAGCTGATCAACAACATCGCCAAGCAGCACTCGGGTCTTTCCGTGTTTGCCGGCGTGGGCGAGCGGACCCGTGAAGGGAACGACTTCTACCATGAGATGGCTGAAGCGGGCGTTATCAAGCTCGACAACCTGAAGGAGTCCAAGGTTGCGATGGTGTTCGGTCAGATGAACGAACCCCCGGGCAACCGTCTGCGCGTGGCACTGACCGGCCTGACCATGGCCGAGAAGTTCCGCGACGAAGGCCGCGACATCCTGTTCTTCGTCGACAATATCTACCGCTACACCCTGGCCGGTACCGAAGTGTCCGCACTGCTGGGCCGCATGCCTTCCGCCGTGGGCTATCAGCCGACGCTGGCCGAAGAAATGGGCAAGCTGCAGGAGCGCATCACCTCCACCAAGGTCGGCTCGATCACCTCGATCCAGGCCGTGTATGTGCCGGCGGATGACTTGACCGACCCGTCGCCTGCCACCACCTTCCTCCACCTTGACTCGACCGTTGTGCTGTCGCGTGACATCGCTGCACTGGGTATCTACCCCGCAGTGGATCCGCTCGACTCTACCAGCCGCCAGCTCGACCCGCTGGTCGTCGGTGAAGAGCATTACTCCGTGGCGCGTGGCGTGCAGCAGACCCTGCAGCGCTACAAGGAACTGCGCGACATCATCGCGATTCTCGGCATGGACGAACTGGCGCCGGAAGACAAGCTGATCGTGGCTCGCGCCCGCAAGATCCAGCGCTTCCTGTCCCAGCCCTTCCACGTGGCTGAAGTGTTTACCGGCTCGCCCGGCAAGTACGTGCCGCTGAAGGACACCATCAAGGGCTTCAAGGGCATCGTCGCCGGTGAATACGACCATCTGCCCGAGCAGGCTTTCTACATGGTCGGCACCATCGAGGAAGTGGTCGAGAAGGCCAAGACGCTGCAGTAAGGCAGGGAGTGGGGAGTGGGGATCGGGGAGTCGGGGCGCGCGTGCGCCGGACGGTTTCCCGACGCCTGACTCCCGACTCTCCACTCACGGAGAAACACAATGGCAATGACCGTTCATGTCGATGTCGTCAGCGCGGAAGAGGAAATCTTCTCCGGTCTGGCCGAGCTCGTTTCGCTTCCGGGCGAAATGGGTGAGCTGGGCATCCTGCCCGGCCATGCGCCGCTGATGACCCGCATCCGTCCGGGCACCGTGCGCATCAAGCTGCCGAACAGGAACGAAGAGGAAGTCATTTTCGTTGCCGGCGGCATGCTGGAAGTCCAGCCGAATCTGGTGACCGTTCTGGCCGACACCGCGATCCGTGGCAAGGATCTCGACGAAGCCAAGGCGCTGGAAGCCAAGAAGCGCGCAGAAGAGCTCATGGCCAATCGCCAGCAGGAAGTGAATTACGCTTCCGCGCAGGCCGAACTGGCCGAAGCCATTGCCCAGCTGTCCACGATCGACCGTTATCGTCATCGTTCGCACTGAGCACGGCTTTGCAGGAACCGGAGGCGCCGCAGGGCGCCTTTTTCATTTGCGGGGCAGAGCCCCCCGTGTGCGTCTCCGCAAGCGTCGGGGGGCGCTGCGGAAGTCCGTCGTTTTGCGGAGAGACCCTGGCCGCTCCTCGGCGCGAATGATCCTCCGCGAAGCGGGCAGGGCCGGCATCACTGGCGGCCGGCCGCTGACCTGAAAGCCCGGCTTTTCAAGCAGCCAAGAGCTCCCGACCTTCATCCGGACGGACATGGCAGAGCCGGGCGATCGATACCCCGGAAGCGCCATCACGCCAACCCGCGGCGTTCCGCTCATGAGCGACGATCTACTACTTTGGTGTAGTTCGTTGCATCCGCGCAAATCCTCTCAGGCATTCGCGGAAGAGAATGCACGACAGGCCTCAAGGCAGGTCGGTGTCCCGCAATAATGTCAGCACGATAGTGCGGGCTGTGCAGGGCAAAGCAGCGGGTCAAGAGATGAAAGCGTGTGTCAGTTACTGGACGGTAGGCTGCGTCAAGCCGCGCAAGGACAACAAGCGCCCACGACTGACAGACAGTCGTTATGTCTCGGCGACTGGCGAAGTCCGCGACTATTCCATGCACTGCATGATTGACGATCGCGCGACAGCCCTTGATTTCGCCAACACCGTCCGGCCCGACATCCTGCGTCAGCAGGATCCCGCCTGCCAGTTGGTGGTCGAGCAGGTGAGCATCCTCATCTCCTGGCAGGAGAAGGCGCGTCTTGAACGGCGAATCGTGCAGCAGTCCGCTGCGGTCAAGAAATTCCTCGCCGGGCGTTTCACCGGCTTCTGAGCCCGGCGCGGAATGATGCAGGCCGGCTGCCCGGCCTCTCAGCGGCTGGTGCAGCAAGGCACTCCTCTGCCTTCAGGCCTTGATCCCTTCACGCACAAATCCAGGCGCCAATGCTCTGCTGCACGAGGTCCGCTGTCAGCGCGGGCCGGTACCAGGACACCGCGGCCTTGCTCCCGGCTGTATTGCCGCCATTCCTGCCTGAGAGCAGGGCTGACACCGGATCGGGTAAACCCATGCTAACGGACGCGTCAAAAAATGCCGTTGTCAAGAGACGATCCGGAGCTCGCTTGACCATCAAGTCTGCTTGCCGGCAGAACTTATTCAGCGGGGACTCTCATGACCATTGCACGCAAACTGCTTGCCTTCATTCTTCTGGCGCTCTTCACCCTGATCCTGACCCTGGGGGTCACGCTCTACGAGAACCACCAGATCAAGCTGCAGCAGGAATACATCAGCAAGACGGTGCTGCCTTCGATGCGCGCCTTCCGGGACATTACCGAATATGTGGGCGAATACCGCCGCCTCTTCACCAGCTTCCAGCGGGTGGTTGGCACACCTGAAGAGAAATCGCTGAAGGTCGTGGAAGGCATGGAGGAGACTGGCGCCAGGCTGCAGAGCTCGTTCGCCGAATACGAGAAAACCGTGCAGGCCGGAGAAGATCGCGCACTCTTCGACAAGAGCCTCGGCTACTGGAAAATCTACTTCGCGACCGTGCAGGAAAGCCTGCCGATTTCCCGCTCCAACGACAAGGAAGCGATGGAAGCCAAGCGCGTGATCATTCGCCAGGCAGGCGCCGACTTCTTCAAGGCCCTGCGGGCCCAGGTCGACTACCTCAAGACGCAGCAGGACGAAGCCGAGCAGGCCATGCAGGCCGCACAGCGCAACGCCGTGCAGGTGACCTCCGCCGTGATCGTGATCGCCGCGCTGCTGCTTGGCACGCTGGGCTGGGAGCTGTTCCGCACCTCCGTGCCGCCGCTCAAGCGCATGATCCGGACCATCGAACAGATCCGCGATGAACGCAATCTCGCCCTGCGCCTGCAGGCAAAAGGTGCGGACGAGCTGGCCACGGCATCCCGCGCGCTCAATGCGCTGCTGGATGGATTCGCGGCGGATTTCCGCGTGCTGCGCGAAGCCGGCGCCGGTCTGCAGTCCGCCGCGGTGACGCTCGCCAGCACCGCCGGGCAGGTGTCTGAAACGGTTGCCACGCAAAGCGAAGCCTCTTCGTCGATTGCGGCAGCGACCGAGGAGCTGACCGTCAGCATCCATCATGTGGCGGCGCGCGCCCTCGACAGCCGCAAGGGCTCGGACAGCTCGGGCGAACTCGCGAAGTCCGGCGTCGCGATCATCACCGACACCGCGGCAGAGATTGAACGCGCTTCCGGTGCGGCGCGCAGGACGGAAGAACTCATGGGCGAGCTGCAGAGTCGCGCCGCGGAAGTCGAGAAAGTCGTCGCGGTGATCCGCGGATTGGCTGATCAGACCAACCTGCTGGCCCTGAACGCCGCCATCGAAGCCGCGCGCGCGGGCGAGCAGGGTCGCGGTTTCGCGGTGGTGGCGGACGAAGTGCGCAAGCTTGCGGAAGATACGACACGCGCCACGGTCAGCGTGACCCAGAGCATCAACAACATTCTCGCGGGCACACAGGGGGCCACGACGAGCGTACGCGAAACGGTTGCCTCGGTGGTGCAGGGCGTCACCCGCACGACCGAAGCCAGCGGCGTGATCGGGCAGATCAGCGAGCACGCGCAATATGGCGTTGCCATGTCGGAAGAAATCGCCAGCGCGCTGAAGGAGCAGACTCAGGCCGCAGACTCGATTGCACGCCAGATCGAGCAGCTGGCCCACATGACGGACAGCAACCGTGAGGCGTCGGATCGCACCAGCGAGGCGGCCCGCTCACTCAACACCATGGCGGCACAGCTCAACAGCATGGTGACGCGTTATCGCCTTGAAGCCTGAGGTGGCTGTGGCCGGCGTACCGGCCACGTTTTCCCGCGCGGAGCGCTTCTGACGCGATCGGGCCCCGGGCGCCTGTCCGAGCGCCCTTCCGGGCCGTCCATGGCCTGCTTCAAGAGCGCGTCATCCTCCGGACACTCGCGCGTCCGATCTGCCCGTATCGGACCTCTGTTGCGCCGTTCAGCGCAGCGCGCCCGCGGGCCCCAGGCCCGGTGGAATCGGCGCGTCGAGCGCGGGCCCGCTTGCCTGGGCCAGGTAGAGTCCGGCCGCTTCAGCCTCGAGCGGTGCGGAATACAGATAGCCCTGAAAGACCGGACAGCCCAGCTCGCGCAGGCGGTGCGCCTGTTCTTCGGTTTCCACGCCCTCGGCCACCACATCCAGCTTGAGCTTGCGCGCCAGTGCAATGGTGCTCGCACAGATCTCGAAACTGGTGGCGTCCTGGCACAGGCCGTCGACGAAGCTGCGGTCGAGCTTGAAGGCCTGCACCGGCAGCACACGCAGATAGCTCAGCGAGGAATAGCCGCTGCCGAAATCGTCGATCGAGAGCCGGAAGCCCAGCTCCCGCAGCGCAAGGAAGCGCTCGACCATGCGGTCCGGGTCTTCGATGAGCACGGACTCGGTGATCTCGAGTTCCAGTTCGCCCGGCTGTATGCCGTGAGCCGCGACCGCCTTGAGCAGGACGTGTTCGAGGCCGGGATCGATCAGCTGGACCGGGGAAATGTTGACGGCGACATACAGCTGCGCATGCCCTGCCTGGCGCCATGCGGCAAGTTGCGCGCAGGCCTGGTCGATGACCCAGGCGCCGATCCTGCCGATCTGGCCGCCGGCTTCGGCGAGCGGAATGAAATGCACGGGCGGAATCAGACCGTACTCGGGATGCCGCCAGCGCAGCAGGGCCTCCATGCCCACCGTGCGCCCGCTGTCGGCACAGACCTGGGGCTGGTAGCAGAGGAAAAACTCCTGCCTGTCCAGTGCTTCGCGCAGTGCGGATTCGAGGCCGATGCGCTGGCGCAGGCTCTCCTTCATGGCCGGATGGAAGTGTCGCAGCAAGCCCGAGCCCGCACGCTTCGCGTCATGCAGGGCCAGCTCCGCGGCGGCCAGCAACTCGGCGGCGGTCAGTGCGTCGTCCGGAAACACCGCAACGCCTGCACTCGCATTGAGCCTGAAATGCAGCTCCCCGACCTGCATGGTTTCGGTCAGGCTCTGGCGGATCTTGTCGCAGAACACGCTGACGCCGGCATCGGTCCGGATCAGGTTGCCCACCAGTGAAAAACCGTCGCCCGGTGAGCGCGCCAGCAGATCGTTGTCGCGGATCCGGCTGCGCAGGCGGCGGCTCGCCTGCAGCAGCAGTGCATCACTGATCGCGAGCCCATGGGTGCCTTTCACCGCGCCCAGGTGATCGATGTCGAACAGCATCACTACCAGCCTCGTGCCTTCGCTGCCATTCTGCGCGATCAGGCGCTCCAGGCTTGCGAGGAAGGCGTTCCGGTTCGGCAGGCCGGTCAGCAGGTCCTGATGCAGGATCTGCTCGGTCAGCGCGTCTGCGCGGCGGCGATTGAGGGATTCCTTGGCGAGCGCACGGGTGATGCGTTTTTCGAGCCGTTCGTGGGCCACCATTTCCCGCTTGACCACCAGGGAGAACGAAGCGGCCAGCACCACGAAACCGAAACCGCCCAGATAGGGCAGGGCGAAGACGCCGGAATCCGACATGCTGGAGAGCAGCAGCGTCAGCAGCATGGTGCCGAGGCCCAGCCAGATCACGAATCCGGACAGGCGATCCCGGGTGCGGATGCGCGACAGCGCCACATTCAGCGCGTAGACCAGCACGCACAGCGAGACCAGCCGCATCGCGCGATAGACGATGCCGGGCTGCCCGCGTACCAGGCGGATCTGTTCGCCCCAGGGCAGGGTGAGGAGCTGGTCGGGGTCCAGCGTGTGGAAGCGGTAGCCATAGGGCGAGGTGAAGTTGTCCGCCACCAGCAGCACGGCCATGGCCAGCAGGCCGCCGAACCATTGGGGCGAACGCTGCCTGCGATCGAACGAGCGGGCCGCAAAGGCCATCAGCGGCACGATGGCGATCGAAAACAGGTTGAACCAGCGATGGATGGCCAGTGCGCTCGCCTCGTCAGGCGCGGAATACTGCAGGGCGCAGCACAGCTGGTAACCGGCAAAGCCGAGGCAGGCCAGCGCGAAAGCCGTGCTGTTGCGCGCATGATCGCTGCCATGGGCCAGGATGGCGGCATGCGCGGCCGTCATCAGCAGGACGCCCACGGAAATCAGATAGGCCCAGATCAGTGGAGAGGTCATCGGTGCTCGGCAGGAACGGGTTTGGCGCGCCCGGCGTCATCGGTACAAGCATACTGGCTGTCACGCTGCCCGGGGCGGTCTCGGGCCGCAGGCGGACGCAGTTCAGGCAAAGCCGCGTCAAGCGGCGTTTGCCGACGGGCACCGGCATGTCGCGGCGAGGTGCCCGGCCTTGCCCGGCAGCCCCGCGAACGGGCAAGCACGCCGCATGCGGACCGCGATTCGCACGCCCTTGCGGCAGCGGGCTCGCCTGCGATGCGGACTGTATCGCGCGGCGGCCGGAGCGATGTTCCGGCCTGATCTTCCAGTGCGTGACCCACGATTTCTCCTCTGCCACCAGCCCGATCGCCGGCTGCAGGTCCGGGCAGATCGGGCTGCAGCGGATGAACTGGCTGCAAACGGGAACGCGGCAGGCGCGGTGCGACAGCGTCTGCCGGCAAGCCCGCGCGCTCGACGCCCGGTGGCTCAGCGTCGGCTGCGGATGTGGCTGCTGATGGTCTTGACCAGACTTTCCGGCGGACTCAGGAACTGCACACCGACGCGGAACTGGCTGGTGCGGCTGTCCAGCACGCTCTGGATCACTTTCGACCGGCAGCTCAGCAGACCGTCAGCGCTGCCCGGCAGGGGAAAACTCAGACGCAACTCCGTGCCCGCAGGCAGGTTCGCCGGTCCGAACAGACTCATCCCGCCCGTGCTGATATCGGCGGAATGGCCCTTGAACCCGCGGCCATCGTTGAGGATGCAGGTAACCGGAACGCGCAGCGTCAGGCGCTCGCTCTGGCGGCGCTCGGTGATATCGGATGGATTGCTCATGCGAGATATTTCTGGCCGGCGATACGGACAAAAGTCTGTCCCCTTCAAAGCTATTACGCCCTGACCCCGGGAAACTTGAGCCTCTTTGTTGCGCGTCGAGGGTGACTTCGCGAATCCCGCGAGGTCGGCGGGCCAGCGCAGGTCTTGACTGAAAGCGGTGCAGAGCGGGCGAGCTTCGGTGCCACCCGGGCGGTGGCGTTTATCGCTATTCGCTGCCACATCCGGCGTCTCTGTTTTTATTGGCGATTCGGTGTTTTCCGCCCGTCCGGAAATCCTGCCTGAAAGGTCTTTCCTGCTTGCCGGTGGGCGCCTGTTGCGCGAGCTTCCCGCCTCGGATCTTCATGACGGACCCGCGGCCGACCCCGTATCGGCCCGGGCCGTTTCATCAACCGGAATCGAGACATGGCAGACACGATCAGTGCTTCAGTCGGGGTCGGCGGACGCAACCAGCGCGCCGATGTTGAAACCATCCAGCGCTTGCTGGGACGCCGGGGCTTCAATCCCGGCCGGGTTGACGGGCGCTGCGGCCCGAAGACGGCCCGCGCGATCCTGAATTTCCAGGCCGGCTTCATGTCGAGGCCGGACGGCCGGATCGATACCGGCGGGCAGAGCTGGCGCCGGCTCGTGTCAGCGCCGGCGATGCCAGCCGGGGGGAATGCGTCCGCGTCGCGGCCTGCGATGGCCATGCCTGCCGCGGCGCCCGTGCCCACCGGCAATGCGCGCAGCGATCTGCTCACCCTGATCCCGAGACCGTCGGGCGATCTGGTCAATCGCGGGCTGGTGCCGGTCTCGCCGGCCTTCATGAAGCAGAAACTGGGTGAGCCGCGCCGCTCTTACACGGCGGAATGTCAGCCGATGACCAACGAGAAACTCAAGGCACAGGTGGTGACCGCTTCGATGGGCCGCTTCAAGGTGACCGGCCTGCGGCCGGCCGTGGAGAGCCTGCAGATGGCGCTGGCACAGGTCCAGCGTGAGCTGCCTGAGGTACATTCGGCGCTCGGCACGGCCGGCATGCTCTGCTGCCGGCTGATCCGGGGCTCGGCGAGTGCGGTCTCGAACCACGCCTGGGGCACGGCCATCGATTTCACGCTCAATGGCGCGCTGGACCGCCGCGGCGACGGTCGGGTGCAGCTGGGCCTGAGCCTGATGGCCCCGATCATGAATCAGCATGGCTGGTACTGGGGAGCCGCCTTCCGCACCGAAGACGCCATGCATTTCGAGGCCAGCCAGGGGCTGATCCTGCGCTGGGCCTCACAACTGGGTTGAAAGTCCACATGAAAAAACAACTTTGTCATGCCGTGTTCTCACTGGCGCTGGGCGCCTGCACGCTCCAGGCGACGGCTGCCGGCTGCGATTTCACCGTACCGGAAGGCTGGAATGCAGCCGGCGTCCGCTGGGAAGGCGAGTGCCGTGACGGGCGTGCAGACGGGCCCGGCGTCCTCAAGGCCTATGAAAGCGGCAAGGTCGTGCGTTTCTTTTTCGGCACGCTCAAGGCCGGCGAGCCGGCGATTGGCGTGATCGACAGCGAGGAGGGCTATCGCGCCGGCCGTTTCACCCAGGGCAGGCTGGTGTCCAACGAGGATCGCAACACCCTGATCCGTGCCTTTGACAGCGCATCGAAGGCGGCACAGGCCGTTGCCGGCCGCTTCGGCAAGACCGGCAACAAGGCTTCCGCCAGCTTCTATGAGGGCAAGGCGCGGGCACTGCGCGAGCAGATGGATTGAGCCCCCGGCCTGCGTGCTTCAGGCCGGGTAGTGAATGCCTGCGCTGCGGGCGAGATGCTGCAGGTAGAGCGTGATGCGCTCGCGATGGCGGAAGGCGAATTCGAGCGAGTCCACTTCCTCCAGCGGCAGCCAGCGGATGTCGGAGGTCTCGCCCGGCTCGTTGTGCGCGTTGCTGACCGCAGGCAGGGCATTCACCTGCGCATGCAGGCCGTGATGGATGGTCACGTTCTGGCGGTTGTCATGCGGCACGGAGCTGATATCCCAGGGCTGGCTGAAGAATTCGCAATCGGCGTGGGTCAGCAGTTCGAGGGCATTCACGCCGCATTCTTCCCACACTTCGCGCACGGCGGCTTCAGTCGTCGACTCGTCGTAATCCAGATAGCCGCAGGGCAGGTTCCACATGCCGCGGCAGTCGGGCGCGCCCGGCCCGCGCTGATTCACCAGGATGTAGGGGCGGCCTTCGCAGACCAGCAGGATGCAGACTGCCACCGTGACGCTGCGCGAGACCCAGATCTCGCGGCCATCGGTGGTGGTGACACATTCGTTCGGACGATTCCTGAATTGCATGAGACGGCTTTCGCTTGGGGCATGAAACAGCTGACAGGATAGCCCAGGCCGATGACGGATTCGTGCGCGGCTTCAGTGCGGGCGGCTGAACTGGCGGACCAGCTCGACCTTGCTGCGGATACCCAGCTTGCGATAAATGACATGCAGCTGGTTGCGGATGGTGGCCGGCGAGACGCCAATGGCCCGGGCTGCGGCCTTGTAGTTGCCATGCCGCACGATCATGTCCACGACGCGCAGTTCCGCTTGGGTGAGGCGCTCGCCTGCTGCGCGCGGCCGCAGCTCCAGGCGGATGAGTTCCGCCAGCGGTCGCAGGCTGACTTCGATGTGTTTACCGATGTGGCGTTGTGCGGCGCTGGCGGTCAGGGCGGAGACGAGTTCGATCGGCAGCAGGCTGGAGAGCCAGCCCGGGTATTCGCGCCGCAGCAGGAGCAGCGCGCCATCGTCGATGTGGCGGATCAGGCCGCTGCGGTCGGCGATGATCTGGTTCTCGCCGCCCAGCTCCTCGAGCGTGCTGCCCCGCATGCGGCGGTTGAGCGTGATGGCCTGACGCAGGTGGCTGGTAATCAGGCCGACCATGCGCTGATCCCTGGCAGTGAACACGGCCTTGTGAGTGGCGCGCCACATCGAGCAGACGTCGACCCGGCCCGAGGCGTGGGTGAAGGCCATGGCTGCGGCCTGTGCGGTGTCCGAGCGGCGCGTGTATTCCTGCACGCCCGGGTCTTTCAGTGCGGCACAGGGCAGCACATGGGCCTGCCCCTGCTGACTCAGCGCTTTGGCCAGCAGTGGATCGGGCCCGCGATAGCCGTGCTGCGGGTCGTAACGTTCCTCGCCAACCAGCTCGGCGCGCAGCGCGGGCTTGTCCGGATGGGATTCGAAGGGCAGTACGGAGGTGATGGCCAGGCTGCCATCGCTGCGCGGAAAGAAGGAGATCATGCCGGCCGAATCGAAGCGGATCAGTCCGCGCGCCGACTGGTAGGCTTCCAGATGGAAGCGGGCGGGGTCGGCCTGCTGGGCCCGTTCGTAGAGTTCGAGAATGAAGCGGGACAAGCGCTGCTGCATGAATGGGCGGGCGGGGGTTGCGTGATGCAGTGATGCTAATGGCATCCAGCGCTGCCGCAAGGAACTGCTTAACGCTCATCGCCTGATGCCCGATATGCCCACGCGATGGCTGCTGCGCCGGCCCGTATTGTCTGCAACACGGTGTCGCCGACATCGTTCGGACTGTCATGTCCGGGGAATTTGCCGGCCGCGTGGCGGCAGGCAGGCGATCGCGGGGCGGTTGGTCCGTCCTTTCCCGCCGGCCGGATCCGGTTCAGGGCAGGGCGTAGCGCGGCGCGGCATCCGCCCAGAATCTGCCCCCGAGCGTGCTGCCGCTCTCGCGCAGCGACGTGCCGAAATAGCTGTCGAAAGCGTTCAGGAAGTTGCCCGTGCCCCCGCTGGGGCAGCCGTTCTGCTGGCCGTACTGGCGCAGGAAGCCGAAGAGGTCGGATTCGTTGCGGCCGGTCTCGCCGAGCAGGGTGTCAACGGCGAGGCGATAGGCCATGTAGCGGTCGAAATTGGCGTTGGCGGTGTTGTTGGTGTCGTCAAAAGGGGTCGGCGTGCTGCTGTTGAACGCTGTTTGCAGGCTGGCAAGTTCGGCCACATAGGGCTGATCCTGGCCCGCCACGCGCAGGGCCATGCCTTCCAGATACCAGCGTTCGAAGGCTGGGCTGCTGCTCTGGCACTTGAGCAACTGGGCCTGTGCCACATGCGTCATCTCGTGCAGCACCAGGCGCTTGAGGCCGGAGTTGTCGTCGGCGGTGAGCTCATCCTTGGCCGACTGGGTCTTGCCGTTCAGCGGTGAGGACAGCGTGGCCACGATGAAGCTGCGGTAGCCGGCCGAGCCATCGCCGATCGTGAGGCCGCTGTCGGCGCAGATGCGCACCCGGTTGCCGTCCATGCCCACGGTGGCGGCGGTGAGACCCAGCCTGGCCTTGATCGTCTGCACGGCGGCTTCGGCGTAGGACGCGATCTGCTTCTGGTCGGCCAGCGAGGTGCCGGCGGTGGCCCAGGTGGTGGTGTTGTCACCGCTGATCACGGTCTGGCTGCTGCCGCCGGTCAGTGCATAGCAGCGGGCGGGAGCGGCGCTCTCGAAGGCCATGTTCTCGCTGGCCAGGTAGAAGGCGGCGCTGCTGGTGCTTTCGGTCAGCGTGAGGCTGGCGGGGGACACCGTGAAGATCGCGCTGCTGCTCGACGATTGCGAGGCGGCGGAGCTGGCACGGCTGGAGACGCTCGACGCACTGGCCGAGGAGGCTGATGAGGCTGATGAGGCCGATGCGGCGCTGGCGGCACTCGAACTCGCGGCGGAAGTACTGCTGCGGGCGGAGGACGCGGTCGAGGCGGTCGCCGAAGAGGTGGCGGCGGCACTGCTGGCGGGTGAGCTGCCGTCCTGCGAATCACCGCCGCCACAGGCAGTAAGGAGCAGGGCGGGCAGGCTGAGGCAGGCGGCGGCAAAGCGGAGATTCATGGCGTGTTTCCGGGGCAGAGGATCTGGAATGGCTCCGATTGTTCCGTCCGTCGCGGTGCTGCGGAATGGAACAGATGTTCCATGTCGTGGCGCGGCGCCCGGCAGGATTGCAATCCGCCGGACGACCCCCATCTGAAAGTGACGCGCGGGCCACGCCGGGAATCTTTTGCCGGATCCGTGTTCTGAGTGCTTACCTGACCATGACCGGGCCCGGAACGGCTCGCAAGGAATGCCTGCCATGTCTTCCCCTGCCTTCATCCGCATTGCTTCTTCCCGCTCGACAGCGTCGCGCGGTCTTCTGGCGACGGTGCTGACCTGGCTTTTCAGCCTGGTCGTGATCGTCGGACTGCTGATGTTTTCGGTCGTCGCGGCCGGTGTGCTGCTGGTTGGTGGCGCCGTGTTCCTCGGCTATCTGTGGTGGAAAACGCGTGCGCTGCGCCGGGCGCTGCGCGAGCGCGGGGCGATGCCGCAGGCGCCATCCGCCGCGCATTCGCCTTTCGGCACGGGGCGGGCCGCGGCAAACGATGACGGGATGACGCTCGAGGGCGAGGTGATCCGCGAAGTGCCGGAAGACGAAGCCGGCAGAACACCGCGCGGCTGATCCGCCGCCGGAATGAAAAAGGCCACTTCCGCGGAAGTGGCCTTGTTGCGTGAACGCTCCGGAGATCAGTCCCAGCTCAGTGCGCCGCCGGTCTGGTATTCGGTGACGCGGGTTTCAAAGAAGTTCTTCTCCTTGCGCAGGTTGGCCTGTTCGTCCAGCCAGGGCAGCACGTTCTGCGCGCCCGGGAAGGGCTCGTTGAGACCCAGCTGACGCGCGCGGCGGTTCGCGATGAAGCGGAACTGGGCGCGGTGCAGGTCGGCCGAGTAGCCGAGGATGGGCTCGCGCAGGATGTAGCCGGAGTAGGCCGATTCGGCCGCCTCGGCCTCTTCCCACAGTCGCTGCACTTCACGCGGATCGAGCGTCAGATCGTTTTCCTTGAGCAGCTCGCGCACCACGCGGATGCCGAAGGCGCAGTGCAGCACCTCGTCGCGCATGATGTATTGCAGCTGTTCGGCGGTGCCCTTCATGAGGCCGCGGCGCTGCAGCGCGAAGATCGGGGTGAAGCCGTTGTAGAACCAGCAACCCTCGAAGATGCCGGCGAAGAACATGTAGGAGAGCGCGAACTCGTGCAGGTTGTCGCGATCGGTGAGGTCCATGTCCGAGCGCAGCACGCGGTTCAGGCGCCGGTTGGCCAGCGCGATCTTGCCGTGGATTTCGGGCACCACGCGATAGCGGTTGTAAATCTCCTGCTGGTCAAGGCCCAGGCTTTCGATGCAGTGCTGGTAGGTCCAGGTGTGGAGCGCTTCTTCATACACCTGACGCGCCTGGTAGATCTGCAGCTCGGGCGCGGTCATCTTCTCCATCACCGCGAGGCCGATGTTGCGCATCGCGAGGATGTCGGAGGTAGTCAGATAGGCCAGCACGTTCTCGAATACATGGCGTTCGGCCGGCGTGAGCTTGTGGTTGTAGTCGTGAACGTCCTGCGCCATCGAGATCTCGAGCGGCGTCCAGTGGTTCTTGTTGGCGTTGAGGAAAAATTCCCAGGCCCAGGGATACTTGAAGGGCGCGAGCTGGTTGATGTCGCCCTGGCCGCCGACGATGCGCTTGTCCTGCGCGGACACCGCTGCCAGCGCCGGCCTGGCGGCCGGGCTGCCGGCGGCCTGCCCGGCGCCGGGCGAGCCGGCCTGAGGCGCCACGCCGGTGGCGACAGCACCACCGAAATCTTCGAAGTTCAGGCTCATTGGCAGGCCTCGCAATCAGGGTTGTCGATGGAGCAGAACTTGGGCTCCGGTGCCGGGGCGGGCGCGGCGGCCTGCTCGGTCGGGCTGCTGGTCTTTTCCATCGCGGTGGCGCCGAGCGTGCGCAGGTAGTAGGTGGTTTTCAGACCACGCTTCCAGGCCAGCTTGTAGATCTCGTCGAGCTTGCGGCCGGACGGTGCGGCCAGATACAGGTTCAGCGACTGAGCCTGGTCGATCCACTTCTGGCGACGCGCCGCGGCTTCGATCAGCCAGGTCGGGTCGACTTCGAAAGCGGTGGCGTAGCGCTGCTGGATTTCGGCCGGGATGCGGTCGATGCGCGACAGCGAGCCATCGAAATACTTCAGGTCGGCAATCATCACCGAATCCCACAGGCCCAGCGCCTTCAGGTCTTGCACCAGATATTCGTTCACCACGGTGAATTCGCCCGAGAGGTTCGACTTCACGTAGAGGTTCTGGTAGTCCGGCTCGATACAGGCCGACACGCCGATGATGTTGGAGATCGTTGCGGTCGGCGCAATCGCTACGCAGTTGGAGTTGCGCATGCCGTGGCGCTGGATGCGTTCGCGCAGGGCGTTCCAGTCCAGACGAGCGCTGCGGTCGACCTCCACCGCCTCGCCGCGGCCTTCTTCGAGCAGGCGGATCGAGTCCAGCGGCAGGATGCCGCGATCCCACAGGCTGCCGCGGTAACTGGAATACACGCCGCGCTCTTCGGCCAGCTTGCTGGAGGCTTCATAGGCGAGGTAGCAGACGGCTTCCATCGAGCGGTCGGCAAACTCCACCGCCTCGTCGGAGGCGAAGGGCAGGCCCATGCGGTGCAGGCAGTCGGCGTAGCCCATGATGCCCATGCCGACCGGGCGGTGGCGCAGGTTGGAAGTGCGGGCCTTGGGCGTGGCGTAGAAGTTGATGTCGACCACGTTGTCGAGCATGCGCATTGCGGTGCCGATGGTGCGGGCGAGCTTGGCGCGGTCCAGTGCCCAGCGGCCGTCAACCTGCACCAGGTGGGCAGGCAGGTTCACCGAGCCGAGGTTGCAGACGGCGGTTTCGCTGTCAGAGGTGTTCAGCGTGATTTCGGTACACAGATTGGAGCTGTGCACCACGCCGGCGTGCTGCTGCGGCGAGCGCAGGTTGCAGGCATCCTTGAAGGTGATCCAGGGATGGCCGGTTTCGAACAGCATGGTCAGCATCTTGCGCCACAGCTGCACCGCCGGCACCTTCTTGAAGAGCTTCAGCTCGCCACGCGCGGCCTTGGCTTCATAGCCGGTGTAGGCCTCGGCAAAGGCGCGGCCGAACTTTTCGTGCAGGTCGGGCGTGTCGGAGGGCGAGAACAGGGTCCAGTCCTCACCGGCAATCACGCGCTGCATGAAGAGATCCGGAATCCAGTTCGCGGTGTTCATGTCGTGCGTGCGGCGGCGCTCGTCGCCAGTGTTCTTGCGCAGCTCGAGGAATTCTTCGATGTCCAGGTGCCAGGTTTCGAGGTAGGCACAGACCGCACCCTTGCGCTTGCCGCCCTGATTCACCGCCAGCGCGGTGTCGTTCACGACCTTCAGGAAGGGAATCACGCCCTGGCTCTTGCCGTTGGTGCCCTTGATGCGGGCGCCCAGCGAGCGCACCGGCGTCCAGTCGTTGCCGAGGCCGCCGGCATACTTCTGCAGCAGCGCGTTTTCCTTCACCGCCTGGTAGATGCCTTCCAGATCGTCTTCCACCGTGGTCAGGTAGCAGGACGAGAGCTGCGAGTGGCGGGTGCCGGAGTTGAACAGGGTGGGCGTGCTGCTCATGAAATCGAAGCTGGCGAGCAACTGGTAGAACTCGATGGCGCGCGCTTCGCGGTCGATTTCATTCAGCGCCAGGCCCATCGCGACACGCATGAAGAAGCTCTGCGGCAGCTCGATGCGGCGATCCTCGATGTGCAGGAAATAGCGGTCATACAGCGTCTGCAGGCCGAGGTAGTCGAAGCGCAGGTCATTGCTGGCAGTGAGTGCAGCGGCCAGACGCGGCAGGTCGTATTCGGCCAGGCGCGGGTCCAGCAGGCCGGCTTCCACGCCTTCATGGATCAGGCCGGGGAAGGCGTCGCGCAGGCGCTCGTCCTGGGCGGCGAGGCCGAGGTCTTCGCCCAGCACTTCCACGCACACGCTGCGCAGCAGCAGGCGGGCAGCCACCTTGCTGTAGGCCGGGTCCTGCTCGATCTGGGTGCGCGCGGCGAGAATCAGCGACTGGCGCACGGCGCTCATCGCCACGCCGTCGTAGAGGTTGTGCAGGGTCTGCTCCAGCACGGTTTCGGCCGACACATCGCTGAGGCCTTCGCAGGCTTCGCGGATCTGCTGCAGCAGGGTGGTCTGGTCGAGGGGGCGCTGCACGCCGTTGTCGATCACCGTCAGGCGGGCTTCCTCGGCAACCGGGCTGGCGGCCTGCACGGCCGCGCGTTCGGCGGCGCGCTTCTCGCGGTAGAGCACATAGGCGCGGGCCACGTCGTGCTGACCGGCGCGCATCAGCGCGAGCTCGACCTGATCCTGGATGTCTTCGATATGGAGCGTGCCACCGCTGGGCAGGCGGCGGGCAAAGGCCTGCACCACGCTGTCGGTCAGGCGGGCCACGAGGTCGCGCTGGCGCGCGGAAGTCTGGCTGTCACTGCCTTCGACGGCGATGAAGGCCTTGCCGATGGCAATGGCGATCTTCTCCGGCGTGAAGATGGCGATGCTGCCGTCACGACGGATGACTTCGAAGGATTGCGCGGCGCCGGCGCTGACGAGACTGTCTTCCGGGCGAGTTGTGACCTGCATGCTGGGCTCCCTGTTGTTCGGTGCCGGGTGCCAGCGGCAGGGTCGGACGAGCATCCGATGCGGAGCTTGCCGACACACACGCCTGGAGGCACCCCGCCCCGGGTTGAAAATCCGCCTGGCTGACAGACTGCCGGGGGCGGCAGTCGCAATGCACGGGCGGATCCGGTCTGTTTTCGGCGGCAGGTCTCCTGGCTGGCGCATCAACGCCGGATTCGGCCTTCCCGGGTCATGAACCCAGTGGCTTGCGGCGTATCCGTACTCCACGCTTACAGTTGCGGGGGCAGCTCCGGAATGGCAGATGCGGCACCGGATTCCCTTTTGATCCCCGAGGGGAACCGTCGAGCAGGCAATGTAACCGGAAGCGGGGTGACTGACAAGGCTTGACTACTAGCGGTAGTAGTGCGTGCGCTGCCCGGCTACCGTCTATAGTTGTTTGCGCAAACGGCGTCGCTCAGCGTTTTTCGAGCCTGTCAAGCCGTTCCACGAGGGTCGAGAGCCGGCTCCGGAAGTCCTGGAACTCCGCCCGGGAGGGCAGGGGGCCGTCGCTCTGGCGAAGCAGTTCGAGCCCGGCGCTGCCCAGGCGGCGGCCGGTTTCGACGCCAGCCCTGCCAAGCTGCTGCGCGCTGCTGACCAGGCGCTGTGCCAGGATGTCGCCCAGCCGGGGCGCCAGCCAGGCCGCCGGATCGGGGCGCAGGTGCTGGAACAGCATGGCCAGGCTTTCGGCAAAGCCGGCATGGCCTTCGATGCGGGCGGCGCTGCGCAGGGCTTCGGGGCCATCGGCCAGTTTGCCGAGGGCTTCGAACGGGATGCGGATGCTGGCGTCCGGCGATCCGGTATCACCCGCGCCGGCAGGCTGGAGCTGGCCGTCCGCGCCCACCGTGAAGCGCAGCGTCAGGCCGCCCACCTCGATCAGCGCGCGCTGGCCGACATGGGGCTGCAGCAGCTGGCGGGCCCAGGGCTCGGCGCTGAGCAGGCGATTGAGCGCGGCAAGTGGAAGGTCGGCAAGCATGAGGGGCGCTGGAATGAAAAACGGCCGCCCGAGCATAACCCGGCGGCCGTTCCGAAACCAGCAATGAGACGATCAGGCGGCTTGCTGGATGCCTGCCAGTGTCCAGCCGCGATTGCCATCCACCGGCTTCACCAGGTGCCAGATCTCGTCGAAGGGCGCCGGGCCGGCGTTCGCTTCTTCACGCAGCGTGCCGTGGTAGCGCACGCTGGCGATGTACTGGCCGGCTTCCTCGACGACTTCCAGCACGTCGGCGTTGAGCACGACCACATCCGTCTTCTGCGGCTTGCCGCCACGTTCGTCCAGACCCAGCTTGATCTCGGCAAAGATCTCGGGCGAGGTGAAGTCACGGATGTCGGCGAGATCGCCGGCGTCGTTCGCCGCCTGCAGGCGGATGAAGTTCAGCTTGGCCTGGCGCTCGAAGGCGGTCACGTCGAAACCCGCCGGGAAACTGCCCTGGCTGGATTCGGGTGCGGCGGCTGCACTGCCACCATAGGCGGGCTGCTCGTGGGCTTCACGCGTCATCGGCGAGACATTGCCGGCATAGGCCGGTTGCGGCTGCTGATTGCGCGCGGCGCCGCCCATGAAGCGGCGCAGCAGGGCGAAAACGATCACTGCACCCAGCGCGAGCATCAGCAGGCCGGCGACTTCACCGCCCATGCCGAAGTGCGACAGCAGTGCGGCGATGCCCAGACCGGCGGCGAGGCCGGCCAGCGGGCCCATGAAACGGCGCCAGCCGGAAGCCTGCGGCGCGGGGGCGGGTGTGCCGGCCCGGGCGGTGGCCGGTGCGGCCTGCTGCGGGGTGGCTGTCGGCGGCGTGGCCTGGCGCTGCATCGGAGTGACCTGGCGTTGCATGCCGGTGCTGCGACCGCCACCGAGACGCTTGGCTTCGGCGACTTCAAGGCTCATGCCGACCACGGCGGTCACCATGGCGACGGACAACAGGAATTTCTTGATCATGGAAGACTCTGTGGGTGAGTTGCGCAAGCTGCGCGACAGAGTCTTTGATGGGGTCGGCGCGGAAAAGTTCAAGCGCGCAGCTTGTAGCCCCGATGCAGTGCTACCGCGCCGGCGGCAAGGTTGAAGTACTCGACGCGATCGAGCCCGGCCGCGCGCAGCATGCCGGCCAGCGTCGGCTGATCCGGATGCATGCGGATCGATTCGGCGAGGTACTGATAGCTGGCCGAATCGTTCGCGACCTTCTTGCCCAGCCAGGGCAGAACCTTGAAGGAGTAGACGTCGTAGGCCTTCGACAGCGGCTTCCAGATGTGCGAGAACTCCAGCACCAGGAGGCGGCCGCCGGGGCGCAGCACGCGGCGCATCTCGGCCAGTGCGACGTCCTTGTGGGTCATGTTGCGCAGGCCGAAGGCCACGGTGACGAGATCGAAATGATTGTCCGGAAAGGGCAGTTTCTCGGCGTCACACTGCGCCACCGGCAGCAGGAAGCCCTTGTTGATCGTCCGGTCGCGGCCGACGGAAAGCATCGAGTGATTGATGTCGGTGAGCCAGACCTGGCCGCTGCGGCCTGCGCGCTCGGCAAACGCCAGCGACAGGTCGGCCGTGCCGCCGGCCACGTCCAGCACACGTTCGCCGGGACGGACATTCGCGAGCTCGACCGTGAAGCGCTTCCAGAGGCGGTGCATGCCGGCCGACATGAGGTCGTTCATCACGTCGTATTTCTGCGCCACGGACGAAAACACGCCGCGCACACGGCCGGCCTTCTCGCTTTCGGCGACCTGTTCGAAACCGAAGTGGGTGGTCTTGTCTGTCATCACGGGCTTTCAGTGATTGCTGCAGCCGCCGCGCGGGGCGGGCTGGAGATGTTCGGGAACTGGAGCCGAGGGATCACGGCTGGCCCCCTCGACTTCGAGGCGGGCGATGTATTCCGACCACAGCGCCTCATGCTGGCTCGCGAGGTCGTAGAGGTAATCCCAGGAATACAGGCCGCTGTCATGGCCGTCGGAAAAGATCAGCTTCACGGCATAGTTGCCGACCTGCTCGACATCCACCAGCACTACGTCACGCTTGCCGACCTGCAGCACTTCCTGGCCGGGGCCGTGACCCCGGACTTCCGCCGAGGGCGAATAGACGCGCAGGAACTCGTGGCTCAGCGTCGCTTCAAGCCCGTCTTCGAAAGCGATTTCGAGCGTGCGCGCGCGCTGCTGGACGGTCAGCGAAGTGGGAAGCGGGGTGTCGCGATCAAGGCCTGCCATGACTGCCGGGGATGGATTGCTCGGGAGGGGGAATGATACCCGTGTGCCGGCAGGGCGTGGAAACGGCTGTAAAGCCGGGCTGTCCGGACGCTTGCCTCAGCGGGCATGTTGCAGAATGCTTACGTGTCACAAAAGAGTCATGGGCGCGCAATAGACTTGCCTCACCCATCCAGATCGAGAGAGACCGACCATGCCCGCCAACATCCTGCTTGTTGAAGATGAGCCCGCCATCCAGGAGCTGATCGCCGCGAACCTCACGCGCGCCGGCCATACCGTGATGCGCTCCGGCGATGCGGAAACGGCCCAGCGCATCGTGCGTGACGCCTTGCCTGACCTGGTGCTGCTCGACTGGATGCTGCCCGGCATGTCCGGCGTGGAATTCGCCCGCCGCTTGCGCAATGACGAGCGCACACGCGGCATTCCGATCATCATGCTGACTGCCCGCAGCGAGGAGCAGGACAAGATCATGGGCCTCGAAATCGGCGCCGACGACTATGTGACCAAGCCCTTCTCGCCGCGCGAGCTGGTCGCCCGCATCAAGGCGGTGCTGCGCCGGCGCGCGCCGCAGGTCACGGAAGACGTCGTCGAGGTGGGCGGCCTGCGTCTCGATCCGGCCACCCACCGCGTCAGCGCCAAGGGCGAGCTGGTCAATCTGGGGCCGACCGAATTCCGCCTGCTGCACTTCCTGATGACCCATGCCGAGCGCGTGCATTCGCGTGCCCAGCTGCTGGATCAGGTCTGGGGCGACCATGTGTTTGTCGAAGAGCGTACGGTGGACGTGCATATCCGCCGCTTGCGCAGCGCGCTGGAGCCGAGCCTGCAGGATCGCCTGATCCAGACCGTCCGCGGCAGCGGCTACCGCCTCTCGACTGCCGTGCCGGCAGTCGAGGTCGAGTGAAGGAGGGCGCAAGATTCTCGCCAGCCGCTATATCCGTGTTTCCACCGCCGCCACGCTGACCGCGATCTGCGCCGTCGCCGGCGTCGTCTGGATCTTTTCCAGCCTGACCCTTGCCCTGGCCGTCCTCGCGGCCCTGCTGGTCCTCGTGCTGCTCCATCACCAGCACAACATGGGCCGCGTGGTGAGCTGGGCCCAGCAGGCACCGGGCACGCCGCTGCCCAGAGGCATCGCGGCCTGGGACTACATCTACGCCAGCCTTGCCCGGCGCGAGCGCCAGGCGCAGGAGCAGCGCGCACGCCTCACCCGCAGCCTCAAGCGCTTCCGCGAGGCCACCCAGGCGTTGCCTGACGGTGTGATCTACCTGACGCGCCAGCGCACCATCGAGTGGGTGAACGAGGCCGCGGCCAGCTATTTCGGACTCGATGCCGAACGCGACATCGGCCGCGCCGTCACGTCGCTGGTGCGCGAGCCGGCCTTCGTCAGCTACCTTGCCAACCCCTCGGCCGAACCGGTGATCCTGCGCGGCGGGCACCATGAGGGCCTGACCCTGGCGGTGCAGGTGATTCCCTTCGGCGAGGACCAGGAAATGGTGCTGGCGCGCGACATCACCCAGCTCGAGCGACTCGACATGATGCGGCGCGATTTCGTGGCCAACGTGTCGCACGAACTCAAGACGCCGCTGACCGTGGTCAGTGGGTTTGTCGAGACCCTGATCGACGGCGACGAGGACTTCTCGGTGGAAGACCGCCGTCATTTCCTCGAGCTCACGCTCAGCCAGTCGCAGCGCATGCAGCGCCTGGTCGATGATCTGCTGACGCTCTCCAGCCTGCAGTCGGGCGATGCGCCGCGGGGCGAGGAAGTGGTGGACGTGCAGGCCCTCGTGCAAGGCGTGCTGAACGAGGCCCGGCTGCTGTCGCGCGGCCGGCACGAGATCGTCTGCGAGCAGGGGCCGGCCGCCGCCATCGTCGGCAGCCAGAAAGAGCTCTACAGCGCCTTTTCGAATCTCGTCAGCAATGCCGTGCGCTACACGCCGGAGCACGGCGAGATCCGCGTTTCATGGTCGGTTCTGGAGGACGGCTCGGGCCGTTTCGCGGTGGAAGACAGCGGCATCGGCATCGAGCCGCAGCACCTCGAGCGCCTGACCGAGCGTTTCTATCGCGTGGATCAGGGCCGATCGCGTGAAACCGGCGGCACCGGCCTGGGGCTGGCGATCGTCAAGCATGTGCTGACGCGCCACAACGCGCAGCTGGGCATTGCCAGCCAGCCGGGGACGGGCAGCTGCTTCACCGCCCACTTCCCGGTCAGAAGGCTTCGCCTCCCCGGCTGAAAACCACCCGGTCGAAGTTCGCGCCGCGTGAGAGCAGTTTGGTCATGCGGGCCACCCAGGGCTGCTCGCCGCGGACTTCTACCCGCCGGTCAGCCACATACCAGCCCGCAGGCACGATCAGTGTGGCGTCGGTCTTGAGCGCCGGCACCGCCGGAACCAGGAAGCCCAGCCGGAAGCGTTCGCGCGTGCCGGGTCGTTGCGGATCGATCAGACGGACCGGAAAAGGCGCGGGCGGGCCGGGCATCAGCGAGATACCGCAGGAGAGCACGCCGTTCTGGCGGTATTGCAGCCAGCTGATCTCGGCCAGCAGCATGCGGTCCGGCGTGCCGTTGCGAACGCCGATGAGCTGGCGATGATCGAGGCGTGATTCGCCCTGGGCGCGGGCCAGACGGAAGCCGGCGACCGACTGATCCAGCACGTCCCAGCTCTCCAGCGTGAAGCCCAGCTGCAGGGCCTTTTCCTCGAGCTGAGCGTCGGTCAGGTCCGCCTGTTCGGCCCGTTCGCCGAGCGCCAGCATGGCCTCGGTGCGGGTGAAGTTGTTGTAGCGGGCCAGCTCTTCGTCCGGAATCTCGAAACGCCTCCCGCTCAGGAAGAAAGCCACGCCTTCCGGGTCGGCACAGAGCTGGAGGTGCCCCTGCGAGGGTTTGCGCGGGAACTTGCGGCCGCTCGAGGCCAGCCCCCAGGGTCGGTAGAGCGAGATGATCAGGCGTGCGCAGGCCGGCTGCACGCAGTCGTCCCCGAGGCCCAGCGAGGCGGCCGCAACGCCGCTCTTGAGCTGGCCGACCACCGCCTGGATGTGTGCTGCGAGCTTGGCGGTGTCGAGCAGGCGCTGGCATTTCCGGGCGGTGAGCGCCGAGGCGGGACGCAGGCCGTGATCCGCTTCGGTGTCGAGGACATAGGCATTCGCCTGTGCTTCCTCGGCATGGCTGCGCAGGCTGCAGTAGGGCGCGAAGCGCTGGGCCCAGCGCGTGATCCACTGGAATTCGCGCGGTGTGCGGCTGTAGGGGCTGGAGGCGTCGACCAGCAATACGGCGACATAGGCTTCGAGCGGGCTCTGCGCCCCCCAGGTTTCGTTGAGCACATCCGGCACGCGGACCTGCGCGGTGCCGGCGCGTTCGGTCGAGAGGAACAGCGCATGGAGGTCATTCCACAGCTGGGCCGGAATTTCCTGGCGGGCGCGGAAATACTCGGTCATCGCCAGCGCCTGGTAGCTGATGCGGCGGTGGCTGATGAGCGCGCGCTTGTCTTCCACACCGCCCTCGGTGGCAAGGGCCGAGCGGCGCGCAACAAAGCCGTAGTTGCTTTCCATCAGCGACCACAGCCGCACGACCTGCGAGAGCGTGGCCTCTTCGCTGCCCGAAGGCGGCAGCGGGCGCGAGGCGTAGCGGCGCGAGACTTCCGTCTGCACGTAATCAAGCGTGGGGCGCAGGTCTTCGAGGATCTGCAGATGCGGCGCCGGCGGCGGGCTGGCGACGGCCATGCCCTCGAGCAGCTGCAGCAGGAGATGGGAAGACTCTTCCAGATTGGTGACGCTGACGCGCTCGAGCAGGGCGCGGCATTGCGCGGGCTGATCGAAAGCGATAATCGTCGGGGCTTTTGCGGGCATCAGAGTCATGCTCGGCTTCCTCTCGTGTGGGGGTTGTGCGTAATCGGGGATGACGCGTCCGGGACTGGTTCAGCGGCCGCTGCAACGGCGACTGGAGGCTTTTGCCAGCCCTCTCCCTTCCGGGCAGTCCTGTTAGCCCAGTATCGGATGCTGCGCTGCGAAAAGCTGTCGGGGATCTCTGCCCGACGTGACCTGCTTCACGCCCTGCCCGAAGGGTCGTAGTTATTCCGGCGTGCTGTCGCAGAAGGCCGAGAAGAGCTTCTCGATGACGCTGCGAGGCAGATCATTGACGATGAAAACCAGCCGGCTGCGGTGGTCCTCATCCGGCCAGGCCGACAGGCTGCTGTCCGGATAGCGCTCGTGCTGGACGGCGTGAATCACCCGCGGCGCCGCTTCGCCCTCGACGGCGAGCAGGCCCTTGATGCGCAGGATCTGCCGGCCGACCACCGACAGCAGCGCATCCATCGCGCGGGAGAATTCCGCCGGATGGAAAGGCTTGCTGAAGCTGAGTACATGCGACTGCACGGCTTCGTCATGGATGGCCGGTGCCGGCCGACCGAACACGCCCTGTTTCGCTTCCAGGCGCTGGCGGGCCAGGATCGCTGCGTCACCCAGCCAGCGCTGCACGTCGGGTGTCTTGCGGTCGGCGTCATAGAGGCCAAGCCCTTCGAGCAGGCCGGAAGGCATCCGGCCCGGCTCCGAGCGCACCTGCGGCGCGCCCGGGTTGAGTGCGGCCACGCGTTCTTCCGCCTCGGCGATCTGCAGGCTGTCGGCCAGATCGCATTTGGTCAGCACGATGCGGTCCGCCATGGCGACCTGTTTGACCGCTTCCGGATGCTGGCCCAGTTGCCAGGGCACGTTGCGCACATCCACGGTGGTGATCACGCCTTCCAGGCGGAAGCGTTCGGCGAGGAAGAAGTCGCGCAGCAGCGTGTGGATCACCGGTGCCGGATCGGCCAGGCCGGTGGTTTCGATGACCACCCGGTCCAGCGCACCGATGGCGCGGCGCAACCGTCGCAGGAAGAGGTCGCGCAGGCTGCGCGTCAGATCGCCCCGCACCGCGCAGCACAGGCAGCCCGATTCGAGCAGGCTGATTTCCTCGCTGAGCTCCTCGACCAGCAGATGGTCGAGGCCGACGGCGCCGACTTCGTTGATCAGTACCGCGCTGCCGGCCATGGCCGGGTCACGCAGCAGCGCCGAGAGGAGGGTGGTCTTGCCGCTGCCCAGAAAACCGGTGAGCAGGATGACGGGAATGCGTTTGTCATCCATGGCGGGGCGCTCAGTGGGCGTGACCGATCGAGCCGATCGCAATGGCGGCTACACCGGCCAGCAGCGAGACGGTCTGCCAGATCGAGGTCGGGCGATGCTGCTCGCTGCGCAGCATCGGCAGCAGGTCGGAGATCGCGATGTAGAGGAAGCTCGAGGCCGCGATCGTCAGGATGTAGGGCACGGCGGCCTGCATGTGGCTCAGCGCGAAATAGCCCAGCACACCGCCGATGATCGAGGTCAGGCTCGACAATCCGTTCCACAGCAGCGCGCGGCGGGTCGTCATGCCGGCGGCCCGCAGGATCGCGAAGTCACCCGCTTCCTGCGGAATCTCGTGGGCGATCACCGCGAAGGCGGTGCTCCAGCCCAGCGCCGGACTGGTCAGGAAGGCGGCTGCGAGCAGTACGCCGTCGACCAGATTGTGAAAGCTGTCGCCGACCATGACCGATAGCACCGTGTGCCGGCCGACCTGGCCGTGATGATGGTGGCCGTGGGTCGGGCAGTGATGGTCGTGCCCTTCCTCGTCCACATGCGCATGGCGCCAGACGGCGGCGCGCTCCATGCCGTAGAAGGCCAGCAGACCCAGCAGCAGCGTGAGAAAGAGGTTGTGCGGTTCGACACCGGATTCGAAGGCTTCCGGCAGCACGTCGAGCAGGGCGACGGCCAGCAGCACGCCAGTGGCGAAACCGACCAGGCGCGGCAGCCAGCGCTGCGGAAAACCGGCAATCAGCAGGGCAGCGGCGAGCAGGCTGAGAAGGCCACCGGCGATGGTGGCGGCAATGATGGACAACAGGGTCATGAGTGATCCTTGTGATCACAGCGGGCGCATTGCCCGGTGATGCAGTACTCGACAGCCTTGCCGGAAAAGCCGGCAGGCAATGGCGCGGTGGGCACGGGCACATCGTCCAGGCAGAACACCTTGCCGCAGGCTTCGCAGCGGAAGTGGGCGTGTTCGCCGTGTGCGGCGTTCGCAGGGGAGGCAATGCTGAAGCGGAACACGCGCTCCGCGTCCGTCACCCGGTGGCCCAGGCCGCTTTCAACCAGCCAGTCCAGCACGCGATAGAGCGTGACACGGTCAAAACCGGAAGAGAGCGCCTCCTCGATCTCGCGGTGGCTCAGTGCCTGCTCAGCCCGTTCCAGCAGGCCCAGCACGGCCAGCCGTGCCGGCGTGACGCGCGCGCCGATGGCGTGGATGCGGGTCGCCCAGTCAGAGGCGGGAGATAGACGGGATGCCATGATTCAATTCCACCATAAACAGCTATCAATTGCAACTGAGTTGCATGAGCGCGCGCTCAGCCCAGCGCCGTATCGAGCAGCATCATCAGCGCAAAGCCGGCCATGAGGCCCAGGGTGGCGGGCGTCTGGTGACCGTTGCGATGGGTTTCCGGAATCACTTCATGTGACACCACGAAAAGCATCGCGCCGGCCGCCAGACCGAGGCCGACCGGATAGGCCAGCGCGAAACCGCCGGCGAGCCCCAGCCCGAGCAGTGCGCCGAGCGGCTCCATCAGCCCGGAGAGCGCTGCCAGGATCACGGCACGCAGGGTCGGAATGCCGGCCGCGCGCAGCGCCATCACCACCGCCAGGCCTTCCGGAATGTCCTGGATCGCGATGGCCGTCGACAGTGGCAGACCGACACTCATGTCGCCCTGTGAAAAGCTCACCCCCATGGCCATGCCCTCGGGCAGGTTGTGCAGCGTGATGGCCAGCACGAAAAGCCAGACGCGGGAGAGACGATCCGAGCCGGGGCCGCAATCGCCGCAGCTCTCATGGGTGTGCGGCGTGAATTGATCCAGCCCGAGCATCAGCAGCACGCCCAGACCCAGGCCTGCCACCACCGTGAGCGCGCCCAGCGTGCCGCTGCCGGTGAGCGTCCGGCCCGCCTCGATGCCGGGCAGGATCAGCGAGAAGGAACTGGCCGCCAGCATCATCCCGGCCGCAAAGCCCAGCATGCTGTCTTCCGCTTTCTGCCCCACATCGCGCAGCACCAGTCCGCCTGCCGCGCCGAAGGCCGTGGCCAGAAAACCGGCCGTACCCGCCAGCAGGCCCTCGGTGAGGCCCAGGCTGGCCGTACCGGCCAGGATGGCGCGGAGGCTGTTGACCAGCAGCACCGCCACGGTGGCCAGCCCCAGCAGCAGGCCAGCTGTAACCAGCGGATGCTTTCTGGCCTGGCTGAGCCAGGCGGCGCGCAGCGAATGGGTCGGGAGGGCAGGGCTCGCAGTATCCATCTTCATTCCTCAGTGATTCGGCGGGATTCTGGCCTCCGAGCGGCCATTCTGTCGCCTATCGCCGCAATCAGGGGGTTTTTGGCACTTCCGGCTGAAACAGCAATTCCGATCAGGTTCAGCGCTTGCCCCTTGCTCTAGTGTTACCGATAACCGACCCCGCAGAGGGGGGGTTCATATCAATCGGAGACAAGCATGAAACAACTCTCAACGCTGATCGCGGCGCTTCTGCTCGCGGTTGGAATCAGTGCATGCGGCGGTGGCGGCGGTTCGGGCGGCGACGCCGGCAGCCCGGCCACCAGCTCGGCAAGTTCCAGCAAGGCAAGCAGCAGCGCCAGCGTATCGTCCGGCAATGCGAGCAGCGCCAGCAGTTCGGGCGCCACAAGCAGCTCGAGCAGCTCAAGCAGCGCGGCTTCGTCCTCCGCCACCACGGCAATCACGATCCACATGCTGGGCGACTCGACGATGACGACCTATACCGATGATCGTCGGCCGCAGTATGGATGGGGCGAAAAATTCGGACAGTTCTTCAACGCGTCCGTGACCATCAGGAACTGGGCCGCCGGCGGCCGCAGCTCGCGCAGCTTCTTCTACGAGACTGGCAAGTGGGACAGCGCATCTGCTGCGATCCAGGCTGGCGATTACGTGATCATCCAGTTTGGTCACAACGATCAGAAATACGGCACGACCGACTCCACCGGCCCTTACTCGACCTACGGCACCTATGCCTTCTGCAGCGACCCGGCGGTGACGGATGGCGAAGCCTGTACCGGCGGCACCGACGTGGTCGACAGCACGACCACGCGTGAGGAGCATTCCTATTACCAGTTCCTCAAGCGCTATGTCACCGCAGTTCAGGCGAAGGGTGCTCATCCGGTGCTGATGACCCCGATCGTGCGCCGCTACATCAGCAATGGCGCAGTGACCGCGGAAGGCCAGCATGATCTGAGCGCAGTGACCAAGTCCGGCGAGAGCAATCCGCGTGGCAGCTACACGGCGGCGATGAAGGCCGTCGCCAGCAAGTACAGCGTGCCGATCATCGACATCACCGCCGGCACGAAGGCGCTCGTCGAGAGTCTGGGCAGCGGCGCGGTGGTCACGCCGAACCTGTACTACCCGGATGACACTCACCTCAACGGGCTGTATGCCACGCTGGTGGCGAAGATGGCGATCGATGGGCTGAAGAGCCAGGGCTTGCTCGCGAGCTACATGACGAGTGCGCCCGCCGTGGCAAGCAGCGTGTCGTCGCTGAGCTTTGCCAACACCTACTCGGGTTCGACGACGACACTCTTCGCGAACGTTTCCGGCTACGACCTGAGCCCGGCGGCAGGCACCGCGTCGCTGACGGCACCGACCGGCTTCAAGCTCTCGCTCGACCAGACCACCTGGAGCAGCACGCTCGACATCAGCTACACCGGCGGCAGCTTCAACAAGACGGTGTACGTGCGCTTCGAGCCGGCGGCGGCGCAGGCTTACAGCGGTACGGTTGGGGTGACTGTGGCGGGCAGCGCGCTGGCCTCGCTCAGCGTGAGCGGAACCGGTCTTGCCACGGTGGGGGGCTCTGCCTCCACCGCACTGTGGGCGATGCTGGACAACTCGCTGGCGGGCACGCCGACAGGCTCGGTATCGGTGTCTGATGCCGTGCTGGGATCGGGCATCACGGTGGGTTCGCTGACCAATGGCGTGGTCGGCAGCACGACCTATACCGGGCGCGTCAACCGCTACTCTGCGGTCGGTGTCACGGCGGCGGATGCCACGCGCTATGTCGAATTTTCGGTGGCGCCCACCAGCGGGACGCTGACCGTCACCGGCTTCAGCGCCTATCTCGGCGGCAGCGGGGGCTCGGGCGTGTATGCGGATATCGTTTATTCGACGGACGGATTCGCCAGCGCCACGACGCTCGCCTCCAAGATCAATCCTCCCAATAACGGCAGCAGTGCGGGCTACGTCATGACCCAGTTCAGCTATCCGGGTCTGGCCATCGCCGTACCGGCAGGGCAGAAACTGTCGGTGCGTTTCTATCCGTATTACAAGGATGCGACCTCGACCAGCAAGTTCCTCTCGATGGCAAACGTGCTCATCGAAGGTTCCGTTCAGTAAGGGCTGGGACCAGGGGTGAAGGCCGGGGCCCGTCCCCGGCCTTTTTCATGGGCGGGCAGAACGAAGTTGCCCGGGGTTTGTCCATCAGGAACTCACGCGTTCCGGTGTGAAAATCAAGGGCGCCTGACCTGCCTCAATCCCTCGTGCCGGGCGTCCGGCACGGCGCGCAGGAAGCGATTCCGCAGGCTAAGATGCTGCCAAGCCAGAACCATAAAGAAGGAGACCTGAATGGCCGTCACATCCGAACTGTTGCACGAACTCGATACGCTGCTGCGTTTCGATCTGGCCACCAGCCAGCAGGGCATCAAGATCCATCACGATGCCGACCCGCTGCTCATCAAGGCGGCAGCCCGCCTGCACGACAAGGGTCTGATTACCCAGATCGACGGCGGCTACCTGACGCCGCTGGGGCGGGACGCCGCCGAGCACGCCCAGACGGTGATGTCCATCCTGACCACCTCGCCCGGTCTGGGCGGCACGCCCTGAGCCTTTCCGGTCCGCCAAAAAAACCGCCGGCTGTGATGCCGGCGTTTTTTTTGTGCCCGTTGCGGCGCGATTCGGCGCGCTCATGAGCCTGCGCACGCGCGCCTCATCCGGGGCACATCCGGCCGGTGCGTGTCAGAGCGCGCGGCTGCTCGGCAGGGCGAAGTAGAACCACTCGTTGCCGGGCAGCGACTTCGGGTTGGGGAAGACGATGAAGCCGCTGCCCTGTGCGCGCACTTCGCTGCCATCGTGGCGCAGGCCGATCACTTCGCCTTCGGCCACCGGATCGAAGCTCTTCCATTCCTTCACGAAGCGGTCGTCCGGATGCATGCGGTCGATCACGTCTACCAGGCGCAGCAGTTCCGGCGCCGGATGGGCCGCCGGTTGCGGGGCTTCGATCAGACCGAGCAGGGCGAGGGTGTTGCAGATGGCCTTGTAGGCGACTTCCGGCGCGGCGGGGTCTTCATGCTGGCCGCATTCCAGCGTGATGGCGTAGCCGCCGTGGGCCCGCATGTATTCGGTGGTGCCCACGCCGTAGCTCGGATCGGTGCTGAGCATCTGCGCGCGCAGCGAGGCGTCCGGATAGGCGAGGCGGCGGGCGACGCCGCGTGCGTAGGTGTCGAGCCAGCCTTCGACGATGCGGCGCACGCCCAGACGCACGGCCATCGCCTGCTCCGCCTGCGCATGGGCGAAGGGCTCCAGCGTGCCGGTGTTGTCCTGCGGGCCGAGCATTGCGAAGGGCTCACCGCCAGTGTGGAAGGAGTGCAGGTCGAGCAGCACATCGTGGCTTTCCAGCAGCGGGCACAGCGCGTTGGCGATGCGGTCTTCGAAGTCGACGGGCTCGTCGGTGGGGCGCAGGTTGCGGTTGAGGTTGCGGTCGCCCATGCGCTGCTTGAGGTGCCAGGCGAGCGGGTTGGTCACCGGGACGAAGGTGAGCGTGCCGCAGCGCAGGCTGCGACCGCCGGAATCGAATTCGGCGATCAGGCGCTCGATCGCGCGCGAGCCGCAGATCTCGTTGCCATGCACGGCGCCCAGCACCAGCAGCTTCGGTCCTTTTTCCAGACCGGCGAAACTGTGGACGCGCAGTGCGGTGGTGGACGGTTTGGTGCGGACAGGATGGCTCATGGCGGGCTCCGGTGAATGGGAAATGGCGGGGCTGAGTCGGTGACACCGGCGTTTGCCGGGCCGCCATTGTCGCAGGAAGCTCGCTGGCGCGGGGCTATCGCGGCATTTTGCGCATCCCGCGCAGGCCGGAGGCATAATCACTGGCAGGAAAAAGATTCTGTGCAATCAGGACTTTCCTTCCCCTTTCAGAGAAACCCGGAACCTCACGGAAATACCATGGACGAAACCTCCCGTACGCCGCGCGGCACGATGATGCTGCGCACCCTGGCCATGCCGGCCGACACCAATCCGGCCGGTGACATCTTCGGCGGCTGGATCATGTCGCAGATGGACTTGGGCGGTGCCATCCTGGCGAAGGAGCTTTCCCGCGGTCGCATCGTGACGGTGGCGGTCGACGGCATGAGCTTTCATCGCCCGGTGTCGGTGGGCGACGTGGTCTGCGTGTATGGCGAGTGCGTGCATGTGGGCCGCACCTCGCTGAAGGTGAAGGTGGAGGTCTGGGTCAAGAAGGTGACCGGCGAGCAGATCGGTGACCGCTTCTGCGTGACCGAGGCTACCTTCAGCTATGTGGCCGTGGGCTCCGACAAGCGCCCGCGCGTGATTCCGCGCGACGGCAATGCCGAACTGCAGGCGGTGGTTGCCCAGCTGGGCCAGGCCTGATTCACCGCCCGAGCCGCCCGCCGCGGCAGGCTCAGCGCAACCAGACGAGCAGCAGGATCAGCAGCAGTGCCAGCGCCGCCAGGCTGCGCCCGCTCGCGGCGAACCGGGGCAGGGCGGGTCTGCGTGTCGGCGGCGTGGCCGCCGCGAGCCGCTGCCGCAGGGCCTCGGTGCGTCGCGCCTTGTCCGCCTCGCTGCGCGCGTGGCTGCCGGCCGGCGTGCTCATGGCGCGGCCGCTGCCAGGCGGCTGATGAAGGCGTCGACCCGCGTGGTGTAGGCGCCCGGCTTGCCGAGTTCGCCGTTGATTTCCGCATGGCTCAGGGCCTGCTCGCTGACCTCGACTTTCGCGCCGACGCGGCTCGCGAGCGCGGCGAAGTCGTGGGTGGCCGGGCAGGGCTGGTCGGGCCTGCGGGTGGAGCAGATCGCAAGCATCGGCGGCGCGTCGGCCGAGATCTGCTGCTTCGGCGAGGCCTGCCGCCAGAAGGTGGGATCCGTGCCGAAGGCGGTGTCATAGAAGCGGTAGTGGTGCTGCGTCATCGTGGCGACGATGTCCATTGCCGCGGTATCGAGTGACACGGCGCCGCGCCAGCGGTGCGCGCCCATGGCGAGTGCCAGCGCCGGCGCCGCATTCACCAGGCTCACCAGATGGGCGCCGGCGGAATGCCCCATCAGCACGAAGGCGTCCGGGTCCGCGCCCCAGTCATGCGCCTGCTGCTGGGCAAACACCAGCGCGCGGCGCACATCGTCGGCCTGCACCAGCGGGTCGGCGTCGGGCAGCAGGCGGTAATTCACCGAGACGAAGAGGTAGCCACGCGGCAGCCACCAGGCGATCTTGTTGTCCACCACCCGGCTCATCGCCTTGTCGCCGGTGCGCCAGGCGCCGCCATGCACCATGAAAATGACGGGCGCATGCTGCGGGCGGGCCGGCAGATACACGTCGAGACGCTGTGCGGGGTCGGCGCCGTAGGCGAGGTTGCGCAGCACCCGGCTGCCCGCGGGCAGCGTGCCGGCCGAGCCGGTGTCGGTGCCGTCCTCCAGGCCTGAAGACTCCGATGAGGCCCGCACCTGGCGATGCTCGCGCAGCGCGTCGCGCAAGGGACCGGCCGCAGCACCCGAGAGCGCCAGCGCGGCAAGCAGACCCGCCAGGATGCGTTTCACGATGATTCCCCCCGTCTCGAGGCCGGAAAAAACCGGCCGGTCATGATGCGGCCCATGTTCGGTCGGCCGCGGCCGCGGGGTCAAGCACGAAAGTGTTACCGGATATTCCGTAGAGGTCAGCCCCGATGGCAGGACGGCGAAGGCAGGCCTAGTGTGCAGTCAGCATCCGCTCCGGAGGGCGTTTCATGTCCCGCACTGCGCATGGCCGCTTCAACATCTGCTGGTGTGACCAGGCCTGTCTGGTCGTGCTGGAAGACAGCTTCAACCGCGAGGGGGTGGAGGCCATGCTCGAGGGCATCCGGGCGGCCTGGCAGGCGGCGGGTTCGCCCACCGGCTGGGCGCATGTCATGGACCTGCACCACTGGGAAGGCGGCACGCCCGACGGCTTCGCGGCCTCGCATGATCTGCTGCGCTGGGTGACCGCGCACGGCGCGCAGGCCATCGTCCGCATCCACCTGGACAGTTTTCTTGCGCGCATGACCGAAGGGCGCGGCGTCTTCGATGACATCGACGTACCGGTGATCACCGTGGCCACGCGCGAAGAGGCCTGCGAATGGCTGCAGGCGCGCGGCATCCGGTGTGACGGCTGTGCTTTGCGCTTTGCCGGTTCCCGCTGAGAATGACACGCTCGAAGAGGAGCCTGAAACATGTCCCGACCCGCTCATGGAAACTGCACTGTTCACTGGTGTGACGAGGTCTGCCTGGTCGTCGTGAAAGGCAGTTTCAACCGGGAAGGCGTCAGCGCCATGCAGACCGCCATCCGCAGCTCATGGCAGGATGCCGGCGCCCCGGCCCGCTGGGCGCATGTGATGGACCTCCGGCAGTGGGAAGGCGGCACGCCCGACAGCTTCGCCACCGCCCGCGAGCTGGCGCTGTGGACCGTCACCCACGGCGCGGTCGCCGTGCTGCGCATCCACGCGGGCAGCTTTCTCGGCCGGGTCACTGACCGGCAGGGCGTGCTCGACGACCTCGGCGTGCCGGTCATCGACTGCAGCAGCGTCGGTGAGGCCTGGCTGTGGCTCGACCAGCACGGCCTCGCCTGCGCAGCCTGCCGCGGGCTGATCGGCGAATCCTCCTGAGCCGCGCGAGGTGTTGGCCTAGTTCGGCGCGTCGGCTTCGGCGGGCAACTGCACTTTCGCGGCCAGCGGCGTATCCAGCCCGCGGATGGCCTGCGCCACCAGGCGGGCGATCACCTTCGCGCCGGCCGGCGTGAAATGGGTGTCGTCCTTGCCGTCGATCGAGGCGATGTAGAGCGGCTTGATCTCGCTGAACGAGGTCTTGCGGACGAGATTCTCGCTGAGTGTCGTCAGATCGATCGCCAGCACCTGCTGCTCTTTCGCCAGATCCAGCATCGCGGCCGGATAGCGGCCATGCGAACCGATGCTGCTGGACTTCTTCATGCCGCCGCGCGCCACCGGCGTCACCAGCACCGGAATGCCCCCCGCCTTGCGCGTATCCGCGATGTAGCGGCCGAGGAATTCCTGGTAGCTGCCATAGGCGTCGGTGTGGCGGTCGGCGTCCATCTTCTCGTCGTTGTGGCCGAACTGGATGAACACGTAATCCCCCGGCTGGATCTGCGCCAGCACCGGCTCCCAGGCGCCCTCTTCCAGAAAGCTCTTCGAGCTGCGGCCCGGAATCGCGAAATTCTTCACCGTCACACCGGCAGCGAAGCTCGGCGGAATGGCCTGGCCCCAGCCCTGGCGCGGGTCGGGCAGCTTGTAGTCGGCCACGGTTGAATCACCGATCAGGAACACGGTTTCAGCGTGGGCAAGGCTCGTCATCAGGGCAAGGGGCAGCAGCAGGTGGCGGAGTTTCATGAGGGCAGGGATGCGTGGCGGAAAGGACAACGGCATTGTGGCCGAACTCCTGCCCGAAGCGTTGCGCTGCTTGCAGGAATTTGCATTGCAGCGCGCCGTGACCGGTCACGCGCTGCTTGTTCGCCGCTGATCGGCGCATCTGGCGATCGGATGCCGGCGGGCCTAGGCTGCGCACCGCAGCATCCGAAAACCATAAAGCATGAAGACGCCTTCGGGCAGAACTCTGGAGACCGACATGAACGCATCACAACTCGCCCGCCTGCTGGGCGGACTCTTCCTCGCCGGGCCGGCCCTCGTGCTGGCGGCCACGTATTACGTTGCGCCCTCGGGCAGTGACACCGCCGCCGGCACGCTCGCCGCGCCCTGGAAAACACTCAGCCGCGCGCAGACGGCAGCGGTGGCCGGCGACACCGTGTACCTGCGCGGCGGCACCTACAAGATCACCACCGGCGCGAACACCTGTGCCTCGCAGACCGACACGGTCAACGCGATCCTGCTCAACAAGAGCGGCAGCACCAGCAACCCGATCCGCTACTACGCCTACACCGGCGAAACGCCGGTCTTCGATTTCAGCGGGCTCACCGCTGACTGCCGGGTGAAGGGCATCAACCTCTCGGCGTCCTGGGTTTATCTCAAGGGCATCGAGATCAAGGGCGTACTGCAGGGCAACTACCTCAACAACGAGTCCTGGGGCATCTGGATCAATGGCAGCTACAACGCCATCCAGCAGCTCAACGTGCATGGCATCCAGGGCCCCGGCGTGTTCCTCTCCAACGGCGCGAACAACCTGATCGTGAACACCGACTCGCATGACAACTACGACCCCAAGAGCAAGAGCGGCGCGGGCCAGAATGCCGACGGTTTCGGCGCCCATGTGAAGGCGGACAACCCCGGCAACGTATTCCGCAACTGCCGCGCCTGGAACAACACCGATGACGGCTTCGACCTCATCAACGCCTATTCCGCGATCACCATCGAAGGCTCCTGGGCCTGGCACCAGGGCTATCTGCCGGGCACCGACACCGCGGTGGCGGCCGGCAACGGCAATGGCTTCAAGGTCGGCGGCTATGGCGGCGGCTATGTGGCCAGCGCGCCGAAGCATGTGGTGCGCCGTTCGGTGGCCTTCAGCAACAAGGCCAACGGCTTCTATGCCAACCACCACCCGGTGGCCAACGACTACTTCAACAACACCGCCTACAACAATGCGGTGAATTTCAACATGCTGGGGGTGGCTTCCGACGGCAGCGCGGCCAACCTCGGCACCCTGCGTAACAACATCGCCTACAAGGGCACGCTGCTCGCCAATACGTCCGGCGTGAACACCCGCTACAACAGCTGGGATAGCGCCACTGGCGTCACCGTGTCCGACATCGACTTCCAGTCGGTCTCCACCAGCGGCTGGGACGCCGCGCGGCAATCCGACGGCAGCCTGCCCGAGCTCACCAGGCTGCATCTGGCGAGCAGCTCCGACCTGATCGACAAGGGCGGCGTGGTGAGCGGCATCACCTACACCGGTACCGTGCCTGATCTGGGCGCTTTCGAGCGCTGATCCGGCCAGGGCCGGCAAGCGCTTTCAGGGCCCGCCGCAAGGCGGGCCTTGTGCTTTCAGGCGCGGCCGGGCGGCGAAGCCGGTTAAAATCCGGGGCAGGGCATCCCCTCGAGTCGCCCGCACGTTCCTCATGAGCACGCTCCATCCCGATACCCGCCGCACCGCGCTGATCGTTGCCGCTGCCTCTTTCATGCAGATGCTCGACGGCGCCATCCTCAACACCTCCATGCCGCAGATGGCCGCCAGCCTGGGCGTGCAGCCGGTGCAGATGAGCGTCGGCATCACCACCTACATGCTGGTCGTGGCGATCTTCATGCCGCTTTCGGCCTGGCTCGCCGAGCGCTGGGGCGCGGTGCGCATCTTCCTCGCCGCGATTCTCGTCTTCACGATCGGTTCGCTCGCCTGCGGGCTGGCCCAGTCACTGGCGCAATTCATCTGCGCACGCGCCCTGCAGGGGCTCGGCGGCGCAATGATGGTGCCGGTGGGCCGCATCATCGTGATGCGTCAGGCCAGCAAGGCCGAGCTGCTTGAAGCGAACACCTTCATCACCTGGCCGGCGCTGATCGCGCCGGTGATCGGCCCGGTCATCGGTGGCGCGATCACCACCTACATCGGCTGGCGCTGGAACTTCCTGCTCAACCTGCCGCTGGGGCTGGCGGGCTTCTGGCTCTCGCGCCGCTATCTGGTCGAGCAGCCGCTGCGCGAAGACCATCCGCTTGACTGGGCCGGCTTTGCCTATACCGCGCTCTCACTGGCCCTGATGCTGTATGGCCTCGAAATGATGGGGCACGGGCTCATCACCCATCCGCTTCCCTGGAGCCTGATCGCGCTGGGCGCGGTGATCGGCGGGCTGGCGATCCGCCACCTGCGCCGCAGCCCCACGCCGCTGCTGGATCTCAAGCCCTTCGCGCTGCAGAGCTTTGCGCTCTCCACGCTGTCTGCCGGCACCTGGATCCGCATCGGCATCAGCGCCACGCCCTTCCTCCTGCCGCTGCTCTACCAGGTGGGCTTCGGGCTCACCGCGCTGCAGGCCTCGAGCTTCCTGCTCGCCTACTTTCTCGGCAACCTCGGCATGAAGGCGATCACCACGCCCACGCTGCGCCGCTTCGGCTTTCGCCGCGTGCTGAGCACCAATGCCGCGCTCTGCGGGCTCTCGATTGCCGCCTGCGCGCTGTTCGAGGCGGATACCGCGCGCGGACTCATGTTTGCGAGCCTGTTCTTCGCCGGCCTCACCCGCTCGATGCAATTCACCTCGCTGGCGACCTTTGCCTTTGCTGATCTCGATCGCGCCGCGCGCAGCTCCGCCAGCACGCTCACCAGCATGCTGCAGCAGCTCGCGATGCTGCTGGGCGTGGCGCTCTCGGCGCTGATGCTGCACGCTTCGCAGGCGGTGCGCGGCGCCAGCGGCCCCGGCCTGACCGACTTCCGCGTCGCCTTTCTGCTCAACGGCCTGATGGTGCTGGTCGCGGCCTTCATGTTCCTGCGCCTGCCGGCGGATGCCGGTGCCGAGGTTTCCGGCCACAAGCCGCGCCGTTGAAGGCTTATCAGCAAATCGACAAGGCGGATATCCGTGCCGCCGGCTTGCCAGATGCGGGGCGCGCACAGAAACTCCCCCACCCGGCGTCCTGCGGCCACAAGTTGCAGGATGTCACTCCGCCACGCCCGGCCGACCGGCCCGGCCTCCGACGAGGACTCCCATGCCTGAGACCAATCCCCTGCTTCGTCCCTGGAACACGCCCTTCGGCCTGCCGCCCTACGGCGACCTGCATGACGAGCACTTCCTGCCCGCCATCGAAACCGCCATGGCCGAGCACCGCGCCGAGATCGCCGCGATCGTGGCGAACCCCGAGCCGGCCAGCTATGAAAACACCATTCTGGCCATCGACCGCAGCGGCCAGCTGCTGCAGAAAATCGCGCTGCTGTTCAGCAACCTGGCGGGCTCTGCGACCTCGCCTTCGATCCAGGCCATCGAGCTGACGCTCAATCCGAAGCTCGCCGCCCACCAGACCGCCATCGCGCTGGATGCCGGCCTCTTCGCCCGCATCGAAGCCGTGCATGCCGATCGCCACCAGCTCGGGCTGGACGCCGAATCGCTGCGCCTCACCGAACGCGTGCACCTCGACTTCGTGCTCTCCGGCGCACGCCTGGCCGGCCCGCAGCGCGCGCGTTATGCCGCCATCGTCGAGCAGCTGGCGGGGCTTACCGCCCGCTTCGCGCAGAACGTGCTCGCCGATGAAGCCGCCTTTGTGCTGCATCTGGAACGCGAATCCGACCTCGCCGGCCTGCCCGCCGACCTGCGCGCCGCGGCCGCCGCTGCCGCAAAGGATCGCGGCCTCGAAGGCTGGGTCATCACGCTCTCGCGTTCGCTGGTCTCGCCCTTCCTGAGCTTCTCGTCGCGACGCGATCTGCGCCAGCGCGCCTATGAAGCCTGGCTCGCCCGTGGCGAACACGAAGGCGAGCATGACAATCGTCCGCTGATCCGCGAGATCCTGATCCTGCGTCACGAGCAGGCCCAGCTGCACGGCTACCCGACCTATGCCGATTTCATACTCGTCGACACCATGGCCGGCACGCCTGACGCCGCCCGTGCGCTGCTCGAACGCGTATGGACCCCGGCCCGCAGCCGCGCCCTTGAAGAGCTGGAAGCCCTGCGCAGCCTGGCCGCCGAGCTCGGCGAGCCGACCGACATCCAGCCCTGGGACTGGCGCTATCTCGCCGAAAAGCTGCGCCAGCGCCGCTACCAGCTCGACGACGCCGAGATCAAGCCCTACTTCTCGCTCGAAGGCGTCCGCGCCGCGATCTTCGATTGCGCCGCCCGCCTCTTCGGCATCGAGATGCGCGAGCGTGCCGACCTGCCCGCCTATCACCCGGACGTGCGCAGCTTCGAAGTGCATCGCAACGGTCAGCTGATCGGCATCTTCCAGGCCGACGACTTCGCCCGCCCCACCAAGCAGGGCGGCGCCTGGATGAGCGAGCTGCGCGGCCAGGCTCGCATCGATGGCGAGCGCGTGCTGCCGCTGGTGCTCAACAACAACAACTTCAACCGCGGCGAGCCGACCCTGCTCAGCTTCGATGACGTGCGCACGATGTTCCACGAATTCGGTCACGGCCTGCACGGCCTGCTTTCCGACGTGGGCCCGGCGCGGCTGGCCGGCACCAACGTGCTGCGCGACTTTGTCGAGCTGCCCTCGCAGATCATGGAAAACTGGGCGCTCGAGCCCGAAGTGCTGCGCCGGCATGCGCGCCATGTCGACACCGGCGCGCCGATTCCGGATGCGCTGATCGAGCGCATCCGCGCCGCCGGCAACTTCAACAAGGGCTTCGAGACGGTGGAGTACCTCTCCTGCGCGCTGCTGGACCTCACGCTGCACCAGACCGACCCGGCCGACCTCGATCCGACTGCCTTCGAAGCCCGCGAGCTGGCCCGCATCGGCATGCCGGCCGAGATCCGCATGCGTCACCGCCTGCCGCACTTCGGCCACCTGTTTGCGGGCGACGGCTACTCCTCGCGCTACTACGTCTACATGTGGGCAGAAGTGCTCGATGCCGACGGCTTCCAGGCCTTCAAGGAAGCCGGCCGGCTGTTTGACGCCGACACCGCCAGGCGCCTGCTGCGCCACATCTTCAGCGCCGGCAACAGCGTGCCGCCGGCCGAAGCCTATCGCGCCTTCCGCGGGCGTGATCCGGTCGTGGAACCGCTGCTGCGCGCACGCGGGCTGCTGCCGGCCGAAGCCTGATCCGGCAAGCGATCCGGCCTGCGCGGCCGGATCGCTTGACAGCGGCATCGCGCCTTACGATACTGTACAAACATACAGTTTCACGCGATGCCATGTCTCCCCAGCTAGCGCTCCCCTTCGTCGCCATCGTCGGCGCCTCGTCCTCGGCGCCTCCCGAAGCCCTGCCCGAAGTGCGTCGCACGCGTCGCAGCAGCCTGCGCCGCACCGCGATGCCGGTCAGCCCGCGCTCGGCCGAAGCCCCGCCCGGGCCGGCCACCGACGACACCCGCGGCTGCATCGATGTGCATGACTATCTCGTGCGTCATGACGAAGCCAGCTTCATCGTCGAGATGCGCGGTGACGCGATGACCGGCGCCGGCATCCTCGATGGCGACATGCTGATCGTCGACAAACGCATCCAGCCCGCCCACGGCCACATCGTGCTCGCCTGCGTGAATGGCGAGCGCCTGGTCCGCCGCCTGCATCACCGTGGCCGCAAGACCGCGCTGCAGGCCGAGCATCCCGACATCCCCGAAATCCAGCCCGAAGACGGCAGCGAGCTGACGATCTGGGGCGTGGTGGTCGGCGAGTTCAAGCGCTTCGGCGTCTGAGCAGGCGGCTTCGCGGCCTCAGTTGCGCTGCTCGCCCAGCAATTGCTCGAAACGCTGCAGCGTATTCCAGCGCGCGCTCGGTTTCGTCACGCTCTGGCAGAACTGCGTTTCGGTGGCACCGGCCACCTGCGAGCGCTGGCTGGTGATCTGGCAGGCCGCATAGGCGGCGCAGCGCACCGGGCGTGAAGCCTCATTGGTATCGCGGAACATCGTCTTCATGCAGATGTCCCGGATCTGCGTGCGGCTGTCATGCACTTCCGGATGATTGAACTGCCAGTCGCCCTCGGCCGCTACCGGCGTCATGCCCGACTTCTGGATCTGTACGCTGCCGCAGCCTCCCAGCAGCAGCGTGGCGATGACGCAGGCGGTGATGGATCGGATCATGTGTGTCCCCTTGTTCTTGTCATGTCCTGCGGATGCAGGGTGAGGGATCATAGCCCGGAGCATTCGTTTGTCATGAATTGACCGAAGGCGAGTGTTGTGTTGGTCACACCTTCCGAGCGCTGCTCCACCGCTTCCCGTTCAGCGGCTGTTCAGCTCGCCGCCGCCACACTGCCTTCCATGCCGCGCATCCCGTTGCGGCGCCGATCAGGGAAGTCAGCCATGAACACACGCCTTGCCACCACCCTTGCCAGCCTGAGCCTGCTCGGCTGGCTGGCCTTGCCCGCTTCGGCCCAGTATGTGGGCCCGGCCGCTGCGGCGACCGATGTCAAAACGCTGCAGGGCAGCCTCGTCGACCGTTACGTGACCCTGACAGGCCACATCACGCGCCAGCTCGATCACGATCTCTACGAGTTTTCCGATGGCAGCGGCAGCATGCTGCTTGATGTCGACGACGATCACGATCACAAGAAAAAGCACCGCGTGTGGCCGTGGCCGGCAGGCAGCGCCATCGATCAGCACACCCGGGTCGAGATCCAGGGCAAGTATGTGGGCAAGGCCCTCGGTTACAGCAAGGTGAAGGTGATCGCCATTCGCGTCGTGCAGTGAAGCCTGGCTGCATGCCGGGCGTTTGCCTGCCTCAGCGCCGGCCGCGTCTCAGCATGCCGCCTCTTGATTCGCCCGAGCGATGCGGCGGGCGGCGGGTATCGCGGGCGCCGGCACGGCGGCCATCCTGGTTCTGGGCGGCCAGCATGCGGTCGACCCGCGCCGAGGTCTCGCGCGCGATCTCGACCGCCGCTTCCGCATCCGGGAAGAAATCCGGCAGGCGGTAGCCGAGCCAGGCATAGGCCGAGTATTTCTTGCAGGCGTCTTCTGCGGCCTGCAGCGGATACTTCGCCCGCTCGAAGGCCTCCAGATCATCGCTCAGATAATTGCGGCGGCCATTGGCCACCTTGCGCGCCCAGGCCTGCCAGGCATCGTTGAGCATGGTCACGCGGCTGGAGAAAGGCACCAGCGAAAAGGTGAAGCGCTCCGGCAGCGAGAGCCGCAGCACATCCAGCCAGCGGGCGCGGTCGATCTGCTCGGCAAAATCCCCCGGCAGGAAGAAGTCGTCCGACAGATCGATGTTGCGCGAGAAGGTTTCCAGCAGCTTCGCGAGCGACTGTTCGCCGGTCGCGCGCGAAATGCTCTGCAGCTGCTCCAGCGAAGGCGTCACATAGAAACCGCGCGAAGGCAGGTCTTCCGGATGGGTCTTCATCAGGCGTGCGATGGCGCGATGCGTGCTGTCGTCGAAGCCGGCGATGTGGCCCGCCTCGTGAATGCCGAAGCGCCCCGCACGCCCGGCGATCTGGTGCGTGAGCCAGGCCGGCAGGATGTCTTCCGATATGCCGTCGTATTTCTTGGCGGTGGTGAACACCACCCGCCGGATCGGCAGATTCAGCCCCATGCCGATGGCATCGGTGGCCACCACCACATCCGCCTCGCCATCGCGAAAGCGCTGCGCTTGTGCACGCCGCACTTCCGGCGAGAGGTTGCCGTAGAGCGTGGCCACGCGCAGACCGGCGCGGGCGATGCCCGCCGCCCATTCCAGCACCTCGCGGCGCGAGAAGGCGATCACCGCATCCCCGCGCTGCAGCTGACCGATGCTGCCCACCGCATGCGGCTCCATCGACAGGGGCGACTTGCGCTGCAGCACATGGATTTCCAGCGGGCAATCGAGCCGGTGCGCCAGCGCCTCCACCGCCGGCTTCGCCGCCAGCGAACCGAGCAGGTACACGGTGCGTGCCGGCGCGCCGCAGACCGCGGCCGTCCACGCCGAGCCGCGCTCCAGGTCTTCCAGCATCTGGATCTCGTCGATCACCGCCACCTCCACCTGGCGGCCGGTGTCCAGCATCTCGATGGTGCTCGCCACATGCGTTGCCCCCGGCGTGAGGCGGCGCTCCTCGCCGGTCACCAGGCTCACTGCTACATCGCGGTCGAGCAGGCGCTCGTAGTTCTCCAGCGCCAGCAGGCGCAGCGGCGCCAGATACACGCCGGATTTCGCCGCGGTCAGCGCCTCCATCGCCTGGTGGGTCTTGCCGGAATTGGTCGGGCCGAGAATCGCGATGAAGCGCCGGCGCATGCCGGACGCCAGCTCGAAGGATTCCGGATAGCGCGCCAGCGGCACCGAGCGCAGCGCGGCATCGCGATGCTCCGTTTCCTCGCGCCGGTGCAGCGCTTCCTCGAGGCGGTTTTCCACCACCTGGCGCCGCCGGCTGAACAGCTCGCGCCCGGTCTGCAGCGCGCCGAGAAAGGCCACCGCATCCACGCCGGACTTGCGCGCCCGCTTCTGCACGTCGATCACGAAATCCGCGATGTCGTCTTCCAGCGCGTCGTGAATTGCCGGCGTCATCCGCTCCTGCACCAGCGCCAGCCGCTGCTCCGGGCTCAGCCGCCGCCACTTGGCAATCTTCGCCAGCGAGCCCTGATCCGGCACCAGCCGGTAGGGCAGGGGCGCGCCGCCCGGAATCAGCCCCTCGATCTCGCCAGCCACCTCGATGGCCACGACTTCATTCACATGGATCAGGCGCGCGCCGAAACGGGCGAGATGCTGCTGGATCGCCTCATCCGGCTGGATCAGCTCCAGCAAGGGATCGGCTTTCGGATTCGGAGTCGTGTTCTGCAAGGGAAGCGTGCCGGCCCGGCAGGGCCAAGAGGGATTGATCGACCGGGGGAAGATAGCAGCAGCGCGCAGAGCGGCAAAGCCGCAAACGCCTTCAGGCTTTGCGAATCAGGTGCGAGGGCTTCCAGTCAAGGAGGCAGGGATCGACTTGGCAGGGTGCGCAATGCGCACCACCGGCTTCTGATTGCGTAGCCCGGATGCAGCAAAGCGGAATCCGGGAGCGGGCATGTGGCGAGGAATAACCCGGATTCCGGCTTCGCATTCATCCGGGCTACTTGCTGCTTTGCTGCTTGTGCAGCCTGGCTGGCTGGAGCTTTCTGATGAAGCAGGTGACGATGGAAATCAGCAGACCTGCCACCACGAAGATCTGCCACAAGGCATGTGCCGTAAAGACCGGTGCGGCGTGCATGGAACTCAGCAGCCAGAATATCGCCCAGGGAAGAAACGCCAGAAGCAGCAACAAGGCGCGATGCACATGTCGGCGCGGACCGAACCGGGCGACGCAGGCCATGAAAACGGATTCCAGCGCTGACAAGGCAAGCACAACGACAAGATCTTTGGCTGGAGAAGTGACAAGCCCGTTTCTGATCGCATAGCCGTCTGGCTGCAACACGAAATAGCTGTAAAACACGAACGCCGAAAGCCAAAGCGCAACAGGTGATGAAGCCGCGACTCGACGAAATATCGGACCGGCAGCGCTGCACTCGCGCGCTTGCAGAAAATAGACCGCAGCGACAAATCCAAGAATCAGTACAAACGCACTGAAGACAGGCATCTTTCCATGTTCCCGTGTGGCGTGAAGGATTGCCAAAAAACAGGGTGAGCTTAAACGAGGCGCACAGAAAACCCGGCCTCGCCGCAAGACGGCAAATTCTGAGGCCTGCCTTAAGACGATGGAATCAAAGGGTCAGGCAGCGCTCTGTACTGGGACATGGATTGTCTTTTGCCCCAGTGCAAACGACGCCTTCTGAATTCGACTTTCTGCAATCTCGTAGATGCAGAGCATTTCCTGAGTGCCGAGGCCCTCTTCAAAGTCTCGGGTGATCAACTCTGAGTCGGTGACGATGTTGCCGACGACGATTCGGGCCATGAGCTTGGCATGCAGGTTCGGTTCCTTGAATCTCGCGAGAAAGCGCGAACGTAATTGGTCGTGACCTTTCGCCAGCAGATCGCCGTGCAATGTGTATTGCTCGGCATCTGGTGCGTAGGTTTCAAGCAGCGCCTCGATGTCTTTGGCGTTGTAAGCATCAAGCTGCGCTTGTACGACTGAGAGAGGTGTTCTTGTAGGCATGGGTCGTTCGATGTGCTCGTGGAGACAGATTGTGCCGATTAAGGAGGGGGTAGAAAAAACCTTCACCACTGTGACGATGATTCAATACAGGGTGTCTTGAGAGCTCGATTTTCGGCCCCAAACATTCCCGACTTTTCACAGCGGGTTTTTCTAGCGCCTCAACCTGGATTCTCCCGAAGCAGTGTCGCCCCATGAAGGTTTGAGCGAAGAATCACGTCTGCCCTAGCAAAAGCTCAGGCTGCGCTGCGCCTGGCCGAGGCAAGGACTCCGGCGGCGAGCAGGAAGACTCCGCCTGTGGCTCGATTGAACAGTTGCGCGCGGCCGGGGTGTTGCAGCCAGCGCTTTGCCCGACTGCCAAGCGCTGCATAGGTGGTGAGCCAGAAGAGCTCGAACGCCACGAAGGTCGCGCAGAGCAGCAAAAGCTGCGGAAGCTGCGGACGCGCTGGATCGATGAACTGCGGAAAGAGCGCGGTGAAGAAGATCAGCGCTTTGGGATTGCTTGCCCCGACGAGGAAGCCGCGCACGAAGCTGTGAGCCTGGATGGAGCCCCCCTCATCGGTGAGCGTCAAGTTGCCGCCAGACGAGAAGAGCGAAGCAATGCCCAGGTAGGCGAGATACGCCGCGCCAGCCCACTTGAGCAGGTTGAACAGCAGTTCGGACGTAGACAGGATGGCCCCCAGACCGACCGCTGACAGCAGCATGATGCAGACGACGGCACTCGTACTGCCCAGGGCAGCAAGAACAGCCTGGCGGAAGCCGCGGTTGACGGAGGTGGAGACCGCCATCAGCACGGACGGGCCGGGCGTGACCGTGAGCACGAAGACGGCGGCGACGAAGACAAGCCAGGTATTGAGGGGCATGGGTGTTGTTCTCGGCTGCGTAACGAATGAAAGAGGCTTTTCCGTCCCCCAGCCGCGCCGGACGCCGCCTGATGGCGGCTTCATCAACACGGCGTCGAAAGGGACGTCACGAGCATTATTGTCGTCGGGATCGATCTCGCCAAGAACGTATTCGCGGGGCATGGCGTGAATGACTCAGCGCCGCAGGCCGGGAAAGCCGCATGCGCCATCTGACACCTGGCGATACAAGAAAGAGCAACCGGGCTGCTTGCGGCGAGGCCGCATTCGACCCGTTGCGGGTGTGTGGCGAATCGAAATGCGGCCATTCGTGTCGTTCAATTCACGCCATCGCCGCCAGTAATTCCCGAACGTCGGAAGGCGCTTCGCTTTTCCGACCTACGATTCGGGCACGCATTCCGGGTTACGGCCGTTGCGGCGAGGCCGCATTCGACCCAAAGGCGACGGTTAGGAGATTGATAAGCGGACGTTTGACGCTAGGGGCCGGCTGTAAAGGGTCCGGTTGTCGAACAGGTTAGCCGCCATTCTCACGCTGCGCCTCAATGGCTCGCTTGACTTGAGAGGCGATTTCACCGCTGACTCGGGATGTGACGGCAAGACTCGACTTCGACTTTTGTCAGTTTTGCGTGCTCAGCTATAGGCTGAAGTGACCGCAGATTTGGGCAAGCATAAAGATCAAGGTGTTGAAGCTCTGTCAGAGTTCCGATGCCTGCCAATGATTTGAGTTTGCGTGATGTAAGGGACAGACGTTGAAGGCCTGACAGCTTGCATAGTGAGGAAAGATCTTCGAATGGAAAATTCACGACATTCAAATATCGAAGACTTTGTGCCGAAAGCAGCGCCTCCATGCCCTTAGACCACCGGAGTAATGCTACGCGCAGCGATGGAAAGTTTTCTGCACCCAGCGTAGTTTTCGCGTTGGTTTGTAGCCCCAACACTTCAAGCATATTCAAAAAATTAAGTGGCTGGATGTCTTTGACCGCAGAGGAGTAGATCTCGACCGAGCGCAAGCTCTGAAACTGAGACAGAAATCCTAAGTCTGTATCGCGAAACCCAGCTGACTCACTCAATCGAACAGCTCTCACATCCCCGATATTCAAGCGAAACGAACACTCGGCATTCCAAGAGCCTCTGGGTATAAGGACTCGTCCAATCCCATGTTCATCATCACGAAGTTCATATGAAGCGGACATTGATTAAAACGCCTAACGTTTGAGATCAGGGGCAGCGGAGCGAAGCGAGGGAACCACCAAGCGCCAGCTTGTTGGCTGTCCCGCTCGACTGCAAAGTTAGACATCGTCTGCATTGATGAGTCCACCATACTCCTCGGAGTAGACGTACTTCCCGGTGAGAACGCCAGACACATAGGACTCAAAGTACTCGCCAAAACTCTTGGCTTTTAACTCTCGGGCCTCCATGTCGTGCCACATAGTGATGATCTGGCCAGCCGATCCTGACGCACTGGGATCAAGATCGAGACAAAGATGGTCGCCGCCGCCGTTGTGAGTGAACGGAATCCACTTTGAATTCCACCAGTCGCTCTTAATTCCTTCATCAGGCTCAGAGGAAATGTCTTTGAAATCTCCTCCGTCCAACAGATCCTTCCAGACAAACCATTGGCTATAGATTTCCTCGCACGACAAGAACTCCATGCCATCAAACACTGACGAAAACCCGTTTTGGCCGTTATGAACTTTGAGGCAAGCAACGAAATCGGCCGGGAGCTTTGCTTCGAGCTGTGACTCAAGCTGAGCAATCTGTTCGTCAGACGCTGGTGGATTCAAACAGGAGAGGCCCTCGGGCCAATTCTGTGCAAGCCACTGCTCAAACTTTTGCCAAGTATGTTCCATCGGAAATTCCTTGTTTGTCTAACGTGGAGCTAAGGGGCGGAGCCACGCAGTGGCGGAGTCCCACTTGAGCGGCGGGTTAGGTTGCGTATGGATCCAGCAAGAATTGAAATTATGGATGCCAACCATGTGTAGTAACCAAGACCCATAGAGTAGATAGCCCCTTCACCTCCGCCCTCATTAATTGCTATCTTCTTCAGGAAATATACTGACAGAGCGAAAAGAAATGCTGCAACAAAAAACTGAAAAGCGCGTGAGAAGCGTTTCTTCGCATAAAACAACATTCCGATAGCCCAGAGTGGATTTGAAAGCCAAGCAAACACTCCTTGAAACACCCCGATCCAACCTAGAATTAAAACTAAAAAGCCGGGCCAAAGGTCGTTGCCGGAAGAAAACTTGAACCACACCTCATCTTCAGAGAAACGAAACGCTGGCATAGCCAAAGACAGAGCGAACAGGACGATGCTCGACACCGCAAAAAAATCAGGAGATAAAGCGGTGATGAACTTACGCATTAGTAGCAACCTAACTATAAATTTGGACAGCAATTTTGCTGTATAACTCCGGGCGCTGCTGGATAACATCCCGGCTAGGAAACTGGGTAAAACCGCTTCCTCCCTATCTTTCCGGCGAGTAGGAGCGGTTTTCTACCCGAGTAAACGCCGACGAAAAGCAGCAGCTGACCTGCATGGTACAAAAGATCTGAGTGACTGCTTTGCATTCGGCGGTTGTCTGTCTGCTTCTGGCCGGAAGCAGCCGACAACGTTGTCGCCACACAAGGCATCAAACTACGCCTTCATCCTGACTCCTTCCTATGACGAAAATCACAAATGCGCGGCGCTGATTGAAAAACGCTCCGCCTGCTGCGTGCATTCCACAATTCCGAAAGGCATTCATTGAAATACTGGCGGAATGCGGGCAGAAGATTTAAGTCACCCAATCCAACCCCTCGCCATCACGCCGCGCCCGGCTCTGCGAATCGGCTTATTCCGGCGCGGCAAATCCCGTCGTGGCGTCGGCCAGCGCACGCAGGCTCGGCCAGTGCATCTTGAAGAGGGGAATGCGGCCGCCGCCGGGGGCGTCCCATTGTTCGGTGCCGGCCATGCGGGCGCCGAAGCGGGTGTAGAAGGCCTGGGCGGCGAGGTTGCCTTGCAGCACGAACAGGAACATGCCGCGATCCGGCGCGCTGGCGAGGCTGCTGGTCGCTGCGGCATGGAGCAGGGCGCGGCCGTAGCCCTGGCGCTGGGCCGAGGCCATGACGTGGAGGTTGTTGAGGAAGGCGCCGAGGGCCGGGGCGTGATCGCCGAAGACGCAGCAGAAGCCGGTGGCCCCCGCTTCGTTGCCGCTGAGGAAGACCTGCTGACTCGGCTCCGGCTGCGCCAGGCGTGCTTCCCAGAATTCACGTCGGTTCGACACCACGTCGGTGTCGAGGAATTCATCACTCAGCGCGCCCCGGTAGGCCAGCCGCCAGCTGGCGGCATGCAGTTCGCCGAGCACGGCGGCATCGGTCTGAAGGGCCTGACGGATCCACATGGCAGCTCCCGGGAAGGAGGGGGAAGTTTGATGATGACGGAATATCCGGGCGGGCGGGAAGGCCGTCGTTGCGGAGGCGGCCTTGCCGCCGGCCCGAAGCCTGAGGGCGCAGCGCCTACAATCGCGCTTTCGCTTTCCGGATTCTGCCGACATGACCGACACCCCCAGCGCCGCCCCTAAAAAGAAGAAGGGCCCTTCCAAGGCGGAAACGGCGCTGCTGCCGCCTTTCCCCGTTCTCACCTTGGCGCAGGTGGTGGTGCCCGCCACGGCGGAGGGCTTCGCGGCGGCGGCTGCCGAGATTCTGGCGGCGGGCGTGGCCGGTTTCGATACCGAATCGAAGCCAACCTTCCGGCCGGGCGAAGTCAGTGACGGGCCGCATGTGTTCCAGTTCGCGATCGATCGCAAGGCCTTCCTGTTCCAGACCTGCCACGCGGCCTGCCATGAGGTGCTGCGCGAGCTGCTGGCGTCTGCCGCGCTGCAGAAAGTGGGCTTCGGCCTCAAGTCAGACCGCAGCCAGACGCGCAGCAAGCTGGGCGTGCAGCCCGCCGCGCTGCTGGACCTCGACAGCGTGTTCCGCCAGGAGGGTTACAGCGGCGACATGGGCGTGCGTGCCGCGGTGGGCCTGGTGCTGGGCCAGCGCTTTCACAAGTCGCACAAGGTCACGACTTCCAACTGGTCGCTGCTGGAGCTCTCACCCCAGCAGAAGCTTTATGCGGCCAACGATGCCTGGGCCGCGCTGGCGGTGTGGCAGGCGCTGCGCGCGCCGGGGGCGGCCGGCCGCGGCTGACTTGGGGCAAGCCCGTACAGGCCCGAAGGTACGTTCAAGCGGCGCAAGGCTCCGTCGTTAGGTTCTGGACACGCCCTGTTGCGGGCAGCCCAACCGTCGGAGGAATCATGAAAGCCCTGGCCATCGCGACTACCGCCTTGCTCGCCCTTTTTCCGGCTGCCCATGCGGCCGAATCCTATGCCTCCGCGAAGGAGGCCGAAGCGATGGTCGCCAAGGTGTCGGCCGCCATCAAGGCCAACCGGGCGGCCACGCTCGACGAGATCACCGCCAAGGCGCCGAAGTGGATCGACCGCGATCTCTATCCGGTGGTCTATGACATGACCGGCAAGGTGTTGGCCCACGGGCAGAACAACAAGATGGTCGGCAAGGATCTGCTCGATTTCCGGGATCCGGACGGCAAGTTCTTCGTGCGCGAGCGCGTCGAGCTGGCGAAGAGCAAGGGCAAGTTCTGGCAGGACTATGCCTTCACCGATCCGATCAGCAAGAAGGTGCTGCCGAAGCAGGCCTATTGCGAGCGGCTGGGCGAAGACATCGTGTGCGCAGGCGTCTACAAGCGCTGAGCCCGCTCCGGATCGCCGGCACGGGTTTTTCTTCAGGCTGACCAGGACCAGATCATGCGGATCATTCACCGGATGCTCGCTGCGCCCCTGCTGTGCGTGGTGCTGATGCTCGCGCTCGGCGCCACCGGCGTGTATTCGATCAACTCGATGCACGGTGCCTTGCGTGAGCTTTTCGAGCAGCGCTTCAGCCAGGTGCTGCTGGTCAAGGGGCTGGAATCCTCGCTGCTGCAGACGCATGCTGACGCCTACAGCCTCTTCACCGCGCTCGACGGCATGCCGGCAGACCGTGTCAGCGCCCGCATCGCCGCGATCGACAATGCGCTGGTGCGGCTGGACGGACAGGTGCAGGCGCTGCGCGCGTCAGACACCTTTCCGGAAGCGGACCGCGCCACGCTCGGCCAGGTCGCCGAAGCGCTGGCGAGCTATCGCAAGGCAGTGAGTACCGCACTCGACATGGCCACGGTCGATCCGGCCATGGGTCGATCCGGCATGCAGACGGCGGACGACCTCTTCCGCCAGATCGCCTCCGGCGTGGCCGAGGCCCTGCAGGCCCAGACCGATTCCGCCCGCGAGCGCTATGAGGCGGCCGACAGCGATTCGAAACGCGCGCTGACCTTCTCCGGCCTGATCCTGGTGGTCTCGCTGGTGCTCGCGGTGTGCACCAGCATCTTCATGGCGCGCCGGATTGCCCGCCCGATGGCGGAAGCGGTCAGGGTTGCGGCGCGGGTGGCCGACGGTGACCTCACGCTGCGGATCGCGCCCCGCTCGAAGGATGAAGTCGGCCAGCTGCTGGCCGCACTCTCGCGCATGCAGGAAGGCTTGCGCGGCGTGATCGCGGAAGTGCAGGCCGGTGCCCGCGAAGTGGAAACCGCGTCGCACTCGATGAGTGAGATGGCCTCCGGCGTGGCCGACAGCGTCAGACTGCAGGGCGAATCGCTGGAGCACATCTCCGAAATGGTGGCCGGGCTCAGCCTGGGCGTGCAGAGCGCGGCCGAGCGCACCGAGGCGGTGGTGCGCGTGGCGCACGAAACCTCGCAGACAGCCAGTGCCGGGCGTGACCAGGTGCTGCGCGCGTCTAGCGAGGTTCGCAAGATCGTGAGCACGGTCGACGACACCGCCAGCTCGATGACCCGGCTGGTGAGCAGTGCGGAAGAAATCAGCGGGTTTGCCAATGTCATACACGAGATTGCCGACCAGACCAATCTGCTCGCGCTCAATGCCGCCATCGAGGCGGCGCGGGCCGGCGAGCAGGGGCGGGGCTTCGCGGTGGTGGCCGATGAAGTGCGCAAGCTCGCCGAGAAGACCTCGGCGGCGACCGCGCAGATCCAGCAGATGATCGAGCATGTGCAGCAGCAGGCGCTGCAGGCGGCAGGCGGCATGGAAACCGCGCGCAGCCATGTGGAGTCCGGCGCGGCGGAAGTCGAAAGCCTGCGCGAGCCGCTTTGCCGGCTCGATGAGGGCGCGCTGCAGTCCCTCGCCAATCTGCAGGAGCTCAACGAGGTGGCGCGCCAGCAGAGTTATGCGTCGAACGATATCGCGCAGCGGGTCGAGGAAATCAATCGCGGCAGCACCGCCAACTCGACCGCTGTCGGCCGGGGGCGCGAGGCGGCAGACGAACTGGAGCGCCTGGCCCAGGGGCTGCTCGATACCGTCCAGCGCTTCCGCTGCTGAGCAGGGCGCCTGACGGCAGGCTTGCAGGGGCTGGCCCGGTGCGGGCCATGAAGGCATCATGACCAGCCCATTCACCGCACCGCAAGGCGAACCGACCCATGAGTGACACCACTTGCCCGCCCGTGCCCCGCATCGGGGTGGGCGTGATCCTGATGCGCGCCGGCCGCGTTCTGCTCGGTGAGCGAAGCGGTGCGCATGGCGCCGGCAGCTGGGCCTTGCCCGGCGGCCATCTGGAGTTCGGCGAGGGCGTGGAAGACTGTGCCCGCCGCGAAACCCTGGAGGAAACCGGCCTCACGCTGCTGAATCTGCGTCGTGGCCCGTGGAGCAATGACATCTTCGAAGCCGAAGGTCGCCACTATGTGACGCTCTTCATGCTGGCGGACGCCGGCCCCGGCGAGCCGCAACGGCTGGAGCCCGCAAAGTGCCGCGGCTGGCAGTGGCATGAATGGTCCGCCCTGCCGCAACCGCTCTTTGCGCCGCTGGCCACGCTGGTTGCGAGCGGTTTCAGGCCGGCGTGATGCGCCCGCGCGGCGTCGGCCGCGCCGCGGAATTCACGCTTGTTTGCACCCGCCCGCATGCGGCCGGATGGATATTCGCTGATACCCCCGCACGCCGTGCGACAGGCCCGGGCCTGCGCCCGGCCGTGTTTCAAACCATGCAAGGAAAACAGGGATGAAAAACCTCAAGCTTTCTCAGGCACTGCTGACCGTGCTGCTGTGCGCGGCCTCATTCCAGGGCAAGGCCCTGGAGCTCGTCTCGCCCGATGTGCAGGGCCGGGAGCATGTGGCCGTGCGCACCGTCGAGCGCATTGCCGATCTGGTCCGCACCCGCAGCCGCGGCATGCTCGACATCAAGGTCTGGCCCAACAGCGTGGCCGGCAGCGAGCTCGACACCCTGCGCGGGCTGCAGAACGGCACGATCGCGATGACCCGCGTCAGCCTGGCTGTGCTGGAGCCCTTCTCGAAGACCGCCACCTTTGCCAGCCTGCCCTATCTGCTGCGCTCCGAGTCGCACATGTGGAAAGTGCTCACCGGCAGTTTCGGCCTGCAGCTCGAGAAGGAACTCGAAGCCAACGGCCTCGTCGGCCTGAGCTACATGGCGACCTCGCCGCGCAACTTCATCTGCCACAAGCCGATCCATGACATTGCCGACTTCCGTGGTCGCAGCATCGGCGGGCTGGGCACGCCGGTGCTGCGTGCGCTGATCACGGAGCTGGGCGCCACGCCGGTGAGCCTGGGCGACGCCGAGCTGGGCGAAGCCTTCCGCAGCGGCAAGGTCGACTGCACGGCCGACGAGACGGTGAACTTCCTCAGTGTGGCGAAGGAGGTGAAAGGCGTTTACCTGATCCAGGACGAGCATGTGCGCGTGCCGAACATGCTGGTGATGTCGCGCAAGGTGTGGCTGGGCCTGACGGCCGAGCAGCAGGCGCTGCTGCGCGATACGGCCCGCGAAGTCACCCGCCAGCAGTCCGGCGAGTGGAGCCGGCGTGAGGCCGAGTCGATCGCCGCGGCCCGCCGCCGCGGGCTCAACGTGATCGCGCGCGAGGACATGGCCAGCAGCGCCATCGAGGAAGCAGCGGTGAAGATCTATCCGCGCTTCGTGACCCGTCCGGAAGACCTCGATGCGGTGCTGAAAATCGTCGGCACGCATTGAGCCCGCAGGGGTGTGACCGCCCGGGCGGCCCGGGTTATCCTTGGCCGCTCCGTCCTTCATCCCTGCGTCATGCAACCCGATCTTGCCGCCCTCTTCAGCCGCCTGGGAATCTGCCCCGTCCGGCATGAGCATGAAGCCGTGTTCACCTGCGAAGCCGCGGCTGCGCTCGATATCGCGATGGATGGCCTGCCCACCAAGAACCTGTTCCTGAAGGATCGCAAGGGCCGGCGGCACTTTCTGGTGGTGATGCATGACGCGCAGCGGCTCGATCTCAAATGGCTGGCCGGCGCGCTGGATACCGACAGCCTGAGCTTCGCCTCAGCCGAGCGCCTGGACCGGCATCTGGCCAGCACGCCCGGCTCGGTCTCGCTGCTGGACATCCTGTGTGACCGCGCCCAGGCGGTCGAGCTGGTGATCGACGCCACGCTGTGGCAGGGTGAGGCGCTGCAATGCCATCCCTACACCAACACCGCGACCCTGGTGATGGCACTGGCAGACGTCCGCCGGCTGCTGGACGATGCCGGGCGCAGCGTGCGGGTCATCGAGTTTCCCGCCTGAATCGGGCATTGCCGCGCCCGCGCCGGGCACGCCGCCTTTGCCACAAACCGCCACACACCGCCCGCCTGCGCTTCCCTAGACTCGCCTGATCTTCCGGCACGCCCGCCCGCATCGCCTGCGGCGCAAGCGGCGGCCCTTGTTCCACCGCACAGGCATGACAGGCGCACCATGGATCCGCACACCCGGCTCAGCAAGAGCGAAGTTCTCAAACTCGTGACCCGACTTCAGCAGGAAACCGAGCGCGGCGATCTGAGCGCCGGGCGGCGCGGCATCCTCGGGTTGCTGTTCGGCGCAGCGGCTGCCGGTGTCGTGGCGCTGGGCAAGCTGCCGGCGCTGCTGGCCCTGCGCACGCTGGTCGTGCACGGCGTCATGGCGGCGACCCCTGTCGGCTGGGCCGGCGCCGCGGCGGCCAGCGGTGTGGTCGCCTGGGGCGCGTCACGCTGGTGTGATCCGGGCAGCGCACGCGGCATGGCCCGTCAGCTGGTCGAGGCGCGTCGCCGTCGCGCCACACCGCCCGCGAGCGTTTTCGAGGGGTCGGCGATCCGCAGCGATTTCTTTCACTGCCTGCGCGCGCTGCTGGAAGCGGATGCGATTGCGCCGGCTAATGCCTTCGGCTTCGTCCGCGCCGTCGAATCGGGCCTGATGCCGGTGGATCAGGCCCATGGCATGGTGCTGAGCCGGCTGTACGCGCACGAGGTCTGAGCCGGCGCGGGCTGCAATTTTTTCCAAGCCAGGCGCGGCGGCGGCAGGCAGCATGGGGGCGTCGAGTTGCCCCCCGCCCCGCCATGATTGAAGCCCTGTCCGTTGTCACCCTCTGCACCCTGGCCGCGATCAGCCCCGGCGCCGATTTCGCGATGGTCACGCGCAACAGCCTGCTGCGCTCGCGTCGTGCCGGCGTGCTCACCGCACTGGGCATCGCGCTGGCCCTGCTGCTGCATGTGAGTTACACGCTCGCCGGCATCGGTCTGCTGATCGCGCATTCGCCGCTGCTGTTCAACCTGATCCGCTATGCCGGTGCGGCCTATCTGGTCTGCCTCGGCGTGAAGATGCTGCGCAGCACGCCCGGTGCCGTGAGCGGTGACGCACCAGCGGCCGCGCTGAGCGATTTCGCCGCGCTGCGCACCGGCTTCCTGAGCAATCTGCTCAATCCCAAGGCGCCGCTCTTTACCGTGGCGCTCTTCACCCAGGTGATCGGCCCGGCCACGCCGCTGCCCGCGCAGCTGGCCGCTGGCGCCTTCCTGTCGTTGATCCATCTGCTCTGGTTTTCGCTGGTGGCCTGCGTGTTTTCTTCGGAGCCTGCCCAGCGCGTCTTCGGCCGCTCCCGCGTGATCCTGGAGCGAAGCCTCGGCGTGCTGCTGGCCGCTTTCGGCCTGGGGCTGGCGGTGATGGCGCAGCCGGTCTGAGTCCGCCCCGCCTGCCCGAAAGTTCAGGCGGCGGTGCCGCGGCGTAGAATGGCCGCGCCGGTTCGCCGGCAAGAGCACGTCTTCAGGGCGGGGTGAAATTCCCCACCGGCGGTAGGGCCCCACGGGGCCGAGCCCGCGAGCGCCTGTCATGCGACAGGGTCAGCAGATCCGGTGAGATGCCGGAGCCGACGGTTACAGTCCGGATGAGAGAAGACCTGCCAGCACCCTTGCCTGCCCTGGTTCGCGCCAGCGCAGGCGTTCGCGCTTGGCCTGGCCATCAGCCCTGAAACGTTTTTCGCCCACTTTCCGCGAGAGCGTTTCAATCATGCAACTGACACAAGACCTTCCCCTCGATACCCCCTTTGCGGCCCGCCTCGCGCGTGCGCTGCAGGATCTGCGCCGGGGGCATCCGGTCATCCTGATGGATGACTTTGACCGCGAGAACGAAGCCGACCTCATCATGGCGGCGGAAAACATCGACACCGCCGCGATGGCCCGGCTGATCCGCGATTGCAGCGGCATCGTCTGCCTCTGCCTGACCGATGCCGACATCGAGCGCCTGCAGCTGGCACCCATGGTGCGGCAGAACGAAAGCCGCTTCGGCACCGCCTTCACCGTGTCGATCGAGGCACGCCGCGGGGTGAGCACCGGCGTCTCGGCGGCCGATCGCGTCACCACCATCCGCGCAGCCCTCGAAGGGCCGGCGGAGGCCATCGTGAGCCCCGGCCATGTCTTCCCGCTGCGCGCACAGCCCGGCGGCGTGCTGACCCGGCGCGGCCACACCGAAGGCTCGGTCGATCTGGTGCGCCTGGCAGGCCTCGCGCCGGCGGCCGTGCTGTGCGAACTGATGAATCCGGACGGCAGCATGGCGCGCGGTGAAGACATCACCGGCTACGCCGCGGCGCATGACATGGTGATCCTCACGATCGCCGAGCTGGCCACGCATCTGGCAGGTTGAGCCCGGCTGGCGCGGCACGCTTACCAGCGGGCCGCGTCTTCCGGCACCAGCGAGAACACCAGCGCGTCATGCGCCTGGCCGCCGAGCCAGACCCGGTTGCGGGCCAGGCATTCGCGCTGCGCGCCCACCGCTTCCGCGACCCGGATGCTGGCGGCATTGCCGGGGAGCGCCACGATCTCGAGCCGGGTGAGCCCGAGCTCGCTGAAGCCGAAGCGCGCCATTTCGCGCGCGGCGAACCGGGCCACGCCCCGTTTCGTGCAGGGCGTGCTCACCCAGTAGCCGATGTTGCCGGTGCGATGCGCCGGATCGATGCGATTGATGCCGGTGCCGCCGATTACGGCGCCGGTGCCGGCATCGAAGATCCCGAACAGGCGATCCTTGCCCTCCTGCCAGACCTTGCAGGTGTGATCGATCCAGGCCTGCGCATCCGCCAGCGCGTAGTCCGCTTTCCACCAGGGCATCCATCTGGCCAGCGCCTCCGGGGAGGCCTGCACGGCCGCGAGGAATGAAGGGGCGTCGGTGTCGACGAAGCGGCGGATGACCGGTCGGAATGCGGAAGTCATGGCGGGTCCTGTGCGCTGGAGCAGGCGGCGGGAATGATTCCGTCATGCTGAACGGCCTGGCGTCGCAATTCAAGCCAGTCCGGATGTGACAAAACGCTACACACCTTGCGGGAGGTGGGTGCTTGAATGAAGACGCCGGATCGCTGCGCGCTGCAACACCGGCCCTGTCTTTTCCCCGTCCTGATTCTCATGCAAGTCTTCGATTTTCCCCTTGCCGAAGCCCGGCTGGAGCTCGCGCTGCTCCAGGCCGAAGCGAATGTCACGTGCAGTGCGGATTTCTATCTCTGGCTGCGTGGCAGCGGTCTGCCCGCCGAGGTTTCCGCCCGCCTGTTCAGCCTGGCCGAATGCAGCTGCCAGGTGGAAGGGCGGGCGGTGGCGCTTGGCAAGATCGTCGCCATCAAGCTGGCGGAATTCGTTCGCGCCCATCCCGACCTGCCGGGTTTCACCGCGCTCGTCGCAGCGGTGTCCTGTCTGGTGCGGCGCCTGCCGGTGGCCGCTGCGCTGCTGCAGCCGCTCATGCAGACGCTCGCGGATGCGACCGCCGGACATGCCTCGCCTGCCGGTGAAGCGACGCCTGAACTGCTCGCCGGCCGCTTCTTCCAGCCCCTGATCGACCTGCTCAACACGCTCTGCCCGCATCCGGTCGCGAGCGTCTGAGCCGTGCGGGCCGCCCGGGCCGGCTGACATGAAAAGTTCATTGGTCTGATCCGGGGGCGGGCGCTTAGTATCCGGGCCTCTGTCGTGCTCCGCTCCCGCAAATGCCCACTCCAGCGCCCGTTTCCAGGCCGCTGCCGCCGCCGCGCAAGACCGCTGCCGGGGCGGAGGCCCTGGCCCGCCGTGACCCCCGTTTCAATGCTGTCCAGCGTCGCCTGCTGATCCTGATCGATGGTCGGCGCGATGCGCTCATCCTGCAGGGACTGTTGCCGGATGCCGATGTGCCGGCGGAGCTTGAGCGGCTTGCCGGGGCAGGGCTGATCGATTCAGGGGCGGATGCGCCACCGTCGGTTGTGCCGCCCGTGCCGGTGGAGGAGGCCGTGGCGAGCCTGCCCGGTAACTGGCCCGAGATCCGGGCGTGGATGAGCGAGCAGGCGCGCAGCAGCCTCGGTGTGCTGGCCGTGCCGCTGCTTGCGCGGCTCGAGGGGGTGGCTGATGCCGGTGCCATGCGCAGCGCGATATCGCAATGGCATCTCGCCGTGCGTGGCTCCCGGCTCGGTCAGGCGCTGGCGGATGACGGGCTGGCCCGCATCCATGAAATGCTGGGCGCCTGAGCGGCCGGCCGCACTCAGCGCTTGCCGCGCCCGGGTGCGGCCTCGTCGTACTTCCGCCAGTAGCGGAAGCCTTCCTCATGCACTTCGATGTCGAGGTCTTCAACCCGGGCGAGCATCCGCGCCTGCGCGTCCGCCACGCCCTGGTTGTAGATCGCCGGGCCGATTTCCTCGATGAAGAATCCGAGCAGGGCGCCTGCGCCGATGTTGCCGAGGGGCTCCTCCATGTTTTCGCGGAAGTAGCGCTGCAGGGAGGCGATCGCTTCCTCGCGGGTCTGCTTGTCGAGCTCGATCGCCATGCCGGTCTCCGCCTACAGGAAGGCCACTTCGGCGAAGCTGCGCAGCTTGCGGCTGTGGAGCGAACCGGGGCCGCTCTCACGCAGGATTTCCAGCGCGCGGATGCCGATCCGCAGATGCTGGTCGACCCGTTCGCGGTAGAAGTTGTTGGCCATGCCGGGCAGCTTGATCTCGCCATGCAGGGGTTTGTCGCTCACGCAGAGCAGGGTGCCGTAGGGCACGCGGAAGCGGAAACCGTTGGCGGCGATGGTGGCGGATTCCATGTCGAGCGCCACTGCGCGGCTCTGCGAGAAACGGCGCTGCGGCGTGTTGTCCGGCAGCAGCTCCCAGTTGCGGTTGTCAGTGGTGGCGACGGTGCCGGTGCGCAGCACGCCCTTGAGCTCATGGCCGGTGAGGCCGGTCACGTCGGCCACTGCGGTGGCGAGTGCCACCTGGATTTCGGCCAGCGCCGGAATCGGCACCCACACCGGCAGGTCTTCGTCGAGCACATGGTCTTCACGCACATAGGCGTGGGCCAGCACATAGTCGCCCAGCTCCTGCGTGGTACGCAGGCCGGCGCAGTGGCCCAGCATCAGCCAGGCATGCGGGCGCAGCACCGCGATGTGGTCGGTGATGGTCTTGGCGTTGGCCGGGCCGACGCCGATATTCACCATCGTGATGCCGCTGCCATCTTCGCGCACCAGGTGGTAGGCCGGCATCTGCGGCAGGCGCGGCGGGACCTTGCCCAGCGCGTCCAGCTCACCGGCGGGCAGGCCGCTGCGGCGGGTCACCATGTTGCCCGGTTCGACGAAGGCCACATAGGGGCTGGCCGGGTCCTGCATCGCTTCATGCCCCATGCGCACGAACTCGTCGATGTAGAACTGGTAGTTGGTGAAGAGCACGAAGTTCTGGAAGTGCTCGGGCGAGGTGCCGGTGTAGTGGCGCAGGCGCTGCAGCGAGTAGTCCACCCGCGGGCCGGTGAAGAGCGAGAGCGGGCGGGCTTCGCCGGGCTGGGTGTCATGCGTGCCGTTGGCGATGCCGTCGTCCATCACCGAGAGGTCGGGCAGGTCGAACACGTCGCGCATCAGCTGGCGGCGCTCGGTGCTCATGCTGCCTTCGATGTGGTCGTAGTCACCGAAGGAGAAGTGCACCGGAATCGGCTGCGAGCTGATGCCGACCTCGATCTCCACGTCATGGTTCTGGATCAGCAGGCGGAACTGCTCGCGGAAGTAGCCGGCGAAGAGATCCGGCCGCGTCAGCGTGGTTTCGTAGTGGCCGGGGCCGGCCACGAAGCCGTATGACAATCGCTTGTCCGCGCCGCGCGCGCGCGCCACGGTGCTGGTCTGGATTCGCACGAAGGGATAGCAGGCCCGCACCCGCAGCGGGTTGCGGCCATCTTCCGGCACGAAATCCTCGCCGGCCACGAAGCGCTGCAGCGCCTCGCGCAGATGGTTGATGCTGGTGTTGTAGATGAGCTGAACCTGGGCGAGGGCAGCGTCGGCATCGGAGAAACGGACCGGTGCAATGAAGGGCGGGCGGAGTGGCATCGTGTTTTTCCTTTCTCGTTATATGAGCCGGGCGTCTCGGGGCGCCTCGGCCTCTACATTACCCCGAACCGGCCAGCTCGCGGCGGGCGGCATGGCGCGCGGTCTCAGGCTTCCGGCCGGCGCCAGATCCAGATCGCGACGGCCAGCATCAGCATCGGCACGCCAACCCTGACTGGCAGCGGCGCGGGGCTCGCCAGGAGCAGGGCGGCGCTGACGGCCATCATCAGGCTGGAGAGCCATTTCGCGCGCCGCGGCATGGCGCCGTGCTCGCGCCAGTTGCGGATCGGCGGCCCCCAGCGCGGATGCGCCAGCAGCCAGGCTTCAAGGGCGGGCCAGCCGCGGCCGCCGGCCCAGGCGGCGAGAATCACGAAGGGCACGGTGGGCAGGCCCGGCAGCACGATGCCGATCAGGCCGAGGATGAGGGCGGCGATGGCGAGCAGCCGCCAGAGCAGGAGGCGCATCATGCGTGCGCACCGCCGGCAGTGAGGGCACTGCGGTATTTCACGAAACCCTGCTTGGCACTGCCCGAGAAACCGGCACGGGCGAAGAAGCGGTGGGCGGCTTCACGCTGTGCGCTGCTCAGCAGCATGATCTTGGAGCAGTCCTGCGCGAGGCAGAAGGCTTCGATGTGCGCCATCAGCGCCGAGCCGAGTCCGCTGCCGCGCAGCGCATCGTCGATGACGAAATTCTCGACCACCGCATAGGGCTGGCGGCCGAACATGACATCGGCACACAGCGATACCAGAGCGGTGCCGGCCACGGCGCCACCCTGCTCGCATACGAACAGCCGGGTGGCCGGATCGTCTGCCAGCGCGGCGATGCGCCCGGCCTGCACATTCACGCCGGGGTGGCTGACGAGCTGCCGGTAGAGCCGGTCAATGGCGGGCGCGTCGCTGGCCTGGGCGGTCCGGAAGCGGGGCGTGTGCGGCATCGGGGCGGATTCCTGGAAGTCTCGGCGGATGTGCCGACTGTAGCAGGCAAACTGCGCCGGATCGAAAAACACCACCGGCGGCATTGTTGCGGTGCGGGAGGTCGCGTGGTCAAATCCCCGGCTGCGGGCCACGGCCTGCGCGCCCGGCAGCCCTCCGGTTCCCGTCCTGGCCGGCGCGGAATGTCTCATGCAGAAGGAAATCCCATGATCCGCAAGAATCCCAGCGGCGATCTGCCCCAGATCGCCGAATCCGCTTTTGTCGACCCGACCGCGATCCTCTGCGGCAAGGTCATCGTCGGTGAGAACGTGTTCATCGGTCCCTATGCCGTGATCCGCGCCGACGAGGTGAATGCGGAAGGCGGGATGGAGCCGATCATCATCGGGGCGCATTCCAACATCCAGGACGGCGTGGTGATCCATTCCAAGTCCGGCGCCGCGGTGACCATCGGCGAGCACACCTCGATTGCCCACCGCAGCATCGTGCACGGCCCCTGCAGCATCGGCCGGCGGGTGTTCATCGGCTTCAACAGCGTGGTCTTCAACTGCAGCGTGGGCGAGGGCTGCGTGGTGCGTCACAACTCGGTGGTGGATGGCTGCGATCTGCCGGCGGGTTTCTATGTGCCTTCGACCACTCATATCCATCCGGACACTGACCTCGGCACCATTCCGAAGGTGACGGCGTCTGCCACCGAATTCTCGGAGGATGTGGCGCGGACCAACAACGAACTCGTGGCCGGTTACAAGAAGCTGCAGAACGAGTTCTGAGTGCGCGGGGGCGGTACCCCGGCGTGCGCTGCCGTCCGGGCCTTCGTCGCCGGAATTCCATCAGCTTATGCAACCTTGTTGCATGAGGAGTGAAAATCGTTAAAATGCAACTTGATTGCATCTGGCGTTTTCACCCCTGTCCAACGGAATCCGCATGAGCTCCCGACCCCTCTCCCTCCGCCCCCTTCCCCTCGCCATCCGTTTCGCCCTGCCGCTGCTGGCCGCCCCCGGTCTTGCCGCGGCTGCGGAGCCGGCACCGACCACCGTGCTGGCCCCGGTCACGGTGACGGCCAGCCCGCTGCAGAGCGGCAGCAGCGAACTGCTGACGCCCAACAGCGTGATCGAAGGCGATGAACTCGTGCGCCGGCGTGCCACCAGCCTCGGCGAAACCCTCGCCGACGAGCCCGGCATGGCGGCCAGCCACTTCGGCACGGCCGCCAGCCGGCCGATCATCCGCGGTATGGACGGTGCGCGCGTGCGCGTGCTCTCCGACGGCGCCGAGATCCAGGATGCCTCCACGATCAGCCCGGACCACGCCGTGGCCACCGATCCGATGCTGGCCACCGGCATCGAGGTGCTGCGCGGCCCGTCCGCACTGGTCTATGGCGGCGGCGCGACCGGCGGCGTGGTCAATGTGCTCGATGAGCGCGTGCCCACCGCGATCCCCGAAAAAGGCGTCAGCGGCAATGTGGAGATGCGTGCCGGCACCGCCGCGCGCGACTACGCCACCGCCTTCGGTCTGACGGCCGGCGCGCGCCAGTTCGCGCTGCATGTGGAAGGCCTCAACCATCATGCCGGCGACTATCGCGTCGGCCGCGACTGGTCCGGCGGCGACCGCGTCTATGGCAGCGCCTCGCGCGGCAACAGCGGCAGCATCGGTGCCTCCTGGATCGGCGAGCAGGGCTTCTGGGGCCTGGCCTTCAGCAGCCAGCACCGCACCTACGGCCTGCCCGGCCATGCGCATGATCTGGAAGGCTGCGAAGCCGACGGCAATACGCTGGCCTGCCCGGCGCACGAAGAGGAAGAAGGCCACGATCACGAGGAAGGCGTGCCCGATCTGGTCATGCGCACCGAGCGCTGGGATCTGCGCGGCGAGCAGCGCAATCCCTTTGCCGGCATCAGCCGCGTGCGGGTGCGCGGCAGCCTGACCGACTATCGTCACGACGAAGTGGAAGAGGGCGAAGTCGCCACCACCTTCCGCAATCGCGCCGGCAACGGTCGCATCGAAGTCGAGCATGCGCCGCTGGCCGGCTGGCGGGGCCTCGTCGGCACCGAGCTGAGCCGCCGGCGTTTTTCCGCCATCGGCGAAGAGGCTTATCTGCAGCCGACCGACACCCGCCGCCAGGCGCTCTTCGTGCATGAAGAGCAGCGCTTCGGTGACTGGCATGTGGAGGGTGCGGCCCGCCAGGAATGGCAGCGCATCGATGTGGAAAGCGATCAGGGCAACCGCACCCACAACGGCACCTCGGTCTCGGCTGGCACGAGCTGGCATTTCACGCCCGGCTGGCAGGCCGGTGCGAGCCTGACTCGGGCCCAGCGCCTGCCCACCGCCGAGGAGCTGTATGCCAATGGTCTGCACCTCGCCACCCGCACCTGGGAGCGCGGCAATGCCGACCTCAAGCGTGAGACCTCGAACAACCTCGATCTCTCGCTGCGCAAGACCGAAGGCGACACCACGCTGAAGCTGGGCGTCTATCACAACCGGGTGCAGAACTACATTCACGCCCGCACGCTGGACGAGCTCGATGGCCTGCAGCTGATCGAATACAGCCAGCGGGATGCGCGCTTCACCGGCTTCGAGGGCGAGCTGCGTCAGGCGCTCGGGCGTGACTATGCGCTGAGCCTGCTGGGCGACTATGTGCGGGCGAAGCTCGCCAACACCGACGACGGCCAGAACCTTGCCCGCATTCCGGCGGCCCGCGCCGGCCTGCGGGGTGAATACAGCCGCAATGCCTTCAGCGCGCGTGCCGAGATCTTCCGCGTGGCCAGTCAGCGCCGCGTGGCTGATCATGAGACCAGCACGCCGGGCTACAACCTGATCAATCTCGGTGCGAGCTACACGCTGCGGCAGGCCGGGCTGGAATACCAGTTCTACACGAAGCTGGACAACCTCACCAACCAGCTCGCCTATGCCCACTCCAGCTTCATCAAGGATGCGACGCCACTGACCGGCCGCAACCTCACCCTGGGCGTACGGATGAGCTTCTGATCGGGCGCTGGAAGCAGAAGGGGCCGCGTCATGCGGCCCCCGTCACAGCGCGGGCAGCCCGGGAAACCGGCCTGCCCGTTGCGTTGCTCAGATCGCGCCGAGGAAGTCCGCCTTGCCCAGCTCCACGCCGTTGTGGCGCAGGATCGCGTAGGCCGTCACGGTGTGGAAATGCAGGTTCGGAATCGCGTAGCCGGTGAGGTAGCCGAGTCCCTTGAAAGAGAGCTCGCGCGGACCGGCTTTCAGCGAGATGTCGCGCGTTTCCGAACCATTGATCTGCTCGGCGCTCACCGATTCGATGAAGGCCAGGGTCTTCGCGATGCGTGCATGCAGGTCGGCGAAGCTCTGCTCGTTGTCTTCGAACTTCGGTACTTCCAGGCCAGCCAGGCGGGCGGTCGCACCCTTGGCGTGATCGGTTGCGATCTGTACCTGGCGGGTGAAGGCAAACATGTCGGGAAAGAGGCGCGAGGCCAGCAGCACGGCCGGATCGATCTTCTTCGCGGCGGCGTGGTTTTCCGCCTTGGTCAGCACGCCATCAAGGGCGCGCAGGATGCGGGCAAAGCAGGGAACGCTGGCGTCGTACATCGTCATGCTCATTGTGTCATCTCCGTCAGGATGCCGGCGGCAGCGGGGGTGTGCCGCCGGCGGGGGTGGTGTCGCCGCAGGGCGCGTGCAATCGCGGCGAGGAAGAGACTCTACGCCAGCCGGCGCCCTGCGTGGCGGGCAATGCCGTCAGACGGCCGGGTCCTTGCTTCGCTACACTGACATCCAGCCCCGACCGAAAACAGAGACTCCCATGAACCACCCCGACTCACTGGCCCGCCTGAGGCTGGACACCCGCTTCACCGACGCCCTGCCGGCCGATCCGCTCGAACTCGCCCGCCCCCGCAGCGTGCAGGGCGCGGCCTATTCCTTCTGCATGCCGACGCCGGTTGCCGCGCCGCGCCTGCTCGCCTGGTCCGCCGATTGCGCCGCGCTGCTGGGCCTGCCGGCCACGCCGGATGACGCGGAGACTTTCGCCCGGGTGTTCGCCGGCAACCAGCTGCTCGACGGCAGCCGGCCCTATGCCACCTGCTACGGCGGCCACCAGTTCGGCCAGTGGGCCGGTCAGCTCGGAGACGGCCGCGCCACGATGCTCGGCACGGTGATCGCGCCGGACGAGCGTCGCTTCGAAGTGCAGTTGAAGGGCGCCGGGCTCACGCCCTATTCGCGCCATGCCGATGGTCGCGCCGTGCTGCGTTCCTCGATTCGCGAATACCTCTGCAGCGAAGCGATGCATCATCTGGGTATCCCGACCACGCGTGCGCTGTGTCTCGTCGATACCGGCGAAGACGTGATCCGCGACATGTTCTATGACGGCCGCCCGCGCCCCGAGCGGGGCGCCATCGTGACCCGCGTGGCGGAGAGCTTCCTGCGCTTCGGCCACTATCAGCTGCCGGCCGCGCGCGAAGACCTGCCGCTGCTCAAGACCCTGGTCGATTACACGATCACCACGCATTTCCCCGAGCTGGGTGCGCCGTCGAAAACGGTCTATCTCGCCTGGTTCCGCGAGGTCTGCCGCCGCACCGCACTGCTGATGGCGCACTGGCTGCGGGTGGGCTTCGTGCATGGCGTGATGAATACCGACAACCTCTCGGTGCTGGGGCTGACCATCGACTACGGCCCCTATGGCTGGCTGGATGCCTTCGAGCCCGGCTTCACGCCCAACACCACCGATCAGGGCGGGCGCTATGCCTATGCCGAGCAGGCCAGGGTGGCGGGCTGGAATCTCTCCTGCCTCGCGAACGCGCTGATGCCGCTGGTGGACGACATTCCGGCGCTGGAGCGCTGCATGGATTTCTATGCCGACAGTTTCGAGAGCGCCTACCTTGCGATGCTGCGCGACAAGCTCGGCCTGCCGCAGCAAGGCGACCAGGCGGAAGACTTCAGACTCGTCAGCGCGCTCTTCGCCTGTTTCGGAGCGCATGACACTGACATGACAATCTTCTATCGCGCGCTCTCCCGGATCGACGCGCACACCTCACCCGCCGACGCGATGGCGCTGATCGAGCCGGCTTTCTATGGCGAGCCGGCTGACGCTGCCCGTGCCGCCTTCGCGACCTGGCTGGCCGACTGGCAGGCGCGCCTTCGCGAGGCAGGTGAATCGCATGACGAACGCATGGCGCGGATGAACGCGGCAAACCCCTGGATCATTCCGCGCAACTGGCTCGCACAGAATGCGATCAAGGCGGCGGAAGCGGGCGACCTGTCGGTGCTGGAGCGCCTGATGCGCGCGATCCGCGAGCCTTACCGCGAGCAGCCGGAGTTTGCCGATCTGGCGGCTCGCCGCCCCGACTGGGCGCGTAACGAGCCGGGCTGCTCGGCGCTCTCCTGCAGTTCCTGATCCGGTTTCCGGCCCGACTCAGGGGGCGGGCGGCGCAATGCTTTCGGCATACTCGTAGAGTTCGCCGAGAATGTGCTCGCCCTTTTCGTCCGCGTCTTCGCTGAGGCGGTCGATGTCATCGAAGAAGCGGATCAGCGAGCGCGCGCCGGCGTCTTCATGCAGGCAGGCGACGCGGTGTTCCAGCCAGCGCTCCTGCTCGGCCTCGTTCAGCGAGTCGGGGAAGTTGCGCGCACGGTAGCGGAAGAGCAGCTCTTCCAGGCGCGGATCGGTGAAGCTCAGCGGCTCGCGGGCGAGCTGCTCGGGGCGCAGGCGCCGCAGCTCGTCGAGCTTCCGGCGGTCGGTGTTGCCGATGAAACCGCCATAGAGGTCTTCGTCCACATCGGCACGGCCTTCGCTGGCGGGCCGCTGGAAAACACCGGCCCAGACCGCGGCGAGATCGGGCAGCCGGCGGGCGGCTTCGGCATGGGCTTCGATGCGCGCCATGTCGATCTGCCAGCGTGTGATGCTGGCGGCATCGAGCACCTTCAGGTTGCCGATCACGATGGGTGACTTGTTGAGGTGGATGGTCTTTACCGGCAGGCGCTCGACGCCTTCGGGCAGTTCGCTGGCGCGGGTGAACATGCGCAGGCGCAGCGTGTCCTGATCCAGCCCGGCGAGTTCGGAGGGGTCGGCCGACAGATCCCAGACGATGATCTCGTTCTTGTTGGTCGGGTGACGCGCGAGCGGCCAGCATAGTGCCAGACAGCCGCGCTCGGGGCCGAACATGCCGGAGATGTGCAGGAAGGGCTTCGGGTTGAGCAGATCGATCTGGCTGGCGGCGAATTCCTTGCGCCGCAGTTGCAGGCAGAAGTCCCACAGCTTGGGCTGGCGCTCGCGGATCAGCCGCGCCAGCGCGATGGTGGCGCGCACGTCGGAGAGCGCATCGTGCGCGGCTTCATGGGCCAGGCCGTTGGCGCGGCTCAGGTGCTCGAGCTTGAAGGAGGGGCGGCCATCCTCATGCTGCGGCCATTCGATGCCTTCCGGGCGCAGCGCCCACACGGTGCGCACCACATCGAGCAGGTCCCAGCGGCTGCAGTCGTTCTGCCACTCGCGCGCATAGGGGTCGATGAGATTGCGCCAGAAGAGGTGGCGGGTCACTTCGTCATCGAAACGGATGGTGTTGTAGCCCACGCCGATGGTGCCCGGCTCGGAGAGCTCGCGCGCAATGGTGGCGGCGAAGGCATGCTCCGGCACGCCATGCTCAAGGCAGGTCTGCGGCAGGATGCCGGTCAGCAGGCAGGATTCGGGATCGGGCAGGTAATCCGGCGCCGGCTGGCAGTAGATCATCATTGGGGTGCCGACTTCCTGCAGGGTTTCGTCGGTCCGGATGCCGGCGAACTGCGCGGGGCGGTCCCGCCGCGGCGAGATGCCGAAGGTTTCGTAGTCGTGCCAGTAGAAGGTGTTGGGCATGGAAGCAGCGCCGGAGCAGGGAATGCCGCATTCTACGGGATGCCGGGACAGGGCCGGCTGTGATAGCTTTCCCGCTGCGGCCGAGAGGCCATGTCTTTTTTCCACGATGCGTCTCACGATTCGCCCTGATGTCTGGAAGCTCACCGCGCCGGTGCTGGTCGAGCAGTTCTTCGTCAATCTGCTGAGCAGTCTGGGCGCGATCATGGCGGCCCGACTGGGCACGGAAGCGGTGTCGGCCATCGGCAATGTGGAAGCCTTCACGCTGGTGATCAGCTCGCTGTTTTCGGCGCTGGCGATCGGCGCCACCGTGATCGTGGCGCAGTCCATTGGCTCGGGCCGGCATGAGCGTGCGGGCGCTGCCGCTCGTCAGGCGCTGGGCTCGGGGCTGGCGCTGGCCCTGCTGATCGCGCTGGGCACGGCACTGGCCGGCCGCCCCTTGCTCAAGCTGCTCTATCCCGATGCCAGTCCGCTCCTGGCGGATCACATGTGGCAATACCTGATGTTTTCGGCCGCGACCTATCCGCTCACGGCGCTGACCCTTCTTGCCTGCGGTGCGCAACGCGGAGCCGGCAACACGCGGCTTGCCATGCAGGTCAGTTCGCTGGTGACCGCGCTCAATGTGGTGCTGGGCTACGGGCTGATCTACGGATTCGAGCTGCATACCGGCTGGTTCAGCGTGAGCGTGCCGCGGCTCGAGGTGGCGGGCGCAGGGCTGGCGCAATGGCTGGCACGGCTGGCCGGATGCGCGTGCCTGGCCTGGCTGTGGCAGCGTGACGGCTTGCTTTTCAGCTGGCGGGACTGGCGCGGATTCCGTCCGGAAATCGGGCTCCTGCGCGCCTTGTATGCTATTGGCATTCCGGCGAGCATCGAGTCACTGGCCTTCAACGGCGGCAAGCTGCTGGTTCAGGTGATGGTGATGACGCTTGGCCCGGCTGCCGTGGCCGCGAACTATGTCGCCTTCTCGGTCGCAGGCCTGATGAACATTCCCGGCAATGCGCTCTCGGTGGCCAACACGACGCTGGTCGGACGCGATGTTGGCCGTGGCGACGAGGCCGCTGCCGCGCGGACAATGCGCCATGTGCTGAGACTGGGCTGGCTGGTCACGGCTATCATCGCCCTGTGTTTCGCGCCGCTGGTGCCTGCGGTGGTCGGTCTTTACACCGCAGAACCCGACGTTGCGCGCCAGACCTGCTGGCTTCTGTGGCTCAATTGCGCTTTTCTGGTGGTGTTCCCGACGACCTTCATCCTGCCCAACGGTTTGCGTGGCGCGGGCGATGCGAAATTCGCGCTGCTGACGACGATCATCGGCATGCTGCTGTTCCGGATCGGTCTGGGGCATGTTTTCGGGCTAATGTTGGGTTGGGGCATTACCGGCGTGTGGCTGGGCATGTTTACCGACTGGCTGCTGCGCAGCGCGCTGTATGTGTGGCGTCTGCGCAGCGGAAGCTGGCGCGGCCGGGCCATGACAGGCTGACGGCCGGTTTCATGATGATCGGGTCGCTGACTTACCCTTTCGGTCAGAGTTGGGGATTGCGCCTGTCGCAATCCGGTTGCAGGCAGCGCGTGTGCGTGGTGCCATGCAGTTTTAGCGGAGAGTTGAGTGGATTCACAGTGGGCGATTGAGCTGATCGGAACCGACGGAACACGCGTGTCACGCAGCGTGTCACCGCTTCCTTTCCGGATCGGTCGCGATCCGGACAATGAGCTGGTCATCACCACGCCCGGTCTCAGCCGCCGTCACGCCCTCATTTCGCGTGATATCAGCGGTCGCCTGAAGCTGACCGATCTCAACAGCACCAACGGCAGCTTCGTCAATCGCGAGCGCGTGGAAGGCAGCTGCCTGCTCAAGGACAACGACATCCTCCATTTCGGCACGTCCGAATTCCGCCTGCGCGAACAGCTGCATGACAGCGAGCCCTTCGGCCGTGACAGTGACATCCGCACGATGCTGGTGCCCAACGGCATGATGCTCTCCGAGCTTTTCGTGCCGAACGAGGCCGAGTTCATGGAGCTGCTCAACGGGCACGGCATGTCGGGCGCGGCGCAGCCCATCGTGAGGCTCGCCGACAATTCGGTGTTCGGTTACGAACTCCTGGGCCGCGCGAGTCACCCCTTGCTGCCGGTGCTGCCGGCCCGGCTCTTCGAGCTGGCCAGCGCGCTGGATCGCGAAGTCGACCTCTCACGCGCCTTCCGCCGCTTCGGCATCGGCACGATCGCGCCGCGCCTCAAGGGTTTTCCGCTCTTCGCCAATACCCATCCGAAGGAAACCTTCAGCGAGGAATTCTTCCGCTCGCTGACCGAGCTGCGGACCGAAATGCCCGATCTCGACCTGATCGTCGAGATCCATGAAACCGCGGTAACCGAGGTGGCTTCACTGACCGAACTGGTCGCGCGTTTTCGCGACATCGGCGTGCGCTTCGCCTATGACGATTTCGGCGCGGGCCAGGCCCGGCTCAACGAGCTGGGCGACGCGCCGGCCGATTTCGTGAAGTTCGACATGGGCCTGCTGCACGACCTGCACCTGGCCAGCGAGCGCAAGCGCCGGGTCGTGCGCGATCTGGTCAAGCTGGTCCGCGATCTGGGCTCGGTGCCGGTGGCCGAGGGCATCGAGATGCAGGCCGAAGCCGATGTCTGTCGCGACATCGGCTTCGAGCTGATCCAGGGTTATCTCACCGGCAAGCCGATTCCGGCCGACCAGATCTGAAGTCTTTCAGGCTTTGCGCGCCGGCCAGAGCCGGGTGATCAGGGCCACCACCCCGCAGGCTGCGGCAAACAGCGCCACGCCGCGCCAGCCGGCGTTCGCCAGCGCGTAGCTGCCCAGCGCCGAGCCGGCCGACATGCCGATGAACATGCTGCCGATCAGCACCGCATTGAGTCGGCTGCGGGCGGCCGGTTCCAGCCCGTAGATGATGCTCTGGTGCGCGATCAGCGAGGCCTGTACACCCAGATCGAAGAGCACCGTGCCGGCAATCAGCAGCCAGAGGTTTTCCGGCACGATGGCGAATGCGGCGAAGCTTGCGATGACCAGCACCGCGCCGAGCCGGGTGACCGGCTCTGGCCCGCGGCGGTCGGCAAAATGCCCGGCCATCGGTGCCGCGACGGCGCCAACCGCGCCGGCCAGGCCGAAGGCGCCGGCCGCAGCACTGCCGAGGCTGAAGGGCGGCTGGTGCAGCATCACGGCCAGCGTCGACCAGAAGGCGCTGAAGGCGGCCGAGAGACACAGCTGCGCAAAGGCCGCCCGGCGCAGGGCCGGATGGCGGCGGCAGAGCGTGAGCAGCGAGCCGAGCAGCTTCAGATAAGGCTCCCGGGTGGTCGGTGCAAAGGCCGGCAGGCGGCGCTGCATGATGAGCGCGAGGCTCAGCACGGCGATGCCGCCCAGCACGAACATCGTGCGCCAGCCGAAGGCGGCGGCCACCGTGCCCGACACCACGCGCGAGAGCAGGATGCCCAGCAGCAGGCCCATCATCACATGGCCCACGATCTTGCCGCGGCGCGATTCGGGCGCCAGCGTGGCGGCAGCCGGCACGCAGTCCTGAGCGACCGAGGCGGCCGCCCCGATGGCGAGGCTGGCGGCGCAGAGCTGGGCCAGCGACTGTGTCAGGGCCATCGCGAAGAGGCCCGCCGCCAGGATTACCAGCTTCACCAGGATCACGCGGCGGCGGTCATAGCGGTCGCCCAGCGGTGCCAGCAGCAGGATGCCGATGGTGTAGCCGATCTGGGTCAGGGTCGGGATGCGGCCGATGGCGGTGGGGGAGGCGTCCAGCTCGCCGGCGAGCAGGCCGAGGATGGGCTGGTTGTAGTACAGCGCGGCGCAGGTCAGGCCGGCCGCACAGGCCAGCAGCAGGACCAGCATCGGGTCCAGCTCGGCGGGCCGTGCCGGGGCGCCGGTGGCAGTCGTGGAAGTGGCGGAGTTCATGATGCACGCTCTGTGGGGGTTGGGATGGCGAGAGTGTGCTGCGCTGCGGCGAAAGACGGAAGACGTATGGTTTGCAGAACTGTTATACATTGAATGCATGACCGGAAACGCCGACCGCCTGCTGCTCACCGAAACCTTTGTCCGCATCGTCGAGGCCGGCAGCCTCTCTGCGGCTGCGGCGCAGATGAACACCACCCAGCCCACGGTGAGCCGGCGCCTGCAGGCGCTCGAGCGCTCGCTGGGGCTCACTCTGGTGCAGCGCTCGACCCATGCTCTGCGGCTGACTGAAGCCGGCGCCCGCTACTACTCGCGGGCGCGGGAGCTGGCGATGGCCTGGAGCGAGTTCGAATCCGACCTGCGCGGCGAGGTGGACGCGCCCCAGGGCCTGTTGCGGGTGGTGGTGCCGCATGCTTTCGGGCAGAACCATCTGGTCGGGCCGATGGCGGAATACCTGCGGCAGCATCCGCGCGTGTCGGTTGAGTGGCTGCTGCATGACACACCGCCGGACTTCATCGCCGAGGGCATCGACTGTGCGATCCGCGTCGGGGAGGTCAGCGATCCGTCCGCCGTGGCGATCCGCATCGGCGAGGTGCCGCGCATCCTGGTGGCCTCGCCTTCGCTGCTGGCGGGCCGGCCGGTGCCCCGCACGCCCGAGGATCTGGCCGATCTGCCCTGGCTGGCGCTGCTGCCGTTCTACCGGCGCGAGGTGCGGCTGCATTGCGGTGCGGAGACCCGCACGCTCGCGATCCAGCCGCGGGTGACGACCGACAGCCTCTACGCGCTGCGCAACTCGGTCTTGCAAGGGCTGGGCGTGGCGCTGGCCTCCGAATGGCTGCTCAAGGACCCGGTGGCGAGCGGCGAGCTGCTGAATGTGTTGCCGGACTGGCGCGGTGAGCCCTTGCCGGTGCACATCACCTATCCCTATGCGGCCTTCTATCCGGCGCGGCTGCGGGTCTTCGTCGAGATGATGCGCGACACCGTCCGCCTGCTCGGCTGAACCAGTGCCCGGCCGCACGCGTGGCAAACGATGGCATGGTCACCGCAGCAGAGGATTGCCGACGCGTGGAATTCATCCGTCATGCCCGTTCCGGTCCCCTTTTCATGCGTGTCAAATGGCGCCTTCGACGTGCCTTTCATGCCGGCCATCAAGAGGCTGACACACGGGGAAGACGAAATCCTGCAGGGCGTGGCGAGCGGAAAGATTGCCTGGCTGAACAAAATCGCCCGGTCTGTCATACGATTGGCGGGATGCGATCACGTCTCCGGCGTCTGGATCATCCCGTCCTCCTTCTCGTGCTGACCGTGCTGTTCTGGTCAGGCAACTGGGTGGTCGGGCGCGGCATGCGCGGCGAGGTGCCGCCGGTAGCCCTGGCCTTCTGGCGCTGGGTCATCGCGCTGGCCTGCACGCTGCCCTTTGCCTGGCCTTCCCGGCATCAGGCCCTGCCGGCGCTGCGTGCGCACTGGCCGGTGCTGCTGGCGCTGGGCCTGCTGGGCATCAGCGGCTACAACACGCTGGCCTATCTCGGCCTGCGCTACACCACTGCCACCAACGGTGTGCTGCTCAATTCCTTCATCCCCATCGTGATCATCCTGCTGGGCTGGATGTTTCTCGGCAAACGGATGCGCTGGCAGCAGGCGCTCGGGCTGTGCGTGTCACTCTGTGGCGTGCTGGTGGTGGTGGCGCATGGCGAGCCGGCCCGGCTGGCGAGCCTGAGCTTCAATCCGGGCGACCTCTGGATCATGGTCTCGGTGTTCGTCTGGGCCGCCTACACGCTGCTGCTGGCGAAGCGGCCGGAGGGGCTGCATCCGATGCTGCTGCTCGCCCTGCTGACGGCAGTCGGTGTGCTGGGCCTGCTGCCACTCTATGCCTGGGAACTGGCACAGGGGCTGCGCCTGCAGCCGAGTGCGACAGCCCTGGCGGGGATTGCCTACACCGGCATCTTTCCCGCCTTCCTCGGCTACGTGTTCTGGAACCGCGCCGTGGCCCGGGTCGGCGCAGCGAGTGCCGGGCTCTACATCCATCTTATGCCGGTAGCGACCCCCTTGCTCTCCGCCCTGTTTCTCGGCGAATCGGCCCGGCTTTACCATCTGGCGGGCATGGCGCTGATCATCGGCGGCATCCTGGTCTCTAACCGCACCGGGCGCTGAGCCGCTGCGCCATCCTCTCGTTTGTCATGACATGACCGGCTGGCCGCCTTGCGCTATCTTGAAAGCCGGAGGCAAGCTGGCGGCCGTGTCCGCAGCACAGTCCGAACCACCGACAACAACAGGCAGAGAGGCTTTCGAACATGACCACGACCGTCCGCCAGATTCTCGACAGCAAGAAGAAAAACCAGATCATCTCGGTGTCGCCCGATGATGTGGTGCTGGAAGCGCTCACCAAGATGGCCAGCAGTGATGTGAGTGCGGTGCTGGTGCTCGAAAACGAACGGCTGGTGGGCATTTTCACCGAGCGCGACTACGCCCGGAAACTGGTGCTGCAGGGGCGGGCTTCGAAAGACACCCGGATCGGCGACCTGATGACGCAGAATCTGCTCACGATCTCGCCCTCGCAAACGGTGGATGATGTGATGAACCTGATGACCGAGAACCGCTTCCGCCATCTTCCGGTGGTCGATCGGGGTCAGCTGATCGGCATCGTCACTATCGGCGATGCGGTGAAGGCGGTCATCGACGAGCAGAAGCAGACCATCAACCAGCTCGCCGGTTACATCTCCGGCGATCTTGCGCCGGGCCAGTAAGCCCGACTGGCGGTGGCCGGCTCAGGCCACCGGCTCGAGCAGCAGACTGTCGATTTCGGCGTCGTCACCGACTACGGCAAAGCTCTGCCTGACTTCATCGGTAATCGGCCGCGGCAGGCCGGTGCGCAGATCGATGAAGACCCAGTTCGATTCCGCACGGGCCAGCACCTGCCGGTCCGATTCGCGCCAGAACAGGTATTTGCGCAGTGAGGAGCGCTCGCCGATGCTCGACACCCAGGTCAGCAGGCGGACCGGATCATCCAGCAGGGCGGGGCGCAGGTACTCGATGCCGTGGGTGCGGACCACCCAGCAGACACGCTCCTTGAAGTAGCGCTCCATCGGCCAGCCCAGCGCCGTCGAGTGGGCGATGGCCACGTCCTGCATCCAGCGCAGGTACTCCACATTGTTCACATGCTTCTGCATGTCGATGGCTTCGGCCGGCACGCGGAAGCGATGGCTGTAGATGCGGATCATGGCAGGACGCTCCAGAACATTCGACAGCGTATTGTGCCATGCAGCACACCCGCTGCAGCGGCGTTCAGCGCGCCGTCAGGTGCTCGAAGCAGGCCGGCAGGAGGCAGTTCTGCAGACTGCGCTGGGTGAAGAGAAAGCGGCCGTCACAGACGAAGCCGAGCTCTTCCCAGTTGACCGCGGTGTTCAGCAGGTCAAGGGCCTGACCGAGGTCGAATGAGGGCGCTTTCGGGAAGAGCGCCAGGATCGAGCCGTCGTAATTGAGGCAGGGATGGGTGAAGAAGGGATTGGCTCGCCGCGTCTTGCCGTTCACATAGATGCGCGGTGAGTTCGAAACATGATGCGTGCGGCCCCATTTCCACCAGTTCGATTCGTCGAAGGGCTTCACCCGGCGCGCCAGCAGCAGGTCCTTGTGAGCGGCGAGATGGGTGTTCTGCACATCGAAGAACATCCGCCGTGTCTCGCCGGTCTCGCGGGTCTTCGAGCAGACGAAATCCATGTTGCCTTCGGGATGGGTGAAGACCGCATCCGCGCCGGAGACCGCACCGACCCGCACATCGAAGAGCTGCGACAGCGGCAGCCGGTAGTCGCCGGATAGGAACATCAGCTGGCCGTCGACGAGCTCGAAACGGCGGCCGTCATGCATGCGGCGATCCATGCGGCCGCGCTCGAACCGGAAGATCGCGCAGTTGGGCACATAGGGGCCGAAGATGCCGCTGTCACCTGTCTCGATGAAGTCGGTGATCGTGCCCTGCTCATACAGCCAGGCATTGAGCTGGCGGGCGGCGGTCAGCTTGATGAAGTCGCGCGGCACGATGAAGATCAGCTCGCCGCCGGGTTTCAGGTGACGCACGCACTTCTCGATGAAGAAGAGGTAGAGGTTGCTGCGAGAATCGAAGCGGTCCATCGCCAGCAGCGTGCGGGTGGCGGGCAGGATGTCCTGATGCCGCACATAGGGCGGATTGCCGATGATGGTGTCGAAGCGCTCGCTTTCCGGATAGCTGAAGAAGTCGATGTTGAGCGCATCCGGCGGCGCCACCCTGGCGTCGAGTTCGATCGCGACACAGCCGGGCAGCGCGCGCGAGAAGGCTCCGTTGCCACAGGAGGGCTCGAGCACCCGCCCCGTATTGCGGCGCAGGGCGAGCATCTGCTGCACGACGGCGGGAGCGGTGAAAACCTGACCGAAATGTTCGACGGGGTCGTGAAGCACTGCTGCTTTCGGGGCGGGGAAAGGCCGCATTGTAAACTTTGTGGCGCATCGTCGTTGCCGGAGTCGATAGAATGCCCATGCCATGATCATGATGCCCTGGATTGCCAGCCTGACCCGCTCCCGGATTCCCGTCGGAGTGATCCTCATCGTGCTGGTCAATGCCTTCGTTTTCTTCGTGCTGCAGGGCGGAGACGAGCATCGTGAAGCGCTGATGGGGGAGTACTACAGCGGCAGCGCGCTGCCCGCGATCGAGTTGCCGGCCTACGAGCGCTATCTCGAAAGCCGGGCCGAGCGCAAACCGCTCGAGCGGTTGCGCAGGATGAAGAAGGCCAATGCCGTGCTGCCCGCGGCCGGAATGATGGAGCGGGACGCGGACTTCATGCGCGAGCTGCGCGCCGGCCGGATCGTCAGCGACGAGGACGAGCGTTTTGCGGAATGGCGTCTGGCGCGCACGCATTTCGATGCCATGCAGGATCGGCTCTTCACCTCGAAGTATTCCTTCCAGCCCGACCGGCCCGGCGTCATCCAGGCGTTCAGCCACCAGTTCCTGCATGCCAACCTGGGCCACATCGGCGGCAACATGCTGTTCCTGATCCTGATCGCACCGGCCGTTGAAGCCCTGATCGGAACCGGCGCTTTTCTGCTCGTCTATCTCGCCGGTGGCCTGGGCGCGCTGGGCATGCACTTGCTGCTCGCGCCGGCCGGTGGCGGGCTTCTTGGTGCCAGTGGCGCGATTTCCGCGGTGATGGGTGCATTTGCCGCGCTGCTTGGCATGCGGCGGATCCCCTTCTTCTACTCCATCGTCATTTATTTCGACGTGATCCGCGCGCCCGCCCTGCTCGCGCTGCCGCTCTGGCTGGCCAACGAGGCGGTGCAGTTCATCTGGTTCTCCGAAGCCTCGAATGTGGCCTATGCCGCGCACTTTGGCGGCCTGTTGACGGGCGCGCTGCTGGTGCTGCCGCTGCGGCGCAGGGCGCTGGCCAATCTCTTGCCGGAGGCGCCCGCCGGGCAGGATGCGGCCCGCGCGACGACCGCTTCCGCCACCGCCCAGGCCCTGCAGCAGGCGCGCCGGCTGATGGCCAGCCAGCGTTTCGAGGAGGCGCGGAAAGCCTATCTGCGCGCCGCGCAGGATCCTGCCTGCCGCCCGGAGGATCTGCGCGAGGCGAGCAATCTGATGCGTCTGGCGCCAGCGAGTGCGGAGTATCACGCGCTGATCGGCCTGGTCTGCGGCCGCCTGCTGGCAGAGCCCCGGCTGCCGGCCGGACTGATCGAGCCCCTGACCGACTATCTCAAGCAGGCGAAGCCGGCGGTACGGCTCCGGCCCGAAAGCCTGATCGCCCTGATCGAGCGCTTTGCGCAGGCCGGCCAGCTTCCGGCGCTTGAAGGATGCGCGCGGGCCTTGCAGGACCTTGCACCGGCGCATCCCGATGCGGCCCGTGCCTTGCTGCGCGCGGCACAGACGCTTCAGGCCGGCGGGGCCTGGCAGGCAGCGGCCGCCCTGGCGCGCAAGCCTCAGGCCTGAGCCGGGCCTTCCGCCTTGGCCGCGTCGGGCTTGTTCGCGGAAGCCTTGCGCACGCGCTGGATCACGTCGCGCATGCGCAGCGCATCTTCCACCCGTGCGTGTTGCGGATAGCGGGTGCACAGCGTGGCGAAGTAGCGATCCGCGAGCTCGTCCTTGTGGAAGTCCTCGCAGAGAATGCAGCCGCCGAGGTAGTAGGCATCCGGCACCAGCGGGTGATTGCGGAAGGTCTTGTCGAAGCCGTTGAGCAAGTCCATCGCGCGTTTCGGATCACGGTTGGCGCGGGCCGCTTCGGCCAACTGCAGCACATGGGCAGGCTGTTCAAGCTGGAACTCCGGCACCCGTTCGCGACAGCGCTGCCAGGTTTCCAGCGCCGCCCGGCCGTTTCCGCTGCCCAGCTGCATCGGGATCAGGCGCTGGGCATGGTTGGCCAGCCGATCATCCTTGCCGGCCAGGTGCAGCAGCTTGTTGTAGCGCTCCTGCGCTACCGGATCATGCGGGTTGAGCCGTTGCGCCTCGTAGGCAACGTCCAGCGCCTTGTCCATGCGGCCTTCGGCGATATGCGCGGCAATCTGTTCGGACTCGATGTCGGTCGGCGTCTTCGTGGCCGCCGCCTTGCCGCGCTGGCCGGGGAGCACTTCCACTTCCAGCCCGAGGGCCTGGTGATACTGGTAGAGCACATAGCCGAGCATGCTCGACGCAATCAGCGTGAAGTACATGGCTACCGTGCTGATGAGCCAGATCGCCCCGGCCAGAGTCGGTTTCATGGTCTTGAAAAAACCGGTGATGTCGGCCACGGCCCGGTCCAGCGCTTCTTCGTCCTGCGCTTCGAAAGCCTGCTGGGCTTCGGCCTGGAGCAGCGCCCAGCGCTCGAAGAGCGGCACCAGACGCAGTTCGCCGAGCTTGACCATCAGGAAGATCTGGCCGGTGGTCAGGCACAGCAGAAAAACGCAGAGCAGCAGATAGGGCTTGCCGATGCCCTGGATGATGCCCCAGCTCGCGGAGGGATTCAGCCCGGTGCCGAGGCTGCGGCTGATCACCAGCGCCATCAGCGCAGCGGGCGTGACGAAGGTGACCGCGAGGTTTGCCGCCATGCCCAGCGTCTCGCCGAGCAGCGCGGTGATCAGGCCGACCAGAAAGCCCGGAATCATGAACAGTGCCATGATCTTGTAGGGCAGGTGGGCGAGGCTTTCGTCCGGCAGGGGCGAGTAGTCGGCTACCGAGAGCCGGCCCAGCGAGGTTTCGTTGAGCACCCGGCTCGCAAAGCGCAGCAGGAAGATCCAGGCCAGCAGGGAAAGCCCGCCGAACAGCACCATGATCGCGACCGGGCTGGTGCCGAAAGCACTCGCTGCGGGCAGTGCGGCGAAGACGATGACGCGCCACAGCACCGACGGCTGCAGCGGGAAGAGGAAGAAACGGGGCACGCGGGTCCAGAAAGCCGCGATGCCGAGAGAATTGCCGGCGGTCATGAGCGTGAATCCAGGCGGGAGGTTTGTGCGAATTATGCCGAGCCCTTGATGAAAATCCTGTGTGTTGCAAAAAATTGTTAAAGCATGGATAAGAATAAGAAAGATTCGCGTTTACGATAAGATCGGCGGCCGTTTCATCTTTCCGGGTTTTCCGCCATGACGAATTCTCCCCGCCTGCTGTCGGCTGCCGTGGCCGCCTGCCTGACCGGCAGCCTGCATGCACAGACGACCAGTTCTCCCGCCTCCGCACCTTCGCCCGAGGCCTCTGCACCGGCAGCGGTCACGCTGGCGCCAGTGGCGGTGACGGCTGCAGGCGCCGATCAGACGCCCACCGAGAAGCGTGGCGGCTATGCTGCACGCAGCAATACCGGTGTGACCGGCTTTGCGCTGAGCCAGAAGGACACGCCGCAGTCGGTCAGCGTTGTCACGCGCGCCCGGATGGATGACTTCAAGAGCACGACCGCGAACCAGGTGCTGGACGGCGTGACCGGCGTGACGGTGCAGCGCTACGAGGAGGACCGCGCCTACTACACCGCACGCGGCTTCGACATTACCAACTTCCAGACCGATGGCATCGGTCTGCCCATGGCCTTCGGCCTGGTCGAAGGGGATCTGGACACCGCCCTGTATGACCGTGTGGAGGTCATTCGCGGGGCGAACGGCCTGATGTCCTCGACCGGCAATCCGTCGGCCACGGTGAACTTCATCCGCAAGCGGCCGACGAAGGAATTCCAGGCTTCGGCAAGCCTCGGTTACGGGTCCTGGAACACGAAGCGCATCGATGGCGATGTGTCCGGTTCGCTGATTGAATCGGGCAAGCTGCGCGGGCGTCTGGTCGCCGGCGCGGAAGACGGGGATTCCTACCTCGACCGCTATCACAAGCGGAAGACCTTCCTCTCCACCCTGCTTGAAGCCGATGTGGCGCCGGGCACGACCCTGAGCGGCGGCTACACGCTGCAGAACAACCGGCCCACCGGCGTGATGTGGGGCGGTCTGCCGCTGACCTGGGCGGATGGCACGCAGACGGGCTTCGATCGCTCGAAGAGCACCGCGCCGGACTGGAGCTACTGGCAGACGAAAACACAGACACTCTTTACCGAGGCGCGACACGTGTTCGACAGCGGCTGGCAGACCACGGCCACGCTGACGCGCCGCGAGAGCAAGCAGGATGCGGAACTGCTCTATGTGTGGGGATCGCCGGACCAGGCGACCGGCAGCGGGATGGGGGGCACGCCCTCCCACTACACGCTGGATGGCAGTCAGAATCAGTTCGACCTGCGCGCCAGCGGGCCCTTCGAACTCTTCGGCCGCGAGCAGGAAGCCATCGTCGGCATGGGCTATGCACGCTCGACGATGAAGGAGTACTCGGGCTATGCGAGCAACCCGCCCTCGATCGATTCGATCTACACCTGGAACGGCAGCTATCCGCAGCTGGCGCTGGATGCTTCATCCAGTGGTTCGGATTACTGGATGCGCCAGCGCAGTCTCTACGCTGCCACCAGGCTGGATCTGGTCGACCGCTTCAAGTTCATCTTCGGCGCCAACAACACCCGCATCACCTCCGCCGGTGACAACTACGGCATCGATTACGGTCGCGCGAACTCGGCGACCAGTCCGTATGCGGGAGTCATTTACGGGATCACGCCGCGGCTGTCGGCCTACACGAGTTTCAACTCGATCTTCACCGCCCAGAACCAGCAGAGCACGAGCGGCAGCCGTCTGGATCCGGCCAAGGGTTATGCCACCGAAGCCGGGCTGAAATTCGAGTCGCAGGACGGTCAGCTGAACGCCTCCGCCGCGGTATTCCGCTCGCGCCAGGACAATCTCGCCGAGTATGTGGAAACCGTGGGGACGCGTGACCTCTATACCGGCGTCGACACGCATTCGCAGGGCTACGAGCTGGAGGTGGCGGGGCAGGTGCTGCCGTCCGTGCAGCTCTCCGCCGGCTACTCCGCGCTGAGCATTCGCGATGGCGCTGGCCGCGTCACCCGCAGCTACATGCCGAATCACGCGATGAACGCGGCCGTGCGCTGGCAGGCGAGCCCGGCCCTGAAGCTCGGCGCGAAGATGCGCTGGCAGGGCGACACGCACAGCGATGTGTCAGACAGCAGCCGCGTGCAGCAGGAGGCGTATGCGATCTTCGACCTGATGGCGGGTTACGCTTTCGATCGCCATTTCTCGGTGGATCTCAACGTCAACAATCTCACCAACCAGAAGTACTGGAACAGCGTGCGCTGGAGCCAGGCCTATTACGGCGCACCGCGCAGCGCCAGCGTGTCACTCAACTGGAAGTACTGAGCCACGCGGGCGCTGCGGGCCGAGCGTTCAGCGCCGCCGTCCGCCCAGGATGGAACCCAGCACGCCACGCACGATCTCGCGGCCGACCGAGCTGCTGATCGTGCGGGTGAGTGTCTTGGCGGCTGTCTGGACGAGGCCGTCATGCTGGCCGCCGCGCGGCCCGACCTTGCCGAACAGGATTTCGCCCAGCGCGCCATCAAGCAGGCCGCCGCCCTGACCTTCTGCCGGAGTCTGGGCGGGTACGCCGGGGCGGGTCGGTGCGGAGGTACCGGCGGGAGCGGCGGCTGCGGCGCCGCGCAGTTTTTCGTAAGCCGATTCGCGGTCCAGCGCTTCTTCATAGGCGCCATAGACCAGCGAGCCGTTGATGGCAGCATTGCGTTCATCCGCCGTCATCGGCCCGATGCGTGAAACCGGCGCGAGCACGAAGGCACGCTCCACGATGCAGGGCGTGCCTTTGGCGTCCAGGAAAGAGATCAGCGCTTCGCCGACACCGAGTTCGGTGATCGCGGCTTCAGTGGAGAAGCGCGCATTGGCGCGCATCGTTTCCGCAGCGACCTTGACCGCTTTCTGGTCGCGCGGCGTGAAGGCACGCAGCGCGTGCTGCACCCGGTTGCCGAGCTGGCCCAGCACCGTTTCAGGCACGTCCAGCGGGTTCTGGGTCACGAAATACACGCCGACCGCCTTGGAGCGGATCAGGCGCACGACCTGCTCGATCTTTTCGATCAGTGCGGGCGGTGCGTCGTTGAAGAGCAGGTGGGCTTCGTCGAAAAAGAACACCAGTTTGGGCTTGTCGAGGTCGCCCGCTTCGGGGAGGTTCTCGAAGAGCTCGGAGAGCAGCCACAGCAGGAAGGTGCCGTAGAGCTTGGGCGCATTGCAGAGCTTGTCGGCCGCGAGGATGTTGATGACGCCGCGCCCCTTGCCGTCGGTCTGCATCAGGTCGGCGATGTTGAGCATCGGCTCGCCGAAGAACTTGTCGCCGCCCTGCTCCTCGAGCGCGAGCAGGCCGCGCTGGATCGCGCCGATGCTGGCGGCGGACACATTGCCGTAGTCGGTTGTCAGCGTGCGGGCGTTTTCCCCCACCCACTGCACCATCGCCCGCAGATCCTTCAGGTCGAGCAGCAGCAAGCCACTGTCATCCGCCACGCGGAACACGATCTGCAGCACGCCGGCCTGGGTTTCGTTGAGCGAGAGCAGGCGTGCGAGCAGCAGCGGACCCATGTCGGAAATCGTGGCGCGCACCGGATGACCCTGTTCGCCGAACACATCCCAAAGCGTGGTGGTAAAGCTGTCGGCCTCCCAGTCGCTCACGCCGAGCGCATCGAGCCGCTCCTTCAGCTTCGGCTTGAGTTCGCCCTTTGCGCCGAGGCCGGACAGGTCACCTTTCACATCGGCCATGAACACCGGCACCCCGATTTTCGCGAAGGATTCGGCCAGCTTCTGCAGGGTGACGGTCTTGCCGGTGCCGGTGGCGCCGGTGATCAGGCCGTGGCGGTTCGCATACTGCGGCAGCAGTGCGATGTCGGTGGATGCGTGGCGGGCAATGACGAGCGGTTCTGACATGTTCTGTGGGCCTCCTCTGGAAGCGGCCATTAAACCCGAAAACGGTTTGGGCGGATGTGCCGGCATTGTTGCAATGCCTTGCCGGGCAGCGTCTGCGGCATGAAAAAGGGCGCCAGTGGCGCCCTCGGGGACACGGGCGTCGTGCGCCTACTTGCCGGCGCAGCCCTTTACGCACTGGTCGAAGCTTGCCTGGCAGCTGCTGCCGCGGCCGCAGCTGAAGAGCCGGTTGCCGCAGCTCTGCGTGCAGGCATTCCAGGCCGGGCTGGCATTCGGTTTGTCCAGGCTCAGCGCATTGCCCTTCACCACTTCGGTGGTGGCGCCGTCTGCTTCTGCAGCCTTGGCTTCGCCCGCCTTCGGGGCGGCAGCGATCTTCGCGCCCGGCTTGCAGAGGGCGGGGTCCAGCGTGCGCGGGCCGCCAGGCACCATCGGCCAGACTTCGGGAGAGATCTCCATGTCGGTCTGGATGCCTTCGGCCGCATTGCCCTTGAGCATGCCCGAGCGGCGCAGCGCGTCAAAGGCCCAGCAGTCGGCGCGGCGCGTCTGCTCTGCGGTGCGTTCGCGGTCGATCGGCAGCCCCAGGCGCGTGATCGCGCAGGCGTGGGCATAGAAGAAGGCGCGGGTTTCCGGCAGCAGCTGCGGCATCATGCTGGGGTTGTAGACGATCACGCGGTTGCCTTCGAACTGCTGCACGTCCACCAGTGAAGCCAGGGCGGGTTCGGCGCGGCTGGCTACCGGGCGGTTCATCGTGTCGGTACAGCCGGCAAAACTGAAGCTCACGGTTTCAGCGGCCAGAGCGGGCGCGGCAAGCAGGGCGAGCAGGAGCGCGAAAAGCGCTGCCAGTGGGTTTTTCATGAATTCCTCCGGTTTGACCGAATTAATCTAGCAGGCTTGCGCAAACCCGCTTGGTGGCCGCCTGATGGGCGGCTGTATAATGCTGACCTTTGATTTTTCAGCATTCATTCGAAAGAGGGCAACATGGCCGGTCACTCAAAATGGGCCAATATCCAGCACCGCAAGGGCCGTCAGGATGCCAAGCGGGGCAAGGTATTCACCAAGCTCATCAAGGAAGTCACCGTTGCAGCCAAACTTGGCGGCGGTGATCTGACGTCAAATCCCCGTCTGCGTCTGGCAGTGGAAAAGGCCAAGGCCGAATCCATGCCCAAGGACAACATCGAGAACGCGATCAAGCGTGGCACCGGCCAGCTTGAAGGCGTGGTCTATGAAGAAGTCCGTTACGAAGGCTACGGCATTGGCGGGGCGGCTGTCATGGTCGATTGCCTCACGGACAACAAGGTGCGCACGGTAGCCGATGTACGCCATGCCTTCAGCAAGTATGGCGGCAACATGGGCACCGATGGTTGCGTGGCCTTCCAGTTCAAGCACTGCGGCGCGCTGCTCTTCGTGCCGGGCACCGATGAGGACGCGCTGATGGATGCGGCGCTCGAAGCCGGCGCCGAAGACGTGGTGACCAACGACGATGGCTCGATCGAAGTGCTGACCGGCCCGTGGGAGTTCTCGACCGTCAAGGACGCGCTCGAAGCGGCCGGTTTCAAGGCCGAGTTCGGCGAAGTCACGATGCGCGCGCTCAACGAGACCGAGTTGTCGGGGGATGATGCCATCCGCATGCAGAAGCTGCTCGACGCCATCGAGTCGCTGGACGATGTCCAGGAGGTGTATACCTCCGCAGTGATGGACGAATAGTTCACACTGTCGGGCCCGTCACCGAGGCGACGCGATGCGTCGCCTTTTTTGTTGCCCCGGTTTCCGCTGCCATGTTCGAACGCCTGCTCGCCCCGCTTTTCGTGCTGCTCTGGAGCACCGGTTTCATCGGTGCGAAGTATGGCTTGCCCTACGCGGATGCCCTGCATTTCCTGAGCGCGCGCTATGCGTTTGTCGTGTTGCTGATGGGCGCTGCGGCGCTGATGTTCAGAGCGCCCTGGCCGCGCAGTGCGGACCGCGTCCTGCATGTGGCGGTGGCGGGCGTACTCATGCAGGCGGTCTATCTGGGCGGTGTGTTTCTCGCCATCGGGCGTGGCCTGCCGGCTGCGCTGACCAGCCTGATCGTGGGTCTGCAGCCACTCATTACCGCGCTGATGGCGGGTCTGCTGCTCGGTGAGCGGGTCAGCCGGCAGCAATGGACCGGGCTTGCGCTGGGCTTTGCCGGCGTGCTGCTGGTGGTGAGCGACAGCCGCCATCCTGGTCTTGGTCAGAGCTGGGGCGTGACCGCGCTGTGGCCGGCGCTCATGGCGCTGGCGGGCATTACGGCCGGCACCCTGTATCAGAAGCGTTTCTGCCCGGTGTTTGACCTGCGCAGCGGGGCGGTCATCCAGTTTGCAGCCAGTTTTCTCGTCACCGCACCGCTGGCGATGGCCCTTGAGCCGCGCCCGATCGAGTGGACGCCCACCTTCATGTTTGCACTGGCCTGGCTGGTGCTGCTGCTCTCGCTGGGCGCGATCAGCCTGCTCAACGTTCTGATCCGGCGCGGATCGGCGGTGAAGGTGACGAGCCTCTTCTATCTCACGCCGGGCGTGACCGCGCTGTGTGCCTGGCTGTTGTTTGACGAACGGCTCGGGCCGTTCGCCGTGCTGGGCATGGTGGTGGGCGCGCTGGGCGTTTGGCTGGCACGCGCCCGGGCCTGAGGGGCCTCAGCCCGCGAGAGGCCTGACCTGGGCTGCATGGCCGGGCTGGGCAAGCCAGCGGCTGAGGATGCGGTAGATGTCGGCGTCGAAGCGGCGGGCAGGGTGCGCGTTGCGCAGATCCTCCAGCCCGCTCTCGTCGGTCACGCTGCCGAGCAGGCACCAGTGATCGAAGAGGTGAAGCTCGCTGCGGCCGCTGCTCTCGTGATGCTCGGCGATGGCCACCTGGCCCAGCCAGGGCCAGGCCGTGAGGCGAAGCGCGGCCATCACGGTTGCCAGGCGCAGGTCATGGACCCGCGCTTCTTCCCGACCGACACAGACGCCGTGACAGCGCCCCAGATGCACGGCCTGGCATGGGCCGCCGCCTGCTTCCAGGCCGATGCGGGTGGCACACAGCCGGTGCTGGCGGGCCAGCTCCTGCAGGGCGGTACGGGCCTCACGCTCGCCGCGGAAGCAGCCGGAGATGTCCTGCCAGTCGGCCGGATCGCTGCCTCCCAGCTCGACCAGCTGGAGCACCGGCGCTTTCAGGGCATGGCGCAACCACTGCCAGCCGAAGGCTGCGGTGGGAGGCTGCTCGCGCAGATCCCGGGCGAGGCGGAGTTCCCTGAACTGGGCGCCGAGTTCGCCGGCGCAGGGAAAGCTCGCCACATCATGGACGGCCGCAGCGATCTTGCGGTTTTTTGCGCTCTGGCGCGGACCGGTAAAAAAACCGAGCACTTGGGAGCGCAGATCGCGCGCCCGGGCGATTTCAAGGATCTGGCCGGTCGCCGAGCGGAACACGTAGGCGCCGGGGCTGTCCGGCAGGGCTTCGAGATCACCCAGCGGCAGGCGGGGGACGCTGCTGGTCGAGAAGGCACGGTCCCACGCATGCTGCAGTCGCTCGCTGCCGGCGCGCTCCTGTGCGTCCTGCAGGAATTGCCACACGATGCGGGCGTCATCAAGTGCACGGTGGCGTGATTCGATCGTGTAGCCGCTGCGCGCGATGATGGCGTCCAGCCCATGCTTGGCGAACTCCGGATCCAGCGCACGTGAGAACTTCACCGAGCACATGACGGGAGCATCCCACGGCTTGCCGAGCTGCTCGAAGGCGGCGCGCAGGAAGTTGTAGTCGAAGCGTGCGTTGTGAGCGACGAACACCGCGCCTGCCAGTCGTGCATGAACCGTGTCGGCCAGATCCGCGAAGCGCGGCGCGTCGGCCACCATTGCGTCGGTGATGCCGATCAGCTCCTGGATGCGCAGCGGGATCTCCATGCCGGGATTGACCAGGCTGCTCCACTGCTCGACGAGTTCGCCATTTTCCGCGATCAGGATCGCGATTTCGGTGATGCGGTCACGGTTGGGGTCGGCCCCGGTGGTTTCAAGGTCGACAATGGCAAGACGGGGAAATTGCATCGGCAGCAGCGTGAGGTGGGTCGGGCGTGAATCATCATGGAGATCGACGCTCGACCCCCGGGCGGGCCGGCATCAATCCATCGAGAAATACGGATAGGGCTTCTGCGGCACGCGCGAGGTGGCATTGGATTGCTGCACGGCGGGGTCCTGCGGCTTGTCCCACCACAGGGCGCGACCTTCCTGGCGTGTGCGGAGCTCTTCGGGATGCTCTTCGAGCCAGCCATTCATGAACTTTGTGAATTCGGAAACGTAGGGCATTGCGTTCTCTCTGAAGGTCAGTGTTTTTCGCCGGGGCGGTCGGTCGTGCGGTCACGCACGATACGGACGACGTCCGGAATGTGGCGCACCGCGCGCATGATCTGCGCCAGATGCGGCCGGTTCTTCACCTGGATCGTGAAGTGGATGATGGTGTCGCCACCATTCTCGTTTTCCATGTTCACGTTCTGGATGTTGGCTTCCTGGTCGGCGATGGCCGCCGCCACGCGGGCAAGGATGCCACGACGATGGTGGATCAGCACGCGGATGCCGACGTCGAAAAGGCGCTCGGCACCGGCTTCCCATTCGACATCGACCCAGCGGTCGCGTTCGGCCGAGTGGTTGCGGGTCAGCACCGGGCAGTCATTCATGTGGACTTCCAGGCCCTGGTCCTTGCGCAGCAGACCCACGATCGGGTCGCCTGGAATCGGCCGGCAGCAGCGGGCCATCTGGATCGCCATGCCTTCGCCGCTCTGGATCAGGACCGGTGCGATCACCCGCGTCTTGCTGACGGGCTCGCCATCGCTGACCGATTTCTCGTCCTGCAGGTCGGCCAGACGGCGGGCTACCATGGCTGCGAGCCGCTTGCCCAGACCGATGTCGGTAAAGATGTCCTCGCGCAGCTTGGTCGAGAACTCCTTCAGGAAGCGCTCCCAGGCCGTGGTGCCGATGTCTGCGAGTTGCAGGTCGAGATGTCGCAGCGCCTGGGCCAGCAGGCGTTCGCCGAGCTGGGTCGCTTCTTCCTGATGCACCGTCTTCAGGAAATGGCGGATTTCGGCGCGGGCCTTGCCGGTCCGGACGTAGGAGAGCCAGGCCGGATTCGGGTGGGCATGCTGGGCCGTGGTGATTTCGACCTGGTCACCGTTCTTCAGCTCGGTGCGCAGCGGGCGCAGCTCACCGTTGATCTTGCAGGCGACGCAGCGGTTGCCGACGTCGGTGTGCACTGCATAGGCGAAATCGACGGCCGTCGCGCCGCGCGGCAGGTTGCGGATCTGGCCTGCCGGCGTGAAGACAAAGACTTCGCCCGGGAAGAGATCGATCTTCACATGCTCGAAAAACTCGGACGAATCGCCGGAGGTGGATTGCAGCTCCAGCAGGGACTGCAGCCAGTTGTGCGTCTTGCGCTGCAGGTCGGACAGTGATTGTGCCGTGTCGTCCTTGTAGAGCCAGTGCGAGGCAACGCCGGACTCGGCAATCGCATGCATCTCGTTGGTCCGGATCTGCACCTCCACCGGCAGGCCGTTCGGACCGATGACGGTGGTATGCAGTGACTGGTAGCCGTTCGCCTTGGGCAGCGCGATGTAGTCCTTGATCTTGCCGGGCACGGGCTTGTAGAGCTCGTGCAGGGCGCCCAGTGCCAGATAGCAGCCGGGAATGTCGCTGACCAGGATGCGGAAACCGTAGATGTCGAGAACCTGTTCGAAGCTGAGGTTCTTGTCGACCATCTTGCGATAGATGCCGAAGAGATGCTTCTCGCGCCCGAAGACTTCCGCTTCCACTCCCCAGGCAGGCATGCGCTCGCGGATACTGCTCATCAGTCGCGTAATCAGCTCGCGCTGATTGCCACGCGCGGCACGCAGTGCATTGCCCAGCACCCGGTAGCGCATCGGGTGAGTGTTCTTGAAGGAGAGTTCCTGCAGCTCGCGGTAGAGGGTGTTGAGCCCGAGCCGGTTGGCAATCGGCGCAAAAATTTCGAGCGTTTCGCGTGCGATGCGGCGCCGTTTGTCGGGACGCACGGCGTCCAGCGTGCGCATGTTGTGCAGGCGGTCGGCCAGCTTGATCAGGATGACGCGGACATCACGCGCCATCGCGAGGAACATCTTGCGGAAGTTCTCGGCCTGCGCCTGCTGATAGGTCTGTGACTCGATCTTGTCGAGCTTGGAGACACCGTCCACGAGTTCGGCCACTGTTTTGCCGAAGCGGGATTCCAGATCGGTTTTGGTGACGTGGGAGTCTTCCATCACGTCATGCAGCAGGCCCGAAATCAGGGCCTGAACGTCCAGATGCCACTGGGCCAGGATTTCGGCCACCGAGAGTGGATGGAAGACGTAGGGCTCGCCGCTGATGCGGAATTGCCCGGCATGCGAGACACAGGCCAGCTCGAAGGCTTCTTCGAGCCGGTCCAGGTCATCGGGCTTGAGGTAGCGTGCGGCCTTCGCACGCAGACTGGAGAACGCAGCGGCTTCTTCCACATGGTCGAAGCGTGTGGCGCCGCTGTCCGGCAACTCCACGGGAGTGGCCGGAGCAGCTTTGAGGGCCGTGGCCACAGGCCGGGTCTCCATGGCTGTTGTCCGGTGCAGACGGCCGGCCGGTGACTCAGGACTGACCGCGGGTCAGCATCTCGCGCCCGACCTTGCCTGCAGCGATTTCACGCAGCGCGACGACGGTGGGCTTGTCACGTTCGGCTTCCACCATCGGGGTGTTGCCGGTGGTCAGCTGACGGGCACGGTAAGTGGCAGCCAGGGTCAGCTCGAAGCGGTTGGGGATCTTGTTGAGGCAGTCTTCGACGGTAATGCGGGCCATGGCGTGTTCCTTTGAATCAGAGGGCAGGGAGAAAACTTTGCGGGCAACGGCCGCGAACCTGGGCAATGCGAAGGCGTGCGGCCCTGGCAACGCAACAGAGCTCATCGAGCGCTATTTGCAAGTCATTGTTAATTATAACGTAATCAAAGTGGTCTACCTGACGCATTTCGTCCTCGGCCGCCGCAAGGCGCTGGGCGATCACTTCGGCGCTGTCCGTACCCCGGCCGCGCAGGCGCTGTTCGAGTGCTTCGAAACTGGGTGGCAGGATGAAAATGCCGATCGCTTCCGGAAAGATCGAGCGCACCTGGGCTGCGCCCTGGCAGTCGATTTCGAGCAGCACATCATGGCCGGCGGCAAGCTGCGTTTCCAGCCAGCGGCGTGAGGTGGCGTAGTAGTTGCCGTGCACCTCGGCCCATTCCAGGAACTCGCCGCGGTCGCGCCGGGTCATGAAGTCGGCAATGCTGGTGAAGTGGTAGGCGACGCCGTCCACCTCGCCCTCGCGAGCCTTGCGGGTGGTGAAGGACACTGACAGATTGACCGCCGGATCACGCTCCAGGAGACCTCGTACGAGCGTGGTCTTGCCGGCTCCGGAAGGGGCTGCGACGATGAAAAGGGATCCCGCCATGGTCACTCCAGATTCTGCACTTGTTCGCGCATCTGTTCGATGTAGACCTTGAGATCGACGGATATTTCCGTAAGTTGAGGCGATACGGCCTTTGAGCCCAGCGTGTTGGCCTCGCGGTTGAGCTCCTGCATGAGGAAGTCCAGACGCTTGCCGACAGCGCCGCCCTTGGCGAGTACGCGCTCGACTTCGTCGAGATGCGCGTTGAGCCGGGTGATTTCTTCGGCGACATCGGCGCGTTGCGCAAAGAGCGTCACTTCCTGGCGGATGCGGTCTTCATCGAGGCTTGCCACCGCTTCGCGCAAGCGTGCGGTGAGCCGTTCGCGGTATTCGCTGACGGCCGCCGGCACGATGGGCGCGGCAACGGCAACCCGCTCGCGGATCAGGCTGACGCGTTCGCGCAACATCGCGACAAGCTTCTCGCCTTCACGTGCGCGAGAAGCGCGGAGCTCGGCCAGTGCGTCCTTCGCGATCTGCTGAACGGCGGCGCCGAGTTCGTCACTGCGCAAGCCCTCTTCAGCCAGAACGCCCGGGTAGCGCAGGATTTCCCCGGTCGAAAGGGGCGCTGCATCAGGGAAAACGGCACGCACCTTGTCTTGCGCTTCACGCAGCTGGTCGAGCGCGGCGGTATTGATCGAAAGCCCGCTGCTGACAGCAGCGACCGCTTGTAAACTCATTCGGCACTCGATCTTGCCGCGTGATACGCTGCCGTTGATAAGCTCCCGCACGATTGGCTCGGCAAAGCGCAAGTCTTCCACGACGCGAAAAGCCAGATCGAGGTAGCGGGAATTCACGCTGCGCAATTCGATCTGAAGGGATGCGTTGCCGACGTCGCGCGAGAGCGCGGCGTAGCCGGTCATGCTGAATACCATGGGGATTCTTTCCTGGGCAGGCAGTGGCCGCCTTTACACGGCAAGACCAAAACCTGAAAATTGATTGACAAGCGGATCATAACGCCCGGATACATGGCCTCTCAAGTTAATAGCCCACTGCCGCCCGGCTTCCAGCTGGAACAATACCGGATCGAGCAGCAGCTCAGCCTGGGTGGATTCTCGATTGTCTATCTCGCGACGGATCACGAGGGCAAGCCGGTCGCCATCAAGGAATACCTGCCGAATTCGCTGGCTCTGCGCAAGAACGGCGAGATCGAACCGCAGATCGATGAAGAGCATCAGGCCGCTTTCCGCTATGGCATGAAATGCTTCTTCGAGGAAGGCCGCTCGCTCGCGCGGCTGATGCATCCCAACGTCGTACGGGTGCTGAATTTCTTCCGCGCCAACGGCACGGTCTACATGGTCATGCAGTTCGAGCGCGGCCGCACCCTGCAGGATTTCATCCAGCGCAACAAGGGGCACATCAAGGAGCGTTTCATCCGCGGCGTGTTCACCCGGATGCTCAATGGCTTGCGCGAAGTCCATGCGCACAAGCTGCTGCACCTCGATATCAAGCCTTCGAACATCTACCTGCGCAACGACGGCACACCGGTACTGCTCGACTTCGGCGCCGCGCGCCAGACGCTGGCGCAGGATCAGCCGATGCTCAAGCCCATGTACACGCCGGGCTTCGCACCGCCCGAGCAGTTCCATGACCGTGAGCATCTGGGGCCCTGGAGCGACATCTACAGCACCGGTGCCGCGATGTACGCCTGCCTGGCCGGGGTGGCGCCGCAGCGTTCGGACGAGCGTCTGAAGAAGGATCTGATGGAGCCCGCGGTCAAGCGCTGGGCCGGCCAGTATTCCCCGCACCTGCTTGAAACCATCGACTGGTGCCTCAATCTCGACCCCCTGCAGCGCCCGCAAAGCGTGTATGCGCTGCAGAAGGAGCTGCTCGCCCGGACGCGTTTCGTGGCCGAGGAAGCTCCCAGCACCCTGTTCGGCAGGGTCGTTCATCGCCTGCGGGCTCTGACAGGTAAAGCATGAAGTTCACGATCTATCAGGAAAGTCGTCCCGGCGGACGCCCCAATAACCAGGACCGCGTGGCCTACAGCTACACGCGCGAGTCCCTGCTGCTGGTCGTGGCGGATGGCATGGGCGGCCATCTGCATGGCGAGATCGCCGCGCAGATTGCGGTGCAGTACATCATCGAGGCCTTTCAGCGCGCGGCCAAGCCGGTCATTCATGACGAATCGATGTTCCTGTCGCGCAGCCTCGGCAACGCCCATGCGGCGATCCAGGATTACGCCTTCGACAAGAACCTGCCGGAAGCGCCCCGCACCACCATCGTGGCCTGTCTGATCCAGAACAGCGTGGCGTTCTGGGCGCATGCCGGGGATTCGCGTCTGTACCTGATCCGCCGGGGTCGCATTGCCCAGCAGACCAAGGATCATTCGCGGCTGCAGATGATGCTCGACCAGGGGCTCATCGATGAAGAGGCCGCCGCTCGTCATCCCGCGCGAAACCGCATCTTCAGCTGTCTCGGCGGCTCGCATTCGCCGCAGATCGAGTTTTCCTCGCCGGTGCCGCTGTTTGCCGACGACCTCATTACGATCTGCACCGACGGCGTCTGGGGCAACCTGACCAATGAAGACTTCACCGGCAGGCTGGGGGACGCGAACATCCTCGACGCCTCGCCCCGTCTGCTGGATCTGGCAGAGCGGCATGGCGGCCTGACCTGCGACAACCTGTCGATGCTGGTCATGCGCTGGCATGACGACTATGCCGACGAGCAGGGCTCGTCGATCTCGACCGCCGCGATGCCGGACGATGGCATCACGACCAAGATGGAAGGCTTTGCGCGGCAGCGCTCGGGCTCGGACAGTGCCAACCTGAGTGACTCTGACATCGAGAAGGCCATCGACGAGATCAACCAGGCGATCCAGAAGTATTCCCGTTTCGATCCGGGCAAATGAGCGGGAACCCGTCGGGCTGACGGGTTCCGTCCTGCCTCTGGAGAGGCGCGCCGGACGAGTCTCGTTCGGGCCGTTTGCCACGGTTCTGCGCCGCCACATTGACAGAGCCCCCTGGCTGCCGGGTTGTCCGGCAGCGGCCCGCGCTCCTACAATCCTCCCCCCACCCACCTTCCGGTTCCCCAGCATGCGCCCCTCCAGCCGACGCCCCGATCAGTTGCGCGAAGTCCGTCTTACCCGCCAGTACACCTGCCATGCGGAGGGTTCTGTGCTGGTCGAGTTCGGCCACACCAAGGTGCTGTGCACCGCGTCGGTCGAGGAAAGCGTGCCGCCCTTCCTGCGTGGCAGGGGCGAGGGCTGGGTGACCGCCGAATACGGCATGCTGCCGCGCTCGACGCATTCACGCATGTCGCGCGAAGCGGCCAAGGGCAAGCAGAGCGGACGCACACAGGAAATCCAGCGCCTGATCGGCCGCAGCCTGCGCGCGGTGGTCGACCTCAAGGCGCTGGGCGAGCGTCAGATCACGATCGACTGCGACGTGCTGCAGGCCGACGGCGGTACGCGCACGGCCTCCATCACCGGCGCCTGCGTGGCGCTGCATGACGCTCTGCAGGGCCTTGTCGCAAGCGGCAAGCTGGCGGCGTCGCCCCTGAAGGACTGGGTTGCGGCCGTGTCGGTCGGCATGTTCGAGGGGCAAGCGGTGCTGGATCTGGACTATCCGGAAGACTCCGCCTGCGATACCGACATGAATGTGGTGATGACCGGCTCGGGCGGTTTCGTGGAAGTGCAGGGTACGGCCGAGGGGGCCCCCTTCGCACGCCAGGAGCTCGATGCCCTGCTTGAACTCGCCGGCAAGGGAATCGGTCAGCTGGTGCTGTTGCAGAAGGCTGCAGTTGCAGCTTGAGCGGGGAGATTCGATGACGATCCCGCTGGAAGAGCTGCTGGCCCGGAACCGCGCCTGGTCCGAAAAGGAACGGCAGGCGGATCCGGAGTATTTTTCCCGCCTAGTTGCGCAGCAGAATCCCGAATTCCTGTGGATCGGCTGCGCGGACAGTCGCGTGCCGGCAAACGAGATCATCGGCCTTGCGCCGGGGGAAGTCTTCGTCCACCGCAACGTCGCCAACGTGGTGGCGCACACCGATCTGAACTGCCTGTCGGTGATGCAGTACGCGGTCGATGTGCTCAAGGTCAAACACATCCTGGTCGTCGGGCACTACGGCTGCGGCGGCGTGCGTGCCGCCCTGACCGATACCCGTGTCGGGCTTGCCGACAACTGGCTCCGGCATGTGCAGGATGTGCGCGACAAATACCGGGCCTGGTTGCGCGGGATCGACGACATGGACATCCGCGCCGACCGGTTGTGCGAGCTCAATGTGGTGGAGCAGGCGCTTAACGTCAGCGAAAGCACGGTGGTTCGCGATGCCTGGGCGCGCGGCCAGGAAGTGGTCGTGCATGGCTGGATCTATGGCCTCGCGGACGGACTGGTGCGCGAGCTGGGCGCCGACATGTGCCGCGACGAAGAGGCCTTCGATGCGTATGAAAGTGCGGTGTCCCGGATCATGCAGCGCGGCTGAAGTCCTGCCGTACGCCGGCGCCCTGGCGCGGTCCGGAAGGCCCTGCGGTTATACTCCAACAAATTTTTCCGGGGGTTCAGGAATGTCCTGTCGATCCAAACTGCTTTCCCGCCAGCGCGGCAGCACCGTCGCTGGGGTGCTCGTCGGCCTGCTGATCGGTGTGCTGATTGCGGCGGGCGTCGCGCTCTACATCAATTTCGGCCCGAAGCCTTTCGTGAACAAGGTCGATCAGGCTCCGCGTGCCACGCAGTCCGAAACCCAGGCGCAGTCTGCGCCGATCGCGCTGCCGGGCAAACCCGGCGACACGCCGGTCAATCAGGCCGCGCCGGCCGACAAGCCCAAGTACGACTTCTACAAGATCCTGCCGGGCGGCGAACAGGCTTCCGCGCCGGTCAGCGTCAAGCCGGCCGAGCCCCCCGCGGCAAGCGACCGGATCTTCCTGCAGGCCGGGGCTTTCCAGAACCCGCTTGACGCCGACAATCTGCGCGCGCGGCTTGCCTTGATGAGCATCGAATCGAACGTTCAGCGGGTTGATCTGTCCGAGAAGGGCGTGTTCTATCGCGTTCGGGTCGGGCCGTTTGCAACGGCTGACGGTGCCGACGCGATGCGGGCGCGCCTCCTGACTGAAGGCATTGAATCCAGCGTGGTTCGCCCCAAGTCCTGAGCACCCCAGAGCAGTCCCCCCATCAACAGGAGAGCAACAGATGCAGCGTCGCAATACCCTCAAGCTTTTTGCCGCCGGTCTCATCCTGGCCGCTTCGGGCCTGATGCCCGCCCAGGCGCAGCAGGGTGTCACCCCGATCAACCCGCCGCAGCCGACGCTGCCCAGCGGCCAGATCGAAGTTGTCGAGTTCTTTTCCTATGGCTGCCCGCATTGCGCGCATTTCGATCCGATCCTGACGAAGTGGCGTTCGGAGCAGCAGAAGGATGTGGTCTTCAAGCGCGTGCCGGTGTCTTTCGGCCGCTCTGAATGGGCAGCGTATGGCCGTCTTTACCTTACGCTGAATGCGCTGGGCGTGTCCGACAAGCTGGATGCGGCGGTGTTCGATGCCATCCACAAGGATCACGTCAAGCTGGAAAAGGAAGACGTGCGTAACGACTGGCTGGCCAAGAAGGGCGTCGACGTGAAGAAGTTCAACGACACCTGGCGCTCGTTTGCGGTCGACACCCAGGCCAAGCGTGCCGAGCAGGTCGGTGCCGCTTACAAGGTCATGGGCGTGCCCTATCTCGCGATTGCAGGCAAGTTCGGCATTGAGGGGGGCGATCCGAATGGCCTCAAGACGGCCGACGAGGTGATCGCGAAGATCCGTAGCGGCAAGTGAGCCTGAAAGTCGTCATCACCGGTGCTTCGAGCGGCATCGGCGCAGCCCTGGCGCGCGCCTATGCCACTCGCGGCGCCACGCTGGGGCTGGTGGGTCGGCGTGCTGACGCACTCGAGGCGCTGCGCAGCGAGCTGCCCGGCGAGCATCTGGTGATGGTGGCCGATGTCGCCGACGCCGAGGCCCTGAGCGGTGCCGCGCGGGACTTCATGAACCGCTTCGGTGTGCCGGACGTCGTGATCGCCAATGCCGGGGTGTCCGCGGGGACTCTGAGCGAGGAACGAGGCGACCTGGCCGTTTTCAGCCGCATCCTGCAGACCAATCTGCTGGGCATGGTGGCTACCTTCCAGCCGTTCATCGTGCCGATGCGTCGCGCACGGCACGGGCATCTGGTCGGCATTTCCTCGGTGGCCGGGGTTCGCGGTCTGCCCGGGGCCGGCGCTTACAGCGCATCCAAGGCGGCGGTCAGCCGCTACCTCGAGAGTCTGCGGGTGGAGATGCGCGGGACGGGCGTTGCCGTCAGCGAAATCCGGCCCGGCTACATCCGCACGCCGATGACCGATGTGAATGGCTACCGCATGCCCTTCATCATCGATGCCGATGACGCTGCGGAGCGTTTCATCCGGGCACTCGAACGCGCGCCGGCACGCGCCACGATTCCCTGGCAGATGGCCTGCGTCGCACCCTTGCTCGCGGTCCTGCCGGCCTGGCTTTATGACCGCCTCGCCGCAAGGGCCGGGCGCAAGCCGCGCAACCTGCCCCGTCTCTGAACGCGATGAGGGAGGTTTCGGTCCGGGGCATCTACCTGCGCCTGGTGCTGACCACCTTTTTCTGGGGCGGAACCTTCATCGCCGGGCGTTACCTGGCCCAGACCGTTCCGCATTTCATCGCAGCCAGTCTCAGGTTTCTCTTTGCCCTGGCCGGCATGCTGGTGTTCGCGTGGCTCAGTGGCCGCGCCATCCAGTGGCCTCGTGGCCGGCAATGGGGCGTGGCCGGCTTGCTCGGCCTGACCGGGATCTTCGCCTACAACGCCGGTTTCTTTGCCGGACTGGCGCATGTGCAGGCCAGTCGGGCCGCGTTGATCGTGGCTGCAAGCCCGGTCATGACGCTGTGCGCGGTCAAGCTGATCCAGGGCTCGGCCTGGTCCCTGCGAGCGCTGGCGGGTGTCGCGCTGTCTTTCTGCGGCGCCGTACTGGTGGTCTCGCATGGCGACCCGGCGACTCTGCTTCACGGGGCGCTTGGCATCGGCGAAGTCTTCATTTTCGGTGCGGTGGTGGCCTGGGTGGCTTACACGCTGGCTGCACGCTATCTGGCAAAGGGGCTGGATGCGCTGTCGATGACCTTGTCCGCAACCCTGTGCGGGACCGTGATGCTGCTCATCCCGGCCGCTTTCGAGGCGGGCAACGGTGGCTGGCCTCCGATCGACTGGCGCGCCTGGCTTGCGCTGGCCTACATGGGGCTTCTCGGTACCTCGCTGTCATTCGTCTGGTATTCGCAGGCGGTTGCAATGATCGGCGCGGCGCGCTCGACACAATTCACCAATCTCGTGCCGGTCTTCGGCGTGCTGCTGTCCGTGCTGCTGCTGGGCGAGGCCTTGCCCTGGGCGAGCGTGGCCGGGGGCCTGATGGTCGTCGCGGGCGTTCTCTGGGTGAATCGGCAGCCGTCCTGAGCGGCTCAGGCATCCATCGTTTCGGGATCGTCTTCGCGAAGGGTTTCAGGCGCATGCCGTGGCAGCGTGACGCTGAAGCAGGTGCCCTGGCCAAGTGTGCTGTCGACCGAAATTTCGCCGCCCAGCATGCCGGTGACGATGTTGTGGACGATGTTGAGACCGAGGCCGGTGCCGTCGCGCCCGAGTCGTGTCGTGAAGAAGGGGTCGAAGACCCGTTTCAGATTGGCGGGCGTGATGCCGACGCCATCATCCCGGCATTCGAGCCTGAGATGCTTTTCGCCCTCGGGCGTTGCCTTCAGGATGATGGTGCCGTGCTCACGGCCGTCGAAAGCGTGAAGCAGCGAATTGTTGAGCAGGTTGGCGATGACCTGGCCCAGCGGACCGGGATAGCTGTCCATCCGCAGGCCGGCGGGAATTTCGACCAGCAGCCGGTGCTGGCTCTTGCGCAGCACCGGCTGCATGGTGATCACGATTTCGTTGATGACTTCGCCGAGATCGAATTCCCGGCGCTGGGAACTGGTCTGGTCGACCGCAACCTGCTTGAAACTGCTGATGAGTTCGGCTGCGCGCTGCAGGTTGCGCATCAGGATGTCGGCGGCAGAGCCCGCTTCTTCCACATAATTGTCGAGGGTCGAGCGCCGCAGTCCGTTTGCGACCTGCTCCCGGAATTGGCGGTTTGCATCATGGAGCGTGCTGGCGACCATCAGGCTGTTGCCGATCGGGGTGTTGAGTTCATGCGCAATGCCTGCCACGAGCGAGCCGAGAGCAGCCAGTTTTTCGGAGCGGACAAGTTCGTCGAGCGTGCGTTTGAGCTTGTCGAGCGTGGACGCGAGTTCGGCATTGCTGGCGGCGAGATCCTGCGTGCGCGAGGCCACGCGTGCTTCCAGTGACTGATTGAGCGCTTCGATTTCGTGGCGTGCCTCGACCAGCGAGGTGACGTCTACTACCGCAATGAGCAGACAAGGCTCTTCGTCCATGGTGACCGGGCGCAGATGCAGCAGACAGTTGCGGGCCGCGCCCTGGGCGGTCAGCAGACGGATGGCCGTGCCCGAGCTGGCTTCGCTCGCTTTCAGCAGATTCTTCAGCAGCAGCCGGTCTTCCTCGCTGGCGTGCAGGCGGGCTTCGAGCAGGGGCTTGCCGACGAGGCGCTCGCGTGTGAAACCGAAGTTGCCGACGAATCCCGGATTGACGTCGAGGCAGCAGGTGTCGCGCTGCCGCAGCACGCAGATCGGAATCGGCGAATGCTGGAAGATCGAGAAGAATTTGAGCTCGCTGTGGCGGAGGGCCTCGGCTGTCTGGCGGCGCTCGGTCACGTCGGTCAGGAGGGCGGCCCATTGCAGGATGCCGTGATCCGGTCCGCGGATCGCCCGCAATTCCACCGCCGCCCAGAGTGGCATGTTGCCGGCGCCGAAGCAGGGCAGCTCGACGCCACTGAGCTGACGTCCGCCCGCGATCACATCATGGATCAGCGGATTCGGCGCAGCGGGATTGTCCGCATGATGGACCGACAGCACATCGGCGAGCTTGCGCTGCAGCACGGACTCGCCATCGCTGTCGAAACGCCTCAGGAAGGCCTGATTCGCCCATTCGATCGTGCCGTCGGCATCGGTCAGCGCGATGAGGTTGCTGGTCAGGCGGACCACGGTTGCCAGCCGGCGCACTTCGTCGTCGGTCCGCTGGCGCACGGTGATGTCTTCGACGAGCGCCATGATGCGCTCGGGCGCGCCTGCAGAATCGTGAATGACACCGTAATACCAGTGACAGACGATGGATTGGCCGTCTGCGCGCAGGCATTCCTGTTTCACGGTGAGCATGTGTCGCGCGTCCTGCCGGTGTCCGCTGAGCAGATCCATGCCTTCGCTCTGGGCGCTGCCATGCAGCACACTGGCATCACGCCCGATGATTTCCCGGGCATGCCAGCCGAATATGTGCTGGGCGGCGGCGTTCCAGTCGAGGATCTGCCAGCCGAGATCGAACTCGATGACAGCCAGCGGGCTCTGATCGACCAGGGCACTCAGGCGCTGTTCGCGATCGCGCAGGGCGGCCTCTACGCGCCGCCGCTCGCCCAGGTCCGTTTCGAGCGCTTCGTTTTTCTGTTCGAGCGTGTGGATCAGGTTCTGAAGCGCCTGACGGGTGAGCTCGAGCTGTGTCTCGACGTTTCCGATCTCGTCGTCGCGCAGTGACACGATCGGTCGATCGAGTTCGCCGCGCGCCAGCATCACGGCCTCGGCGCTGAGTTTCTGCAGGGGGCGACCGACCCGCCTTTGCAGGACGAAGAGGATCAGCAGCACGCTGACCACCAGTTGCAGCGCAAGCAGGCTGATCAGGCGAACGAGCTGTTGCTGGAGTGATTCGCGAAGTGCGCTGTCCGAGAGCACGAGATGGACATGTCCGATGGCTTCGCCGCGGTACATGACGGCGCGTTCGATCTCGTGAAGCTGGCCGGTGTTGCGTTCGGGCAGGTTGCGCGAGACGACGTGGCCCAGATTCGGGTCGCGGATGTCGATGGTGACGATCGAGGAATCCTGCATGACGGCGTCGAGCAGCGCCGTGGCCGAATCGTTGTCGAGCGCCCAGAGGCTTTCCCGCACACCCAGCGCTACGACATCGGCCTCATGATTCAGGCGGGTGCGGATCTCCCGATCGAGTGCGTGGTTGTAGTCGGTGGCCAGATACAGTCCGATGCCCAGCGCGGGCAGCAGCATGCCCAGCAGGACGGCATTCACGACGGCACGGCGGACAGTGGATTTCAAGCCGGTTCCCCTCGGGAATGTGCCTGGGTTTCAGGACGGTGCGCTTTCAAGCCAGCGCAGGAGTTCGGCGGCTTCCATCGGGTGGGCGTAAAAGAAGCCCTGGGCGTCGTCGCAACCGAGGCGGGAGAGGAGCGCTGCCTGCTCTGCGGTTTCGACGCCTTCGGCCAGAACCGACAATCCCAGGCGGTGGCCCAGCTGGATGACGACCTCCGGAATGCCCTGGTCCCGCTCGCCCTTGCACATTCCGGCAATGAAGCTGCGGTCGATCTTGAGGCGGTCTACGGAGAGTCGCTGCAGATAGGCCAGCGAGGAAAAACCGGTACCGAAGTCGTCGACCGCGATCCGCACGCCCAGCTTCTTGATCGCTTCAAGCGTGCGGGTGAGACTGTCGGCCTCTTCCATGGCCATGGATTCAGTGATCTCCAGCTCGATCAGCTGCGTGGTCGCGCCGCTGTCTTCGAGTGCCCTGTTCAGCGTTGCCAGGAAGCGCGGATGGCGGAGCTGGCCGACCGACACATTGATGCCCATGGTGACGGTGTTGTGCCCGGCGCGGCTGAGAGCTGCCTGCTGGAAGCAGGCCATGCGCAGCACCCATTCGCCGATGCCCACGATCATGCCCGAATGCTCGGCGATCGGGATGAAGCGAGCCGGCTCGATGAGCCGGCCGTCTTCCGTGCGCCAGCGCAGCAAGGCTTCGACACCCCGGACCTTGCCGTCGGCCAGTGCAATCTGCGGCTGGAAGCACAGGAACAGCCGGTGCCGTTCGATCGCCACGCGCAGGGCCTGAAGCAGCCGAGAGCGCTCCCGGATCTCCAACGCCATGTCGCGGGTGAAATAGACAAACTCGCCCCGGGAACTGCTCTTCGCGCGCCGCAGCGCGAGATAGCCATTCTTGACGGCTTCGGAGCCGTTGCCATCCACATCCACGAGATGGGCAATCCCGACCGTGGCGGAGAGCACGATCTCCTGCTCCTGCACGATGAAGGCTTCCCGGAAGATCGTCTGCAGCTTGGTGGGGAGTAACTGTTCGATCTGCCCCAATGCGGCGAAGGTGTCGCCCGACAGGCGGGCCAGCATGCACTGGCTGCCCAGCATGCTCTGGAGTCGCTGGGCGACGGCCTTGAGGAGTTCGTCGCCATAGTGGTTGCCCAGCGTGGCGTTGCTCTCCGCGAAACCGTCCAGATCGAGCAAGGCCAGGGCGTAGCGGCCACGCTCGCCCCCCAGCAGGCGTTCGTCGAGTTTCTTGATCAGGCTGCGCCGGTTGGGCAGGCCGGTCAGCGAATCGAAATAGGCGAAATCGTGCAGCTGGGCGAACAGCAGGGTGTTCTCGAGGCCGACCGAGATATTGGCGCAGAAGACTTCCAGCAGCTTCCGGTTGCTGTCATCAACGGCCATTGGTGCATCAAGATAGGCCGCCATGTTGCGTCGGGTGCGACTGCCGAAGAACAGCGTGGTGCTGTGATGACTGAAAATGTGCTGCCCCGCATCGAGGCAGCTCGAGATCGCACCGAAGACGGCGGGGTCACCGATGTCGCCCACCGGCATGTTGATGAGCGGGGCGTACTTGCCAGCGGCGGCAATGACCACCGTGCCTTCATCATGCCCGTTGATTTCCGGCGGGCGCTGCGCGCAGATGAGGCCCTCCGGGCGTACGCCGAGCAGCGCTGACATCTGGGTGATGACGCCCGCTGCGAAATTCCGGATGCCTGAGAGTGCGAGCAGCTCGCCGCTGGCATGGACGATGAGATCCAGCCCCCGCCGGTTTTCGTTGATCGTCCGGATCTGGCGGTAGGAGCGCACTGCGGAAGTAAGCGTGGTGAAGAGCTTGTTGCGTGTGAGCTCGGATTTGGTCTTGTAGTCGTTGATGTCGTAATCGCGGATGGCATCAAGTTCCGGCGCATAGCCGGGCTGACCGGTGCGCAGGATGATCCGCGTTTCGTCCATGCAGAACTCTTCCCGGATGTGGCGGACAAGCTTCAGCCCGGAGTCTTCCTCCTCCATCACCACATCGAGCAGGATGACGGCGATGTCGCGGTCGCGGGCGAGCAGTTCGCGGGCCTGGGTGGCCGAGTCGGCGTGCAGGAAAGTCAGCGGGCAGCCCAGGATCTCCGTGCCGCGCAGGGCGAAGGTCGTGGTGGTGTGGACGTCGGGATCGTCGTCCACAATGAGGATCCGCCAGGGTGTTCTGGACGCGGGAGGTGCAACCGGCGACAGTTCGCCCGTTTCGTCTGAAAAAATCAGCTCGTCCTGGCTGGCCTCTTTGCCCACAGCAGTTTTCCCTTCTTGTTCTGACAACAAATCAGGATTCCGGATCAGCTCAAGCCCCGTTGCGTCCGGGGCCGTCACAGCATAACGGATAGGCCGGACAGGAACTTGACTGTACCGGCAGGCAGGGCTTGATGCTTACACGGGTTTGCCCATATTGTGGGCCGGCTGTCGGGCAGGGCTGCGAAGGGCGCCGGATGGCCGGCGGCCTGAGTGGCGCTAGAATCCCTGCCTGAACGTCAGGGCGTGACCGGCTGCGGGCTGGTCTTTGCCGGCTGGGCTTGAGGTTGAGGGCGTGGCAACTCAAGGGGACCCTTGATGCCACAGGCAGACAGGGCGAAGCCCAGGATGCCGATCAGAACGAACGGACGCATGGTGTATTCCTGATGATCGGGAGGACAGCCATCTTAACAAAAGGGGCAGGCAGCATGGATGAAGCGGCATTTCTTGAACAGGCGGAAGAGATGCTGGTCTGCATCGAGGACCTGATCGGTCGCGCGATTGACGAGCAGGATCTCGATCTCGACCTGGAGCTTCAGGCCGGAGGGATTCTCAAGCTCGAGTTCGACAACGGCAGCCAGATCATCATCAACAAGCACGCCGCTGCGCGCGAAATCTGGATTGCCGCGCGCAGCGGGGGTTTCCATTTCCGTCCGGAGGGGGACGACTGGATCGGCACCCGTGATGGCAGGCCGCTGCTGGCAGTGCTGGAGGAAGCCATGACCCAGCAGGCCGGCAAGCCGGTGGTCCTGGCGCGCTAGCGGCGCAGCAATCATGACCGGCTTGCGCCGGTCAGATTACTGCTGAGGTGCCGGCGCAGATTCGGCGGCTTCCTCAGGGGCGGCCAGTGGAGACGAAGGCAGGTGCTCGGCGTAGATGTAGTCCGGGCCTTCATTTGCGAAGGTCGGCTGAACCTGCACCAATCCTTCCGGCATCGGCAAGAGCTGCTCCGGAACATCCTTGAGTGCGACCTTCATGTAGTCGATCCAGATCGGCAGCGCCAGCGTGCCGCCGGTTTCGCCCGAGCCCAGCTTTCTCGGCTGATCGAAACCGACCCATGAAACGCCGACCAGCGTCGGCTGGTAGCCGCAGAACCAGGCGTCAACATAATCATTGGTCGTGCCCGTCTTGCCGGCCAGGTCTGAGCGCCCGAGGCTCATTGCCTTGGCCCCGGTTCCGCGGCGAACGACGTCCTTCATCATCATGTCGGTCAGGAACACGTTGCGGGGATCCAGCACCCGCTCGGTGCCTTCGCTGCCGGCAACCGTGGGCTCGACCCGGGCGATGACGCGATCATTGGCGTCGCGCATTTCCTTCACGATGAAGGGGCGGATCCGGTAGCCCCCGTTTGCGAAGACGGCATAGGCCGAAGCCATCTGCCAGGGCGTGACCGAGCCCGAACCCAGGGCCAGCGTCAGGTAAGGCGGATTCTTGGCCGGATCGAAGCCGAACCGGCTGGTGACGTAATCCTGTGCATAGGCTGGCGTGATGGCCTGCAGCAATCGGATGGCAACCACATTCTTCGATTTGGCCAGTGCGGTCCGCAAGCTCATCGGACCGGCATAGTGGTTGTCATAGTTGCCCGGGCTCCAGGCCTGGCTGCCCGTCTGTTCAGCCGAGAAACTCACCGGACTGTCGTCCATGACCGAACCCGGGGTGTAACCCTTGTCGATGGCTGCTGAAAAAATGAAAGGCTTGAAGCTTGAGCCGGGCTGACGCCATGCCAGCGTGGCGTGATTGAACTTGTTGCGGTTGAAGTCGAAGCCACCGACAAGCGAATTGATCGCGCCGGTTGCCGGGTCCAGCGAGAGAAAGGCGCCTTCGACGATTGGCGGCTGGACGACCTGCCAGGATTTGCCGACCATTGCGACACGAATCACCGCGCCGGGGGAGAGCCGCTTCTGCTGCGGCGCATTGGGGGCCAGCATCGGTCCGGGAAAGCGCAAGGCCTGTCCGGTCAGGGTAACCGTCTCGCCGCCACGCAGATATACCACCAGCTTGTCCCGCGAAGCCTCCGTCACGATGCCCGCGCGCATCTCGTCGAGATCCGGATAGGGTTCGATGAGCTCTTCCAGCGAAGTCTCGTTGCCCTCGGCTCCCAGTTGAGCCAGATCGACACGGGCTTCGGCACCGCGATAGCCATGCCGGCGTTCGTAATCGAGCAGGCCTCTGCGCAGGCCTTCATAAGCCGCCTTCTGGTCTGCCTGTCTGATCGTGGTAATCACCTTGATGCCGCTGGTATAGGCACTATCCTTGAACTGGTCGTAGGCGAGCTGGCGCGCCATTTCGGCAACGAACTCGGCATGTACCGACGGCGAGCTGCGATCCTGGCTCCGGCTTTGGGCAAGCCGCAAGGGGGTCGCACGCGCGATCTCTAGATCCTTGTCGGAGATGTAGCCCAGCTCGTTCATGCGTCGAAGCACATAACGCTGTCGGGCCGTTGCGCGCTCCCTGTTTACGACGGGGTTGTAGCGGGACGGTGCCTTCGGAAGACCCGCAAGCATGGCGGCCTCCGCAACGTCAAGTTCCTTCAGCGTCTTTCCGTAATAGGCCTGAGCAGCAGAAGCAAATCCGTAAGAGCGTTGCCCGAGGAAAATCTGGTTGATATAGACCTCCAGAATCTGATCCTTGCTCAGGCTGTGCTCGATCTTCAGGGACAGGAGGATTTCATACAGCTTGCGACTGATCGTTTTTTCCCGGCTCAGGTAGAAATTCCGGGCGACCTGCATCGTGATCGTGCTGCCGCCCTGCCGATTGCCACCGGTGAGATTGAGAAGGGTTGCGCGAAGCAGGCCGGCAACGTCAACACCGGAGTGCTCGAAGAAGCGATCGTCTTCCGCGGCAAGGATCGCATGCTTGACGAGGTCGGGCACCTCCCGTATGGCGACGAATGTACGACGCTCCTCCCCGAACTCGCCGATCTGTGCACCATCTGCGGTATATATCCGCAGCGGGATCTTCGGGCGGTAGTCGGTCAGCGCATCGAGCGAAGGCAGTTGAGGCCAGGCAAAGGCCGCAGCGACAGCGAGTGCGGCAGCGCCCAGCAGGGGAATGCCCAGAACGATGAACAGACCGGCAAGAAGCTTCTTGTTTCGCATGATTTATCCAGACGGATTCGAGCATCGATTATATGCGCAGCTGTTTCGACACATCCTGTTGTGACCGCTTGCCCACGAAACCGCCGCTGTGCCTACCGTTCAGCGCCAGCAGGCTTTACTTGCACGAGAGCTTGCTGCTAGCATCTAAAGTAATTTATCGTAAGTTGACGTAACTGTCTGAAATTAAAACGAAATCTAGAGGGCGATCAGGCATCATGGACATCCAAGCTCTGCTGGGGGGAAGATCTAAAGCCTTGATAGGGCTGGATATCTCGTCGTCCTCGGTCAAATTGGTCGAACTGGCGGAGGCCGGGGCCAATCAGTTCCGGTTGGAGCGCTATGCGATCGAACCGCTTCCTCGTGACGCAGTGACAGACGGCAACATCGCCAGTCTCGAAGCCGTGGCCGAATCCATTCGCCGCGCATGGAAGCGCCTGGGATCCTCGACCCGACAAGTGGCGCTGGCCTTGCCTGCCGCGGCGGTCATTACCAAGCGCATCACCTTGCCCGCCGGGCTGCGCGAACTGGAAATGGAAATTCAGGTCGAGTCCGAGGCGAACCAGTACATCCCGTTTGCAATCGAGGAGGTGAACCTCGATTATCAGGTGCTCGGCCCGGCCGCAACCGATGCGGACGAAGTCGAAGTTCTGATCGCGGCGTCCCGCAAGGAAAAGGTCGAGGATCGTGTTGCCGCCGTAGAGGCTGCCGGCTTGAAGGCGGTCGTGATGGACGTCGAGTCCTTTGCTTCACAGGCGGCGTTCGACCTGATCAAGAGTCGTCTGCCCGAAGCAGGCAAAGGCAAGGTTGTCGCAATGGTCGACATCGGCGCGCAGATGATGAAAGTCACCATCCTGCGTGATGAAGCGGTGCTGTACTCCCGGGAACAGGCTTTCGGTGGCAATCAGCTTACTCAGGACATTTCCCGCAGTTACGGCATGAGCACCGAAGAGGCAGAGGCTGCGAAGCGTTCGAGCAGTCTGCCCGAAAACTATGAGCACGATCTGCTCAAGCCGTTTACCGAGAGCGTGGCGCTCGAAATTTCTCGCGCGCTTCAGTTCTTCTTCACTTCCACCCAGTTCAACCAGGTGGATCACATCGTCCTGTCAGGTGGTTGTGCCGTGATTCAGGGTATAGACCAGGTTGTTGCCAGCCGGACGCAGGTTTCGACAGAGGTCGCCAACCCGTTCGTCGGCATGTCGCTGTCCCAGAAGGTGAGACCAAAAAATCTGGCCGCCGAGGCCCCTGCCTTGCTTGTTGCATGTGGTCTGGCGATGCGGAGGTTTGACGCATGATACGCATCAATCTATTGCCCCACCGCGAGCAGGCGCGCAAGGAGCGCAGGCAACAGTTCATTTCGATGGCTGTGCTGACGGCGATTGTCGGAGCGCTCATCTGGTTTGTCGGCAGCACCCTGATCGGCAGCCAGATTGATGACCAGAACAGCTCGAATGATTTCCTGAAGCGCGAGATCTCTTCGCTTGACAAGGAAATTGCTGAAATTTCGAGCCTCAAGGAGCAGACGCAGTCCCTGCTCGCGCGCAAGCAGGTCATCGAGTCCCTCCAGAGCAACCGGACCGAAACGGTTACGGTGTTCAATGAGCTGGTCAAGCAGATGCCTGAAGGTGTTTTCATCAAGCTGCTCAAGCAGACGGGGAACCAGATTACCTTCACCGGCATCTCGCAGTCGAATGCACGGGTTTCGCAACTGATGCGCAACTTGGATGCTTCCCCGATCTTTGAAAAACCCATGCTGCAGGAAATCAAGGCGACTACTTTCAAGGGGCGTGTTGCAGGTGAGTTCGTGCTGGCGGTCAGCATCGAGAAGCCCGCTCAGGACGCGGACAAAGCCGAGCAGCCCAACAAGGGAGTCACGCCATGAACGTGCGTCTCGATCGCATCATCAATGATTTTCGCCAGCTCGATCCCAATGATCCCGGGGTCTGGCCACTGGCCCCCAAGGTTGCAGCGCTGATTTTCCTGCTCGCAGCCGTTGTCGCTGCAGGTTGGTGGTTCGACTGGAAAGACAAGTTCGAAGAGCTCGATCGTGCGCGCCAGCAGGAAGCCACACTCAAGGAAGAATGGCTGGGCAAGAAACGCCAGGCAGTCAATCTGGACGAGTATCGCAAGCAACTGGCCGAAATGAACCGTCAGTTCGGTGCGTTGCTGAAGCAGCTCCCGAACAAGTCCGAAATGGAATCGCTGCTGATCGATATCAACCAGGCTGGGCGCGGTCGCGGGCTGCAGTTCGAGCTGTGGAAGCCGGGTCAGGAGGCGATCAAGGAGTTTTACGCCGAGTTGCCGATCGCGCTGACGATTACCGGGGGGTATCACGATTTCGGCCAGTTCGTCAGTGACGTTTCGAAACTTCCCCGGATCGTGACACTGCGTGACGTGCAAGTCGGGCCTGGCAAGGACGGCATTCTTCGTCTCGACGCCTCGGCTGTGACCTATCGGTATCTGGATGACGAGGAAGTCGCCAAACAGAGACGCGAGAAGGCCGCGGCGGCAAAGAAGAAGTGAGGCCGGAGAGAAAATGATGAAAACAATCTGGTTGGTTCCGGTCCTGGTATTGCTGGCGGCGTGTTCGAACGAAGAGCACCAGGATTTGAGAGCCTGGATGGATACCCAGGCAAAGGGCATGCAGGGGAAAATTCAGCCCCTGCCGAAGCTGACACAATTTCCAACGGTGGATTACGAGGTAGCAGGACTGGTCGATCCCTATCAGGCGTCCCGTCTTGAGCCGGAGAAACGGGGAGGCAAGGCGAGTCCCCGGAACGATTCACGACGCCGTGAGCCGCTTGAAGCCTATCCGCTGGAAACCCTGCAGATGGTTGGCATGATGATGACGGCCGGCAAGCCGGTCGCTCTGATCAAGGCGGACAAGAACATCTATCAGATCCGGGCAGGGAATTACCTCGGACAGAATTTTGGGATGGTGACGAAAATCACCGAGAACGACCTTACGTTGAAAGAGCTGATCGAAGACGCCAACGGCGACTGGATCGAGCGTTTCAGCACCATGCAGCTGCAAGAGCAGGAGACTAAGAAATGAAAACCGTAACGCGTTTTATTGCGCCGGTCTTGTGTGCTCTCATCGGAGCTTTCTCTGTGGGTGCCGCGCTCGCGCAATCCACGCCGCCCGTTCCTGCCGCTGCGGAAGGAAAGAATGCGATCGAATCCATCCAGGCAAGTCAGTCTGGTGGAGGCATTCAGATCAAGGTCGGTTTGAAGCAGGCACTTGAAGGTCAGATCGGAAGCTTCAGTGTGTCGAACCCGGCACGCATCGCGATCGATTTGCCCGGTACCTCCAATGCGACCGGCAAGACTGTGCAGCCGGTTGGAGAGGGGGACGTCCGGAATATCAACATCGTTCAGGTGGCAGACCGTACCCGTCTCGTCATCAACCTTCTGCGTCCGCTGAGCTATGAAACGCGCGTAGAAGGCAACAACCTTGTGATTTCGCTGGCCGTTGCGACCGCAAAATCCCCGGAAGCAACCACGACTGCGAGGTTTGCCGAGCAGAAGGGCGGGCCGGACAATCATGCAATCCGCGATATTGCATTCCGCCGCGGCAAGGACGGTGAAGGTCGTGTGGTAATTGACCTCTCCGATGCCAATACCGGTATCGACATTCGTCAGTCGGGCTCGAATCTTGTGGTGGATTTCCTCAAGACTTCGCTGCCGGAGCGCCTGCGCAAATCGCTGGACGTGACAGACTTTGGCACACCGGTCACCAATGTGACGACTACCCAGCAAAACGGCTCGGTACGCATGGTTGTGAAGCCCACGGGCCTGTGGGAACACAATGCCTATCAGACAGACAACCAGTTTGTGCTGGAGGTCAAGTCGGTTCAGGAAGACCCGCGCAAGCTGGTGCAAGGCACCTCGCGTGCGGTGAAGTATGCGGGCGAGAAACTGTCGCTCAATTTCCAGAACATCGACGTGCGGTCTGTGCTGCAGGTCATTTCCGATTTCACGAACTTCAACATCATCACCAGTGATTCCGTAACCGGTTCTCTGACCCTGCGCTTGAAGGATGTGCCGTGGGATCAGGCGCTGGAAATCATTCTTCAGGCCAAGGGGCTGGACTCCCGCAAGAATGGCAACGTCATCTGGATCGCTCCGCGTGAAGAGCTGGCTGCGCGTGAAAAACTCGAGTTGGAGTCCAAGGCCCAGGTCAATGATCTGGAGCCGCTCCGTACCGAGACCTTCCAGATCAATTATCACAGCGCGAAAATCATTTTCGACAACGTGCTGAAAGACAAGGACAAGACCATCCTGTCGAAGCGCGGCTCGGTCATTGCCGACGAGCGTTCGAACAAGCTCATCGTTACTGATACTCCGGGACGCCTGGATGATGTCCGTCGCATGCTCAATGACATCGACATTCCCTCGCGTCAGGTTCTGATCGAAGCACAGATCATCGAGGCGGAAGACACCTTTCAGCGCAATCTTGGTGCTCGCTTCGGGATTCACAGTACCGGCGGGACCTCGAACGGCCGTAACGCTGTTGGCAGCACGATTACCGACACCGGCTATCACACTGGCCAGGTTTCGGATACGCCAGACTTCCTGACCGATGGCACCATGTGGAACGGTGCGGCGAGTGCGATTTCGGGACAGCAGGCGGGCTCCTTTGCGCTGACGCTGTGGAACGCGGCCGCCACCCGCTTCCTGAACCTGGAGATCTCAGCGCTTGAGGCGGATGGCCGTGGTCGCGTGGTATCCCGTCCCCGTGTGATGACGGCGGATCAGATCGAAGCGGTGATCGAGCAGGGGGTTGAAATTCCCTACCAGCAAGCGACGAGTTCTGGCGCCACTTCTGTTTCCTTCCGCAAGGCTAATCTTGCGCTGAAGGTCAAGCCTCAGATCACGCCTGATGGCCGCGTTTCGATGGCACTCGATATCAACAAGGACACGCCGAACACGACGATCTCCACTGGCGCAGGCATCGCGATCGATACCAAGCATGTGAAGACGGATGTCCTGGTTGAGAATGGTGGCACGGTGGTGATCGGCGGGATCTTCCAGCAGACAGTTACCGGCACCCTTTACAAGGTGCCCCTGCTGGGCGATATCCCGGTTCTTGGCTTCTTCTTCCGTCAGGACAGCAAGAAGGACAACAAGACCGAACTGATGGTTTTCATCACGCCGAAGATCCTGACTGACCAAGTCGTCTTCCGCTGAGAACGCAAAGGCCAGCGAAGCCCGCCCACCGCAAGGTGAGGCGGGCTTTCTTTTGGCGGAAAGGCCGCCTGCTGCTGCTAGAATCGTGGCGTGAATACGAGTCAAGCCAACATCTTTCTGGTCGGCCTGATGGGATCTGGCAAGACAACCATCGGCAGACAGCTCGCCCGGCGCATGGGACGGGCTTTTTACGATTCCGACCATGAAATCGTGAATCGAACCGGCGTGCGGATTCCGGTCATCTTCGAACTCGAGGGTGAAGAGGGGTTTCGCCGGCGTGAGGCGCAGGTCATCTCCGAACTCGCAAACGAAGGCGGGGTCGTTGTGGCAACGGGAGGCGGAGCCATTCTGAATCCTGAAAACCGGCGGTGCATGCAGGCTTCGGGCTGGGTGGTCTATCTTGATGTGCCCACACAGATTCTGCTCGAGCGGACGCGACACGACACCAACCGGCCCTTGCTCCAAGTAGCTGATCCTGCCGCCAAGCTGAATGCACTGAGAGCCGAGCGTGATCCGCTGTATCGCGAAATCGCGTCGCTGATCGTGGATGGTTCGCGGCAGAATTCGCAGATAGCCGTTACGAAAATCCTTGGAGAGTGGGAAAAGCGATGCGCACTGTCAATGTAGCTCTGGCCGAACGCAGTTACCCGATCAGGATTGGCGGCGCTTTGCTCGGCCAGGGTGAGCTCATCGCGTCAAGCCTTCGCACGCCGCGTGCTGCAATCGTGACCAATGCCACCGTTGCGCCGCTTTATCTTTCCCGTTTGAGGGACGCTCTCGCCGGCGCAGGCGTCGACCTGACCGAGGTCGTGCTGCCGGATGGCGAAGCGCACAAGGATTGGGCAACGCTCAACCTGATTTTTGACGGACTCCTGTCCGCGCGCTGCGAGCGCAAGACCACGCTGGTCGCATTGGGCGGGGGCGTGATTGGTGACATGACCGGCTTTGCGGCCGCGACCTATCAGCGCGGCGTGCCCTTCATCCAGATTCCGACCACCCTGCTTTCACAGGTGGATTCGTCAGTGGGCGGCAAGACCGCAATCAACCACCCCTTGGGCAAGAACATGATCGGGGCTTTCTATCAGCCTCGTCTGGTCGTCGCCGACATCGATACCTTGCAGACCCTGCCGGATGCAGAGCTGAAAGCGGGCCTGGCCGAAGTCATCAAGTATGGCCTCATCCGCGATCTGCCCTTTCTGGAATGGCTTGAGGCTCACATGGATGCGCTGCTGGCCCGTGACACGGACGCCCTCGCTTACGCGGTCGAGCGCAGTTGCGTGAACAAGGCAGAGGTCGTGGCGGCAGACGAAACCGAGCAGGGCGAGCGGGCAACGCTCAATCTCGGCCATACCTTTGGCCACGCGATCGAGGCGGGCATGGGATTTGGCAACTGGCTGCACGGCGAAGCGGTTGCGGCAGGCACCATCATGGCGGCCGAGTTGTCTGCACGTCTTGGTTATCTTGATGCGGCGGCCCTGAGCAGGGTCAGACGGATTTTCGAACGGGCCGGCCTCCCGGTTTCGGGCCCGAAGCTGGGGGTCGAGCGCTACATCGAGCTGATGCGTCACGACAAGAAGGTGGAGGACGGCAAGCTGCGCCTGATTCTGCTGGAGTCGGTCGGTCGCGCCATCATTCATGACTCGGCGCCGATGGCCGATATCGCAGCCAGTATCGAGACCTGCTGCAGCTGAATCGGTGACGAAGGTGCTTGCTTCCTACGCCGTTCAGGAAAACAACAGCCGGGGGCGCCAGCATCCCGAGGCATCACCTTCGACACGCAGCGAGTTCCAGCGTGACCGTGACCGGATCATCCATTGCACCGCATTCCGGCGGCTGGAGTACAAGACCCAGGTGTTCGTCAATCACGAGGGCGACCTGTTCCGGACGAGGCTGACCCACAGCATCGAGGTTGCCCAGATCGGACGCTCGCTGGCCCGGTCCCTGGGGCTGAACGAGGACCTCGTCGAAGCCATCGCGCTCTCGCACGATCTGGGGCACACGCCATTCGGACATGCGGGGCAGGACGCGCTCAACGAATGCATGAAGCCTCATGGCGGCTTCGAGCACAATCTGCAGTCGCTGCGGATCGTCGATCAGCTCGAAGAGCGTTATGCGAGTTTTGACGGTCTGAATCTGATGTACGAGACGCGCGAGGGAATCCTGAAGCACTGCTCCCTTCCGAACGCGGAAAAGCTCGGGGAGCTGGGCAGGCGCTTCATCGAGCGCCGCCAGGCCTCCCTTGAGGCGCAACTGTGCAACCTGGCTGATTCCATCGCCTACAACAATCACGACGTGGACGACGGCCTGCGTGCCGGCTTGCTGACACTTGAGCAGCTTGATCAGATTCCGGCCTTTTCGGCCCACAGCAGTGAGGTCCGCGCCTTGCATCCCGGTCTGAGCGAACGTCGCATGATTCATGAGACCGTCCGCCGCATGATCAACGCCCAGGCCAGCGACCTCATCGAACGAACACGGGCCAATATCAGGGGCGCCGGTGTCGAGACCCTTGATGAGGTTCGCGCCGCGCCAGTACTGGTGGCCTTTTCCGATGCCATGCGTCAGGAACTTCAACAGCTGCAGCAGTTCCTGCGTGACAACTTCTACTGGCACTACCAGGTATTGCGGGAAATGAACAAGGCGAGGCGGATCATCATCGACCTCTTCCGGGTGTTCATGGACGACATCCGCCTGCTGCCACCCCAATACCAGACGCAGGCGCGTGACGACCGGCCCCGCGCGGTCGCTGATTACATTGCCGGCATGACTGACCGCTATGCCATGAAGGAACACCGTCGCCTGTTTTCACTGGCCGAAGGGCGCTGAGTGGTGCGATGAGCCGTCTGCCCCGACTCTTCGTGCCGGGCCTGCCGTTGCTGATCACCCAGCGCGGCAATAACGGCAGCAGCATCTTTCATGATGAAGCCGACTATCGCCAGTATCTCCAGTGGCTGCGGGATGCGTTGCGTGAATCGTCCATCGCCCTGCATGCCTACGTGCTGATGCCCGACCATGTCCATCTTCTGGTGACGGCCGGTGACGAGAAGAGCCCGGGCCGTTTCATGCAGCGCCTGGGCCGTCAGTATGTGCGATGGTTCAACGACCGTCACCACCGCAGCGGCACGCTGTGGGAGGGACGCTATCGTTCGACCGTGCTGGAGCCCACTGCCTGGCTGTTGCCCGCGAGCGGTTATGTGGAGCTCAACCCCGTCAGAAGGGGGCTGGTCGCGGATGCGGAGCACTATCCCTGGTCAAGCTGTCGTCATCATTTCGGGCTCGGCCACGATCCGCTGGTCACCGACCATGCGTTGTACTGGGCGCTGGGCAACACGCCATTCGAGCGTCAGGCCGCCTATCGCCGGATCATTGAAGCCGGACATACCACCACCCAGCTTGCCGGCATCCGCTATGCGGCGCATTACGGCTGGATGCTGGGAGAGCCTTCCCCTGGCATGCAGGATTTCCCGCCGACCCGCAGAACCTCTCCGCTTCCCAAGGGCCGTCCCCGCAAACAAACCAAGCCTCATCAGGACCAGTAGCCGGGCGATCTCGGCTGCATTTGGCAGAGAAGGGTGCATGTGCGCCATTTTGAATCTGTCCCTATTTATAAACGCGCTATCGCGGTGCGTGTATTTAATATTACTCTGACCCCTTTTATTTGTTCTTGAGGCACTTGCTCAATCGTCCTATAGTTCAATCCCTTACGATCGCGAGTGGTATGCCGGGCAGGCACGCGGTCCGATGAATATCCGGTTTCGGGAGTGAAATCATGCAAGAGCGCCAGGGACTTTACGATCCCGCCAATGAACACGACGCCTGCGGCGTGGGCTTCGTTGCCCACATCAAGGGCAAGAAAAGTCACGAGATCGTCCAGGGCGGTCTGCAGATCCTGAAGAACATCGACCATCGTGGTGCCGTGGGTGCGGATCCGCTGATGGGGGATGGCGCCGGCATCCTGATCCAGGTTCCGGATACCTTCTATCGCGAGGAGATGGCCGCGCAGGGGGTCAAGCTGCCCCCGGCTGGCGAGTACGGTGTCGGCATGGTTTTCCTGCCGAAGGAAGCCGCCTCGCGCCAGGCCTGCCAGCAAGAACTGGAACGTGCGGTGCGCGCCGAAGGCCAGGTGGTGCTGGGATGGCGTGACGTGCCGGTCGACCGCGAAATGCCGATGTCGCCCCGCGTGCGTGCCAAGGAGCCGGTGATCCGTCAGATCTTCGTGGGCCGTGGCCCGGATGTGATGGTGACCGAAGCGCTCGAGCGCAAGCTGTACGTCATCCGCAAGATGGCGAGCCATGCCATTCAGCAACTCAAGCTCAAGCACGGCAAGGAATACTACGTGCCGTCGATGTCGGCACGCACGGTGATCTACAAGGGCTTGCTGCTGGCCGATCAGGTCGGCGTGTATTACAAGGACCTGGCCGACCCGCGTTGCGTCTCGGCGCTGGCCCTGGTGCACCAGCGTTTCTCGACCAACACCTTCCCCGAATGGCCGCTGGCTCACCCCTACCGCCTGGTTGCCCATAACGGCGAGATCAACACGGTGAAGGGCAACTTCAACTGGCTGCGTGCCCGTGAAGGCGTCATGCGCTCGGCCGTGCTGGGTGACGACCTGAAGAAGCTCTACCCGGTGGCTTACGACGGCCAGTCGGATACAGCTACCTTCGATAACTGCATCGAACTGCTGACCATGGCGGGTTATCCGCTTGCCCAGGCCGCGATGATGATGATCCCGGAAGCCTGGGAGCAGCACACGCTGATGGACGAAAACCGCCGCGCCTTCTACGAATACCACGCCGCGATGATGGAGCCGTGGGACGGCCCCGCGGCCATTGCCTTCACCGATGGCCGCCAGATCGGCGCCACGCTGGATCGCAATGGCCTGCGTCCGGCACGCTACATCGTGACGGATGACGACATCGTCATCATGGCTTCCGAAGCCGGCGTGCTGCCGGTGGCCGAGAGCAAGATCGTCAAGAAATGGCGTCTGCAGCCGGGCAAGATGTTCCTGATCGACATGGAAGCCGGTCGCATCATCGACGACAAGGAACTCAAGGACGCGCTGGCCAACGCCAAGCCCTATCGCGAGTGGATTTCGCGCATCCAGATCAAGCTTGACGAGGTGGATGGTCCCGAGCCCGAGCTCGAGGAGCGCGCTTCGCTGCTCGATCGCCAGCAGGCCTTCGGCTACACCCAGGAAGACATCAAGTTCCTGATGGCGCCGATGGCCGCGAGCGGCGAGGAGGCGATCGGTTCGATGGGCAATGACTCGCCGCTGGCCGTCATGTCCAACAAGCACAAGACGCTCTACAGCTACTTCAAGCAGTTGTTCGCGCAGGTGACCAACCCGCCGATCGACCCGATCCGCGAGGCGCTGGTGATGTCGACGGTGTCCTTCATCGGTCCGAAGCCCAACCTGCTCGACCTCAACAACATCAATCCGCCGATGCGCCTCGAGGTGTCCCAGCCGGTGCTGGACTTCAAGGACATGGCGAAGATCCGCCACATCGAGAAGTACACCGACAACAAGTTCAAGTCTTTCGAACTGGATATCTGCTATCCGGTGGCCTGGGGCAAGGAAGGGGTCGAGGCACGCCTGGCGTCGCTGTGTGCGCAAGCCGCAGAAGCCGTGCGCTCGGGCTACAACATCCTGATCGTGTCGGACCGCAAGCTCGACGCGCAGAACGTGGCGATTCCCGCACTGCTGGCAACCAGCGCGATCCATCAGCACCTCGTCAAGCAGGGCCTGCGTACTTCGACGGGTCTGGTTGTTGAAACCGGTTCGGCCCGCGAAGTGCATCATTTCGCACTGCTTGCCGGCTACGGTGCCGAAGCCGTGCATCCCTACCTGGCCATGGAAACCCTGCGCGAGATGGCGCTGGGCATGTCCGACGTCGATGGCGACAAGGCCATCTACAACTTCACCAAGGCCGTCGGCAAGGGTCTCAACAAGGTCATGTCGAAGATGGGCATCTCGACCTACATGTCCTACTGTGGCGCGCAGATCTTCGAAGCGATCGGCCTGAACAAGGCGCTGGTCGAGAAGTATTTCCGCGGCACGCCGTCGAACGTTGAAGGCATCGGCATCTTCGAAGTGGCCGAAGAGGCCCTGCGGCTGCATGGTGACGCATTCGGCAAGGCACCGGTCTTGGCCGACCAGCTGGATGCCGGTGGCGAATATGCTTTCCGCATTCGTGGCGAAGAGCACATGTGGACGCCGGACGCGATCGCCAAGCTGCAGCACTCGACCCGCACCGGCAACTTCCAGAACTACAAGGAATACGCGCAGATCATCAACGATCAGAGCAAGCGCCACATGACGCTGCGCGGCCTCTTCGAGTTCAGGATCGATCCCGCTCAGGCCATTCCGCTGGACGAAGTCGAGCCGGCCAAGGAAATCGTCAAACGCTTCGCCACCGGCGCCATGTCGCTCGGCTCGATTTCCACCGAAGCGCACTCCACGCTGGCCATTGCCATGAACCGGATCGGCGGCAAGTCGAACACCGGTGAAGGGGGTGAGGATCCGGCGCGTTACAAGAACGAGATGAAGGGCGTCTTCATCAAGAAGGGTGAGACCCTGGCCGGCATCATCGGCAAGGACCGCATCGAGCGTGACATCGAGCTCAAGGATGGCGACTCGCTGCGCTCGAAGATCAAGCAGGTCGCCTCCGGCCGTTTCGGCGTGACGACCGAATACCTCAGCTCGGCTGACCAGATCCAGATCAAGATGGCGCAGGGCGCCAAGCCTGGCGAAGGCGGTCAGCTGCCCGGCGGCAAGGTGTCCGAATACATCGGCAAGCTGCGCTTCTCGGTGCCGGGCGTCGGTCTGATCTCGCCGCCTCCGCACCATGACATCTATTCGATCGAGGATCTGGCCCAGCTGATTCACGATCTGAAGAACGTCAATCCGAAGGCTGACATCTCGGTCAAGCTGGTGTCCGAAGTGGGCGTCGGCACGGTGGCCGCGGGCGTGGCCAAGTGCAAGGCCGATCACGTGGTGATCGCCGGTCATGACGGTGGCACGGGCGCGTCGCCCCTGTCCTCGATCAAGCACGCCGGTTCTCCGTGGGAGCTCGGTCTGGCTGAAACCCAGCAGACGCTGCGCATCAACGGCCTGCGTGACCGCATCATTGTTCAGGCCGATGGCCAGATGAAGACCGGCCGCGACGTAGTCATCGCCGCCTTGCTGGGTGCCGACGAAATGGGCTTCGCCACTGCGCCGTTGGTGGTGGAAGGCTGCATCATGATGCGCAAATGCCATCTGAATACCTGCCCGGTCGGTGTCGCGACGCAGGATCCGGTACTTCGCCAGCGCTTCTCGGGTCAGCCCGAGCATGTGGTGAACTACTTCTTCTTCGTCGCTGAAGAAGTGCGCGAACTGATGGCCCAGCTTGGCATCCGCAAGTTCGAAGACCTGATCGGCCGCGCTGATCTGCTCGACAAGAAGCGTGCGATCGAGCACTGGAAGGCACAGGGCCTGGATTTCGCCCGCGTTTTCCATGTTCCGGCCGTCGAGTCGCCGAGCCGCGTCGTCGCGACGCAGGATCACGGTCTCGAGAAGGCGCTGGATCACAAGCTGATCGAGAAAGCGGCTGCAGCCCTCGACAAGGGCGAGCGCGTGTCCTTCATCCAGCCGATCAAGAACGTCAACCGCTCGGTCGGTGCGATGCTCTCCGGCGAAGTCGCGACGCGATACGGGTTTGATGGACTGCCCGATGACACCATCCACGTCCAGATGACCGGCACCGCCGGTCAGAGTTTCGGCGCCTTCCTGGCGCACGGCGTGACCCTGGATCTGGTGGGCGAAGGCAACGACTATGTGGGCAAGGGCCTGTGCGGCGGCCGCGTGATCGTGCGCTGTCCGAACGACTTCCGTGGTTTTGGTCCGGAGCACATCATCGTCGGCAACACCGTGCTCTTCGGCGCGATCGGCGGCGAAGCCTATTTCAACGGCGTGGGCGGCGAGCGCTTCGCGGTGCGCAACTCGGGCGCCGCGGCTGTCGTCGAAGGCGTGGGTGACCACGGCTGCGAATACATGACCGGCGGCACCATCGTCGTACTGGGCGAGACCGGGCGCAACTTCGCGGCCGGCATGTCCGGCGGCGTGGCCTACGTCTATGACCCGGATGCGATTTTCGCGAAAAAGGCCAATACCTCGATGGTCGATCTTGACCCCGTCCTGTCGGCTGCAGAGCAGGGCGAAAAAATGGATCGTGACATCTGGCATGCCCCGAAGCGTGGCGCCCAGGGCGAAGCAGACGAAACCATCCTCAAGCGGCTCATCGAGAACCACTTCAAGTACACCGGCAGCCTGCGTGCCAAGCAGTTGCTGGAGAACTGGGATGAATCCCGCAAGGCTTTCGTCAAGGTCATGCCGAAGGAATACCGTCGTGCGCTCAAGGAACTGGCTGTCGCAGCACGTGCCAAGTCCGAAACGGTCGCCGCCTGAGAATCGAAGGAACAGAAATGGGAAAAGTTACAGGCTTTCTTGAGTTCGAACGCCAGGATGAAGCTTACGAGGCGGTCGAAACGCGCAAGAAGAACTACAAGGAATTCGTCATCGCCCTGAGCGACGACAAAGCCAAGATCCAGGGCGCACGCTGCATGGACTGCGGCATTCCGTTCTGCAACAACGGCTGCCCGGTGAACAACATCATTCCGGACTGGAACGATCTGGTTTACAAGCAGAAGTGGCAGGAAGCGATCGGGGTGCTGCATTCGACCAACAACTTCCCGGAGTTCACCGGCCGTATCTGTCCGGCACCCTGTGAAGCGGCCTGTACCCTGGGCATCAATGCGGCACCGGTGGGCATCAAGTCCATCGAGCACGCCATCATCGACAAGGCCTGGGAAAACGGCTGGGTCGTGCCGCAACCGGCCGCGAAGAAAACCGGCAAGAAGGTCGCTATCGTCGGTGGCGGCCCTGCCGGTCTGGCTGCTGCCCAGCAACTGGCCCGTGCCGGCCACGCCGTGACCGTGTTCGAGAAGAGCTCGCGCGTCGGCGGTCTGCTGCGTTACGGCATCCCCGACTTCAAGCTCGACAAGTCGATCATCGACCGTCGCATGAAGCAGATGGAAGCCGAAGGCGTGGTCTTCAAGACCGGCGTGTACATTGGCGAAGCCGATCTGCCCAAGGGCATCAACAGTGATGCCAAGGAAAAGATCAGCCAGAAGAAGCTGATGAAGGATTTCGACGCCGTGCTGATCACCGCCGGCTCCGAAGTGCCGCGCGATCTGCCGGTGCCGGGCCGCGAGCTGGCTGGCGTGCATTACGCGCTGGAATTCCTGATTCCGCAGAACAAGGAAGTCGCCGGCGACGGTGCCAACCCGATCAGCGTGAAGGGCAAGAACGTGCTGGTCATCGGCGGTGGTGACACCGGCTCCGATTGCGTGGGCACCTCCAACCGTCACGGTGCAGCAAGCATCCTGCAGATCGAGCTGATGCCCAAGCCCCCGGTGCAGGAAAACAAGTCCACTACCTGGCCGTACTGGCCGAACAAGCTGCGCACCTCCTCGTCGCACGACGAAGGCTGCCAGCGCGAGTGGGCCGTGACCACCAAGGAGTTCAAGGGCGAGAACGGCAAGCTCAAGTCCGCAGTGATCGCCAACGTCGAGTGGGCCAAGGACGAGAAGACCGGCCAGATGAAGATGACTGAAGTGGCCGGTTCGCAGCGCGAAATCGCTGCTGAAGCCGTCTTCCTCGCCATGGGCTTCACCAACCCGGTGGCCTCCCTGCTCGAAGGTTTCGGCATCGAGAAGGACGCCCGCGGCAATGCCAGGGCGACGACCGATGGCGCCGGCTGCTACGCCACCAATGTGCCCAAGGTCTTCGCGGCAGGAGACACGCGTCGTGGCCAGTCACTCGTGGTCTGGGCGATCCGCGAAGGCCGCCAGGCTGCTCGCGAGGTTGACGCTTTCCTGATGGGTGAAAGCGCGCTGCCGCGCTGAAAATGCGCGGTTCATCCACGGGGATGAACGGCGTGCAGCAAAAAACGGGTCGCCGGGCGACCCGTTTTTTTATCCGTCTGTTATCGGTTTCATATCTCTGTGACAAAGCTTTGCTGTAGCGTTCGGCTGCGCTGCCGTTAACCCGCCAACACAGGTGAAACGCTGCCTGACCTGCCCGCGTGAGCGGGTAATTATTGCCAGAGGCCTGAAACCGATGTTCCGCATCGAATTCGACGGGAAAATCCTTCCCGGCTTTGAACCACAGATCGTGCGTCTGGAAGTCGCCGTGCGCCTGCGTTTGCGTGATGTACAGGTTGAGCGGCTCTTTTCGGGCCGCACCGTCATCCTCAAGAAGCAGGTGCGTGCCGGCAACAGTGCGGCCTACCTGAACGAACTGCGCAGCATGGGGCTGGACGCCCGCCTCGTGCCGGTGGGCGAGCAGGTGGATACACCGCTGACCGGCCCGTGCAAGGCGGTTTTCTGGGGACGAACCCTGCCTGACTTCAACCGCACGGCCGTGATGACAGCGGCTGTGCGCAAGCTCCGCGTGAGTCCGGCCCAGCTCAAGCAGATTTTTTCGGGCGTGAAGGTTGTCTTGAAGCGTCGCCTCGACGTGGACGACGGCCGCATGTTCATCGCTGAAATGGCCGGCATTGGCATGCAGGTCGAACTGGAGCCGGACGAGCTGCCCCAGCCGCTACCCGAACCGGCGCCCGAGGCCGCTGCGCCGGCAGCCAGGCCGGAGGCTTCGCCCGACGCGCAGGCCGAAGATGCCGCGTTCGGCGCCTTGCTGACGACCGCCTGCGATCTGTCCGGAACGCCGTTCGCAGGCTATGACACCTCTTCCGACTTCGCGGCCGACGACGGCGAGGAGACGGTGATGGTCATGCCGCCTCCGGCGCCGGTCAAGCGGGTGCTCGCGCGCGAAGGCTTCGATGCGGCCAATCAGGACGGCTACCTGAATTGCCCCCACTGCGGCCGTTACCAGCCTGCGGCGGAGACCTGCGTGAGCTGTGGCGGCGTGATGCCGCCGCAGCGCAAGCTCTATGTCGGCAAGGCTGGCAGCTTCATCGACAACTCGCCGACCACCCTGGTCACACCCGAGCACGGCCGGGCCAACCGCCTGCATCCGGGCGAGCTTCCTGTACGCAAGCCCTCGCTGCAGGAGCAGCTGGAGCAGCAGATGGAGCGCCCCTCACCAGCTTCCCGCGCATCGCGCCGGATTCTGATCGTGCTGGTCATCCTGGCGGCGGGTGCCGCCGCCGCGTTCTTCTTCCTGCGGCGTTAGTCGCACGTCCCATCCGGCTCGGGGCAAGGCCCGGGCCGGATCGGCAACCCTACTCCTTTAGTCATACTTGCCAGAATCAGACACATGGCGGCCGGACATGCCATGAGAATCTTGCCGGGGCGTTTTCCGCATGTCCTAATGCCTCCTGCCGGTTAAAAACAACCAGGGCGGGCCGGCGAGTCAAGCAGCTCAGACTGCGCAAGACAGGAACGGGGAAAATGTATTGCATCGTATTCAACGGGCGAGTGCTGGACGGCCACGACCCCGCACAGGTGCGAGCCGCGGTCGCGGCGCGCATGAAGCTTTCGGCAACCGAGCTGGACCGGCTCTTCAGCGGGCGGCGTGCCATCCTGCGCAAGAACGTGCCGGAGTCTTCGGCCCAGCACTATCTCTCCATTGTCCGGGGGCTCGGCCTGAATGCCGCGCTGGCCAGGATGCCGGCGAAGGCCGAAGCGCGGACGCGTGCTTCCGGCAAGTTCAAGGTCGTATTCTGGGGCCGGGTCATCGATGGCTTTGCCCTCATCGGCGTGATGCGGGCCGCCGAGCAGCGCTTCGGCCTTTCGCGCGAGCAGACCGAACGGCTTTTCGAAGGGGACAAGGTTGTTCTCAAGCGGGGACTCACGGCGGAGCGCGCCTCGCGCTATGTGCGTGAGCTGGCGCTGATCGGCATGGTGATCGAGCTCGAGGAAGAACTGCAGGGCGCGCCGGTCGCGGCAGCGCCGGCGCCTGCGAAAACGGTTCGCCGGAGCGCGGCCGGGGAAGAGGCGTTTGCCGGCATGCTCGGCACTCAGTTTGAGTTGCCGCCTACCAATGATCCGGCGTTCGCAAGCCCCGATCCGGGGCCGGTGCCGGTTCCTGCCCCCCCTGCCGCGCAAGCCCGCCGTGCTCCTTCGGCCGCGCCTTCCGCAGCGGCCCCGATCCTGGCCAGCCAGGAGCGGGGCCATGTGCGCTGCAGCCAGTGCGGACACCGTCAGGCATGGCGGCCCCGCTGCGCGGTCTGTGGCGTGAACATCGATCGTCGCGAGCTTGACCGGCGCAGTCTGCCCAAGGTGCCGATGGATGCGTCCGCCCATGCCACGCCTACAACCGTGCTGGGCAACATGCCGGTGGGCCTCATGCGCAACAGCTCTGCGGCCCCCGCAGCACCGGCGCCCAGCCTGCGTGAGGAAATGCGCAAGCGCCAGGCCGGTCTGGCGCCGGCTGCCGAAACCGTGCGCAAGGCCTTCATCGTGGAGCAGCAGCGCCGGATCGTGGTGGTAGCTGTCCTGCTGGTGGCGCTGGTCTGTCTGCTCTGGTGAGCGTTGAACTCTTCCTGACTTCGGAAGTCAATGATTGAGAATCGTTTGCAACTGAGAGGGCCGCTCAGTATGATTTTGCGGCCTGCCGACCGATTCCATTCCCTGACTTCCGGAGTCCCGATGAGAAAACTGCTGTGTCTGGCCGTGCTGAGCACGGTTGCCCTGTCTGCCGCCCAGGCGGCCGATCAAGAACTCAACCTGTATTCGGCGCGTCACTATCAGACCGACGAAGCCCTCTACAAGAATTTCGAAAAAGCCACCGGCATCCGCATCAACCGCATCGAGGCGCAGGAAGACGCGCTGCTCGAACGCATCCGCAATGAAGGCGCCAACAGTCCGGCGGACGTTTTCATCACCGTGGACGCGACCCGCCTGGCCAAAGCCGACGAAATGGGCCTGTTCGCACCGGTGAAATCTGCCGTGCTCGAAGCGCGGATTCCGGAGCATCTGCGTACCGGGGAGTGGTTTGCGTTCTCGACCCGAGCCCGCGTGATCGTCTACAACAAGCTCGCCATCAAGCGCGATGACGTCCAGACCTACGAGCAGCTGGCCGACCCGAAGCTGAAGGGCCAGGTCTGCGTGCGCGGTGGCATGCATCCCTACAATCTGTCGCTCGGGGCGGCCATGATCGCGCACGAAGGCGAAGCGAAGACCGAAGCCTGGGTCAAGGGTCTGGTGGCCAACTTTGGCCGCGCGCCCAAGGGCGGCGACACCGACCAGATCAAGGCGGTGGCCGCCGGGGAATGTGGTGTCGCGCTGGCCAACTCCTACTATGTCGCTCGCATGATGCGGTCTTCCGCGCCGGAAGACCGCAAGGCAGTGGAGGCGATCGGCGTGGTGTGGCCCAACCAGAAGACCTGGGGCACCCACATCAACGTCTCCGGCGGGGGCATGCTCAAGACGGCACCGCACAAGGAGGCTGCCGTGAAGTTCCTCGAGTATCTGGCGTCCGACGAGGCCCAGATCTACTTTGCGGACGGCAACAACGAATGGCCGACGGTGGCGGGCGTGAAGGTGAAGAACCCTGCGCTCGACCGGCTGGGCCCGTTCAAGGCGGACACGCTGGAAATCGGCAAGACCTCGAAGGGCGCCATCCAGGCCCAGAAGATCTTCGACCGCGCCGGCTGGCGCTGAGCACGGGTAGCCGGGCCGGGCGCACCAGTGCGGCCGGCTCAGCTGGAGGCCTGCCACCAGGCGAGGCGTCCGCGCCCGTTGCGCTTGGCTTCATAGAGCGCTTCATCCGCACGCGGCAGCAGGGTTTCGGGGAGTTCGCCCTGCAGCCCTGCCGCTGCCCCGATGCTGCAGCCGACCTGAAGCGTCTGGCCGTCCACCCGGATGCCGTCCTCGAAGCAGGCCAGGATGCGCGCGGCCACGATGTTCGCATGGGACACCAGCTGGTCCGGCGTGCTCATCATCAGCACCACGAACTCGTCGCCACCCAGGCGCGCGAGCATTTCCTCGCGCCGCACGGCCTTGAGCAGACGGCGTGCGACTTCGCGCAGCAGATCGTCGCCAGCGGCGTGGCCCAGGGTGTCATTGACCTGCTTGAAACCATCCAGATCGAGCGCGAAGACCACGAATTGTTCGCCCGAGCGGCCGACACGGGCCGCCGCGGTTTCCATCTGCAGCTCGAGCGCGCGGCGGTTGTGCAGACCGGTCAGCGTATCGCGATGGGCCAGATGATGGAGCTGGGAGCGCTCTCTTTCGCTGTGGAGCAGGCTGTCGATCATCTGCTGCAGGGCTCTGGCGAGGCTGTCGACTTCCTCCAGGTGCGAGCCGGTCGGAATGCTGCGTGATTCGCCGTGGGCGATTGCATCGGCCGTCGCCGCAATCCTGGCCAGCGGCCGCGAGATGCGGCGGGCCTGGATCCAGGCCAGGAGCAGGATCCCGAGCGTCAGCAGGCCGGCAGCCACGCCCAGCTGCAAGCGAAGGGTTCGCACCGGGCCCAGTGCGATTTCGGCAGGCTGCCGCACGATCACGCGCCAGCCCAGGGTGCCGATCAGGCTGGTATCCGGCGGTTGTGCGCTCCAGGTCATCAGATAGCGCCTGCCGTCTGCCTCGGCATGCTCCTGCCATACCCGCGGACTGCCCGGTTCGAGCAGTCCGGAGGAGGCCGGCAGGGTGAAGCTTCCCTGCACCTCGGGGTCGCGCGAAACCAGCATGACCTTGCCATGGCGATCGATCAGATAGATCTCGAGCCCGACCTGCCCGTCATGACCGGTGCGCAGATCGTCGACCAGCTCCCTGATCCAGGCCCATCGGACCTTGCTGATCAGCACGCCTTCAAGCGCCATCTGCTCGCTCAGGATACCTTGCGAGATGCCCAGGAAGCGGCCGGAATCCGGCCCATGCGCTGCACTCCCGGCGTGCAGATCGAGCAGCGGCTCCGCATGGAGGTCTGCCACATGCAGCCCGTGGCGGGCCTCCCGGAAATCGGGCCAGTCGGTTACCGAGCGGCCGGTAAGCTGGTTGTTGCTGGCCGAGAGCAGAAGGCCCTGCGCGTCGGCGAAGCCGATCCAGGCAAAGGCGGGTTGCCGCATGAGCTTGTTGTCGAACAGGCGGCGGGCGGCGGCGCTGTCGAAATAGTCGGGCGTGGTCGCCAGCCATGCCAGCTGGATGACATCCTGGACGCGCTCGCCGAGCTGGTAATCGAGGGTCGTGGCCGTACGCTGGGCAATGCCGTTGAGTGAGTTGCCGATGAACTGCCGCTCGCGCTGCTCGGCCAGCACGCCCATGAGCAGCATCAGCGCAAGCGCGAAAGCGCCCAGCGGCATGGCCATGCGCAGGATGAGTTCGGTGCTCAGGCTTCGTGAAACGACGAAGTTCGGCATCTGCAGCGGGCGGGAGGAAGAGGTGCAGCGCAGCCGGAGGGCTGCCGCCAGTGAAAGCCTAGTCTATTGCCGGCTGATCTGTCGTGAAAGCGGGACGGCGGGCAATAGACCGACTGCAACAATCAGACAATCGAGCCTTTCCTGCGGTCGGTCTGCCACGCCTTGCACGAACCCGTACTTCATCGGCCTGACTGGCATGCAGCCCTGATGCGTGCATCAGTCCGCTTCGTCAGGAATCCGCTCCCGCCCGGCATTGCGGTTCGCCTGCCAGCCCGTCTTGCGGGGTGTCCATCGATGCCGGTCAGCGCAGTGATCGGATCAAGCCAGTCAGAAGCAGCAGATACAGCGCTCCAACGGCCAGGGGCAATGCATTCCACCACACGCTCAAGTAGCGCGAATCGATGACATGGAGCACCGGCAGCAATACAGCCACCCCTGCCGCGCTGCCTGGTACCAGCAGCATGCAGCGGTCCAGCAGGGTGCGCTGCCATGGCGCCAGCCTTGGGTTGCTCGCCAATCCGCAGGCCGAAAAAGCCACCAGCATGAACAGGGCATAGGCCAGCATCAGCTGAAGAAAAATGCTGCCCAGCAGACTCAGGACAGACATGGCTGCTCCTTGGGAAAATGGCTGCCTGAGTATGACGGCAGCGGCGTGATGCGCCATGAATCCGGCTGTGTCTTCATCAGTGCATGGGCGCTCAGGCCGTGCCGGTCCTGCTGATTCGTCGTGACAGCAGAATGACCGGCAGCAAGCCCACCAGCACGATGGCCAGTGATGCCGTGGCCGCTTCGGCCAGACGCTCGTCCGATGCCAGCGTGTAGGCCTGGGTGGCCAGGGTGTCGAAATTGAAGGGGCGCATCACCAGGGTGGCCGGCAGCTCCTTCATCACGTCGACGAAGACCAGCAGGCCAGCCGTCAGCAGACTGCCGCGCAGCAGCGGCCAATGCACCCGGCGCAGCGTGGTAGCGCGGCTGCAGCCAAGGCTGCGCGAGGCTTCGTCCATCGAAGGCGTGATGCGGGCGAGGCCGGATTCCACACTCCCCAGCGCCACCGTCAGGTAGCGCACGAGGCAGGCGTAGACCAGCGCGGTGATGCCACCGGTGAGCAGCAGACCGGGGTTGCTGCCAGTGAAATGCTGCACCGTTGCGGCCAGCCAGTGGTCGAGCCGGGTCACCGGAATCAGCACGCCGACCGCGATGACCGAGCCCGGCAGCGCATAGCCCAGCCCGACGATGCGATTCATGAAGCCCGGCAGCGGGCTGCTGGCCAGGCGTGCCGCATAGGCCAGCAACACGGCCAGGCCGACCGCGCAGGCGGCGGTGACGCCGGCGACCAGCAGGCTGTTGTGCACCAGATCCAGATAGCGGCTGCCGAACTGCGCATCGCCCTGATTGAAGGCCATGCGCAGCAGGAGCAGCCCGGGCAGCAGGAAGCCGCCGGCCAGCGGCAGCGCGCAGGCGAGCCAGGCCGCGAGGGCGGCGGGACCGTGCAGGCGGGCGCGCGTGGCCGGCCGGGCGCGCGGCCCGGCTGCATGACGGGCGCGGCCACGCGAGGCTTTCTCGAGTGCCAGCAGAAAGGCGACGCAGACCAGCAGGGCGGCGGCGAGCTGGGCGGCGGCAAGCCGGTCTCCCAGCGAGAACCAGGCGCGCATGATGCCGGTCGTGAAGGTCTGCACCGCGAAGTAGGACACCGTGCCGAAGTCGGCCAGGGTTTCCATGAGTGCCAGACTCACGCCCGTGACCAGAGCGGGCCGCGCCAGAGGCAATGACACGCGCATGAAGGCGGCCCAGGGGCCGAGGCCGGCCGAGCGCGCCGCTTCGGTCAGGCTGCCGGCCCGCTCGAGGAAAGCCGCGCGGGCCAGCATGTACACATAGGGATAGAGCACCAGTACGAACATCACGCAGGCCCCGCCGACGCTGCGTACGTCCGGAAACCAGTAGTCGGCCCGCGTCCAGTGGAAGGTTTCGCGCAACCAGCTCTGCACCGGCCCCACGAACTGCAGGAAGTCGGTGTACATGTAGGCCAGCACATACGCCGGAAACGCCATCGGCAGCACCAGCGCCCACTCGAACATGCGCCGGCCGGGGAATTCCGTCATGGCGGTGAGCCAGGCGCAGCCCACGCCGATCAAGGCCACGCCGGCCCCGACGCCCAGCACCATGATCAGGGTGTTGAGCAGGAATTCCGGCAGTACCGTGCTGGCCAGATGCGCCCAGGTTTCGCCGGTGCCCCCTGCGAAAACGCTGCCCGCCACCACGAGCACCGGAACGGCCAGGATCAGGGCGCAGAGAAATCCGGTGCTGCCGGTCAGGCTGAAGGCTTTGGGCAGACGAAGCGGAGGCAGGGGCACGGGCAGCAGGGACGGGTAAGGGCTTGCGGAGATTATAATGATTCTCATCTGAATCCCGGCCACGAATCCACATGTCCAGCCCCGTCCTCACGACGCGTGACCTGCGTCTTGCCTATGGCAGCCATGAAGTCGTTCACGGCCTCGGTTTCTCCCTCGCTGCGGGCAGCATCGCCTGCCTGCTGGGGCCATCGGGCTGCGGCAAGACCACCGTGCTGCGCGCGATTGCCGGCTTCGAACCGGTACGGGCCGGCGAGATCCGCTTCGAGGGCCGCCTGATTGCGGGTGAGGGCGTGCAGCTGCCGCCGGAAGCGCGCGGCATCGGCATGGTGTTCCAGGATTACGCGCTGTTTCCGCATCTGGATGTGGCCAGCAATGTCGGCTTCGGCCTGGGCCGGCTCGACAAGGCCGCGCGAACCGCCCGTGTCGCCGACATGCTGGCGCTGGTCGGCCTGGCGAGCGAGGCGCGCAAGTATCCGCACGAACTCTCCGGCGGTCAGCAGCAGCGCGTGGCCCTGGCCCGTGCGCTGGCGCCGAAGCCGGCGCTGGTCCTGCTGGACGAACCGTTCTCCAACCTCGACTCGGAAATGCGCGAGCGCCTGTCGCTGGAGGTGCGTGACATCCTGAAGGCCGCTGGCACCAGCGCCATTCTTGTCACCCACGACCAGCACGAGGCTTTCGCGATGGCCGACGAGATCGGCGTGATGCATGCCGGCCGCATCCAGCAGTGGGACAGCGCCTGGCAGCTCTACCACCGCCCGGCCAACCGCTTCGTGGCCGACTTCATCGGCCAGGGCGCCATCCTGCCCGGCGTGGTACGGGTGCCCGGCACCGTGGACATCGAGCTGGGCCGGCTTGGCGTGGCCATGCCGGATGAATATCTGCATGGCGGCGCCGAGTGCGAGGTGGATGTGCTGCTGCGACCCGACGACGTCGTGCATGACGACGCAGCACCCCAACAGGCGGTTATCGTTCGCAAGGCCTTCAAGGGTGCTGAAATCCTCTACACGCTGCGCTTGCCCGGCGGCGCTGAAGTCCTCTCGCTCGTACCCAGTCATCATGACCACGCCATCGGCCAGCAGATCGGCATCCGGCTTGATGTGGAGCAGGTGGTCAGTTTTCCCCGTGCCTGATCCGGCAAGGCCTGGCGCGGGCTTCAGGGAGTCTGCGTGAAAACCTCGCCGCTTTGATTGCGCGGTCGGCCGCCTGCGATGCGCTGGCGGGCTTTGAAGACGCCAGCGGCCCGATGCTGCAGCCTGGCGCGCTCCATGAGCGGATCAGCCAGCAGCTCAAGGGCCAATGTCCGCCTCGCGTCAGCATCCGCGAAAGTGATACGCCCGGCATCTCGATGTTCAACCCCCGGACCGCCGAGATCCTGATCAGCCGCAACAACCGCAAGCTGGTTAGCACCATCGCCGATGAAACCGTGCATCTGTGCATGCATCACATGTCGAGCGGCCGCGTCGTCGACTCCATCGAGCGGCGCGACGCCGATGCGGCGGTGAAGCTGATGGAGCAGCATCTGCTCACGCTGGAGGCAAATGTCTGCGTCGAGGCGGAAACGCCGCACAACAGCCTCGCCCGCATGCTGGACCTGCAATAGCCCGGCCCGGAGCGGTTCAGGGGAAGAGGATGTCGGTCGTCCAGCCGCCGTCTCCGGCAGGGCGATACACCACGCGTTCATGCAGGCGGAAGGGTTTGTCGCGCCAGAACTCGATCTTCGTCGGAATCACGCGGAAGCCGCTCCAGAATTCCGGCCGCGGAATTTCACCGATGCCGAATTTCAGCGCAAATCTGGCCACCCGCTGCTCCAGATCGAAGCGGCCCGTCATCGGCTGCGACTGCTTCGAGGCCCAGGCACCGATGCGGGAGTCGCGCGCGCGGCTGGCATAGTAGGCGTCGGCCTCCGCATCGCTGACCTGCTCCACCAGACCCTCGACGCGAACCTGGCGCTTGAGGGACTTCCAGTGGAAGCACAGCGCAGCCTTGGGGTGAGCCAGCAATTCCTGCCCTTTCTGGCTGCCGAAGTTGGTGTAGAAGACGAAGCCGCGTTCGTCGAAACCCTTGAGCAGCACCATGCGCACCGAGGGCATGCCGTCCGGGCCGACGGAAGCGATGGACATCGCATTGGGATCATTGGGTTCCGTCTTGCCGGCTTCGTCGAGCCATTCACGGAAAAGGTCGAAGGGAACTGCGTGCGCGATCGTATTCATCAGGTGCATCCTTGCAGCAGGGGCCGGCATCTCGCATGCCGGCCGGAACACCCGATTGTGCCTGCCTGGTCCGCTGCGGGCCAGTACCGCGACGGCTTCAGAACCCGAGACAGCGCAGCACCAGCGGTGCCGACTTGTGAAAGCCCTTTTCCGGCGTGCCGAGTTCGTAGATCGAACCGCTCGCGGTGCGGATGCGGCGGGTGGCCGGGTCGATCGAGGCGATCGGGCTGGTGCGGCCGCGTGCGATGCGCACCACCGCGCCGATGATGTGGTTGGGCGTGATCTGCAGGTTGTCGCTGCGGGCGCCCGAGAGCCGCCAGTTTTCGAGGCGCGCGCTGGCGGGCTCCAGCGAGAGGCAGACCGTGGGGATGAAGGGAAGCGGGTCGTTGGCGGGCTCGTCCTGCTCGCGGACCAGCAGGGTGGAAGGAAACTGGCTGTGGCCTGCGCTGCGGTATTCCCAGGCGTCCAGATCGAAGCAGGTGGTGGTCTGGGTGGACTGCTGCGAAGCCTGACTGGTTTGCATGGCGTGCTCTTCGTGCTGTGAACGGAACAGCACGATTTTATGGATCACCCTTTCGCAATAAGGGTTGTTCCACAGAGGCTGTGAATTATGTCACGGCAATATTTGCCGTTTGCCCGAGGGGGCAGATCGGCGAGGTGCAGACCCGCCATGAAGCGGGCCTGCGGAACGCGGCTCAGAGCAGCACGCGCTCGATGCCGCCGGCATTGGCCTGCCTGACATAGTCGGGCAGCCAGTTCTCGCCGAGGATGTTTTTCGCCAGTTCGATCACGATGTAGTCGGTGTCGAGCTTGTCCACATCTTCCTTGTAGCGTTGCAGGCCTTGCAGGCAGGCCGGGCAGGAGGTGAGTACCTTCAGCTCGCCATCGAAGCCATCGGCGCGCAGCTTGTCGGCACCCTTCACGAGTTCCTCTTCCTTGCGGAAGCGCACCTGGGTGGAGATGTCCGGGCGGGCGACGGCCAGCGTGCCGGATTCGCCGCAGCAGCGGTCCGACTTCTCGATCTTCGCCTGACCCGCCACACCCGTGATCAGGGCGTTCACGGTCTTGAGGGGATCCTGCTGCTTCATCGGGCTGTGGCAGGGATCGTGGTACATGTAGCGGGTGCCGGACACGCCTTCGAGTTTCACACCCTTTTCGAGCAGGAACTCATGGATGTCCACCAGGCGACAGCCGGGGAAGATCTTCTCGAACTGATACTTGGTGAGCTGATCGAAGCAGGTGCCGCAGCTGACCACCACGGTCTTGATGTCGAGGTAGTTGAGCGTGTTGGCCACACGGTGGAAGAGCACCCGGTTGTCGGTGGTGATCTTTTCGGCCTGATCGTCCTGCCCCGATCCGCGCTGCGGATAGCCGCAGCACAGGTAACCGGGCGGCAGCACCGTCTGCACGCCGACGTGATAGAGCATGGCCTGCGTCGCGAGCCCGACCTGCGAGAAGAGGCGCTCGGAGCCGCAGCCAGGGAAGTAGAACACCGCTTCCGAATCGACCTTGGTTTTCTGCGGATCGCGGATTACCGGCACGACGTGATCGTCTTCAATGTCGAGCAGCGCACGCGAAGTCTTCTTCGGCAGGTTGCCCGGCATCTTCTTGTTCACGAAGTGGATCACCTGCGCCTTGATCGCCGGCTTGCCGAGCGAGGCGGGCGGCTGCTTTGTGCTGCCTTTGCTGAACGGGCGTAGCAGATCCACGCCCAGGCGTTGCGCCTTGTAGGCCCACTCGATCGAGACCTTGCGCAGGAACTTGATCTTTTCCGGCGAGGTGGTGTTGAGGAAGGCCATGGCCAGGGTCTTGGCCGGGTTGAAGCTCTGCTTGCCCATCTTGCGCAGGAGGCTGCGCATCGCCATCGACACGTCGCCGAAGTCGATGTCCACCGGGCAGGGCGTGTAGCACTTGTGGCAGATCGTGCAGTGGTCGCCCACATCCTCGAATTCTTCCCAGTGCTTGATCGAGACGCCGCGGCGGGTCTGCTCTTCATACAGGAAGGCTTCGATCAGGAGAGACGTGGCGAGGATCTTGTTGCGCGGCGAGTAGAGCAGGTTCGCGCGTGGCACATGCGTGGAGCAGACCGGCTTGCACTTGCCGCAACGCAGGCAGTCCTTCACCGAAGCGGAGATCGCGCCGATGTCGCTCTGCTGCATGATCAGCGACTCGTGGCCCATCAGGTTGAAGGAGGGCGTGTAGGCGTTGCGCAGGTCGGCACCCGGCATCAGCTTGCCGGCGTTGAAGCGGCCTTCCGGGTCCACCTTCTGCTTGTAGGCATGGAAGGGGGCGAGCTCCTCTTCGGTGAGGAACTCATACTTGGTAATGCCAATGCCATGCTCTCCGGAGATCACGCCACCCAGGCCACGCGCGAGATGCATGATGCGTTCGACGGCGGCATAGGCTTCCTGCAGCATCTCGTAATGATCGGAGTTCACCGGCAGGTTGGTGTGCACATTGCCGTCGCCGGCGTGCATGTGCAGCGCCACGAACACGCGGCCACGCAGTACTTCCTTGTGGATCGCCTCCAGGCGCTCGATGACCGGCCGGTAGGTGTTGCCCTCGAAGATCTCTTCGATGGCGGCCTTCAGTTCGGTCTTCCAGGAGATGCGAACGGAATAATCCTGCAGCCTGTGGAAGAGGCGCAGTTCGTCGGCCTTGTTTTGCAGCGTGCCGGCGTTGATGCCCAGCTCCGCGAATTTCGCTTCGGCCTCGGCAAGCGGCAGGTCCAGATGCTCGAGGATCCAGGTCCAGCGCGTGTTGATGGTGTCGATGACTTCCAGCGCACGCAGGCGGCGGTCGCCGATCAGCTCGTCCTTTTCCAGCGCCGACTCGTATTCGCGCAGCGGCAGGTCGCCGCGGAAGAAGCGGTCGATCGCCTGGACCAGGCGCAGCTTGTTGCGGATCGAGAGTTCGATGTTGATGCGCTCGATGCCATCGCAATAATCGCCCATGCGCGGCAGCGGGATCACCACGTCTTCATTCACCTTGAAGGCGTTGGTGTGCTTGGCGATCGCCGCGGTGCGCGAGCGGTCGAGCCAGAATTTCTTGCGGGTTTCGGCGGTGACGGCGATGAAGCCCTCCGCGCCGCGTGCATTGCACAGGCGCACGACTTCGGAGGCCGCCTGGGCGACCGCGTTTTCATCGTCACCGACGATGTCGCCGATCAGCACCATCTTCGGCCGGCCATGGCGCTTGGCCTTGGTGGCGTAGCCCACCGCCCGCACATAGCGCTCATCCAGGTGCTCAAGGCCGGCGAGCATCACGCGGTTGTTGCCGGTCTTGGGCAGGGTTTCGATGAAATCCTTGATCTCGACGATCGCCGGCACCGCTTCGCGTACCTGGCTGAAGAATTCCAGGCAGACCGTGCGGGTGTGCGGCGGCAGCTTGTGCAGCAGCCAGCGGGCGCTGGTGATGATGCCGTCGGTGCCTTCCTTCTGGATGCCGGGCAGGCCGCCGAGGAATTTGTCGGTCACGTCCTTGCCCAGCCCCACCTTGCGGAAACGTTCGCCGGGAATCGTCAGGAATTCTTCGCCGAGCAGCTTCTTGCCGGAGGCGTCAAAGCGCTTCAGGCGGAACAGCACCTCGGCCTGATCGTGGATCTTGCCGAGGTTGTGGTTGAGACGCTCGACTTCGAGCCAGTTGCCGTCCGGCGTGACCATGCGCCAGGACGCGAGGTTGTCGAGCGCCGTGCCCCACAGCACCGCCTTCTTGCCGCCGGCGTTCATCGCGATGTTGCCGCCGATGCAGGACGCGTCCGCCGAGGTCGGGTCGCAGGCAAAGACCAGGCCGTTGTGCTCGGCCAGATCCATCACCCGCCGCGTGACCACGCCGGCACCGGTAAAGACGGTGGCATAGGGCTGGTCCACGCCGGGCAGCGAGGTCTGGCTGTCGACTTCGCCGATATCGATGAGCTTTTCGGTGTTGATGACAACGGAATTGGCTGTGAGCGGTACGGCGCCGCCGGTGTAACCGGTGCCGCCGCCCCGCGGAATGATGGTGAGGCCCAGCTCGATGCAGCTGCGCACCAGATGGCCGATTTCCTCTTCGGTGTCGGGATAGAGCACGACGAAGGGGAATTCCACGCGCCAGTCGGTGGCGTCGGTCACATGGGCGACGCGGGCATAGCCATCGAAGGCGATGTTGTCGCGCCGGGTGTGTTTCGATAGCAGGCGCAGCGCGCGCGCGCGCAGGCTGGCGGTGCGCTCGAAATGGGCTGCAAAGGCATCCACGGCCTTGTTGGCGGCCGCGACCAGCAGGCCGACTTTCTCGCTGCGGTCCGCGTCTTCGGAGCGGGAGTCGAGGCGACGTTTCTCGACTTCGTTGAGGCGATGGCGCAGGGCGTCGAGCAAGGCCTTGCGGCGACCCGGGTTGTCGAGCAGGTCGTCTTCCAGATAGGGGTTGCGCTGCACCACCCAGATGTCGCCCAGCACTTCGTAGAGCATGCGTGCGGAGCGACCGGTGACGCGCTCGGTGCGCAGGCTGTCCAGCACGGACCACATCTCGTCGCCCAGCAGGCGGATCACGATCTCGCGGTCGGAGAAGGAGGTGTAGTTGTACGGAATCTCGCGCAGGCGCACGGGGGCCGGGGCGGTCATGAACTCGGGTGCAACTTGCATGGTCGGGGGGCGCTCTGTGGGGAAGGCTTGCCGGGGGCTGGCAGGCGGCCCATTTTAGGGCTTTGCGCGGGCAAAGGCGACCCGCACGACATTGGGGGGAATGCTGACCGGCGTGGCCGCCGGCCTCCGGCTCAGGTGGCGGCAGCCATCACCGCGATCTCGACGCGCCAGGCGGGGTCGGCGAGGCGCACCACCTGCACGCAGGCGCGCGCCGGGGCGCAGCCCGCCGGCAGCCAGGCCTCCCAGGCTTCGTTCATGCCGGCGTAGTCGGCCATGTCGGTGAGGTAGATCGTGGCCATCAGCAGCCGATCCTTGCAGGCGCCGGCGCGTTCCAGAGTCGCCTCCAGCGCCTTGAGCATCGAGGTGGTCTGCTCATGGATGCCGTCGGTTGCGCTGGCGGGGACTTCCACTGCCTGGACGATGCCGGCGAAGCAGGTTGCATCGGCGTAGCGGGCGGAGGGGTTGAGGCGGGTGATGGTCTGGGTCATGGCGGTTCAGGGGGTGGTGGAGGCTGCGTCGAGTACGCGGCCGAAACGCTCGGCGCCCATGAAGCCGACCACGCGCAGCGGGCGTCGTTCATCGGCCTGGCCGGGGGCGAAGAAAAGGATGCCGGGCGGCCCGTAGAGGCCGAAGCGCTTGAGCAGCTCGCGGTCGGCCGGCGTGTTGGCGGTCACGTCGGCCTGCAGCAGCGTGAAGCCGGCCAGACGGGCGGCCACATCAGGGTCGGTGAAGGTGCGGTGCTCCATTTCCTTGCAGCTCACGCACCAATCGGCATAGAAATCGAGCATCACCGGCCGGTCGCTGGCTGCAATCCGCTGATCCAGCTCGGCGCTGCTGCGGATGCGTTCGAAGGCGGGCTGAGCGGTCGCTGCGGCCGCGCTGCCACGCAGCCCTGCCAGCGGTTGCAGCGGGTCGCGGCTGCCGGCGAGCGCGCCGATGAAAATCGCCGCGCCGGCCAGCAGTGCCAGCAGGCCGAGGCCTTTCTGCAGGCGCTGCAGCGGGCGCGCGCCGGCCGGCAGGCTGTCGAGCGCGTGCAGGAAGAGCCCGCCCATGACCAGCAAGGTGGCCCAGCCCAGCATCGTCAGCAGCGGCGGCAGCACCGGGGCGACCAGATACAGCGCGGTGGCGAGCAGCAGGAAGCCGAAGAAGCGCTTCACGCCTTCCATCCAGGGACCGGGCTTGGGCAGGTAGCGGCGTGCGGCCACGCTGACTACCACCAGCGGCACGCCCATGCCGAGTCCGAGGGCGAACAGCGCCAGACCGCCGAGCAGTGCGTCGCCGGTGCGGGCGATGTAGAGCAGGGCGCCCACCAGCGGCGCGGTGACGCAGGGACCCACGATCAGGGCGGAGATGGCGCCCATGATGGCCAGCTGCGGCACCGAGCCGCCGTGATGATGGGCGCGGGTCGACAGCCGGTGCTGCCAGCGGGCCGGCAATTGCAGCTCCCAGGCGCCGAACATGGCCAGTGCGAGCAGTACGAAGAGCAGCGCGAAAGCGCCCAGCACCCACACGTTCTGCAGCCAGGTCGACAGCAGCTGACCGGAGAAGGCCGCGGCCACCCCGGCCAGGGCATAGGTGAGCGCCATGCTCAGCACATAGGCGAGCGAGAGCGTCAGCGCGCGGCGCGTGCTGATGCGGTGACCGTGACCGACGATGATGCCGGAGAGGATCGGCACCATCGGCAGCACGCAGGGGGTGAAGCAGAGCAGCAGCCCGACGCCGAAGAAGCTGGCGAGGATCAGCGCGAGCTTGCCTTCGCCCAGCAGGCGGGCGACGCCGTCGGCATCCTCGGTGGAGGCCGCGGCGGCGTCCGTCGAGGCCGCTCCGGGGGCGACGGCTGCCGTCACGACGGCCGCGGGCGTGTCGATCCGCAGGTCCTGCGCGGGCTGGTCCAGCCCGGCGATCAGCGAGTGGCCCGGCTTCTGGAGCGCGGTGGACATGTTGGCGAGCCTGAGCTCGACCGGAACTTCGCTGGGCGGATAGCAGATGCCGAAATCGGCACAGCCCTGATGCAGCACGGTGAGGGTGAGCGGGCCGGTGGCGGGCCGGGTCAGGCGCAGCGTGAGCTGCAGGCTGTCGCGATAGATCGGCTGCTTGCCGAAGAAGCGGTCTTCATGTGGCAGGCCTTCGGGCAGCGTGTAGGCGGCGAGCGCGTTGTCGCCGGGGGCGAGGCGGAAGCCCAGCTTGTCGCGGTAGAGGTAGTAGCCCGGCGCGATGGCGAAGCGCACCTCGACGGTCTGCTCGTCAATCAGGCTCGCACTGAGCCGGTAGGCCTGCTCGGGCGGGAGCGGTTCGGGGGCGGCGGCCAGCACGAGGCGGGCAAGACACGACAGGGCGAGGCTGAGCAGTAGGGCAGGGAGCAGGCGCTTCATTCGGCTCGGGTTTCCTGACTGACCCAGCCCAGATACGCGGGCAGGCCGGCGCTCACGGGCAGGGCAATGATTTCGGGTACTTCATAAGGGTGCAGTTCGCTCAGGGCGGCAGACAGCGCGGCGAAGCATGCAGCGGTGGTCTTGATCAGCAGCGGAATCTCGTGCTGCGTCTCGACCTCGCCCTGCCACCGATAGACCGAGAGGCAGGGATGGAGGATGTTGACACAGGCCGCGAGCCGGCGTTCCACCAGTGCGCGGGCGATGCGCTCCGCGCAGCCGGCATCGGGCACGTTGCAGAGCACGACGAGGGCTTCAGTCATGGGGCGGCACCAGGGGCGCGGGCGGTGTCTGGTGCGGTGCTTCGAGCGGCAGCAGGATGCGGAAGGTGCTGCCTTCGCCCGGTGTCGAGCTGACCTTGATGCTGCCGCCCAGCACCGTGGTGACGATGCGGTGCACGATCGAGAGCCCCAGTCCGGAGCCGCCGCTGCCCAGCCGCGTGGTGAAGAAGGGGTCAAAGATCCGCGGCAGGTGTTCGGCGCTGATGCCGCTGCCATTGTCCGAGATGCGCAGCTCTGCCTCGTGTTCGCCGCTCAGCAGCGCTTCGATGCGGATGCTGCCCTGGGCCACGTCGGCCAGGCCGTGGATCAGCGCGTTCTGGACCAGATTGACGATCACCTGCCCCAGCGGGCCGGGGTAGCTGTCCATCGTGATGGCCTTGTCGAGCAGCACCTTGAGCTCGACCGGACGGTGGCGCAGCGAGGGGCGCAGGGTGTTGAGCACATCATTGACGAGCTCATCGAGCATGAACCTGCGGCGGCGTTCGGAGCTCTGGTCCACGGCCACCTGCTTGAAGCTGGTCACCAGTTCGGCGGCGCGCTCCAGGCTGCGGGTGAGCAGGCCGCTGCCCTGGTCGAGATCGTCGAGGAACTCATCGAGCGCGCTGCGGGTGAGCGGGCCGTCGTGCAGGCGGCGGCGGAAGCCCTGGACCTGGTCATGCAGCGAGCTGCCGAGTGTCAGCGCATTGCCCAGCGGCGTGTTCAGCTCGTGCGAGATGCCCGCCACCATCGAGCCCAGCGAGGCCATGGTTTCAAAGTGAACCAGCTCGTCGCGGGTCAGCTTGAGGGTGCCCAGCGAGGCTTCCAGCGAGGCGTTTGCACGGGCCAGCTCGGCGGTGCGTTCCGCCACCCGCTGCTCGAGTCGCGCGTTGAGCTCGATCAGGCTGGCTTCTGCCTGCAGCTGCTCGGTGATATCGACATAGGCGCTGAAGATGCAGGTGACCCGTGCATACTCGATGATCCGGCAGTGCGAGAGGAAGTGCCGGATCTTGCCGTTGCGCAGCCGGAAGCGCACGGGCAGGTTGTCGATGCGGCCGTCCCGCTTGAGCACGGCGAGGTAGTCCGCCCGCTCGGCATCGGAGACCCAGCCGTTGATGTCGCGCGTCGTGCGGCCCAGCACTTCATCGCGTGACCAGCCGGAAACGCGCTCCCAGGTCGCATTCACCTCGAGATGGACGCCATCGGCCAGGCGCACGATGGAGACCGGCACCGGCGTCAGCGCGAACAGGGTATTGAAGTGCGAGGGGCCGGAGCCGGGCGCACCGGGCTCCTCGGGCAGCAGCAGGCTGCTCGTGCTGCGCCGCTCGCTGGCGAGCATCGTCTGGCGGAAGAGGTAGAGCAGCACCAGCACTACCACCAGACAGAGCAGGCCGATGGACCACAGCAGCGGGCCCGAGACGTCCTGGCCGCTGCCGTGGTTGGCGCGGGCCAGCGCAGGCATGAGCAGCAGCCCGGCCGCCGCGTGGCGAGCCGGTGTCATGCCTGGCAGTCCGGCCTGCGACAACTCAGAGCACCGGCACGGTCTGGGCGAAGCTGGGGCGCTCCGAGAGACGGGCCACGAAGGCCGCCACGCCGGGATGCCTGCTGCGCCAGTCGAAGCTGCCGAGGCGGAAATCGAGCCAGAGCAGCGCACAGCCGACGGCGATGTCGGCGCGCGAGAGCGCGTCGCCGCGCAGCCATTCCCGGCCCTGGATGCGTTTTTCCAGCTCGCCGAGGCTGCGCAGGATCTTGCCGCGCTGGCGCTCCATGGCTTCGGGCATCTGCTTGTCTTCGGGTCGCCGTGTTTCCAGAAACCAGGCCACGCCCGCGTCCACGATGCCGTCGGCGAGGGCTTCGATCTGGCGGATGCGCACGCACTCCATGGCATCGGCGGGCAGCTCGGGGGCATAGACGCCCAGGGTTTCGAGGTAGTCCGCGATCACCGGCGAATCGAAGAATACCTCGCCGTCATTGGTGACGAGCGCCGGTACCTTGCCCAGCGGGTTGAAGTCCGGAACATGGGTGGTGGCTTCCCACGGCGAGTCGAGTACCAGCTCGAAGGGGATGCCTTTTTCGAGCAGCAGCACGCGGATCTTGCGCACGTAGGGACTGGTCAGCGAGGCGATGAGTTTCATGTCGGAAGCTCCACAGGTTTGCAGCGGAAAATCTGGCGAGGGCGGCTGCGCCGCGCCGGCAAGGTCGCATCATCGCCCTTGCCGGGCGTGCGGCAGATCAGGTGTGTCCCTCTTCCGGCTCGCCGCATTCGCAGGCGGCGCGGTTGATGATGTCGCGCAGGACGTGCAGGCGGCCATGGAAGAAGTGGTCGGCGCCGGGCACGACGATGACCGGCACCTCGAGCGGCTCGGCCCAGGCCAGCACGTTTTCGAGCCGGACGGTTTCATCCTTCGAGCCGTGAATGACCAGGGTATCCGGCCCGACCGCCTCGGTGTCGTACTGGCGGGCGCCTTCGACGAAGCCGGCTGCGGTGCCGACGAGGATCAGCCAGCTGGCCGGGTGCCCCGCTTCGGCCAGGCGGCGGGCGACGCGGGTCTGCACGAAGGCGCCGAAGGAAAAGCCGGCGAGCACGACCGGGCTGCTATCGTCCAGCTCCCAGTTGGCGCGGGCCCAGTCCAGCACGGCCCGCATGTCGGCCGTTTCGGCGCCACCGTTGTCATGGGCGCCTTCCGAGCGGCCCACCCCGCGGAAGTTCGGTCGCAGCGCGATGTAGCCGAGGTCGCGGAGCGTGCGGGCGAGCGTGTGGGCGACCTTGTTGGTGTTGGCGCCGCCGAAGAGCGGATGCGGATGGCAGACCAGGGCCACGCCGCGTGCCTGTTGCGGCGCGTCGACGAGCAGTTCGATGGTGCCGTCCGGCCCGTCGATGAGCAGGGTTTCGGTGGGCAGCGCCTTCATCGCTTGAGGCGCTCCACCACGCGGCCGTGCTGCAGGTGCTCGGTGATGATTTCGTCGATGTCTTCGCGGTCGACGAAGGTGTACCAGACGCCTTCGGGATAGACGACCAGCACCGGGCCGTCGTCACAGCGGCCGAGGCAGCCGGCCTTGTTGATGCGGATGCTGCCCTTGCCGGCCAGGCCCAGTTCGCGGATGCGGTCCTTGGCATAGGCCTGGAGCTCGCTCGCGCCGTGGTTCTCACAGCTGGCATCGGGAGCTGCGCGCTTGTTGCAGCAGAAGAAGACGTGGTGTTCGAAGAACTGGCTCATGGGGTCAATACCGTTCGGTCGGGTGATGGGCATGCCTGCCCGCTGTGTCCGCACGGGCCCGGCTCGCGAAGAGGCCGGAGCAATGACCGGCGGCAGCCTTCGGGAGACCGTGCACCTTCCTTCTCATTTGCCGCCTTCGGCCGCGCTCGGGAGCGGTCCGGCGCGCGGCCTGTCCGTCATGTGCGGCCTGTCGGGGCAGGCGCGGCCGGTCGGGCGCTGGCACGGGATCGCGAGCGGACTTTCAGGAACTGCGCAGGCTCATGGGGTCGGTTGTCGTGTATCGGGCGGGTCGCCCATTATAGGCAGACTGCCTTCGCCCCGGGATCGTCCTCAGCCCGGCAGCGGTCGCCGTGCGAGCCAGCGTTCGAGGGTCTGGCGCAGGGCTTCGAGCGCGATCGGCTTGGTCAGGTAGTCGTCCATGCCGGCTTCGAGTGCTGCCGCATGGTCGCTGGCCATGGCGTCGGCACTGCAGCCCACGATGTGTGCCTCGATGCCGCGGGCGCGCAGCGCGCGGGTGGCACTCAGCCCGTCCATCTTCGGCATGTGGGTGTCCATCAGGATCAGGTCGAAGCGGGCCTGCTGGCAGCAGTCGAGAGCCTCCAGACCGTCCCGCGCGGTGCGTGCTTCGCTGGCGCCGAGTTTGCGCAGCAGCTTGCCCAGCACCATGATGTTCACGGTGTTGTCTTCCACGATCAGGATGCGCGCCTGGGCCGGAATGACGAGTTCGGGGCCGGCGCGCTCGGCGGGCGCGTCGGGTTCGGCAACGGCCTGGCCCAGCCAGATCTCGAACCAGAATTCGGCGCCCGCGCCCGGTTCGCTCACCAGCCCGATCTCGCCCTCCATGAGCTCGCAGAGCATGCGGCAGATCGACAGGCCCAGGCCGGTGCCCCCGAAACGCCGGGTGGTGGACATGTCGGCCTGCTCGAAGGGCGTGAAGATGTGGGCCTGCTTGTCCAGCGGAATGCCGATGCCGGTGTCACGCACCGAGAAGCGCAGCCGGCAGCGGGAATTGGCCCGGCCGACCTCCTGCACCGACACCTTGACGCTGCCGCTGGCGGTGAATTTCATGGCGTTGCCGACCAGATTCAGCAGGATCTGGCGCACCCGCACCGGGTCGCCGATCAGCGCATTGGAAACCGTGCCGTCGACGCGGCTCTCGAAGAGCAGACCTTTTTCGCGCGCCTGCAGCGAGAACAGGCGGCTCAGGTCGTCCAGCATCCGGTCCAGCCGGAAGCTGGTGGATTCGAGCTCCATCTTGCGCGCCTCGATCTTCGAGTAGTCGAGGATGTCGTTGATGATGGCCAGCAGCGCGTCGCCCGACGATCGCATGGTGCGCACGTAATCGCCCTGCTCGGCGTTGAGCGGCGTGGTTTCGAGCAGCTGCGCCATGCCGATGATGCCGTTCATGGGGGTGCGGATTTCGTGCGACATCATCGCCAGGAATTCGCCCTTGGCGCGGCTGGCGGCGGTGGCGGCGTCACGGGCGGCGATGAGTTCCTGCTCCGCGCGATGACGCTGGGTCACGTCGGTAAAGCAATACACTCGGCCGATCACCTGCTCGCCATGACGCGCCGGGCGTGACTTGCATTCGAAAATGCGGCCATCGACCAGCGGCACCGTGTCGAAGGTTTCCCGCGTCTCGTCGGCACCCAGTTCCATCAGATGCTTGGCATGCAGATCGGGCTGCGCGATGCGGGTCAGCATGTATTCGAGCAGGCGACCGTCTTCATGGCGCAGCAGCAGCTCGTCAGGCAGCTGCCACATCTTCGAGAAGCGCCGGTTCATGTTGGTGATCCGCTTCTGGCGGTCCAGCACGAGAATGCCGTCGGCGGTCGCTTCCAGCGTGGCCCGGAGCTGAGAGGTCATCAGCGCGAGCTCTTCCTCGGCGCGTTTCTGATCCGCAATGCTGCGCGCGCGCACCACGATCCAGCCCGGCTCGCCGGGCAGCCGGCTCACGCTCTTGAGCGTGGCCAGCATCTCGCCGTCGGCACGCTGGTGCAGGCCTTCGGCGTCGTTGAGTTCGGCACTGCCGCCATTGCGGACTTCTTCCCAGAAGAACACGTCGGAGAGTGCGCATTCGATGTCGGTGATCGGCCGCCCCACCAGCGCTTCGCGCGCATGGCCGAGTTCGCGCAGCGCGGCCGCGTTCGCCGCCACGATCTCCAGCGTGTCGGGCGCCACCAGCAGGAGGATTTCGCTGCTGGCATCAAGCAGGAGGGCTTCGGGTGAGGCGCTCATCGTGCCGGGCCGGCATTGCCGGCGTCGAAGAAATAGGTCACCCGGCGGCGCGGGCTGAGGTAGTCGAGTGCTGCGGCGGGCAGCTGCACCGGCCGGATCGCCTTGCTGATGTTGATGTCGGGCTCCTGTTCGAGGTCGATCATGATCGCCTCTTCCTTGGGCACGTCCGGGTCATAGACCAGCACCCACGGGCGCAGCGGCTTCTGCGGATTGACCGACTGCACGAGCCCCAGCGCCTCGTTGGAGAGCCGCACCACCGTGCCGGGCGGATACACGCCCAGATTCTTGATCATGAGCTGCAGCAGCTTGGCGTCGAACTTGCTGCGCCGCTGCGCGAACATCAGCGAGAGCGCTTCATGCGGCGTCAGCGCCTTGGCGAGGCTCAGCGGATTGCACAGGTTGTCGTAGTAATTGACCATCGAGACGACCCGCGCGAGCGGCAGGATCGCGTTGCCCGAAAGCCCCCGCGGATAACCGCTGCCGTCGGCCAGCTCATGATGCTGATAGATGACGGCCAGTACGCTGTCGGGCAGGCCGGCCTGCTTGCCGATGCGGATGCCGTAATCCACATGCATCCGGCGCAGCTCGATCTCGGAACTGGTGAGGTCTTCCGTTTTCTTCAATACCTTGTCCGGGATCTCGATCAGGCCCACGTCATGCAGCAGGGCTGCGAGCCCGAGCGTGCGGCCATCCTCCACCGGCATGCCCATCTCGCGGGCGAGCATCATGGCGAGGATCGAAGTGTTGAGCCCGTGGTAGTAAACCTCCTCGCCGCCGGCCTTGGCGCCCATCACATGCAGGGTCAGCTCCGGTGCTTCGAGAAAGGCCGTCGCCATCTGGCGCACCAGTTCGCTGACTTCCTCCAGGCATTCCTTCGGCCGCGACAGGATGTTGCGGTTGATGTTGCGCATGATCGCCGCCGCCTTGGCGAAGGCCTTTTCCACATTCGCGATGCGCTCGCGCCGCTCCCGCAGCACGGCCGCCCGTGCCCGCTTGCTGCTCAGGGCCGGGTCTTCCGCGTCTGCCTGCGCTGGCTCGCTGACCGGTTCGGCGGCTTCGGCGACCGGCGCTGTGGCCGGAAACTGCGGCGCGTCGCTGCGGTCCGGGTCGTAGCGGAAGCGCTTGACGCCGAGCCCCCGCAGCGTCTGGATCTGATCCTCGCTGCGGATCTTGAAGCTGTTGAAGCTGAAGGGATGGCTGAACCAGGGCAGGTCGATATAGACGAACAGCCCGATCCCCAACTGGTCCGGCGTCACGAAATAGCTGGTTTCTGCCTGCTCGCGATTCATCCTGATGGTTCCTGTGAGCCTCTCGATCATCTGCAGGTAATCGGCAGGCGCGGCCGGAAGTTGACTGGCAACACCCGTCCGGCTGCGTCGGCCTCAAAAAAAACTTGCCCACGCAGGGAGCCTTTGCTATATTCCTCGGCTCACCGGCCAGTTAGCTCAGTTGGTAGAGCAGCGGATTGAAAATCCGCGTGTCCGTGGTTCGATTCCGCGACTGGCCACCAGGAATACCCGAAAAGCCCCGTCCCCGTGACGGGGCTTTTTCGTTTCCGCGCGCAGCTCCTTTCATTTCAGACCGGGCAGATTCCGTTCTCACCTGACCGTCGGGACGTTTGCGAAGCGGTGGCGCGCGCCAGCAGCCCGGCCCCGAACGTGGCCGGCCGCGCGCTCAGTCTGGCGTTGCCTCGCGGGCCAGTTCAAAACCCTCGTCGATCCAGCCTGTGATGCCGCCGGCCATGATTTTCACCGGGCGACCCAGCCGGGCGAGACGCAGCGCGCCGCGGGCGGCGCCGTTGCAGTGCGGCCCGGCGCAGTAGGTCACGAAGAGCGTCCCGGCCGGCCACTGGGCGAGCTTGTGCTCGACGAGCTTGCCGTGCGGCAGGTTGATGGCGCCCGGAACGTGGCCGCGGGCAAACAGCGCCGGGGAGCGGACATCAAGCAGGACAAAGTCTGCGCCGGCCGCCAGGCTTTCATGCACGTCCCAGCAGTCGGTCTCGAAGCTGAATCCGGCGGCGAAATGCGCTTCGGCAATTGAAGAAGGGGCGGCGGGAATGGTGCTGACTGCGGTGGGCATGGCGGGCTCCGTCTGTAAGGTGCTTGCATGGTGTCGGAGGCTGTGCGGCCCTACAATTGGCAGGAAAGCCACTTATCGATCATTTTCTGCCAGCCATGGAATCGGGTTCGTTCGCTCCGGAAGATCTGATAGGCCCCCTGGTCGTCGCGCTCGTCTATGACGGCCTGTGCACCTTCGAATTCGCCATCGTTGCCGAGGTGTTCGGATTGTCCCGGCCTGAAATGGGACGCGACTGGTATCGCTACGCCAGCGCGGCCATCGAGCCGGGGCCGCTTCGCGCCCATGGCGGGCTGACCCTTGCCGCGACTGCGGGGCTGGATCTGCTCGACCGTGCCGACCTGATCGTGGTGCCGGGCTGGAAAGGGGCGGCCGTGCCGGTGCCCGCCACGCTTGCCGATCGGCTGAGACGTGCCTGGGAACGTGGTGCGCGTCTGGCTTCCATCTGCTCCGGCGCTTTCGTGCTTGCCGCGACAGGCTTGCTGGACGGCCGCCGTGCGGCAACGCACTGGCGCTATGCCGAGCTGCTGAAGGCACGCCATCCTGAAATCGAAGTGGATGCCAGCGTTCTGTATGTGGAGGAGGGGCGGGTGTATACCTCGGCCGGCAGTGCTGCCGGCATTGATCTGATGCTCCACATCATCCGCCAGGACTATGGTGTGGATGCCGCCAGTTCCGTGGCCCGGCGACTGGTCATGCCGCCCCACCGCGGGGGCGGCCAGGCCCAGTTCATCGAAAGACCCGTTCCGGCGGATCGTGATGATCGGCTGGCCGGTGCGCTGGACATCATCCGGGCACAGCTGAACGCGGACTGGCCGGTGGAGCGCATGGCCGGTCTGCTGGCAGTGAGCCCCCGGAGCTTCTTCCGGCGTTTTCTGGACGCAACCGGGATGACGCCTGGCCAATGGCTGATCGACCAGCGTATTTCGCAAGCACGCCGCCTGCTGGAAACAACCCGCCTGCCGGTCGAGCGGGTGGCCGCCGAAGCGGGCTTCGGCAGCGTTCAGGTACTGCGCCACCACTTCCGCGAACGGCTGGCGGTTTCGCCCCGGGAATACCGCAAGAGTTTCGCTGCGCCCGGATCGGGTTCCACTGGGGCCTCGCGGTCCTGAAAGCCGCTCGCTGCGGTCTGCCCTCACCGGGCCGGAATGGCCGTGCTGCCGGTCGGATGTGCCCGAGCCGTCCCTGAGGTCATGCCATGCCGCGCACCGCTGCACAAGGAATGCGGACCTGTTGCCAAGGCCGCGATCCGGAACCGGTTCTCACTGGCCGTATTGAGCGACGCACCGATCGTGATGGTTCTCCAGACCCTGGTCGCCATGCTCACGAACCGGGGCGAACTGCACGGTGCCTCGCACAGCTTGCCGGGGGTCGCGTTGATCGGGCTGTTTTGCGGCCGCGTGTGCAAACCGCTTGGTCAGCACCTTCAGTCATCTGCTGATGGACAGCATCATGCATGCTGACGTCATGCCGTTTCGCCTTTCGTCATGGCAAGCCCCCTGTTTGGCCTCATCAGTGTGGAGTTCGTGCATCGATGCTGCCTCGCGGGGATCCTGTCAGGCGGACTGATCTGTCGGGCAAGAAAGAGAATCCGCGGCCGGGCGTGAGTTGCGCGGGCCTGCGCTCATGCGTCCGATCCGACCGTCTGTCCCGCGCAGCAAGTCATTGAATGACATACGGATCTCTCCTGCTGCCTCCTGTCTCTTGAGGCTTGTCAGCGCCTTCCGGCAAAACCTATCGTGCTCCCGGTCTGGGCGTCAGCCGGCGCCCCGCCGTCATGGAAGGGAAAACAATGACAGCCATATTCCGACGCGTATTTCTGCTGCTGATGCTGTGGGCGAGCAGCCTGCTTCCGGTGGCTCAGGCTGCGGACTTCACCGCAGGGAGCGAATATGCCAGTGGCAATGTAACGATCTGGTTCGAGTCACAGGTGAACACGAGCTGGGTCGATGCGCACTACAGCCTCGCAGGAGGCGGTCAGCAGAATGTGCGCATGAGCTGGAACGCGTCCAGCAGCCGCTACGAATACCGTTTCGCCGCAACGCTGGGCCAGTCGCTCAGCTACTGGTTTACCTACAACAATGGCAGTGCGGCCTACAACTCGGCCAGCACAAGTACGATCGTGAGCCAGGCCGCCACGACCGGGGCGAATTACACCGCGGGTGCCACGCTTGCCAACGGCAAGGCGACGCTGTGGTTCGTCTCGAAGGTGGCAACGACCTGGGTGGACGCGCATTACTCGCTGGCGGGTGGCGCGCAGCAGAACGTGCGCATGAGCTGGAATGCTTCCACCGCACGCTATGAGTGGAGTTTCCCCGCGCAGGCCGGGCAGACGCTGAACTACTGGTTCACCTACAACAACGGCACGCCGGCCTACGATTCGCCCAGCGCCAGCCTGGTGCTCGGCAGTGCCGGCAGCAGTTCGGCCAGCAGTGTGGCGAGCAGCGCCGCGAGCAGTAGCGCGGCCTCTTCGGCCTCCTCCAGCCGCGCCAGTTCGTCGGCCGCGAGCAGTGCCAGCAGCGTGAGCAGCAGCGCGGCTTCATCGATTCCGGTCGGCTCGCGCACGATGACCGTGCAGCTGAAGAACGGCACACGCGGCAACTTTGCGGACAGCCAGATCTACTGGGCCATCATCGGCCTGAATCCGGCGACCAAGGCCATGTCATACATCGCGAAGGACGGCAGCATGCAGCCGGCGCTGGTGTCCGACAATGATGCGAGTGGCCACCTCAGCAAGGCGGGCGTGAATTACGCCAACTATTTCCACACGCTGGCCGAGGCTTCCTGGGTGTCGATTGCGCCGCTCGAAGGCGCACGGCTCTTCATGAGCGTGGGCTCGCCGATGTACATCCGCATCGTGATGGGCGCGGACGGCAAGGTCGGCTTTGCCGGTGCGAATCTGGGCAATCCGCAGGATCCGAACCAGGACGTGTATTTCGATTTCGCCGAATTCACGCTGCTCTCGACCGGCTTCTGGGGCAACACCACCCGCGTCGATCAGTTCGGCTTCCCGCTGACCGCACGGCTTGTCGGCAACGACGGGGTGGACAAGACGGTTGGCGAGACCGAGACCCGCGCGGGCCTCTTCACCGCTTTCCAGCGCGAGGTGCCGGATGCCTTCAAGGGGCTGGTAAAGCAGCCCTACCGCATCCTCGCGCCGGGCAAGGGCACGATGGCGCCCGGGGCGGCCTACGCCGGCTACCTCGACAGCTATGTGAACGAGGTGTGGGACTACTACCGTACGAACGATCTGAAATTCTCCTTCCCGGATCAGGGCGTGATGTCGAGCTTCGTGGGCCGGGTCAGTGGAGACGTGTTCACCTTCAGCAAGAACGGTGGCGCGGAGTACGCCTACATCCGCAGCAAGCCTTCCACGCTGAACGTGCTGGAAGGCTCCGGCCCGCTGGCCTCCGGCTCACGCCTCGATCTGGTGGTGCAGGCACAGATCTGCGCCGCACTCAATCGTCATCTCGTGAAGACGGTGGCCGGCGAACTGTGGAGCGATGCGAGCACCTACTACGCCACCGCGCCGACCAACTACTACGCGAAGTTCTGGCATCAGCACAGTCTCGACAACCTGGCCTACGGTTTTGCCTACGATGACGTGCGGGACAAGAGCACGCTGCTGTATTCGTCGAAGCCGAAAGCGCTGGTGGTGAACATCGGCTGGTAGCCTCTTTCCTCGTTGCCTGGCGATTTGCCTGGCTCGTTCATGACCCGTGCTTCGGCGCGGGTTTTTTTGGGCTCTGCCGGTCTGCGCCGATTGCGGCAGGGGCACCCGGGCTGGCCTGAGGCTCACATCGGGTGCGGCGTTGCGGGCAGGGGACGGAGGTAGGTGTTGTCGAACTCGGCCTGCTCGATCAGCTGGAAGCCGTGCGCCAGATAGAAACGGTTGGCCGCGCTCTCGCGCAGCGCGCACACGCGGACAGGCAGGTTCAGCGCGGCCGCTTCATCCAGCACCTGCGTCATGACCGCATGGCCGATGCCGCGCCCCTGGTGTGCGGGCAGAAGGTAGAGATGGTCGAGCAGCAGGCAGTCGCGCAGGGCTTTCGTCACGACGAAGCCCACACGCTGGCCCTCATGCTCGATATGACGGGTGTCGGCGGGCGAGAAGCCGGCAAGCAGGCGGGCTCTGGCACGTGCCGGGTCAAAGCGGCCGATGCGCGTCAGGCTCTCCCGCATGGCCTCGATGCGCAGGGCAAGCAGGGCTTCGAAGTCTTCCGGCTGGGCGGCGCTGAAGCGGATGTCCGGCAATGTCGATGGCATGTCGTGTCGGGGGGATGAAAACCGGATCGATCAGGGTTTGGACTTGTAAATATCCGGCCGCAGGATTTCCATCATGCGGGCCGGATTGGCCAGCGACTCGAAACCGAACTGCCGGTAGAGGCCGTGCGCATCCCGGGTCGCCAGCATGAAGCGGCGCAGGCCCTGCAGCGCCTCATGCGCCATGATCGCGCGCATCAACTGCTTCGACAGTCCCTGGCCCCGGTGCGCCTCGAGAATGAATACGTCGGCGAGGTAGGCGAAGCTCGCGCGGTCGGTCACCACCCGGGCAAAGCCGACCTGCGCGCCCTGGTGATACACACCGAAGCACAGCGAGTGCCGGACGGCCCGCGTCACGACCTCCAGCGGAACGCCGGGCGACCAGTAACTGGTGCTGAGATAGCCGTGGATCACGGCCATATCGAGTCGCCCCGGATCGCTCGAGATTTCATAGCCGGGGACTTCGGACGTGTCGGACATGGGGCGTGTGACTCCGCAGGGTGTTCAGGATGATGCGGGCTTCATCGGCGCCTGCCGGCTCGCGATCCGCTCAGGCCTTCCATGATGCGCAATTGGCGCCGGCGAAGAAAGGGCTCGCGGCACTCCGCTGCGCGCGCCCGCTCTGCTCAGCCTGGCACGCGCTTGCTTGCCGCCCCCGGCTCAGCTGCCGAATCGATCCGGCAGGAAGGGGGTGGCGTCGACATAGGGCGTCTTCCCGTCGAACAGATCGGCGAACAGCCGGCCGGTCGCCGGGCCCAGCGTGAAGCCCTGGTGCGCATGACCGAAGTTGAACCACAAGCCCGGGTGCCGCGGCGCGGCGCCGATCACCGGCTTCATGTCGACCGTGCAGGGGCGCGCACCCAGCCAGGGCTGGGCCTCCACCGGCTCGCCGAGCGACAGGGCACGGCGGGCGACTTTCTCGGCCATCGCGAGTTGCACCGGCGAAGGCGGCGCGTCGCGCGGCGCGAGTTCGGCGCCGGTGGTGATGCGCAGGCCGGCGCGCATCGGAGCGAGCATGACGCCATCATCCGCACAGAGCAGCGGCATGCTGAGCTGGCGGGGTACCTGATAGTGGCGGTGGTAGCCACGCTTCACGAAGAGCGGCAGGCGATAGCCCAGCGGCAGGATCAGGTCTTCCGCCCAGGGGCCCAATGCGACGACCGCATCGCTCGTCTGCTGCGGGCCTTCTTCGGTGATCAGCGACCAGCCCTTGCCGGCCTGTTTGAGGCTGGAGGCGTCACCGCGCATCAGGCGCCCGCCACGCGCCGTGAAGAGCGCGGCATAGCGCGCCACGAGCTCACCCGGATCGTTCACCGCCCAGGGGTCGGTCCAGTGCACGCCACCGGCAAAGCGCTGCGTGAGCGCGGGTTCGGCGGCGCACAGCGCTTCGCCATCGAGCGCCGAGAACTGCACGCCATACTGGTCGTGATAGCGCTGCGCCTTGGCGAGGCCTTCACGGAAACTCGCGGCATGCCGCCAGGCGAAGTGGAAACCTTTCTTGCGCACCAGATCCTGCGCACCGGCCTGTTCGATCCAGTCGGCATGCTCGCTGGTCGAGTGCGCGATCAGCGTGGCCCAGTCTTTCGCGATGCGCGCATGCCGCGAAGGCATCGACGCCCACCAGTAGGCGGCAAGCCTCGGCATCAGGCCGGGCAGCGCACACAGGTGGTAGCTCACCGCCGGGCTCAGACGCAAGGCATGCTGAACGAGTTCGGCCGGCTCATGCGGCAGCGGATAGGGCTCGACCGCTTCGCGCTGGATGAGCCCTGCATTGCCGTAGGAGGTCTCGCGGCCGGGCGCCTTGCGGTCGACCAGCAGCACCTCATGGCCCCGCGCCTGCAGGTGAAGCGCGGTACTCACGCCGACCATGCCGGCACCCAGAACGATCACGCTGCGTGTCATGCGCGCCCCCTGCCGGAGAGGGGGCGGCGCAGGAGGAGACCGGGCGGGGAGGATTGCGCTGTCATGAGGGAATCCCTGTCTGAAATGGGGAGGGGCCGGACTGCGCCGCGCGGCGGGCGAGTTCCTGTTTCCGTCATTGTGCGCTGCAGCGCGCCTTACCAACAAGCCTGATGCGAAGCCCGGCCATCGCGGTCCGGCAACGACCGGTCTTCATTCAGACGGCATAAGCCCGCAGAAAGGCGTCCACCGCCCGCCCTGCCATGGCGCGGCCTTCGGCTTCGGGCACGCTGTCACGCACGCCCAGCAGCAGCACGTCGATGCATTCCGATTTGAGCAGGCCCATCAGATGTTGCGCGGCGACGGCGCTGTCGGCCTGCCGCAGGCTGCCTGCAGCCATGCAGCGCGCCAGATAGGCCGAGAGATTGGCCTGGCCTTCGGCCGGCCCCAGCTTGTAGAAGAGCTTGCCGAAGTCACCCTTGCAGGCTTCCGAGAACACCGTGCGATGCCAGCTGATCAGCTCCGGCTGGGCAATCAGCAGCAGGAAGCGTGCGCCGAAGGCGTGCAGCGCCTCGGCGGGGGTGCGCAGCGGGTCCAGCTCGCGGAAGACGCCTTCCATGTGCGTTTCGGCGAACTCGCGCATGGCGGCGGAAAACAGCTCGTCCTTCGAGCTGAAATAGCTGTACAGCGTGGCCTTCGAGCCACCGGCCCGGGCACAGATCTCCGACATCGAGGCCGCACCGAAGCCCAGCTCGCGGAAGACTTCCTTGGCGGCGTCGACGATGCATTGCCGCTTTGTCTCGCTTTTGGTTCTCACGTTTAACCTTTTTTGAACTTACCAGTACAGTTTTGATTGACAAGGGCGATCTGTCAAGGATACTGTACCGTACAGTTCAGTTAAGGACGCCGCTTGTGACAAACAGACACTCCCTCCCCCAAGGTGGTGCCCGCAACAGGGCACCTTTGCGCCGCACGCAGACCCTCGGTCTGCTGGCGGCCTTTTTATTCCTCGGTGCCTGCGCGCAGTTGCCGGATCTCGGCGAAGCGCCGCATCTGCGCGCTGCCGATGCCTGGCAGGCCGGCACCAGCCTGCGCGGTTACAGCCAGGTCTGGCCGGGTGGCAACTGGTGGCTGGAATATGGTGATCGTCAGCTGGACCAGCTGATCGCCGAAGCGCTGACGGATGCGCCCAGCCTGCGCGCCGCCCAGGCCCGCCTGCAGAAGGCCGAGGCCGGCGTGGCGAGCACGCGCTCGAATACCGGCCCGCAGATCAGCGGCAACGCCTCCTTCAACGAAGCCAAGCAGAGCTACAACTACCTCACGCCGAAGAGCATGGCGCCGCAGGGCTGGAACGATTACGGCCGGGTGTCGCTGGATCTGAGCTGGGAGCTGGATTTCTGGGGCCGCAACCGTGCGGCACTCGCTGCCGCTACCTCCGAGCGTGAAGCCGCTGCGGCCGATGCGGCCCAGGCCCGTCTGGTGCTGGAAACGTCCATCGCCAGCGCCTACGCCGAACTCGCCCGGCTGTTCGCGGCGCGTGATACCGCCGCCGCTGCCGTCGAAGTGCGCAGCAAGACCTCGCAGCTTTTCCATGAGCGGCAGGCAAACGGTCTCGAGACCCTGGGCAGCGTGAGGCAGGCCGAGGCGCGCCAGACGGCGGCCGAAGCCGATCTGCTGGCGGTGGATGAAGACATCGCCCTGCAGCGCAATCGCATCGCTGCGCTGATGGGTGCAGGGCCGGATCGTGGTCTCGGCATTTCCCGGCCGGCGATCTCGCTCGAGCGTGCGCCAGGCCTGCCCGCCGCCTTGCCCGCCGCGCTGCTCGGCCGCCGGCCCGACGTGGTTGCGGCACGCCTGCGTGCGGAAGCCGCCGCGAAGCGGATCGACGTGGCCGAAGCCGGTTTCTATCCGGATGTGAATCTCTCCGCCTTCATCGGCGCTCAGGCGCTGGGCATCGACAAGCTGTTCAGCTCGGGTTCCGACATCGGCAGTGTCGGCCCGGCGATCTCGCTGCCGATCTTCAGCAGCGGCCGGCTCAAGGCGCAATACCGCAGCAGCCGTGCCGACTATGACGAAGCGGTGGCGAATTACGACAGCACGGTGACCCGCGCGCTGCAGGACGTGGCCGATGCGGCCACCAGCCAGCGCGCGCTGGCCGAGCGTCTGAGCAAGACCGGTGAATCCGTCGAAGCCGCCCGCGAAGCCTGGCAGATCGCCCGCAACCGTTATGACGGTGGTCTTTCGAACTACCTCGAAGTGCTCAACGCCGAAGACAGCCTGCTCTCCGCGATGCGCGGACTCAGCGATCTGCAGTCCCGCGCCTTCACCCTCGATGTGGCGCTGGTGCGCGCCCTCGGCGGTGGCTACCGCGCGAGCTGAGGCGCGAGCCGAGATTTTCCTCCCCCCGGAACCGTTTTCAGGAAGAACCCGACATGTCAGAAATCAATCCCGTCGAAACCAGCGCCGTCGCCGAAGTGGATGCCCGCAACGGCCAGCGCCGCAAGACCCTGTTCACCGCCCTGGGCTGCGTCGTGGCACTCGCCGCGATCGGCTATGGCGCCTACTGGTCGATGTATGCCTCGCATTTCGTGACGACCGACAACGCCTATGCCGCCGTCGAGATCGCCCAGGTCACGCCGTCGGTGGGCGGCACGGTCAAGGAAGTGCGCGTGACCGATACTCAGGCCGTGAAGGCCGGCGAAGTGCTGGTCGTCATCGATGACAGCGACGCGCGCCTCGCGCTCGCCCAGGCCGAAGCCGAATATGGCCGTGCGGTGCGCAAGGTGCGCGGCTACCAGGCCACCGACACCGGGCTGGCCGCCCAGATTGCCGCCCGTGAAGCCGACGAGCAGCGCGCGGTGGCCCAGTTGGCGTCGGCCCAGTCCGACTTCGAGCGTGCCGACATCGACCTCAAGCGCCGCGAAGCGTTGATCGGCTCCGGCTCGGTCTCGGGCGATGAACTCACGCGTGCCCGCAATGCCTTTGCCGGTGCCCGCGCGGCACTGGAATCCGCCCGCGCCAGCCTCGCCCAGGCGCGCGCCAACCATGCTGCAGCAGTCGGCACGCGCAAGGCCAATGAAGCGCTGATCGACGACAGCACGCTTGAGACCAACCCCGAAGTCACGCTGGCCCGCGCCCGTCGCGATCAGGCGAAGATCGATCTGGACCGCACCGTCGTGCGCGCACCGGTCAATGGTGTCGTGGCGCGTCGCCAGGTGCAGGTAGGGCAGCGCATTGCGGCCGGCACCGCCCTGCTGAGCGTGGTGCCGGTAGACCAGATGCATGTGGACGCGAACTACAAGGAAGTGCAGCTCGAAGACGTGCGCGTGGGCCAGCCGGTGGAACTGCATGCCGACATCTACGGTAGCGGCGTGACCTACCGCGGCACCGTCAGCGGCTTCTCCGGCGGCACCGGCGCGGCCTTCTCGGCGATCCCGGCACAGAATGCCAGCGGGAACTGGATCAAGGTCGTGCAGCGCCTGCCGGTGCGCATCGAGATCAACCCGGACGATCTGAAGGCGCATCCGCTGCAGGTCGGCCTTTCCATGCATGCCACGATCGATACCCGCAGCAGCAACTGAGGCAGTTGTCATGAGTACGCAAAACGCATTGACGGATGAGATCAAGCCGCTGCATGGCGGCATGCTGATCATCGCTGCGCTCACGCTGGCGCTGGCGAACTTCATCGCCGTGCTGGACATGACCATCGCCAACGTGTCGGTGGCGACCATCGCCGGCGCGCTTGGCGTGACCAGCTCGCAGGGCACCTGGGTCATCACGTCCTATGCAGTGGCCGAGGCCATCACCGTGCCGCTGACCGGCTGGCTCGCCGGGCGCTTCGGTGCGGTGCGGGTCTTCGTGACCTCGATGGCGCTCTTCGGCATCGCCTCGATGCTGTGCGGCTTCTCGAATTCGCTGGGCCTGCTGGTGGCCGGGCGCATTCTGCAGGGTCTGGCCGGCGGGCCGCTGATGCCGCTGTCGCAAACCCTCCTGCTGCGCATCTTCCCGAAGGACAAGGCAGCGGCCGCGACCGGCCTGTGGGCCATGACCACCCTGATCGCGCCGGTGCTGGGCCCGATCGTGGGGGGCGTGATCTGCGATCGCGCGCACTGGTCCTGGATCTTCTACATCAACGTGCCGATCGCGCTGGCCTGTGCCTGGTTCGCCTGGGGGCTGCTCAAGCGCTACGAGTCGAAGCTGGTGCGTCAGCCCATTGATGTCATCGGCCTGGTGCTGCTGATCGTTTGGGTCGGTGCGCTGCAGATCATGCTCGATGAAGGCAAGGACCTGGACTGGTTTGCTTCGCCCGTCATCGTGGGTCTGGCCATTGTCGCCGTGATCGGCTTCGCGGCCTTCATGATCTGGGAGATGACCGAGCGCCATCCCATCGTTGATCTGCGCGTGTTCCGGCATCGGGGCTTCTCGATGGGCGTGCTGACCCTGGTGCTCGCTTTCGGCGCCTTCTTCAGCGTCAATGTGCTGACCCCGCTCTGGTTGCAGCAGCACATGGGGTACACCGCGACCTGGTCGGGGATGACGACGGCATGGAGTGGCGTGCTGGCAGTGTTCTGCGCACCCTTTGCCGCGATCCTGTCGGAGAAGATCGATGCGCGCCGGCTGGTGTTCTTCGGCGTCAGCTGGCTGGCCGGCATCACGCTGTGGCGCTCCTTCGCGACCACCGACATGACCTACTGGCAGATCTCCCTGCCGCTGCTGATCATGGGGGTCGGCCTGCCTTTCTTCTTCGTGCCGCTGACCGGGCAGACGCTGGGCAGCGTGGACGATGCGGAAACCGCTTCGGCTGCCGGGCTGATGAACTTCCTGCGCACGCTCTCGGGGGCTTTCGCGACCTCGATCACCAATGCCGCGTGGGACGACCGCATCCAGCTCAACCACGCCGAGATCGTCGCGCGCATCGATCAGGTGAATCAGGCCGGTCTGGTCGGTCAGATGGATCCGACCATCAATGCTGCGCGTGCGCTGCAGGACGCCGGCATCCTCTCGTCGATCGACCGGCTGGTCGAGAGCCAGAGCGTGATGCTGGCCACCAACCAGCTCTTCATGGCGATCGCGCTGATCCTGTTCGTGGCCGCCTGCAGCATCTGGCTCGCCCCGAGGGCGACCCGCGCGGTCGATCCCTCCGCCGCGCACTGAGCCCGCCGCAAACAGAAAGCCCCCGCATGCCGTCGGGCATGCGGGGGCTTTTTCATGCCTGCTGCGCTCAGCGCTTCAGGTTCGCCGGAAAGTCGGCCGGCAGCTCGCTGGCCGGGCAGCTGATGATGCTGTCGTCATCGGCGCCGCAGTCGCGCACGAAGGTGATGGTGGCGAATTCATCGATCACTTCGGTGGGATAGGCCGGGCCGGCGGCGCGGTACGACTCCATCAGCGGGATGTGCTCGTTCTGGAAGCACACCGTCTTCTCCGGGTTGTTCACCACCCAGCGCGGGAAGAAAATCGTGCCGTGGTAGATCATGTCGGTGAGGTTGGCGATCAGGCTCACGTCGGTGCCGGTGGGCTCGGTCCAGGAGATCTTCCAGGTGTTTTCGCCGACGCGGGCGATGAACACGCGCTGGTCCTTCACCCAGCGGTTGGCGACGATGCCGCTGTGGATGCGGTAGTCGATGGTGTGATCGTTCTTCACATAGATTTCGTAGTTCCAGCCGTTGTCGTAGGTGTAGATGATGTGCTTGCCGACGAAGGCGGAGAGGTCGTGCTTGTCGAATGTGGCCATGATGGGCTCCCTGGGTGAGTGGTGAGCCTTCATTCTGGCGAAAACACCCAGATTGATTGACGCTGAATTTCGATGCAATTCATCGGACTGGCGGATATATTCAGAAGGTCTTTTCTTTCCGATGGGCTGCCATGTCGCCGGGAACCACGCTTGAACAATGGCTTGTGCTGCAGACCGTGATCGAGGAAGGCAGCTATGTGCGCGCGGCCGAGCGCCTGTGCCGGAGCCAGTCGTCGGTGAGCTATGCGCTTGCCTCGCTGCAGGAACGCCTGGGCATCGAGTTGCTCGAGATCGTGGGTCGCAAGGCGGCGCTGACCGAGGCCGGGCGCCTGATGCTGGAGCAGGTACGGCCGCTGATCGAGGGCTTCCGTCTGCTCGAAGCACGCGCCTCGGGCATGCGTGAAGGGCTGCGCCCGAGCGTGTCGCTGATCGTGGATTCGGTGTTTCCCAAGCCGCAGCTTTTCGCGGCCTTGCGCGCTTTCCAGAGTGCCTATCCGCAGGTGCAGGTGCACGTCGCCGAGCTGCTGCGGACCGAAAGCGAGCAGGCCCTGCGCCAGCACGAAGCCGAGCTTTACGTGATTACCCAGAAGCCGGAAGACCGGGCCGGCGCGTCATTGCTGATGGAAGTGGAATTTCTCGCCCTGGCGCGTGCCGATCACCCGCTGCAGACCATTGGAGGCCCGCTGGGTGCGGCCCAGCTCGAGCAGCATCCGCTGGTGATGATTGCCGACCGTACCGAGCAGCGCACGCGGATTCGCGGTCAGGGCTCGGTGTGGTCCTTCACCACCATCGATGCCGCGATCGAGGCGGTCTGCCATGGTGTCGGCTATGGCTGGCTGCCGCTGCACCGGGTCAGCGGCCAGATCGAACGCGGCGAGTTGCGAGCACTGGCGCTGCTGGCAGGCGAGCGGCGCAAGACGCCGCTCTACCTGGTGTTCGACAATGAGGGGCTGGCCTATGACAGAGCCGTTGCCGCACTGGCCGGCTTTCTGCGCGAGGCGGGTGCGCCGGCCTAGCGATTGCTGCTGAAGGCGAGCCGGCAGGCCAGAGCGACGAAGATGCCGCCGGCGATGCGGTTGATGAGCTGCTGCGCGCGGTCCGATTGCTTGAGCCAAGCGCCGATCAGGCTGGCCGCCCAGGCGATGAGGCCGAAGATCACCAGCGCGGTGAGCATGAAGAGCAGGCCCAGCAGCATGACCTGCTGCGGAACCGGCCCACGGGCGGGATCGGTGAATTGCGGCAGGAAGGCCAGAAAGAAAATCGCGACCTTCGGATTGGTGATGTTCATAACGATGCCTCTGGCATAGAGGCGAAGGCCGCTGGTGTTCGCCTGATCCGGCCCGGAAATGTCCGAAGGCCGGGCGGTGAAGGATTTCCAGGCCAGGTAGAGCAGGTAGCCGGCGCCGGCCATCTTCAGCAGGTTGAAGGCGAGGGCCGAGGACTTCAGGATCGCCGCCACGCCCAGCGCGACCGCGCTGATGTGAAAGAGCAGGCCCGAGCAGAGCCCCAGGGTGATGATCAGTCCGGTGCGTCGGCCGTGCAGTGCGGACTGCGTCAGCACGAAGAGATTGTCCGGCCCGGGGGCGACCGAGAGGGCGGCGGAAGCCGCGATGAACAGCAGGATGACGTCGACGGGAATCATGGGCGGAATGCGGTGGCCGGGGGATGCCGCGACTATAGCGCGCCCGGCCGGTGATGTCCCTGTGCCGGCCGGCTCAGCTTTGCCGCGCGCCCATGCTGCCGGGGGCCGGCAGCCGGCAGCAGGTCGAGCGTGAGGCACGGATGATCTGGCGGGATCACGGTCCGCGGCGGCAGTTCGTCTGCCGGCAGGAAGCCCAGTCGGCGCAGCAAGGCCAGACTGCGCGCGTTGCCGGGGGCGGCGGCCGCGACGACCCGCTTGCAGCCGCCAGGCTGCGCGTGCCGATCCAGCAGTGCCCTGATGCACTCGCTCGCCAGCCCTTGGCCCTGGACCGCCGGTGCGAGCCAGTATGACAGCCAGTACGTGCCCGGCCTGCCCTCGGGGAAGAGGCCAATCTGGCCGATGCAGGCCGGCGAGGCGAGCAGGGTGAGCGACCGCAGCCGGGGCTCGCCATCATGCCGGCAGCATTTCTCCAGCCAGGCTTTCAGCTCGCCGGCGCGGTGCATGCGGGCCAGCGGCAGATCTGCAGGAAAGGCCGGGTCGCTCACCGCCTCTTCGAGCGCGGCGAGGTCCTCAGGCTGCGCCGGCCGGATCCGGCAGCGCGGGGTGTCGATCAACAGCTCCGGCACGATCTGGCTTACTGCGCCGCGATGCTTCACAGCCGCTTTTGCCAGTAGGCCACGTCCAGCCACTTGCCGAACTTGAAGCCGACCTCTTCGAAATGCGCGATCTTCTTCATGCCGAGCTTCTCGTGCAGCGCGACGCTGGCTTCGTTCGGCAGGGCCACTCCGCCGATCACCGAATGGATACCGCGCCGGGCGAGTTCGGCGAAGAGCGCTTCGTACAGCAGCCGGCCCAGGCCACGGCCGGTGCAGTCATGCCGCAGATAGACCGAGGACTCGACCGAGAAGCGGTAGGCCGAGCGCGGCTTCCACTTGCTGGCGTAGGCGTAGCCTTTCAGCTGGCCGTCTTCCTCGAAGACCAGCCAGGGCAGCGAGGCTTCGCTCACGCTCTTCAGGCGGTTTTCCATCTCGGTCGTGCTGACCGGTGCTTCCTCGAAGCTGACGGTGGTGCCGGTGATGTAGTGGTTGTAGATCGTGGCGATGTCAGCGGCATCGGAGGGGCAGGCGCTACGGATCAAGACAGGCTCCCTGTGAGGCGGGGGAAAGCTGGGGGATTCAGGGACGTCCTGACCAGGCACTGGCCACCGCAGGGTGTGTGCGCAGGGGTTTGTCCCTGAAAGCGGGTTCGGCGCCATTGTCATCCACGCAGTCGGCGCCGGCAATTGCCTGTCATGAATGGCGCCGGATGCTGCCGGCGAATGAGCCGGGCTTTAGCGCCGCTTGCGCCGCGCACGCTGGGCGCTGCGCTCCATGTCGCGCAGCAGTTTGCCGAACTCGATGGGATGGGCGGATTCGAGCTCGCGCGCGCTGCGGGAGAGCTTCGTCCAGGGCGGCGGGAAGGTGGGGTCATTGAAGGCATACACGATGCGGTTGCCGTCACTCATCACGTCAACCACCACCTTGCGGCCATCGAAGACTTCGTCGATGAGCTCGATATGGGTGTCGGCCGTCAGGCCGTGGCCCGAGATGTTGGCGACCAGCAGGCCGCGCGGCTTCAGATGGCGGCGCAGGCTGGCGTAGAAGGCGGCGGTGCAGAGCTGCGGCGCGACGCCTTCCTCGTCATAGGCGTCGAGCAGGATCGCGTCGGCGCCATCGGCCTCGCCGGCGAAGTAGTCGGCGGCATCGGCCTGCACGATCTTCAGGCGCTCGTCGTCGGGCGGGATCATGAACCAGTCGCGGCAGGCGATCACGCCTTCCATGAGCTCCACCGTCGTGACCCGGCTGCGGGCGAGCTGGCGGTAGCAGTACTTGGTGAGCGAGCCGCCGCCGAGCCCGACGATCACCACATGCTTCGGGATCGGGTGAAACAGCAGGAAGCCGAGCATCGCGCGGGTGTAGGCGATGGAGAGCGTGTCCGGCGCATCGAGCCGCATCTCGCTCTGCACCAGGCGCAGGCTGAAGTGCAGGCGGCGCACCGTGCCGTCGTCGATCACGAAGGGGTGCGGATAGATGCCGTCCATGAGCTGGTGCAGCAGCAGCTGGCGGTTGCGGCTTTCGGGTTCGCGCAGCCAGATCAGGCCGGATTCCTTGAGGTGGCTGGCGGGCAGGCTGATCCAGCCGGCGGGGGCGGGTGAAGCGGGCATTCGGTGTCTCGCATGCAGCGGCGGGCGCTACTGCAGCATGAAGGTTTCGTATTCCAGGTGGTCGAGCTTGTGGTCGAGCAGGTAGAGGCCCAGCACCAGGGTCAGCAGCGTGGCCGCGCAATAGCCGTAACCATACCAGCCGGCACCGAGTCGCAGGGTGACCAGGGTCAGCAGGAAGTTTGCCAGCGCGAAGCAGAGCGTGAGCATCAGCACGATGCGGCGCTGATCGAGATAGAAGAAGACGTTGAGCAGGGCGAGCAGGCCCACCTGCAGGCTGGCGCCCACGGTCTGGATGTAGAAGAGCGACAGGTAGAGCTCCGAGATGCCCAGCGCGCGCAGCGCCGCCGGGCCGGCGACCAGCGCCACAAGCAGCGCGAGCGTCTGGATCTTGGCGATCTCGAGCAGGCCCTGGCGGATCGCATAGACCATTTCGTCGCGCATGGTCTCGATGTAGGCCAGCGAGCCACCCGAACGCACCGCATCGTAGAAGCGGTCGTAATACTCCACGAAATCGGTCTCGATGCGGACCAGGAATACGGCCATGCCGGGAATGATGAAGAGGTAGGCCATGAACACCGGCAGGTCGTAGATCACCGAGGCGCGCAGCGGCCCGATGATGGCCGAGGAGGTGTCGGGGAAAAACCAGAAGATGAACTTGTCGGCCCACACGCCGAGGTTGTAGAAGAAGCCGATCGCCATCAGCGAGGGATACAGCGTTTCGATCCGGGTGAATTCGAAGCTCACGAACTGCGGCGAGCGGAAGTGCCACACCACCAGCAGCCACATGCCGAAGAAGAGCAGGAACTGGCCCAGCACGAAACCGGCCAGCAAGCCTTCCAGACCCCATGGACGGGCGAGCAGCGCACCGACCACGACGACGGCATAGCCGCCGGCATACAGCGCGACGATTGCGCCGTAGCGCTTGAGCCCGGAGAGCAGGATGGTGGTGATCCAGATGCAGCAGAGCAGCACGAAACCGCTGAGCATCAGCAGGCGATAGACCACGCCCATGCCCGAGAACAGGGTCAGCGCCAGCACGACACCCAGCCCGCCCGCCACCAGCGCGGTCAGCATCAGCACGCCGTTGAGGCCGGAGAACACCAGCTCGTCGCGGTGTTCGAACAGGCGGTCTGAAATGAAGCGGGTGAAGGCCAGCTGCACCGCGCCGGTCAGGATCAGGGAGCTGGCGATCAGCCAGGTCACCGAGACCTGGAACTGCGTGATCTGCACGCCCGGCACCACCACCGCATGGGAGAGCAGGCCGATCGCAAGGATGCCGACGATGGACAGGATCCATGGCCCCGAGCCGATGACGCCTGCATAAGCGTAGGCCTGCAGCAGACCCAGCAGGGTATCTTTCCTGAGCAGCTTGCGCAGCTCGAAACCGATGCCGGCCATCAGCCACCTTCCTTCCGGTGGACCGGGCAGCGCAGCGGCGCCGCCTCTGCGGCTGACGCGACCGGCGCCGTGAGTGCCCGGTCATAGACCTCGCGGTAACGGTCGAACATCATGTAATCGGCATAGTATTTCTCGACCCGCGCGATGCCGGCGGCCTGCGCGGCATGCCAGTTGTCCGGCTGCAGCAGCTCGATGGCCGCTTCCGCAAAGGCCTGCGGATCGGCGATGCCCACCACCCGGCCGGCCGCGCCCAGTGCGCGGTCTTCTTCGCCCAGGCCATAGACCAGTTGCCGGCAGGAGCCGACATCGGTGGCGAGCGCGGGCACGCCCGCGGCATAGCCTTCCAGGATCACCAGCGGCAGCGCTTCGGAAATCGAGGAGAGCACGGTGATGCCGATCTTCGGCATCAGCTCGTCGATCTTCTGGAAGCCGAGGAACCTGAAGCGATCGCCCAGCCCGAGGCCTTCGGCCAGCTCGCGGCATTCGCGCGCATAGCCCGGGTCTTCATCCTCCGGTCCGGCGATCCAGCCTTCGGCTTCCGGCATGCGATTGAGCAGGATGCGCATCGCGCGGATGAAGGTTTTCACATCCTTGATCGGCACCACCCGGCCGATCAGGCAGAGCACCGGCGGGATGTGGTCGGCACGCTTCGCTCGCAGGGCGGAGAGGCGGCCGATGGCGACGCCATTGGGAATGTTGAAGGTACGTTCAGCTCGGGCGCCATCCGCCACCTGGCGAAGGCGATTGTTCTCGTAGAGCGCGATGATCGGATCGGCCGCGTCATAGCACATGCGGCCCAGCCATTCGAAGAAGTGGATCCACATCGTGCGGAAGTAGGAGAGCTCGGTCGAATCTTTCTGGAACACGTTGCGGTTGTCGCGGATCCACTCGCTCTGATAGAGGTCGATCTTGCGTTCCTTGGTGTAGATGCCGTGCTCGGAGAGGATCAGCGGAATGCCGCGCGAGCGCGCCAGCAGCGCACCGAGGAAGCCGGCGTAACCGGTCGAGATGGTGTGCAGCGCACGCACCGGAATCAGCTCTTTCGCGACCCGTGCCAGCATCCACAGCGGCAGGTGCATGATGCGCACCGTCCAGAAGTAATCGACGAAGGAAGGGTCGGTGCAGAAGCGCCGGTAGTTCGCGCTGATGAAGCCCCAGGCCTGCTCCGAATGCAGGAAGTCTTCGCTGGTGAGGCTGCCGCCGGGCATCAGCTCGCTGGCGAGCGCTTCGAAGGCGGAGAGATCCGGCGTGCCTTTCTGGCGGAAGGCTTCATGCAGTGCGACCACGCGCGCGAAGGCTTCCATGTTGCCCGCGCGCGGTGCCACCTCGATGCCGTGGCGGCCGAGGTCGTCGTGCATGAAATGGGTTTCGAGATGCACCACATTGTCGGGCAGGGCATAGCGCGGCTCGCCATAGTCGCTGCGCCGGCTGCCGAGAAAGACCAGCGCGAAGCGGATGTGGGGGAAGGCGCGGATGATCTGGTTCACCCAGCTCGACACGCCGCCCGACACATAGGGAAACGTGCCCTCCAGCAGCAGGGCGACATCGGCTTCGGCCGCCTTCGGGAATGCCTGTTCGCTCATGCCTCGCTCCAGAATCTGAGCACCGGTTCGAGCCGGCGCTGGTCGGGATATTCGCGCAGCGACATCAGGAGCCGGCGCACCTCGGCGAAGTCCCGGCGCAGGAAGGCCAGCTCGGCCAGATAGGGATTCACGCGCGGCGCCGGCAGGCCCAGTTCGATCGCGCGCCGGTAGGCTGCTTCCGCGGCCTCGTTGCGGCCCAGCTCATGCAGCAGGCGGCCGTGGCGCAGATGCAGGCTGGCGTCCGCGTCTTCCAGCGAGGCTTCAAGGAAGCGCAGGGATTCCTCCGCCGCATGGCGGCGCAGGTCGCCCTGGGCAAGCTCCTGATAGATGGTCTCCCAGTAGAGCGCCGAGAGGCGGCGTGCGGCGGCGCGGCGTGCGGTCTCGCTGCCGGCGTCCTGCCAGGCGAGGCGCCAGGTGTGGATCTCGGTATTGAGGCGCTTCTCGCGCGTCTCGAGCATGCCGTAGGCGAGCAGGCGCAGGTCTTCGGAGGAGGCCGAGAGCAGGTCGCGCAGCAGCGGGCTGGAGAAACGCGCCGGCGCATTCTGCAGGCCCACCAGGGCGCGCAGGCGCTGCTCGACCGGCGCGCGGTCATTGCGCAGGAACTGGCCGAGCCCTGCCTGGCGGAAAGCACCGGTCTGCTGGTACTCATGCGGATCAAGCGCCGGCAGGCTCAGCGAATGGAAGCGGCTGCGGCTGCCGGGCGCGGGCAGCAGCGGCAGGCAGACCAGGCCCAGCAGCACGCCCACCATGCCGAGCACCGGAATGAAACCGGAGAGGCTGAAGATGAAGAGCCAGGTGCGACGCCGTGAGCCGGGCACGCGGCCGTGCAGGCTCAGCAGGACCAGCGAGGCCAGCACCGCGCTGGCCAGCAGGTGGGTGAGCAGGAAGGAGACGAAGAGCAGGTCGGACTGGCTGCGCGAGACGAGCAGCTGCAACCCGGCCGAGAGCTCAAACAGGAGTGCGAGGCAGGCGAGCTTCAGCTGCGACATCACAGGTCTCCAGTATTCGGGCCAGCAGATCGGGCGGGGCTTCCTGGCCCAGATGCCAGACGCGGCTGTGGATGCCCAGTCCGGCCAGATCGCTGTCGTAGTTGCCGGCCAGCCAGCGTTCGATGCGGGCGAGGTAGCCCTCCACCGCGGCGTCCGGCGCCAGCGGCAGGATGGCGAGCAGGCAGCGCGGCTCGCCCGCCGCATTGCTGATCATCCAGGTCACGTCGAGCGAGCGCTGCTGGCGCAGCATCCACATCGGCAGGTCTTCCGGCAGATCGCTGGCCGGGAAGACCATCGCCACCAGCGCGCTGGGCACGCCGGATTCGCACTTCAGCCGGTGCAGACGCTGCAGCTCCAGCGCGAAGGGTGCGGGGCAGGCCGGCCAGGCCGCCTGCAGCGGGGCCACGAGGGCCGACATTGCAATGCTGTCGGCATAGTAGCCGAGCATCAGGTTGAGCACCTGCAGGTTGTCTTCCTGCAGCGAGAGGAAGGGCAGGGCCTCGATCACCAGCAGGGCACGCAGACCGTGCGCCGCATCCGTCACCGGCGCCACCACCAGATAGCGGCTGTCTTCGCGATGCTCGGCCGTCTGGCTGGCAACATGGCTCAGCTCGCCGTGTTCCAGCGCATGGCGGATCAGCGGATCGGCCGCGTCGAGCATGAAGGCGGTGCCCAGAAAGCTCGCGGCTTCCGGCTGCAGGCCGCCATCGCTCACCGGTACGACAGCGGCATGCTCCACCTGGCAGAACTGCACGGTCAGCTTGAGCAGCTTGTCGGCTGCGGGCAGCGTACCCTGGTGCGTGTCTTCGAGCCCGGCCACCAGTTCGCGCAGGCCGACCAGCGCATCGCGCATCGAAACCGGCCGGGAAAGCAGGTCCTGTTCCAGGCTCTCGTGCGAGAGGCGCAGCAGGTAGTGGGTGCGGGTGAGGCTGTCGAGGCGCCGGTCGAGATAGTCCTGCGTGGCTTCGGCGCGGCCCAGGCGCGCGCGCCATACCGAGGCGAACTCGCCGGCCAGCATGGTCATCATCAGCCCGCCGAGGAAGTAGAGCTTGGGCAGCACCTGACTGCCATGCAGGCCGACCAGCACGAACCAGCCGGCCAGCAGCACGCCTGCCGCGCCAAGCCCCGCAATGGGGCCGTAGCGCAGGGCGAGCAGCAGCGGCGCGAGCCAGGCCCAGGGAAAGCCGCTGCGCACGAAGAGCGGATCCTCGGGGCTGATCCAGGCACCGAAGGTCATCATCAGGACCGGCAGCGCCACGGCCTCGAAAACCGTGGCGACGCGGGGATCCGCAATCGGCGCAAGCAGGCGGGTGAAGCGTTCTTTCATACCGGACGCGGCATCAGGGCTTGCCGATGCCGGCGGCGAGCATGCGCTTGATCAGCCCCTGCGCCACGCCGGCGAGCGTTTCGCGGCTCCAGCCCGAGCGCGCCGCCACGGCACTCCAGAGCACCTTGCCGCTGCCGACCTCGATGATCTGCAGGCTGACACCCACGGCCGGCTCGCCGTCTACGCCGACCTTGTAGCGCCACTCCTGCACGCTGCCGGCGAGCGCATAGCGCGCGTTGCTGCTGCGTGCCCAGCCCATGGCCTGCTCCATGCCGCGGGCCTGGCCGGTGTCGAAGAGGCTGTCGTCCTGCATCGATTGCGGGTAGCGCTGCACGCTGGCGATGCCCTGGCTCTGCAGCAGGCCCAGCGCGATGCTCTCGGCACGCTGGGCGGCCAGCGGCGTTTCGGTCGCGTTGCTGAAGGGCAGCACGACCCAGGCCGCGCCGCGGTCGGGCCGGATCGGCGGAGCGCTGTCGAGGGTGGCGCAGGCGGCCAGTGCCAGCGCGGCCAGCAGGGTGAGGCCGCGCCGAAGGCGGGTGGGGCTGAGGGAGATCTTCATATCCGATCCTTTCCTGTTTTTCATCTGTCTGTCATTCAGAAGGCCCGCCAGTACTGCAGGCCCATCCGTGTGCTGCGGGCGACGGCGCCGCTGCCGCCCTTGTCGGTGCTGAGGCCGACGGCCAGGTGATCGGCGCCGCTGACGCGGCCCGCCGCGCCCAGCGTGAGGCCGTAGCCGGCGCCGCTGGCGGTGTTCCAGGTCAGCGCCAGCGAGGCATAGGGCCGGATGCTGCGGGTCCAGGCCTCCTCGCGGCTCATGCCCTGAGACAGGCGCAGACCGTAGAAGGCGTAGCTTGCCGGCATCAGGCTGGCCACGCGTTCGCTGGCGGGCGTGTCACCGGGCAGGCGGGTGGCGAGCGCCTCGACTCGTTCGTCATCCGGCAGGCCCGCGGCGCGGAAGCGGTTCCAGCTCCAGAAGAGCTCGGCCTGGCGCTCGCGCAAGGGGTCGAGGCTGTGGTTGAGGCTGGTCGCGAGCTGGGTGCCGCTGCCCAGCGGCAGTCCGTTCTGGGTGGCATATCGGCTTTGCTGCAGGGCCAGCGACAGGCTGCTGAGCGGATCCAGCGCCTGGCGTGCTTCAAGGCGCAGCCGGTCACGCCAGCCGAGTGCGCCCAGCGCCAGACTCTCGTCGGCCACTTCATGCCGGCCCGCCCGCAGCACCAGGCTGCGTCCCGGCTGTTCGAGCAGCGATTGCTGCAGGCCCAGCGAGGTCCAGTGGGTGAGGCTTTCGTTCTGCCCGATGCGCAGCTCGCCCTGCTTCAGGCTGAGACCCAGGCTGGCGTATTGCGCCCGCCGCGGGGCGTCGAGCACGGCGCTGTCTAGCTCGCGGCTGATGCGGCTGACCTGGGTGCTCAGGCGCAGTGCAGGGCTGATCCGTGTGCTGGCCGCCAGACGCAGCTCGTGTTCGAGCCAGCGGTCGAACTGCCGCCGCTCGCTGCGCAGATCGACCCGCGGCGCTTCTTCGAGCAGCACGTCGCTGAGTGCGAGCTGCAGCGGCTCGTCATCGCGCTGCAGGGTCTGGCCCTCGAAGGCCAGCGTGGCGGCGAGGCCACCGGCACCGACAGCGCGCGCGGTGGCCAGTGCATCGTCGCGGCTCAGTGCGCTGGCGCGGCGTTCGAGCTCCTCACCCAGCATGGCCCAGTCCTGTTCCGCCATGGCGACCGAGATCCGTGCCCAGCCGGGGCTGGCCAGGCGCTGCGCATGCCGGGTCCAGAGCCAGGCATGCACGGCAGCGCTTTCGCCCTGTGCGAGTTGCCAGGCCGCAGCCAGCTCGCGGGCCGCGCTCTCGTTCCGCTCGATGCCTTTGTCATCGAGCCGGAGCAGCTCGCGGAGCACCGCCAGCGAAGGGTCACCCGGCCGGCTGGCGAGCATCAGGCGGGCGCGCGCTTCGCGCAGCATGGCCGTGGATGTGGCGGCCGGGGCGATGCGCGGCGGATGGGCGATCAGGTACTGGCGCAGGCGCCAGGCGAGATCGGCGCGCCGATCCTGCTCCAGCACATCGGCATAGTTCAGCAGCCACAGATGGTCGTCGCGGTGAGCCTGCAGGCGCGGCGTGAGATAGCGCTCCAGCGCGACATGCGGGGCCGACAGCGTCTGCCAGGCGGCAGCCAGTGCGTCATGCAGGCGCGGGTTGGCCGCCCATGCGGTTTCATGGCGCGCCAGCAACACCCGGAGGGCCGGGCCGTCGTGCGTGTCGGCGAGCAGCCAGAGCAGGCTGGCCTGCGCGTTTTCGTCGTCCGGGCTCAGGCTGATCCAGCGGGTGAGATCCCGCGTGGCTTCGCGCCGGTGGCCGCTGGCGCGCGCGGCCTCCGCGCGCAGGGCGAGGAATTCGGGCCAGTCTTCGCCCCGCGCCTGCCAGACGGCTGGCAGACCGGCGAAGACCTGCCAGCTCTGCCCGGCACTGCCTGCACGCAACTGCAGCGAGAGGCCGCGCAGCAGCAGCGGGCGGTCGTCGAAACGCAGCGCGGCCTGCAAGGCGAGGGCCGAGGCCTGCAGGGCTTCATCGTCGGCGAGGAGTTCGACGTAGCTCTCGAAATCGGCGCGGGTGGCGTCGTTCAGGGTCACGATGCGCGCCAGCGCGGCACGGGCGTTGTCGTCGTCCTGCACGCGGATCGAGAGTTCGCCGAGCAGGCGCCAGAAGCGGTCGTCGCTGGCGGGCACCGAGTCGCGCAGGCTGGCCAGTGCGGCCTGGGCTTCCCTGACCCGGCCCTGGCCCAGCAGCAGGGCCGCAAGGCTCATCGCTCGCTCGCGGGTGTTGCCGTGCCGGGCGATCAGTTCCTGCGTGGCGGCAATGGCCAGTGCCACATTGCCGTTGCGCCGGGCGAGCTCGGCGAGCGCCTGCAGCGGGCCCGGCATGGGCGTGCTGCGCACGACCGACTGCAGCACGGCGATGCCTTCTTCGGGCAGGCCGAGCCGCTCATAGGCATCGATGAGGGCGCGCAGCAGTTCGGGCGAATCGGGCTGTTTCGAGAGGCTGTACCGGAGGCTCAGGATCAGCGCGCGATCGTCGAAGAGGCCGGGTGCGAGCCGCAGGATGGCTGCCGAGGCTTCATCGCGCTGCGCGCGCGGCAAGCCCCCGCCCTGTTCCATGATCCATCGCCACTGGTCGATCGCGGTTTCCGGCCGGCCGGTCCATTCGCTCACGCGGGCCAGGCGCAGGCGCCAGTCGAGGCTCTGCGGCACCTGGCGCACGGCATACTCGGCCACCCGCCAGGCATCTTCCAGATTGCGGTTGCCGATGAAGGCGTCATAACCCAGCACATAGATCCGGTCATTGAAGGGCAGGCCCGGCGGGCCACCTTCGGCGGGCCGGTCCTGGCTGTCGGCCACCGGGTGTCCCTGGACCGCGAGGTCGCCGAGGGCGAGCTGTTCGAGTGCCTGCGCGAGCGACAGGCGCAGCATGAGCCGGGCATAGCGCGCGGCCGCTTCCGGCTGGTTTGCCGCACGCGCGAGTTCGACCATGAAGACCAGGGTGTCGAGGTCGCCGGCGAGACTGCCCAGTGCGTCTTCCGCGAGTTGCAGGGCTTCGGCCGGATGCCCCTGCGCCAGGCGGATGCGCACCGCCTGCATGAAGGCCTCGCGGCGCAGGCCGATGCGCTCGGCGCGCTGGCGGGCGAGCAGGTAGAGCTGGATCGCCGCTTCATGGCTGTGCGGATCCTGCTGCCTGAGGCGGGCGCGATCCATCAGGCTGACCGCGTCAAATTCCGGCGCTGCGCCGGCCGCGATGCGGTAGATGCGCAGGGCGAGCGCCCGGTCGCCGAGTTCGAGCGCGCGCTCGGCGATGTCGAGGCGGTTGGCTTCGTCCAGATGGGTCAGGCCGGCGAGCGCTTCGAGCTCGGCCAGCAGGCCCTGGCGCAGCCTCTCGCGGGCGTCGGGGTCGCGGGTACGGCGCCAGGATTCCTCCCCGGCGCGCCACAGCAGCAGGCGCGCGGTGATGCGCTTGTCATCATCGGTGGAGTCGAGCACGTCGTGCAGCGTGACGCGCATGCCTGGGAAGTCTCCCGAGGCGAGCTGCTGGCGGGCCAGACGCAGGGCGAGCTCGTCATTGTGCGGATCGGTGCGCAGGAGGTTGCGCAGATAGGCGATGACGAGTTCATCCCCGCGCTGGCCGCGCAGCACCTGGTCCATCAGCACGCGATAGGGGTACATGAGGACGAGCCCGCCGGCCACCAGCACACTGAAGGCCAGCAGCACGCCGGGCGGCACCAGGCGGGGGCGCTTAGCGCCCTCGACAGCCAATGTCGAGCGTTGTCTCAGCATCGGTGAGCCTGTAGCGCAGCAGTTTGCCGGCGGGGGTGCCGGTGAGCGGGCCGGCGGGCGTGCGCACGCTGCAGCCCGCCGCATTGGCGAGTTCGAAATCGAGTGGCTGATGGCCGGCGAGCCGGGCCTGGATGTGGTCGCCCTCCCGCGACCATGCGAGCACCTTGCCATTCGCACCGGCGAGCCGGGGGAGGGCGTCCTGCCCCGCAGACAGCGCGAAGGAAGCTTCGGCCGCGCTCAGAATCAGGTAGCGGCCGTCCGGCCCGTCGGCCCAGCCGGCGAGGCCCTGGCTGTCTGCCAGCGCGGGCGCGTTCAGCTCGGCCGGCATGCGCAGCGAGCGCAGGCTGCCGGCATTGCGCACGCTGAAGCGCGCCTGCTGCAGATCGCGGGCTATGACGACGGTATTGAAGTCGGTGGCGATGCGCATGAATTCGGAGGCGTAGACCGGGTGCAGCGGCCGCGCCAGCGCCCAGTCATAAGCACTCTGCAAGGCACGCAGCGCCGCGGGTTTGCTGCCGGAGTAGGTGTGGTAGTAGATGTCGACCGGCTTGATGCGGCGAGGTTCGCCGGTGAGCTCGAAACTTTCGGTGACATGCGCGAAACCGTAGAAGGGGCCGCGCCAGAGATTGGTGTAGACGTTCTCGTTGGTGATCGGAGCGAAGACCTGGAAATGCCCGCCCAGGCGCGCACCCAGCGGCGAGATGCGGGTGAGGCTGGGCTTCTCGCGGGTGGGCATGGTGCTGCCGCCATTCATGTTGAGCAGGCCATCGCGGCTCACCCAGGCGATGGCCGAGGGCGTGGGCGCGGCGTCACCGCTCCAGAGCAGGATGTTGACCGGTTTGCCGGCCGGCGCCAGGGTGCGCACATAGGCTAGCGAGCCTTCGACTTCGCGCGCCAGCGAAGGCACATAGCCGGGAATGTCGAGGTGGTAGTCGGCGTCCGCATCGGCGCTGGCGTCGCCGGCCTCCACCTTCACCCAGCGGAAGGGGTGGGAATAGGTGTGGCTGGCGATTTCCACATTCGGCTGGGCAAAGATGCGCCGCGCGATGGCTTCCATCGCCGGGCTGTCTTTCGGATAGATGCCCTGCGGCGAGACTTCACCCTCGATGACCGACATGGTGTGCGGCACGCCCGGATAGCGGCGGATCACCTGGTCGAGGATCACCTGCGCGGCGAAGGGACTGCCGGGGAACTCGGCGCGCGAGGCGAAGCCATCGCCATCCATGTGGGCGAAGAACATCCGGCGGCCCGCGAGGCTCGTGGTGTCGGGCACCGGCATGGCCGGCAGGGCGAGCGCCTGCTGCAGGAAGCGCCAGGGGTCGATGACCCAGCGGCGGCCGTTGTCGTCGTCGCCCGCCACGCCGAAGGGGCGCCAGACGAAGCCGCCCTGGCGGGTGATGCCGGCGCCATCATAGAGCTGGCCGCGGGCGTCGCGCAGACGCAGCCAGCTGACCCCGCTGCCAGGCGCCAGGCGCAGCGGCTGCAGCAGCTGGCGGCGTGGCAGCGGCTCGGTTTCATAACCGATGGCCGCATTGCGGCTGAGGATCTCGACCCGCCCGTCCGGCTCGGGGGCCGCCTGCAGATCCATCAGGCCCAGCACGCTGCTGGTGGCCGGCAGGCCGGGGTCGCTCAGCATCGCGATGCGGAAACCCTCGCCGAGACGGGCCGCGAGCCAGCGTTCGTAACGGCTGGCCGCGGCCGTCTGCAGGCCGCCGTCGAACCAGCTCAGCAGGCCGGCGTACACGCCCGGATCGGGTACCGGCAGTGGCTTGTTGACGTCGGCATAGTCGGCCACATAGCCCAGATAGTTCAGCAGCATCTCGGTGTAGCGGTGGGCGGCGCGATAGTGCATGCCGGGCGCTTCGCGGCTGTCATGCAGGATCAGGATGCGGCGCGGCATCACCTCGATGCGGCTCATGCCCAGGGTGTCGAGCTGGCCGCTGGCCACCCAGGGGATGAAGCCGTGCTGCAGGATCCGGCGGGCGGTATCGCGCATCTGCGCGCGCTGCGCAGGCGGCAGGTAGTCGATCACGATCACCGGCAGGCGATAGCGCTGGTGGGCCTCTTCGAGTCGGGCAAGCAGCCATTCGCGATCGGCCTCCGGCACCTCGCGGTATTGCCGCGCACTCTGGTTCCAGCCGCGATAGAGCGACTCGGCGGCGATCGCCTCGAGCTCGCTGCCGATGTCGGGCAGCAGTTCGAAGCCGCGGTTGGCAATCAGCCGGATGCCCGGGAAACGCGTCCGCAACGCGCGGATGAGGCTCACCAGTCCGGCCTGCTGGGCGGCCGGGTCGGCGGCGGCTCCGCCCAGCTGGTAGCTGTCCAGCGTGTCGAGGAAGAAGCCGCGATAGCCGCGCTGCCACAGCGGCGCGAAGATGCGCGTCAGCGCGAATTCGCGCCAGGCCGGATTGCGCTGGTCCATTACCGTCGAGGCCCAGGCCTCGTTGCGCCCCAGCTTCCAGCTCTGCGGAATCTCGCCGGCCCAGCTGCGCGAGGGATGCACCTCGCCCACGCTCACATAGGCATACAGCTCGCCGCTGCCGCGCCGCCAGAGCTCGGGGTCGAAACCGTGATCCGGGTCGACCACGGTGACGTCGAAGGCGTGGAATTCCTGCAGCCGGGTGTCTGCCCCGTAATAGAAGCCGACCGACTGCAGCGCGGCCTGGGCCGGCAGCAGGCCGAGCCCGGCCGCAAGCAGCACCAGCATGCGCAGCCCGGCGCGCAGCAGCGCGCCCGCCCCGGCAGGGCGTGCAGGCGGGGCGGCAGGGCCGGCGGACCGGTCTTGACCGGAGTGGTCTGCAGGGCGGCAAAGTGCGGGCAAGGTGCACCTCAAGGCATGGCTCCGATCGGTGTCGATCTGGCGGGATTCTCGTTCGTTTCAACGGCTCCGTCCGGTCCGGGTACAGCGGTCCGGCCGCGGATCGGTGGGCGCCGCATTATCGTTTCAAGCGCTTGTGCGGCCCGGGCGCCTTTACGGCGTTTGAGTTGTCATGCAACTGTGCTGGCATTTTTTTGTGCGGATCGGGTTTTCATGACGTTTTCAGAGCGGGCGCGCAGCCTATCACCTTGACCTGCTGGCTGAAGTCGAGACTTGCCCGGTGCGCCGGAGCGCGGTTGGCCGTATGGGCCGGAGAGCCTGTGTTGTCAGACTTTTGACTGCCCCTGCCCTGAGGGGCAGGTCACGCGACGGCGCTCGCCCCGATTCGACCTGCCTGCGGTCCGAACCGTTCCCGCCAGGGGCTCGGGCATGTGCGGCGGTCAGTCGGCAAAGCGTCCGGGGGAGGGGCGGCATGACGGTTCCCGGGCGGCTCCGCGAACCTGTCCCGGATCAAGGAAATGGCGTGCCTGCCTTGCCCACAATCCGGTTTTCAACCCCTGTTTCACGAGGTCCGACATCATGGATTGCAGCAGCCAGAACCATCTCGATACCCATGTCTTCGACGCGCGCGGCATCAGCAAGCGCTTCCGTCATTCGGCGATTTTCGGTGCGATCGAAGCGCTGGAAGACGGCGAGGTGATGCGCTTCATCAACGACCACGATCCGCTGCCCCTGCTGGCGCAGATTTCGCAGCGCTACGGCGATCAGGTCCGTCCGGAATATGTGGACCGCAGCGGCCCGGTGGTGATCGATTTCCACATCCATGCCTATCAGCAGGCTGGTGAAGGCGCCGGTTCGTGCGGTGGCTCGGGCGGCTGCGGCTGCAGCCACTGAGCGACCACGCCTGCCCGGTGCGCAGCCGGGCAGGCGTGAAGCCTTTCAGCGTGCCGGCTGGCCCGGCTCCTTGGGCAGGGCCCAGGCCATGATGTGGTCGCCCGTCTTCGTGCCGAGTGACCCGTGGCCGCCGGCTACGACGACGACCAGCTGCCGCCCCCGCGCATCCTGGTAGGTCATCGGGGTGGCCTGGCCGCCGGCGGGCAGGCGGGCGCGGAAGCGCTCGGTGCCGGTGGCCACGTCGTAGGCGCGCAGATACTGGTCCAGCGTGCCGGAGAGGAAGCTCACGCCGCCCGCCGTGCTGACCATGCCGCCCAGCGCGGGCACGCCCATCCTGAATGGCAGGGGCAGCGGCGAGTTGTCGCGCACCGTGCCATTGCGGTGTTGCCAGAGCGTCTTGCCGCTGCGCAGGTCGACCGCGGCCACATAACCCCAGGGCGGCGCCTGACACGGCAGACCCAGCGGTGACAGCAGCGGGCCCATGTCGAAGTCATACGGAATGCCGTCCACGCGCTGCTCGCCCTCCCGTTCGCTGACGGCTTCCCTGCGGCCGTCGTCGCTGCCCTTCGGAATCAGGCGCGAGTAGAAGGCCATGTAGGCGGGGCTGACGATCGCGAGCTGGCGCAGCGGATCGATGCTGACGCCACCCCAGTCGAACACGCCGAAGTTGCCCGGATACACGATCGAGCCCTGCAGCGAGGGCGGGGTATAAGGGCCTTCATAGCGCAGCGAGCGGAAGCGCAGCCGGCACCACAGCTGATCGAGCGCGGTGGCGCCCCACATCGAGGCCTCGGTGAGCGGCTCGGGGCGGAAGTGCACGGCTGACATCGGCTGCGTCGGCGACAGATGATCGTCGGGCACGGTGCCCTGCGGCACCGGCACTTCGGCGACCGGAAAGATCGGCGTGCCGTCGCGGCGGTCCAGCACATAGATGCTGCCCTGCTTGGTCGAGGCGATCAGTGCCGGACGCAGGCCTTGCGGCGTCTGCAGATCGACCAGACTCGGTTGGCCGCCCACATCCATGTCCCACAGGTCGTGGTGGGTGAACTGGTAGTGCCAGACCATCCGGCCGCTGCGTACATCCAGCGCCACGACGCCGGCCGATACCATCTCGGCACCGGGCGTGCGCTCGCCGCCCCACTGGTCCGGCGTCTGATTGCCCATCGGCAGATAGACCAGATTCAGCGCCGGATCCGCACTCATGATCGACCACATGTTGGGCGAATTGCGCAGGTAGCGTTCGCCCGGCTTGAGGGGTGAATTGTCTTCCGGCCGGCCGGCGTCCCAGTACCAGAGCTCATGGCCATCCTTCGCGTCGAAAGCGCGGATCACACCGGAGGGCTCGTCATTTGAGCTGTTGTCGGTGACGTGGGCACCCATGACGACGACATTGCCCACCACCGCCGGCGGCGAGGTGGAGTAGTAGCCCCCCGGCTTGAAGGCGCCGATGCCCCGGCGCAGATCGATCTGGCCGTGGTCGCCGAAGCCCTCGCAAACCTTGCCGCTGCGCGCATCTACTGCCATCAGGCGGGCGTCTGCGGTGGGCAGGAAAATCCGGCTCGCGCAGGGCCGGTTGTTCGAGACCGCGACCGGATCGGCGTGGTAGCTCACGCCGCGGCAGGTCATGTGGGCGAAATGCCGGAAGCCGACCGGGCTCTGGATCTTCGGATCGAAACGCCAGCGCTCGGTGCCCTCGGTCGCGTCGAGCGCGATCAGGATGCTGTGCGGCGTGCAGGCGTAGAGCGTGTTGCCGATCTTGATCGGGGTGTTCTCGTCGGTGGTTTCATTGGGGTCACCGCCGTTCTTCGCGTCACCGGTGCGAAAGTGCCAGGCCAGCTCGAGGTCGGCCACATTCGCCGGCGTGATCTGATCCAGGGTGCTGAAGCGTTGGCCGGCCGAGGTGCCGCCGTAATCGGGCCAGTCGGCGCCGGCCATGGCGAGGCCCGAAGGAGCCGGGGTGTAAGGACCATCCCATTTGCCGGCCACCTCGTGCGGATTCGCGGCCAGTGTGGCGAGACCGGTGCCCACGCAGAGGATCATCACCAGCGCCAGCGTGCGCGAGGGCCGGGTGCCCAGCGCGCGGCACACCCCTGGCAGCAGCAGCCAGCCGCCGATCACGAACCACAGCGGCACGCGGGGCGTGAGCTGCCACCAGTCGAGCCCCACCTCGTAGAGCGCCCACACCAGGGTGGCCGCCAGAAAAGCCGCATACAGCGGCGTGGCGGCCGGGTGGCGCCGCGCAAGCATGACGCCGCATGCCATCAGCATCAGTCCGCCGATCAGGTAGTAGAGCGAACCGCCGCTGACTGCCAGCCAGCCGCCGGCAATGCTCATGTAGAGCCCGAGCGCGCCGACGAAGCTGCCGGTGGCCAGCGCCACGATGTGTCGATCTTCGGGATCGCTCCCGCCCTGCGCAGCGTCTGCCATGTCCGATCCTTCCGCGATGCACCTGTTCCTGCCCCAGACGATGCACTGCGCGCGCGGGAGCGACGATCAGACGAGGCGGGCGGCGAATGTCAGCACCGTCCTACAGGGCAGCTGGCAGTTTTTGAATGAACCAAGCCCGGAGCCCGCGGTCCATCAGAAAGGAGCACCCCGGAAACCGGACAAGGAGGAAACATCATGGAGACCATCAACCGCAACAACACGCAGGTATTCGACGCACGCGGCATCAGTGCCGGCGTTCGCCACACCGCATTCTTCGGCGTCATGGACAGGCTCGAAGCCGGCACCGTCATGCGTTTCATCAACGATCAGGATCCGCAGTCGCTGCTGGCCCAGATTGCCCAGCGCTACGGCGACCGCGTCCGCCCCGAGCAGATCGAGGGCGTCGGCCGCGTCGTCATCGATTTCCACATCGGCAGTGACCGCCGCGCCGCCTGAGACCTGCCGGTCGCCGACGCCATTCAGCCCGGGCGACCCGGCAGCAGGCTGAAAAGCCCGAAGCCCCCCAGCATGCCGGCACAGAAGATCAGTGCCGGCTGCCAGGCCGAGCCGAGCCCGACCAGCGCCGGGCCCGGGCAGAAGCCGGCCAGGCCCCAGCCGATTCCGAAGAGCACGCTGCCCAGCACCAGGCGCGGCGTGATGCCGTGGGATGCCGGCAACTGCAGCGGCGCCCCGCCAAGCGTCCGCTGCCGCCGGCGCAGCCACTGGAAAGGCAGCACCGCCACACCGATGGCACCGGCCATCACGAAGGCCAGCGAGGGATTCCAGCTGCCCGCCGGATCCAGAAAATCCTGCACCCGCGCGGGGTCCGTCATGCCGCTCAGGATGAGTCCCAGGCCAAAGAGGAGCCCGCACAGCGCGGCGATCGCGGCCTCGGCCGCACGCGACTTCATGCGCCACCCCACACATGGCGGAGCAGCCACACGGTGAGGAACCCGGCGGCCATGAAACTCGCCACCGAGACCAGCGAGCGCAGCGAAAAACGCGCGAGCCCGCAGACACCATGACCACTGGTGCAGCCATTCGCCATCCGGGTGCCGAGGCCCACCAGCAGGCCCGCGCCGAGCAGCATTCCGGGCGAGGCCGCGCTGTGCGGCGTAGTGCCGGAGTCGCTCACCAGGCGCAGCAGCCAGGGCGCGGCCAGGAGCCCGCCGAGGAAGGCAATGCGCCAGAGGCGATCCGGCGTGCCGCGCGTCAGCAGCTGGCCGGCGATGCCGCTGATCCCGGCAATGCGTCCGCAACACAGCGCCAGCAGCGCCGCCGCCAGACCGATCAGCGCACCGCCGGCGAGTGCGCTCCAGGGAGTGAAATTCACGAGGTGCATGGCATCAGCGCTTCAACACGAGACCGCCAGTGTAGTGGCGTCCGCCGGGTGTGTGCAGCGCAGGGCGGCAGGCGCCGGTTGCCCCTGACAGGGCCCTGGCGGCAAACTGTCGCAGGAATGGCGGGCTTCTGGCGGCATCGCCCGACGCCTCCGCAGGGACACTTGCCTCACCCCGATCAAGCGTGAGGACGCAGCATGGACATCAGCATGAACGCACAACAGATCCGCCGGCTGCGCGAAGCGCGCGCCTGGTCCCAGGAACATCTGGCCGAAGCCGCGGGCCTGAGCCTGCGCACCATCCAGCGCGTCGAAGCCGAAGGCAAGGCCTCGGCCGAAACCCGGCTCGCCCTGGCGGGGGCCTTCGGCATTCCGGTGGCCGAGCTCTCGGCCGGCCCGGCCGAGATCAGCCCGGAGCCCGCCTCCCGCGGTCCGGCTGCAGAGACCGGCGACACCCCTGCAGCGATTCCCGTCACGGCACCGATGGCCGCGCCGCCGGCCAGGCAACGCATGAGCTGGGCGCAATACCGCGTGCTGCGCATCCTCGTCATCATCGCCTTCCTGCTCGCGCTGGACGTCTTCCAGCACGGCACCATCACCTGGTCCCGCTGGCCGCTGCTGGGCCTCTCACTCGTCTGCCTGCTCCGCTGGCTGCGCTGCCAGTACGTCGAGCCGAAACCCGAGCGCCGCTAGGGGCGGTTGAGGTCTGGGGTGCGCCATGACACAGGCCTGATGTAGCCCGGATGCAGCGCAGCGGAATCCGGGGGCGACACTCCGACAAATCCCGGATTCCGGTTTTCGACATGCGGCGCAGTTCGCTTTGCTCAGTGCGCCCTACGAGCTGAAGAGCAGGTGGCGCCGGTTTACCAGTGAGGAGCGTGTCGTGAGCGTTTTCGCGGTGTGTGAGGCGGAGGATCAGGCTTGAAGCGCCCTGCAAGCTCCGGACGCTGGCTTTGATCCCTTACCCGGGTGACTTGCTGCCTTCGCCGTGCGTGCCGTTGTGCTGCGGGCTCAGGCCTGCGCCGGGGGCGGTGGTGCGCACAGTTGGCTGACGAGCCAGGTGCAGCCTGCGATGGTCGCCACGAAGCCGGCGAGGAACCAGGGGAAAGGCAGCACGCCGTAGGCCAGTGGCTTGGCCACGCCGAGGAAGCTGCCGTAGAGCAGGCTGCCGGTCGAGATGCCGAACATCAGATTGCGGCGCAGGGGCGACGCGCGCTGCAGGGTCCGCCGGATCAGCCAGGAATTCGCGCCCCACAGCAGCACCAGGCTCACCTTGGTCCACAGCTTGGGGTTGTTCAGATAGGTCATCGGATCGTTCAGGTAGAGACCGACGCCGATCAGGATCGCGCCTGAGATCCACAGATGCGCCTCGCCCCAGCCGAAGACATGGCGCCACAGCGGGTGACTGCTTTCCTCGCCGCGCAGCACGCGGGCAAAGTGGAACACGGCCATCATCGCCGCCACGGTGGCGAGCAGATGGTAGAGCGCCGCGAGCGCGACGATGAACTTGGCAAACATGGCAGGCAACACGATCCGGAGGGCGCAGCACTCCCCGGGAGTGAGGAGGTGCTTATCATACGCAAATGATACCTACTCTCATTTGAAGGCTATTCATCTGCATCAAGAAAGGCTCACTACGGAGGGCTTTGGCGAGGAGTGGTGACGAGTTCAAGCTGTGAAGGGGTTTGAGCGAACGCGTAGCCCGGATGAAACGAAGTGGAATCCGGGGTTGAGGCTCCGAGAAGCCCCGGATTCCGGCTTTTAGCCTTCATCCGGGCTACTTGCTGCGCGCCGGAGAGGCAAAAAGCGAGGCCTGACCCCGGTTTTCGGAGAGGACCAGCTGGCGCTGGTTTCCGTAGGGTGCGCATTGCGCACCATTTCGCAGAGTCCGCGTGCGCGGTGCGCACCCTACCGGGCTGGGAGGACTTTGAATGGCTGATAGCGTAGCCCGGATGCAGCGTAGCGGAATCCGGGTTGAGGCTCGGACAAGCCCCGGATTCCGGCTTTCAGCCTTCATCCGGGCTACTTGCTAGCTCCGGCCTTTACCCCGTCCCTCTACCTGCAATTCGCGCATAGTGTCTTGCTTGAGCAGATGTTCGATAGTGCGGACTGGCATCCCGCCAAGGTCGCAGGGGGTAACACATGAACGAACCACAGAAGGTAACTGCACACAAACGCTGTCCTGTTAAAGGTTTTAGGGTTTGCGTCAGTCATAAGTACCAAGAAGGCATGCCACCTCATAGTTTCGACTGCACACGCAAGCTTGAATGCCATGTGTCCACGCCTTATCCAGGCGGAGCTGGCAGAAGTGTCAATTTGCACCTTTGCCCGCTCAACACTCAGAAACCTTAGAAAGACGAAACCCCGCCGAAGCGGGGTTTCGTTTTGATGCTTTGGTGCAAAGGCTGCACCGGTCGCGGGAATCGTAGCGAGCGGGCCGAGGTCGAAACGCGGAGCGGAAACGTACGAGCAGTACGTTGAGCACCACAGTTTCGAGATCGGCACGCGCAGTAGATTCCACGCGTGCCGGAGGGCATTACATGCCCATGCCGCCCATGCCACCCATGCCGCCCATGTCGGGCATGCCGCCGCCAGCCGGCTTGTCTTCGGCCAGTTCGCCGACCATGCAGTCGGTGGTGAGCATCAGGGATGCCACGGAAGCGGCGTTCATCAGCGCGGTGCGGGTCACCTTGGCCGGATCCAGCACGCCCATTTCGACCATGTCGCCATAGACGCCGGAAGCGGCGTTGTAACCGTAGTTGCCCTTGCCTTCCAGGACCTTGGAGACGACCACGGAGGGCTCGTCACCGGCGTTCTGGACGATCTGGCGCAGCGGCTCTTCGATCGCGCGCAGCACGATCTTGATGCCGGCTTCCTGATCGGGGTTGTCACCCTTCACCGAGCCGATGTTGGCACGGGCACGCAGCAGGGCCACGCCACCACCGGCGACGATGCCTTCTTCCACTGCAGCGCGGGTAGCGTGCAGGGCGTCTTCAACGCGAGCCTTCTTTTCCTTCATTTCGACTTCGGTGGCAGCGCCAACCTTGATCACGGCCACGCCGCCGGCCAGCTTGGCCTTGCGTTCCTGCAGCTTTTCGCGGTCGTAGTCGGAGTTGGAAGCGTCGATCAGGGCGTCGATCTGGGCCACGCGCGACTGGATGGCGTCAGCGGAACCGGCGCCGTCGATGATGGTGGTGTTTTCCTTTTCGACTTCAATGCGCTTGGCTTGGCCGAGGTCGTCCAGGGTGGCCTTTTCGAGCGACAGGCCGACTTCTTCGGAGATCACCTGGCCACCGGTCAGGATGGCGATGTCTTCCAGCATGGCCTTGCGACGGTCGCCGAAGCCCGGAGCCTTGACGGCCACGGTCTTCAGGATGCCGCGGATGTTGTTCACCACCAGGGTGGCCAGCGCTTCGCCTTCGACGTCTTCAGCCACGATCAGCAGCGGACGGCCAGCCTTGGCGACCTGTTCCAGCACCGGCAGCAGGTCGCGGATGTTGGAGACCTTCTTGTCGAACAGCAGGACGAAGGGGTTGTCCAGGGTGGCGATCTGGCGATCCTGGTTGTTGATGAAGTAGGGCGACAGGTAGCCGCGGTCGAATTGCATGCCTTCGACGACATCCAGCTCGTTGTCCAGGCTCTTGCCGTCTTCAACGGTGATCACGCCGGCCTTGCCGACCTTGTCCATCGCGGTGGCGATGATTTCGCCGACGGATGCGTCGCTGTTGGCGGAAATGGAACCGACCTGGGCGATTTCCTTGCTGGTGGAGCAGGGCTTGGCGGTCTTCTTCAGCTCTTCGATCAGGGCGGCGACAGCCTTGTCGATGCCGCGCTTCAGATCCATCGGGTTCATGCCGGCGGCCACGAACTTCATGCCTTCGCGCACGATGGCCTGGGCCAGCACGGTGGCGGTGGTGGTGCCGTCACCGGCCACGTCGGAGGTCTTGGAAGCGACTTCCTTGACCATCTGGGCGCCCATGTTCTCGAACTTGTCCTTCAGTTCGATTTCCTTGGCGACGGAGACACCGTCCTTGGTCACGGTCGGGGCGCCGAAGGAGCGCTCCAGCACCACGTTGCGACCCTTCGGGCCGAGGGTCACCTTGACGGCGTTGGCGAGGACATTGACGCCAGCAACCATGCGTTCGCGAGCGGAATCGCCGAACTTGACTTCTTTAGCAGCCATTTCTTACTCCAGAAATTTGAATGAATTCGTGTGGGGAAAGTCGGGAGGCGCGCGTCGCGAGCGGGGCGCGATGAAGGCGAGGAGCGGAAACGTACGCGTTGTACGTTGAGCACCACAGCCTTCAGCCCGGCCCGCGCAGTAGCGCGAGACCGATCTTTAGGCTTCGATCACGCCGAAGATGTCTTCTTCACGCATCACGAGCAGTTCAACGCCATCAACCTTGACGGTCTGGCCGCTGTACTTGCCGAAGATCACCTTGTCGCCAACCTTCAGTTGCAGGGCGCGGACGGAGCCGTCGTCCAGCAGCTTGCCGGTGCCCACGGACACCACTTCGCCCATGTCGGGCTTTTCAACGGCAGAGCTGGCCAGAACGATGCCGGAAGCAGTCTTCTCTTCGGCTTCAACGCGCTTGACGACAACGCGGTCGTGCAGGGGACGAATCTTCATATTCACTCCTGTTTAAGGGCTTGATTCAAAAAACTTGGGCACCAGGCCCGGGGGTTTCCGGGGGCGGGCCGACCGGCATGAACCGGTTTTGTTAGCACTCACCCCTGACGAGTGCTAATGATAGGGGCGGGGTAGGGTGATTTCAAGGGCAGGGTTTTCAAAATAATCATGGACCTGCCGCATGGCCCGATGGCGCGGCTCGCGCCGTGCAGCCCTGCACGCCTCGGGCTCAGAGACCGCCGGCGGGGGCGTGCGCCGGCAGGGTGTCGGGCGCCTGCAGCAGGCTTTCGGCGAAGTTGTGGGCTTCGGCCAGCGAGCGCAGGGTGTTGCTGCCAGCCGGTGTCTTGAGCGAGGCACAGCTTGTTTCGCTGCCGAGCTGGCAGCCGCTGCTGAGCGGGCAGCCGGCAAAGAGTTCGGCGGCCCAGTCGGCAAACACGCGGACTTTCGGCGACAGGTGCCGGTTGTGCTGATAGAGCACCGAGATCGGCATCGGGGCGGACTGCAGATGCGGCAGCACCTCGATCAGATCGCCGCGCTGCAGTTCGCGGAACACCATGAAGCGCGCCGGCTGGATCAGGCCGAAGCCCTGCACGCCGCAGGCCACATAGGCGTCGCCGTCATTGACCGAGACGACGCCGCGCATCTTGATCTCGGTCGTTTCGCCGTCGACCAGGAAATCCCAGTCGATGTTGCGGCCGGTGCGGCTGGAGAAGTAGTGCACCGCCTGGTGGTGCTCCAGCAGATCCTCGATCGAGGTCGGAATGCCGTGGCGCTCGATGTAGGCCGGGGCGGCGCAGACCACGCTGCGGAAGGTGCCGATGCGGCGGGCGATCAGGGAGGAGTCGCGCAGCTCGCCGATGCGGATCACGCAGTCCACCGCCTCGCGCACCATGTCGACCGGGCGGTCGGTCATGCCGATCACGATCTCGAGATCGGGGTAGCGCTGGTGGAACTCGCACAGATTGGGAATCAGGATCTGGCGCCCGATCACCGGCGGCACGTCGATGCGCAGGCGACCGCGCGGGCCACGCTCGGCGTCAATGAACGAAGCTTCGGTGTCTTCGAGCTCGTCGAGGATGCGCACGCAGCGCTCGTAATAGGCCGCGCCGTCCGGCGTGAGGCTCAGGCGCCGCGTGGTGCGGTTGAGCAGCCGCACCTTGAGGCGTTTCTCCAGACTCTGGATGGTGGTGGTGACGGTCGCGCGCGGCAGGCCGAGGCTGTCGGCTGCCGCGCTGAAACTGTTGGCATCCACCACCCGGGTGAACACCTGCATGGCCTGGAAGCGATCCATTTCCTGCTCCTGAGGGAGGCCCGATGTCGCTGCGCGAGCCCAAGGGTCTCGATTGATTATTCGTGAGTGCTGAATAGTGTTGCCGGAATTTGCGTATTTATTCAAGTTAATTCCTCCGACATCATTCACTCAGGCCCACGCCGCACCCCAGCGACGAAGCACCGGACCTTCGATCCGTGCCGCTTTTCCCACCCCCGCCTCATCAGCAAGTTCCAGGAGTCGTCTCATGTCTTCCGAATCCCGCTCCCAACTGGCGCTTGCCGTGACCATGACCCTCATGATCGCGGCTGCTGCCGGTCTCGGTGCTTTCAGCATCACCGCCGCCGAAGCCGATGAACCCGCTGCCGCCCCGCCCGCCACGGCGGTGGAGGTGGCACGCGTGCCCAGCCGCAAGGTCGTTGACTGGCAGCGCTACTCCGGCCGGCTCGAAGCCGTCGAGCGGGTCGAGATCCGGCCGCAGGTCTCCGGCCAGATCACCCGAGTGCATTTCCAGGATGGCAGCCTGGTGAAGAAGGGCGACCCACTCTTCACGATTGATCCGCGTCCGTTCCAGGCCGCACTCGACCAGGCACGCGCGAGTCTCGCCGCGGCGGAGGCCCGTGCGGCTTTCACTGCGTCCGAACTGGCGCGCAGCGAGCGCCTGCTGGCCGACAACGCGATCGCGCGCCGCGATCACGAGAGCCGGCAGAACGCGGCCCGCGAAGCCGACGCCAATCTGCTCGCCGCCCGTGCAGCGGTCGAGGCGGCGAAGCTCAATCTTGCCTACACCAGCATCACCGCGCCGGTTTCGGGCCGCGTCTCCCGCGCCGAAGTGACGGCCGGCAATGTGGTGGCTGCCGGTGCGGCTTCGCCGGCGCTGACCTCGGTGGTGTCGGTGGCCAAACTGTATGCCGCCTTCGATGTGGATGAGCAGACCTATCTGCGCAGCATCGCGGCCAGCCGCCAGGGCAAGGCCGCGCCGGTCTTCCTCGGGTTGGCCAGCGAAGACGGCTACCCGCGCCAGGGTCAGGTGAGCTCGGTGGATAACCGCATCGATGCCTCCTCCGGCACGATCCGCGTGCGGGCGGTTTTCGATAATCCCGATGGCATGATGCTGCCGGGGCTTTATGCGCGCATCCGGCTCGGCGGTACTGCCGAGCATGAAGCCGTACTCGTCGATGAGCGCGCCGTGTCGACCGATCAGGACAAGCGCTTCGTGCTGGTGCTCGACGACAGCAACCACGCGCAATACCGCGAGGTGCGCCTGGGGGCGGTGCAGGACGGCCTGCGTGTGGTCGACAGCGGGCTCAAGGCTGGCGAGCGCATCGTGGTCAATGGCCTGCAGCGGGTGCGCCCCGGCGCCTTGATCGCGCCCACCGAGGTGCCGATGCAGGCGCCCGGAAGTGTCGCACCGAAGCTCGCCAGCGCTGCCCATGGCTGAGCCACGCGGCGAAAACAAGAAAATTCCAGGGAGCCCCCCATGAATATCTCGAAGTTCTTCATCGACCGCCCGATCTTCGCGGGCGTGCTGTCGGTGCTCATCTTGCTCGCCGGTGTGCTGGCGATGTTCAAGCTGCCGATTTCCGAATACCCGGAAGTGGTGCCGCCCTCGGTGGTGGTGCGCGCGCAGTATCCCGGCGCCAATCCGAAGGTGATCGCCGAAACCGTGGCTTCGCCGCTGGAGGAATCCATCAATGGCGTCGAGAACATGCTCTACATGCAGTCGCAGGCCAACAGCGACGGCAACCTCGCGGTGACCGTCTACTTCAATCTGGGCATGGACCCGGACAAGGCCCAGCAGCTGGTGCAGAACCGTGTCTCGCAAGCCTTGCCGCGTCTGCCCGCCGACGTGCAGCGCCTCGGCGTGACGACCACCAAGAGCTCGCCCACGCTGACCATGGTGGTGCACCTGCTCTCGCCGGACGACCGCTATGACATGACCTATCTGCGCAACTATGCGCTCATCAACATCAAGGATCGCCTGGCGCGGATTCCGGGGGTCGGAGAGGTGGCGCTGTGGGGCGGCGGGAATTATTCCATGCGCATCTGGCTGGATCCGGGCCGGGTGGCGCAGCGCGGTCTCACCGCGAGCGAGGTGATTGCCGCGATCCGCGAGCAGAACGTGCAGGTGGCCGCCGGCGTGATCGGCGCCTCGCCGAGCGCGCCCGACGTGCCCTTGCAGCTCTCGGTCAACACCCAGGGCCGCCTGCAGACCGAGGAGCAGTTTGCCGACATCATCCTGAAGACCTCGTCCGATGGCGGCGTCACCCGCCTGGGCGACGTCGCCCGCGTCGAGCTCGCCGCTTCCGAATACGGCCTGCGCTCGCTGCTCGACAACAAGCCCGCGGTGGCGCTTGCCATCTTGCAGTCGCCCGGGGCCAATGCGTTGGACGTCTCCGCCCGCGTGCGCGAGACGATGGACGAGCTGGCGAAGGAATTCCCTGCCTCGGTCGAGCATCGCATCGTGTACGACCCGACGCAGTTCGTGCGCGCCTCGATCGAGGCGGTGATCCACACCCTGCTCGAAGCCATTGCGCTGGTGGTGCTGGTGGTGATCGTGTTCCTGCAGACCTGGCGTGCCTCGGTGATTCCCCTGCTGGCGGTGCCGATCTCCATCATCGGAACCTTTTCGCTCTTGTTGGGCTTCGGCTATTCGATCAACGCGTTGAGCCTGTTCGGCATGGTGCTCGCGATCGGCATCGTGGTGGATGACGCGATCGTGGTGGTGGAGAACGTCGAGCGCAACATCGAGGCCGGCCTCTCGCCGCGCGATGCGACTTACCGCGCGATGCAGGAAGTCAGCGGGCCGATCATCGCGATCGCGCTGACCCTTGTGGCGGTGTTCGTGCCGCTGGCCTTCATGACCGGCCTGACCGGGCAGTTCTACAAGCAGTTCGCGATGACCATCGCGATCTCCACGGTGATCTCGGCTTTCAACTCGCTGACGCTCTCGCCGGCGCTGGCCGCCATCCTGCTCAAGAGCCATGGCGCCGAGCCCGACTGGCTGACCCGCGTGATGAACCGCGGTTTCGGCGGATTCTTCCGCGTCTTCAACCGCTTCTTCGGACGTGCCTCGGAGCGCTACTCGACAGGGGTTGCTGGTGTCATACGCCGCAAGGGCGCCAGCATGGGCGTGTATGCGCTGCTGCTTGCTGCCACGGTCGGCATCGCGTGGATCGTGCCGGGCGGCTTCGTGCCCGGGCAGGACAAGCAATATCTGGTGAGCTTTGCGCAGCTGCCCAATGGCGCGTCGCTGGATCGCAGCGAGGCGGTGATCCGTCGCATGACCGACATCGCGCTGGCGCAGCCTGGCGTCGAGAGCGCGGTCGCTTTCCCTGGTCTGTCGATCAACGGCTTCACCAACAGCTCCAGCGCCGGCATCGTCTTCGTGACGCTCAAGCCGCATGAGGAGCGCCGCGGGCCGGCGCTCTCGGCCGGTGCGATCGCAGGTGCCCTGAACCAGAAGCTCTCGGTCATCCAGGAAGCTTTCGTGGCGGTCTTCCCGCCGCCGCCGGTGCTGGGCCTGGGCACGCTGGGCGGCTTCAAGATGCAGCTCGAAGACCACGACGCACTCGGCTATGCCGAACTCGATCGCGCAACACAGGCCTTCCTCGCCGCCGCGGCGAAGGCGCCCGAACTCGGGCCGTCCTTCTCGAGCTACCAGATCAATGTGCCGCAACTCGATGTGGATCTGGATCGCGTCAAGGCGCGTCAGCTGGGCGTGCCGGTGACCGATGTGTTTGACACCATGCAGATCTATCTCGGCTCGCTGTATGTGAATGACTTCAACCGCTTCGGTCGCGTGTATCAGGTGCGGGCCCAGGCCGATGCGCAGTTCCGCGCGCATCCGGAAGACATCCTCCAGCTCAAGACCCGCAACCGTGATGGCGAGATGGTGCCGCTCTCCTCCCTGGTGCAGGTGAAGCCCGGCTTCGGCCCCGAGATGGTGGTGCGCTACAACGGCTATACCGCGGCCGATATCAACGGTGGCCCGGCGCCCGGCTATTCCTCGGACCAGGCGCAGAAGGCGGCCGAGCGCATCGCCGCGCAGACGCTGCCCAAGGGCATCCGTTTCGAATGGACGGACCTGACCTACCAGAAGATCATCGCCGGCAACGCGGGCATCTGGGTCTTCCCGATCAGCGTGCTGCTGGTCTTCCTGGTGCTCGCCGCGCAATACGAGAGCCTGACCCTGCCGCTGGCCGTGATCATGATCGTGCCGATGAGCATCCTGGCCGCGCTGACCGGTGTCTGGCTCACGCATGGCGACAACAACATCTTCACCCAGATCGGGCTGATGGTGCTGGTGGGGCTGTCGGCGAAGAACGCGATCCTGATCGTCGAGTTCGCCCGCGAGCTGGAGCTGCAGGGGGCCAGCCCGCTGCAGGCCGCGATCGATGCGAGCCGGCTGCGCTTGCGGCCGATCCTGATGACCTCCATCGCATTCATCATGGGCGTGGTGCCGTTGCTGACCTCTTTCGGTCCGGGGGCCGAGATGCGGCATGCGATGGGCGTAGCGGTGTTCTTCGGCATGATCGGCGTCACCTTCTTCGGCCTCTTCCTGACGCCGGTCTTCTACGTCTTGCTGCGTACCCTCAACCGTCGCCATGCGCTGCATTCGGCGAGTCACCATGAAGCACCGCTCGCGCCGAAGCATGCCGAACACTGAGCAGGGAGAACGAACATGAAAATGACATATACCGGTCGTGCGATCGGGCTGCTGGCCGCGCTGCTGATCCTCGCGGGCTGCTCGCTGGCACCGCATTACGAAGTTCCGGACATGAGGCTGCCGGTTGCATGGAAGGAAGCGCCGGCCACCGGCGCGGACGGCGCCTGGAAAGCCGCCGAGCCCGCGGAAGCGGCCGCGCGTGGCGAGTGGTGGAAGCTCTTCGGTGACAGCCGTCTGGACGCGCTCGAAACCGAGGCGATGAGCGCCAACCAGAACCTGCGCGCCGCGGCCGCCCGCCTGCAGCAGTCGCGCAGCCTGCTCGGTACAGCGAAGGCCGACCGCCTGCCGCAGATCGGCGCCGGCTTCGGCCCCACGCGCCAGCGTCCCTCGCCGGCGTCGCAAGGCTTGCCGCCGGATGCCGACACCGGTTTCAGCAGGCTCTGGCGCGCACAGGGCACGGTGTCGTACGAGGCTGATCTGTTCGGCCGCGTCGCAGCCAGCGTGGATGCCGCAAGGGCCGATGCCGCGCAGAACGAGGCGCTCTTCCGCTCGCTGCAGCTCGCCCTGCAGGCCGATGTGGCGAATGCCTGGTTCCAGCTGCGCGAGCTCGATGCCGAGCAGGCGCTCTTCGACCGCACGCAGGAGCTGCGTGGCCGGAACCTGAAGCTCGCGCAGCAGCGCTTCGATGCGGGAGACGTGGGCGAACTCGATCTCGCCCGGGCGCAGACCGAGTACGCGTCGGCGCAATCTCAGGCGCAAGGCGTGGCGCTGCAGCGCGCGACTACCGAGCATGCGCTGGCGTTGTTGCTGGGCAAGACCCCGGCCGAACTCGATCTCGCGGCGCTACCGCTCGAACGCATGAGTCTGCGGCTGCCGGCCGGCCTGCCCTCCAGCTTGCTCGAACGGCGGCCCGACATCGCGGCGGCCGAGCGTGCCATGGCCGCCGCCAATGCGCGTATCGGGGTGGCGCGTTCGGCCTTCTTCCCGAGCCTGGTCATCACTGGCAGCGCCGGCTATGAATCCGCCGGGCTGGGGGATCTCTTCAACTGGTCGAGCCGAAGCTTCCTGCTCGGACCGCTCGCCGGCACCATGCTGAACCTGCCTATCTTCGATGGTGGCCGGCGCGGCGCCGCGCTGGATCGTGCGTGGGCCGCGCATGAGGAGCAGGTCGCGAACTACCGCCAGAGCGTGCTGAACGCCTTCCGTGAGGTGGAGGACGGCCTGGCCGGTCTGCGCCTGATCGATGCGCGCATCCAGGCCCAGGACGAAGCGGTGAAGGCCTCGCGGCGGGCGCTGGAACTCGCCCGCACACAGTACCGCGAGGGCTACACCAGTTCGCTCGAAGCACTGGATGCGGATCGCAGCCTGCTCGAACAGCAACGGCTCGCGGTGCAGCTCGACGGCGAGCGGGCGCGTACCACGGTGGGCCTGATCCGGGCGCTGGGCGGCGGATGGCAGGGGCTGGAGGCAGCCCCAAGGGGCGAAGCGGAGGCGGGGCCCGGCGCTTAAGTTTCGGCTAAGTCCGGGGTTCCAGAATGCTTTCCATGGACAGACGCGATGCGTCTTCCCGGAATCCCTCCCCCTACCCCGGACAGAAAAAAGGACGCCATCATGAAACTCCATCTCTCCCTCATCGCCGCCACCCTCGGTCTTGCTGCCGCTGCCGCCAGTGCCGCCCCCGGCGCGGCCACCGAACGCCAGATCAACGCGATCAAGGCCGGCCAGTCCCAGGCCGAAGTGCTGCAGACCCTCGGCAAGCCTTCCTACACGCCGAACTGGGCCGACGGCAGCCATTCGCTGGTCTATTACGTGTCGGACGCCCATGACCACAGCACCCGTGCCTATATCGATGTGGGTCGTGACAACAAGGTGCTCGACGTGCAGTTCGGTGACGACGGCGAAGACAACTGAGCGCCTCTTCCCCATGTGCCCAACCCGGCTCCGGCCGGGTTTTTCATGTCCGCAGGAAATGCTCATGGCATTCATTGCGCGCTGTGCCCGGCTTAAGTCAGGCCTAAGGAAACACCTCCAGAATGCGCTTCATGGACAGACCCAAGAGCTGTCCTTCTCCCCCGTACAGAAAAGGATTCCATCATGACCCGCAATGCTTCCTTCCTTGCCGCCGCTCTCGGCGCCGCCGTTCTTTCCGTTTCCGCCAGTGCGGCCGACATCGGGCAGATCAATGCCATCGAGCGTGGCGCCAGCCAGACTGAAGTCGTTCAGAGCCTGGGCCAGCCCCGCGACACGCCCAGCTGGCTCAACGGCACGCATTCCTTGGTCTATGAAGTGCCTGGCGCGCTGGACCCGAGCCGTGTGGCCTATATCAACTTCGGCCGCGACAACAAGGTCATCAACGTCCAGTTCGGTGACGACGGTCGCAGCAACTGAGCGCGCGCTCGTCGCGCATGGCAGGCCCGGCTTCATGCCGGGCTTGTGCTTTCTGAAGGCCGTGCGGAGGCCTCTGCCTTGCCCGCATGCCCGTCATGCCGGCCTGCTTCGTTCCGGATCGCCCCGGGTGCGGCGTTCCGTGCCGGTGCCCTGCTGCCGGCGGGGCATTCCATGAAATGCCAAAGGCATTTTCAGGGCGCGCCGGCGAAAAACGGCTTGTCTTAAGTTCTGTCTAAGGAAGCGCCGGTAGAGTACTTCACATGGACAGACGCAATGACTGCCCTGACTTTCCCCCCAAGACAAAAAAACAGGAGTTCATCATGACCCGCAATGCTTCCATCATCGCCGCCGCTTTCGGCTTCGCAGTCCTCTCCGTTTCGGCACAGGCTGCCAAGATCGAACAGATCAACGCCATCCATCGTGGCGACAACCAGGCTGACGTCGTTCAGAGCCTGGGCCAGCCGCGCAACACTCCGGCCTGGTTCGATGGCACCCACTCGCTGGTCTATGCCGTGCCGACCGCCATTGAGCCGACCCGCGTGGCCTACATCAACCTGGGCCGTGACAACAAGGTCATCAACGTTCAGTTCAGCAACGACGGTTCGACCGAGTAAGCCGTCTTCCGGCTGCCAGAGAGCAGCTGATTGCCTTTGGCAAGCGGACGAAGCCCGCCATAATGCGTGCTTCGTCCGCGTCGTTTCCGGAACAGGGATTCCACCCATGCGCCTGCTGCTCGTTGAAGATGACATGATGATCGGCGAGGCCGTGCTGGACCTGCTGCGTGCCGAGACCTATGCGGTCGACTGGGTGCGTGACGGCAAGATGGCGGAGTCCGCGCTGGCGACCGGTGAATATGACCTGGTGCTGCTGGACCTCGGCCTGCCGGGCAAGGATGGTCTCGAAGTCCTGCGCGGCATCCGCGCCGGCAAGCTGCGCGTACCCGTGCTGGTGGCCACTGCGCGCGACGCCGTGCCCCAACGCATCGAGGGGCTGGACGCCGGGGCCGACGACTACATCGTCAAACCCTATGATCTCGACGAGCTGCTCGCGCGCATCCGCGCGCTTCTGCGGCGCAGTGCCGGCCGTGCCGAGCCTGTTTACGAATATCAGAACGTGAGCATCAACCCGGCAAGCCGGGAGGTGCTGGTCGACGGTCAGCCGGTGCTGCTTTCCGCCCGCGAATGGGCGGTGCTCGAGCCCCTGCTGGCGCGGCCGGGCCTGATCCTGTCGCGCGCCCAGCTCGAGGAGAAACTCTTCAGCTGGAAGGACGAGGTCAGCAGCAATGCGGTCGAAGTCTATGTGCACGGCCTGCGCAAGAAGCTTGGCGCCGGCGTGATCCAGAATGTGCGGGGCGTCGGCTACCTCGTGCCGAAGGTGTAGGGAGCAGAGCATGTCCGGCCGTACCTCCATCCGCAAGCGCATCCTCGTGATCGTGGGCCTGGGCGTGGCCCTCACCGGCCTGCTGCAGGTCATGATTGCCTATCGCGTCGCCTTGTCGGAGGTCGATGCGATTGCCGATTTCCACATGGTGGAAATGGCGCGTGCGGTGCGGCGCGCCATGCCGGAAACGAGCACGAGCATCGTGCCCGCGCCCGGTTCGGCGGCCTTGCCGGCCAGCGAGGAAAACTGCTTCACGCTGCGTGTGCAGCGCGTGGATTTTCCTGCCGTCCTCACCGACATGGACAAGCGCGGGCATCGCCACTTCGCCATGCGGCGCGAAGGGACACAGCTGTTGCGCGTGCTCTATGTGGAGGCGCCCGGCATCCATATCGAGGTGTCGCATGACATGGCCATTCGCGCCAGAACGGCGCGCGACCTTGCCTTCCGTACCACCTTGCCGATTCTTGGCGTGGTGCCGCTCCTGCTGCTGATCATCTGGTTCGGCACGACCCAGGCGCTGCGCCCGCTGCGTCACACCCGCAACGAAATCGCCCGCCGCAAGGCAGATGACCTCAAACCGCTGTCGACGCAGCGCGTGCCGACCGAAGCGCTGCCCTTCGTCGAGGAAATCAACACGCTGTTTACGCGGATCAATCGCGAGTTCGAGGCGCGCCAGAATTTCGTGGCCGATGTGGCGCACGAGCTGCGTTCGCCACTGGCGGCACTGAGCCTGCAGGTCAAGTGCCTGCAGCGTGCCCAGTCGCCGGAGGCTCGGCAGCAGGCCAGCGAACGGGTCATGGCCGGCATCACCCGCGCGACGCGGCTGGTCGAGCAGTTGCTGGTGCTGGCACGCGAGGGGGCGGCGCAGCCGGTTACCTCCGTCATCACCCTGCCGCAGGTCGCTCGCCTGGCCATGTCCGACATGCTGACCCATGCCCAGGCGCGCCAGATCGATCTCGGTGCCGACTTCCAGGAGCAGCTGCCGGAAGTGGTATTTACCGTGCGCGGTGACGTCGAAGCCCTGCGCGTGCTGCTGCGCAACCTGCTCGACAACGCGGTGAAATACACGCCGCAGGGCGGGGTGGTGAATCTCTCGCTGCTGCGGGAGCCGGACGCCATCGTGCTGCGCATCGAAGACAGCGGCCCCGGCATTCCGGAGACCGAGCGTGATCGCCTGTTCGAACGCTTCCAGCGAGGCAGCAGCGGCCTCGATACCGGCGGCAGCGGTCTCGGGCTGGCGATCGTGCGCACGATCGCGGCCAACCACGGCATCACGCTGTCGATGGACCAGTCGGCTACGCTGGGCGGGCTGGCGGTGAGCCTGCGCTTTCCGCCGCTCGAGGGCCCGAAAGCCTCTGCGGCCTGAGGCGGTCCGGGAGCACTGGTTGCGGGCGTGCCGGCAGACTGTCCGCACGGGCGCCGAATTGACCCGCTTCAATAATCTTGTCCGGATAAGCCCGTACAATGCCCGCTCCCCATCACCCAGTGGCGGGGCCGGGAGGGCTCGCGGCAACAGGCCGCCAGTCACATTGATCCAGCCATCAGAACCGTTTGAGGATGCCCACGATGTTCAAGATCCAGACGCTCAACAAGATCGCCGCCTGCGGCCTCGATCGCCTGCCGCGCGACAGCTACGAATCCGCCACCGAGATCGTCAACCCGGACGGCATTCTGCTGCGCTCGGCCGACATGCACAGCATGGACATCCCGGCCTCCGTGAAGGCCATCGCCCGTGCCGGCGCCGGCGTGAACAACATCCCGCTCGACAAGTGTGCCGAGCGCGGCATCGTCGTCTTCAACACGCCGGGCGCGAACGCCAACGGCGTGAAGGAAATCGTGATCGCTGCCATGCTGATGTCCTCGCGCAACCTGTTCGAAGGCATCACCTGGACGAACACGCTCAAGGGCAAGGGCGCAGACGTGCCGCCGCTGGTCGAGAAGGGCAAGGCCCAGTTCGTCGGCCCCGAAATCCAGGGCAAGACCCTCGGCGTGATCGGTCTCGGCGCGATCGGCGTGAAGGTGGCCAATGCCGCTTCCGCACTGGGCATGAACGTGCTGGGCTTTGACCCCTTCGTCAGCGTGGATGCCGCCTGGAGCCTTTCGCGTGATGTGAAGAAGGCCGCCAGCCTGGATGTGCTGATCGCCGAGTCGGACTACATCACCATCCACGTGCCTGCCACCAAGGACACGAAGAACATGTTCAACGAAGAGCGCATCGCCCGCATGAAGAAGGGCGCGCGCCTCATCAACTTCAGCCGCAACGGCCTCGTCGACAATGCTGCGATCAAGGCGGCCATCGCCTCCGGCCACATTGCCGGCTATGTGATCGACCTGCCGGAAGACGAGCTGCTGGGCGTCGACAAGGTGCTGTGCGTGCCGCACCTGGGGGCGTCCACGCCCGAGTCGGAAGACAACTGCGCGGTGATGGCGGCTGACCAGATCCGCGAATACCTGGAGCGTGGCAACATCCGCAATTCGGTGAATTTCCCGGCCTGTGAACTCGCCCCCACCGGCAAGACCCGCATTACCGTGGCCAACCGGAATGTGCCGAACGTGATCAGCAGCCTCACCGCCGCCATCGGCGCTGCCGGCCTGAACATCGACGACATGATCAACAAGAACCGTGGTGACTATGCCTACAACATCATCGACGTATCGGGTGATGTGGCCGATGACTTGGTCGCCCGCCTCAAGGCGGTCGAAGGCGTGATCATGGTGCGCGTGATTCCGGCCTGCAACTGAGCGCCGCTGATCCGGCACCCTCGAAGGCCTGTCTGCGGACAGGCCTTTTTCGTGATCCGGCGTTCAGGCTTTCCTGTTTGTTTCATTCCTTGTAACGGAGTTTTCGATGATCGGCTATGTAACCCTCGGTACCAACGACCTTGCCCGCGCCCAGACTTTCTATGACGCGCTCTTCGCCACCCTTGGCGCGACGAGGCAGTGGGAATCCGAGCGCTCCACCGGTTGGGGCACCAGCCCGCAGGCGCCAGCCCTGGCCGTGATCAAGCCCTTCGACGGCCAACCCGCTACCGTGGGCAACGGCGTGATGGTTGCGCTGGTGATGCCCAGCCGCGAAGCGGTAGACGCCTTCTACGCCAAGGCCATCGAACTCGGCGCCACCGACGAAGGCAAGCCCGGCCCGCGTGGTACCGGAGGCTACTATGGCTCCTACTTCCGTGATCCGGATGGCAACAAGATCGCGGCTTACCATGATTGAGTGCTGAGTGCCGGGGACTGAGGAGGGCGGTTGCAGGATCATTTTTGCCGACTCCCGACTCCCGACTCCCGACTCCCGACTCCCGACTCCCGACTCCCGACTCCCGACTCCCATGAAAAAGGCCCGCTCTCTCGAACGGGCCTTCCCTTTTCCAGCGGTGCCGGACGAGGCTTACTCGCCGATCCTGAACAGCAGCGCGTCGGCGCCGTCATTCAATGCGACCGTCATCGGCATCTGCTTGGCGGCCGGGCCCCACAGCTGGCGCGGGCCGGGCGAGGCGAAGAGGTCGTCGGCGGCCCAGGCTTCGCGGCGCGATACGAAATACTGCATGGCCGGTGCGTGGGTACGCACCAAGGCCTTCTCGATCACGTATTCATCCTTGCCGTGGCGGCGCTCGATGTTGAGCAGGCCGGACAGCGGGATGGCCAGCGGCTCGCCGCCGGAAGTGAGGCCCGAGACACTGGCCATGTAGCCGGTGCGGCCGTCCAGGATCAGCGCGCCCACTGTGAGGCCGAGGTTCCAGGTGTAGGCGGCGTCGAAGAGCGTCGGGGCGCCGCAGCGGCCTTCGTAGCCGAAGAAATGGTGCTGGGTGGCGAAAGGCACTTCCGGTGCGGTTTTCTTCAGATGGGCCGCGACCATGTCGGAGAGCAGTTGCTCGGTCGGGATCAGCGAGACCTGCAGGTTGCCGTGCGAGTCGCGGTCGGCCAGCAGCATCTTCACGATGTAGCCGGGGAGCGACGCGAACAGTGCGGCGCTGCCGGCCGAGAGCTTGCCGGCGATGAAGGCCGGGCGGGCGGCTTCTTCCTGTGCGGCGAAGGCGTCGGCGTGGTGGGCCAGCAGGTCGTTGAGTTCGGCGATCAGGGCGTTCATCTCGGGGATGAATTCGATCAGGCCTTCCGGCACCAGCACGACGCCGTGCTTGAGTTCCTTGCTGCGATAGCGCGCCACGACGGCGTCAGCGATCTGGCCGACGATGGCGCCGAGCGACAGCTTCTTCTCGGCGACTTCTTCCGAGATCAGGGTGATGGCGGGCTTGGCCTGCAGGGCGACTTCCAGTGTCACGTGCGAAGCGGAACGGCCCATCAGCTTGATGAAGTGCCAGTATTTCAGCGAGGAGCGGGTGTCCTGCAGGATGTTGCCGGCGAGTTCGGCGTAGATGCGCGTGGCGGTGTCGAAGCCGAAGGAGATTGGCAAGAGGCCCGGCACCTGCAGGTCGCCGTCGATGGTCTTGGGCGCACCGATGACCTGCACGCCGGAGCCGTCGGCCTTGATGCCGGAGAACAGGAACTCGGCCAGGATCGCGGCATTGGTGTTGGAGTCGTCACCACCGATGATCACGATGGCGTCGAGATTGTGCGCGATGCAGGTCTGCCTCACCTGCTCGAACTGCTCCGGCGTCTTGATCTTGGTGCGGTCGGTGCCGAGGAAGTCGAAACCGCCGGTGTTGAGGATGCTGTCGGCATCCGCGTCACTGATTTCGAAGAGCTTGCCCTGCAGCAGGCCCTTGGGGCCGCCCTTGACGCCCAGCAGCGTGTTGTCGGCGCCGAGCATCTTCTTCAGGCCGCACAGCACGTTGTGGCCGCCGGCAGCCGGGCCGCCGGAGAACAGCGCGGCGACGCGCTTTCCGGAAACGCGGGTGGGCGCCTTGCCGGCCGAGCGCAGCACGGCATTGCCGGAGGCTTTCACGGTCTGGGCGAAACGCTCGGCGACGGTGGCGCTGTCTTTCGTTGACAGCACCTGGCCGCTGGCGGCGAAGGTGATGGCTTGCGGAGCGGCGGCGGAGCCGAAGGCGGTGCAGGTGGGCAGCGGGAGTTTGCGGACTTCGTTCTCGAAGACGGAGCGGTGGGCTTCCATCTGCTGCAGCTGGGCGGCAAGAGTGCTCATGGGGGCTTCCTCGGATCTGGACAGGCAACAGCCGGCGAGGGCCGGCTGTCTTGATGGCGCGATTGTACCGCCAGAGTGCGCTTTGCCTGCCGGTGCTTGAACATGCGGGCGCTTCCAGGCGGCAGATGGTTGCGCAAGCCGTGACGCAGTTCGCGGAAGGCGAGGGGGCCTTTCAGCGCATGCGCTGGCAGTCGTCCGGCGTATTGATGCCGGCGCAGCGGGCCTTGCGCTGGGCGGCTTGCCAGTGTGTGCCGCTGATTGCATTGAAAAGTTTCAGGCCGGATTTCACCGCACAGGGGCCGGCCGCATCCTCGCAGCGGGCGCTGCCGACTGCCGCGAGCGGCGAGCTGGCCGCAGGGCGGTCTGGCGTCAGGTCCACGGCGGGCGTATCGCTGCGGGCAAATTCCCTGGCAAGTTCGCGGTCGAGGCTGAGTTTCGGGGCCGCCTGCTGGGCATGGGCGACTAAGACGCCGAGCAGTGCGAGGGTGCTCAGGCTGTATCTGACGCTGCGGTTAATCATGTGGGCGCCTCTCCGTGCGGATGCTGTGCGTGGATGCCTTCAGCATAAGCAGGTGTGGCCCGGGCGGCAATGTCTGGTTATCGGGGAAGGGCCGACCAGGGAACACGGTGGCTGGACGCAAAAAAGCCGCCTGACGTTTCCGTCCGGCGGCTCTGCGTTTCAGGCAAGGCGGCGCTTATTCCTTGAAGATCTGGTGCGGAATCAGCTTCCAGTAGTCTTCCTGGCTGGCGTCGTCCAGGCAGGCCTGGATGATCTTGCGGCCCAGCGGGTCGAGCTCAGGGGTCAGGAAGGGCCTGAGTTCGCGGTGGAAGAAGTCGCGCCACATCTTCGCGCCATGCTCGAAGACCTCGGTGCCGCCTTCGAGCTGGTTCTGCACATGCAGCAGCACCGGCGGGATCATCGAGCCTTCAACCTTCATCTGGCGCGGCACATAGCCCAGCAGCGAGCAGGGCGACTCGACCAGATGCTCGCGCTGGAAGCGGGCCGAGCCACGACGGGCGAGGTATTCGCGCACGATCCATTCCGACATGAAGCCGACCTTCCAGGCACCGATGTACTGGTTCGGGATCAGTACATGGCGGGTATCGGTATTCGCGACGATCTGGCGCAGCAGCAGGTTGGCCTGGTCGACACGTTTGCCGGTACAGAAGGCCCAGTAGGAGCCCACGCCTTCGCACTGCATGCCGCCGCCCTGATCCTGGATCGAGGGGTTGGCGTGGCCGCGCGGCGCGGCGAGGCGCCACAGCCAGGCCAGCGCGGGGGAGAGCACATGCAGCATGCCGAGGATGCCGTAGAGCTGGCTGTCCTTGTGCGTGGGCGGGCAGCGCACGCCGAAGCTGCGGATGTTCACCGCCACCGGGCCTTCCTGCACGTCATGCACCATGTCGCGCGGGATGATCAGGCGCGGGTTCGGGCAGGGCTTGCCGGGGGCGTCTTCGATGTGTTCCCAGAGCAGGGCCTGGCCGCCGGGCACGATGTAGTGGTTCAGGAAGATCAGCGGGCGCTCGGGATGCATCACCAGGCGCTCCAGGTGCGGATCGGTGCCGTAGCCCTTGATGTGGTCGACGCGCACGAACCAGCCGGCTTCCGCATCCTTGATGTTGAGCTTGCTCTGGCCGGCGTTGTAGTGCGGGTGGGCGCAGGCCATGTCGTCGGCCATCGGGTTCAGATGGCAGGCTTCCGGCAGGTTCAGCGTGCGTTCCTCGCCGGAAACGACGTTCTTGCCCAGCAGCAGGCGGCCGTCTTCCATGCGATGCACATGCTCGGTCATCTCGCTCTTGCCGCCACCCGAGGCGCCTTCGTGCATGATGATGGTCTGGTTGTCATAAGGCGTGACCACGCCGACGGCTGCGCAGTGGTTGGTGGTCCAGCCTTCGCGTTCGCCGATGTCCAGCAGCAGCGAATACACCCCCTTCTTGGCCGAGGGGCCGGGGTAGAGGTTGTAGGCGAAGATTTCCTGATGCGTCTCGGAACGCGCATGCACCACGACCTGTTTGCCTTCGAAGTGGGTGTGGCGGAAGGGCGGGGCGATGAAGATGGCGCCGCCTGAGAGCTTGAAGTTCGACGGCACCTGGCTGTTCGGGATCATGCCCTGCAGATCGGCCAGCGCGCCGGCAAAGAAGGCGGCGCTCTTCGGCACGATGGCCAGCGCGCCGTAGCCCAGCTCGTCCGGACCGGCGTAGAAGGGCACCACGATCAGCTCCTGCGTCTTGAGCCAGTCGAGTGTCTTCTGACGCATCTTGTCGAAGCTTTCGCCGAAGCGTTCCTGATAGGTCGGCTTGTCGGTGGGCAGGCTGTCGCCGATGACCATGGCATCCGGATCGCGGCGGCGCATCTTCGGGTCGACGAAGTTGATCGCGATGCCGTTGCGGGCCTTGGTGACGATGGCTTCGGGCACATAACCGACGCCGGGCACCTCGAAGCCGACTTCGATCTCGCCCTTGTCCTCGCGATTGCTGTGACGCCAGTCGGTGGTGCCGGGTTCGCGGTTGAGCGCCCAGTTGAGCAGGTCCTCACGATGCTCCGCGACGTGGATCGCGGGTGCTGCACTCAGGACTTCGATGACATGTGCCGGCAGGCCCAGTTTGGGCCAGTCGTTCTTGAAATCAATGGGTCTGATCGCTTGAGTCATGGTCGGCGTGGGCTCCTCGCCCTCTGGTTGCTGGAGATGAATCTCCCGGGTAAACCCGAAAGGATACAGCGACTTCCCGGGGCCGAATTGATCTGAGCCGGGTTCACCGCAAGTCGTCACGGCTTGCCCGGATCAGCCGGCTCTGGAATGCTGGCGGCCAATTACGCCCACCCCTCCGGAAATGAAAACCCTGCTGCACTGGATGAGACGCCTTCTGCTCGGACTCTGTCTGATTGTTCTGGGCTGGCATCTCTGGATCTTCGGTTGGCTGTTCTACTGGAAGAGCCACGATCCCGGCCAGACCAGCTTCATGAAGATCCGTCTGGCGGAGCTGCGCGAGAAGGATCCGGCGGCGGTCCTGCAGCGGCAGTGGGTGCCCTACCGCAGCATCTCGGTGCATCTCAAGCGTGCGGTCGTGGCTGCCGAGGACGACCGCTTCGTGGATCATGACGGCTTCGACTGGGACGGCATCCAGAAGGCGATGGAGAAGAATCAGAAGAAGGGGCATGCGGTGGCGGGGGGCTCCACCATCAGCCAGCAGCTCGCCAAAAACCTCTTCCTGAGCCCCACGCGCAGCTATCTGCGCAAGGGGCAGGAGGCCGTGATCACGCTGATGATCGAAGCCCTGTGGGACAAGCAGCGCATCCTCGAGGTCTATCTGAATTCGGTGGAGTGGGGGAACGGAATTTTCGGTGCCGAGGCCGCAGCGCGGCGTTACCATGGCGTGTCGGCCGCGAAGCTCGGGCCCGCCCAGGCCGCCAGGCTCGCGGTCATGCTGCCGAACCCGCGCAAATACGAGAAAAACTACTCGCCCCGGCTGGCTGCCCATGCCGCCAGGATCCAGCAACGGATGGGGAATTCCTACGTGCCCTGAGCGCTCGTCTGACGTTTGCCTGACGCGGCTGCCATGCAACGCCTTAATTGCAGCAATCCTGCGTAAAATCACGGCTTTTCCACCGGGGTGCCCTCATGACCGAACCCGAAGACATCCAGCACGAGAGCGACGAGCGCTTCACCCAGCATCTGCATGAAGTGCAGATGCTGCTCGGCCGTCACCGTCTGGTGGAGGATCTGGTCAAGCGTCAGGAAATGGCCCGCCATGACCTGGTCGAGGGCCTGGTCCACAAGCAGAATCTCGTCGAGCTGCAGAAGAAGCTCGATTCGCTGGAAGTCAGCGAGATCGCCCGCATCCTGGCCGAGCTGCCGCACAACGAAAGCCTCGTTGTGTGGGAGCTGGTGCGCGTGGGGCGCGGCGATGAAATCCTCGACGAGCTGCCCGAAACCATCAGCGAAGGCCTCACCCGCGAGCCCGAGCAGCCGGCCAGCAAGCCGCTGATGCTCAATGCCTTCGAGCTGCAGAACGGTCGACTGCGCCAGACCACGATTGAAACGCGGGGTCAGCTCGCGGCCGCCAAGCCGATCTGGATCGACCTGGTTGCCCCCGGCAAGGCGGAGCTGGACTGGGTGAAGGAAGTTTTCGGCCTCTCGCTGCCCGACCCCGAAGGCCTGACCGACCTTGAGGAGTCGGCGCGCTTCTACATCGAGGATGAAAACGAGCAGGTTCACCTGCACTCGGATTTCCTGCTCGACAAGGAAGACGAGTCACGCAACGTGCCGGTGGCCTTTGTGCTGCATCAGGGCATCCTGTTCTCGATCCGCAATGTGGAGCTGCCGGTCTTCCGCCTGCAGCGGCTGCGCGCGCGCATCCAGCCGGGCTATGTGAGTGACGGCAAGGATGTGCTGCTCGACCTCTATGCCGCCGACGTCGAATACTCCGCCGATGCGCTCGAAGACGTGTATGCCTCGCTCGAAGCCGTCGGCAAGCAGGTGCTCAGCAATGACATGACCGACACCGAGGCGGCCCGGATCCTCGCGGCGATCGGTGCCGAGGAAGACCTCAACGGGCGGATCCGGCGCAATGTGCTGGATACCCGCCGCGCGGTGTCCTTCCTGATCCGGGGCAAGTTCCTGTCCAAGGACCAGGTCGAGGATGCACGCCAGATCCTGCGCGACATCGAATCGCTGGACGGGCACACCGCCTTCCTCTTCGACAAGATCAACTTCCTGATGGATGCCACCGTCGGCTTCATCAACATCAACCAGAACAAGATCGTGAAGATCTTCTCGGTGGCCAGCGTGGCACTGCTGCCGCCGACGCTGATTGCCAGCGTCTATGGCATGAACTTCCAGGTCATGCCCGAGCTGCAGTGGCGGATGGGCTATCCCTTCGCGCTGGGGCTGATGCTGACCTCGGTGATCGTGCCCTTCTGGTTCTTCCGCCGCAAAGGCTGGCTGCAGTAGGCAAAGCCGGGTTCAGCCGGCATCCAGCACGCGCTGGCGTCCGGCCTCCTTGGCCGCATAGAGCGCGCGGTCGGCCGCGCGCAGCAGGCTTTCGGCATTGTTGCCATGTCGCGGCGCTTCTGCGACGCCGGCCGAGAAGCTGATTCCGGGCAGGTGCACCGAGTCGAGGTGGAAGACGGTGGCGCAGACCTCGTGCAGGATCCGCTCCATGCGCTCATGCGCCTCGGCCAGCGTGGCGCCGGGCATCAGCACCACGAATTCCTCGCCACCGAAGCGGCAGGCCAGGTCCGAGCTGCGCAGATTCGAGCGCAGGATGGCGGCAGACTTTGACAGCACGGCGTCACCGGCTTCATGGCCGAAGTTGTCATTGACCCGCTTGAAATGGTCCAGATCCAGCATCACCAGGCTCAGCGTGCGCTGTTCGCGCAGGCTGCGGGCGATTTCGCGCGGCAGTGCTTCGTCGAGATAGCGGCGGTTGAGCAGGCCGGTCAGGGGGTCACGCGTGGCCTGGTCGTGCAGGGCTTCGCGCAAGCGAACGTTCGAGAGCGCGAGCTTGAGCGATTCCGCCACCATGCCGGCCAGATGCGTGAAGCGCGCCCAGTCAACCTCGTCCACGTCCTGCCCGGCCCGCAGGGTCAGGAGCCCCAGCGGCTCGCCCAGCACCTGCAGCGGCAGGCAGATGTAGCCGTGGCCGGCATCCGGCTCGAAATGCTTGCAGCCGGGGCCGTCATTGGCGGTGCAGACGGTGTGGCGCAGCCCGCGCCGCAAGGCCCAGCAGGCGCTGTTCGCGAACTGGGCGCTGACCCGGCCGCCGTCGCCCCAGCGGGCCACCGTGCGCATCGTGCCCGGCGCGGCGTCGGGCACGGAGAGTGCGCCACCGGTGCCGATCTCGAGCCGGCTCATTGCGTTTTCGACCACTTCAAAGGCCTCGCCGGCATTCAGGCAGCTCTGCAGGCCTTCATTGAGCTCGTTGAGCCGGGTCAGATCGGCCGCATGACGGGCGAGGGATGAGAGCGAGAGCGAGAGCTGGCGGTTCGTTTCCTCGAGGTGGATGCGGGCGGCGCGCTCTTCGGTGACGTCCCGCACCATGCCGACCAGACGGTCTCCCTTGCCGTGGCTGCCGCTGATGCGCTCGCCCAGCGGCTGCAGCCAGCGCTGGCTGCCGTCGGAGAGGTTGATGCGGTGCTCCACCATGAAGGGGCGCGAGCTGTGCAGCGTGGCCGAGATGGCATCGAAGACGGCCTGGCGATCGCTTTCGGGGATGCAATGGATCACATCATCGAAATGCCGGATCGGCGCATCGGGATGCTGGCCGAACAGGCGCTGGCATTCGGCCGAGCTTTCGAGCCGGAAACTGTCCAGATCCAGTTCCCAGGAGCCGGTCCGTGCGGCGCGCTGGGCGCGCGCGTGGCACTCTTCGCTGCGCAACTGCTCCGCCCGGATGGCCTGCAGGGCGGCATCGCGCTGGGCAAGCGTCTGTCTGAGTTCGCCGACGTCGTCGAGCAGGGCCGCGATGGAGGCGTCACGCCGTTCGAGCCCGGCAAGCCGGGCCGCTTCCGGGCTGGCGCCCTGCTCCAGGGCAGCGATCTCGGTGGCCAGTGGCAGATCGGCGCAGAGCAGGTGACGCATGATTTCGCGGCTCAGTACGGCGCCGCGCTGACGCAGCACATCTGCATGCGAGGCTTCGGGCGATTCATGGCGGAGCTGGCCCATCCGTGCGCGCAGCTGCCGGTGAAGGGTGACGTGACGTTCGGTGCTTGCCGGCGCGAGGCCGTAGCGGCTCATCAATGCCTCTTCATGGGCAAAGTGATCGTCGAGATTTTTCAGCAGCGTGTCGAAGAGCGCTTCCGCCATTGCGGCGTCGCCGGCCTGGCCGGCGAGCTGGTCGAGCCGGCCGAGCAGACCCGCGAGCTGGGCATGCTCGTGATCGATCGCAGCCAGCCCGGTTTCAAACCGGTCCGACCACTCGAACACGCTGGTCCCGCGCGCTTCTGCTGCCGCCATGTCGCCCCCTCCGATTTGTCAGCGATATCTGCGTCAGGCTCCGGTGCATTCTTGAGCAGGGCTACCGAACCTGCCCGAAAGTCTCGCTGCCGGCGGTCAGGCGCGTCGGAGAGAGAAATCAGGGCTGCGCGGCGATGTCACAGCGCGCGCTCCTATAATGCGGGCAGCCCCGCAGAACCAGAATACGGAAAGCCCCGGAATGCCCCCTGAATCCTCTCCCCTCCGTCGCAAGACGCCCGAACTGCTCGCGCCCGCCGGATCCCTCGCCATGTTGCAGACGGCGCTGGCCTATGGCGCCAACGCCGTCTACGCCGGCCAGCCCCGCTACAGCCTGCGCGTGCGCAACAACGATTTCGGCTCGCTCGAAACGCTCAAGACCGGTATCGATACGGTGCACGCGGCCGGCGGCCAGTTCTACCTCGTCTCCAACATCTATCCGCATGGCGCCAAGCTCAAGACCTATGTGCGCGACATGGAGCCGGTGATCGCGCTCAAGCCCGATGCGCTGATCATGTCCGACCCCGGCCTGATGATGATGGTGCGTGAGACCTGGCCCGATCAGCCGATCCATCTGTCGGTGCAGGCCAACACGGTGAATGCGGCCGCGGTGAAATTCTGGGCGCGCAATGGCGTTTCCCGCGTGATCCTGTCGCGTGAGCTCTCGCTGGATGAAGTCGCCGACATTCGCCAGGCCTGCCCGGAGGTGGAGCTGGAAGTCTTCGTGCATGGCGCGCTGTGCATCGCCTACTCGGGCCGCTGCCTGCTCTCCGGCTACTTCAATCACCGCGACCCGAACCAGGGTACCTGCACCAACTCCTGCCGCTGGGATTTCAAGGTGCACCCGGGCCGCGAGGATGCCAGCGGCGACGTCTTCCTGATCGAAGAGCGCGAGCGCCGCGGCGGCAGCTACAACCTGATCGAGGAAGACGAGCACGGCACCTACATCCTGAATTCCAAGGACCTGCGCGCCATCGAGCATGTGCAGCGTCTGATCGAGATCGGCGTTGACTCGCTGAAGATCGAAGGCCGCACCAAGAGCCCGTATTACGTGGCCCGCGTGGCGCAGGCCTACCGTGCCGCGATTGACGCAGCGGTAGCGGGCGAAGCGCTCGACCCGGCGCTGGTCGATTCGCTCGACGGCCTGGCCAACCGCGGCTACACCGGTGGCTTCTTCGACCGCCACCAGGAAGCCTCCGCGATGCAGAACTATGCCCGCGGCAGTTCCGAATCTTCCCGCAGCCTGTATGTGGGCGACGTGCTGCAGCATGACGCCGCACGCGGCATGGCCGAAGTGGTGGTCAAGAACCGCTTCGCGGTGGGCGACCGTTTCGAGCTGGTGCAGCCCTCCGGCAATCGCATCTTCACGCTTGAGCGCATGGAGCAGGCCGACGGCAGCGCCACGCCGATCGCGCCGGGCAGTGGCCATCGCGTCTGGATTCCCTTGCCCGCCGGCTCCGAGGGCGCCTTCCTGACCCGTTTCGTCGACGGTTTCGAAGCACGCCTGCCCGACCCCGCGCTGGAGGCCGAAGCGGCGGGCTGTGGCTCGGGTGGCTGCGGCAGTTGCGGCTGAGGGCTTGATATCGAGCCGCCTCAACCCGATCTGCCAGTCATGACAGCCTTCTCCGTTCTCGATCTTTCCCCGGTCACGCTCGGCAGCGATGCCGCGCAGTCCTTCCGCAACACGCTGGACCTTGCGCAGCACGCCGAGCGCTGGGGCTATCACCGTTACTGGCTTGCCGAGCATCACGGCATGCCCGGCATCGCCAGTGCCGCCACCGCTGTCGTGATCGGCCATGTCGCGGCCGGCACGTCCACGATCCGTGTCGGTGCTGGCGGCATCATGCTGCCCAACCATTCGCCTCTGGTGATTGCCGAGCAGTTCGGCACCCTGGCCTCGCTCTTTCCCGGCCGGATCGATCTGGGCCTGGGCCGCGCGCCCGGTTCCGATCAGGCGGTGGCTCGCGCGCTGCGGCGCAGCCCGGACAGCGGCGACGAATTCCCGCAGGACGTGACCGAGCTGCTCGCCTTCTTCGAGCCGGCCAGCGAGGATCAGGCGGTGCGCGCCGTGCCCGGCGAGGGGCTGGACGTGCCGGTGTGGATTCTCGGCTCCAGCCTCTTCGGCGCCCAGCTTGCCGCTGCGCTGGGCCTGCCTTTCGCTTTCGCCTCGCATTTCGCGCCGGCCTACCTGATGCAGGCGCTGGACATCTACCGCAGCCGCTTCAAGCCTTCGGCCCGGCTCGAAAAACCGCATGTCATGCTGGGTTTCAGCGTGTTCGCCGCCGACGATCAGCAGGACGCCGAGCTGCTCGCCACCTCGATGCAGCAGGCTTTCGTGCAGCTGCGCAGCGGCCGGCCCGGCAAACTGCCGCCGCCGGTGGCGGACTATGCCCTCAGCTTGCCGGCCCATCACCGCGCGATGCTGGAGTCCGCCCGCCTCTGCTCGGCGACCGGCACGAAAGAGGTGGTGCGCGCCGGGCTGGAAGCCTTCATTGCGCAGACCGGTGCCGACGAAGTCATGATCACCTGCGCGATGTACGACCACGCTGCACGCCTGCGCTCCTTCGAGATTGCCGCGGAGGCTGCTGCGGGGCTCTGATCAGTGCTGCCGCAGGTAGTGCGCAAAGCCTTCCAGCGCACCCAGCCAGCTCGACTCGAATCCGTGTGATCGCGCTGCAGCGAGGGCTTGGGGGCTGGGGAAGCGGGTGTGCAGGGTGAGGCGGGTGCGGCCGTCTTCTTCGGCCAGGCTCACGGTGACGCGGCTGTGCGGTGGCAGGCCGCTGCCGCAGGGGTGTGTGGCCGGGCCGGTGCCGCGGAAGACCAGGCGCTCGGGCGGCGTGACTTCCTCGAATACCCCTTCGCAGGGGTAGTCCTGACCGTCCGGGCTGCGCATGCCGAGGCGCAGCACGCCGCCCGGCCGCGGATCGACTTCGCAGGCGGTGTTGGTGAAGCCGGGGGGCAGCCACCAGCGGGCGAGATGGGCCGGATCGATCCAGCAGCGGAACACCTGCTCGCGCGGGGCGTCGAGCAGGCGGCTGATCACGAGTTCATGGCTGGCGGGCGCGTTCATCCGGGCTCAGGCTTTCGGCAGTTCGTAATTGACCATCCACTGCACGCCGAAGCGATCCGAGCACATGCCGAAGATCGCGCCCCAGAACATCGGCTGGTAAGGCATCTGCACCGTGCCGCCGGCCGACAGTGCATCGAAGAGCCGACGGCCTTCGGCTTCGGATTCCGGATGCAGCGAGAGCGACACATTGCTGCCCACGGTGACCGGCGGGCACATCGGCGGCAGCGCGTCGCTGGCCATCAGCATGTTGTCACCGATGGGCAGGCTCACATGCAGGATCTTCTCGGCGAGCTCGGGCGGAGCGCTGCCGCAGCCATCGGTTTTCGGGCCGTCCTTGTAGCGCTGGAGCATGAAGAATTCGCCGCCGAACACGGACTTGTAGAAGTTGAAGGCTTCCTCCGCATTGCCGGGGAAGTTGAGGTAGGTGTTGAGTTTCGTCATCACGCGCTCCTTGTGCGGGGGCAGGGCTTCAGGCTTCGAGCGGGAGGGCCCGCCCGTTGTAGTGTTCGACGGCGAGGCTGTCCGGTTCGATGCCGTCCACGCAGCGCAGATTGATGGCCATCATGTGCCGGCCATCCGGCAGCGTGCCTTCGCCGAAAGCGTGGATGCCGCAGACCTTGCAGAAGCGGTGCCGGATCACATGGCGATTGAAGGTGTAGGTGCTCATCGCGTCTTCCGGCGTGAGCAGCCGGAAGGCGGACGCCGGCACGAAGGCCATCAGCGCGCCCTTGCGTTGGCAGATCGAGCAGTTGCAGACCATGGCTTTCGCCACTTCCATTTCGGCCTCGAAGGCCACGGCGCCGCAGTGGCAGCTTCCCCGGTATTTCATCGGCATATCCTCCGGCGTTCAGTCGCGGATGTCGGGCTCGACCAGCTGGGCGAGCTGCAGCAGGGACTCCTGCCAGCCGAGGTAGCACATCTCGACCGGGATTGCCGCCGGAATGCCTTCCTGCACCACGCGCAGCCCGGTGCCGCAGCTCACTGCGGCGAGGGTCACGGTGACGGTCAGCGTGCCGGGCAGGTTCGGGTCGTCGAACTTGTCGGTGTAGCGGAGGCGCTCGTTCGGCACCAGCTCCAGGTAGTCGCCGCCGAAGGAATGGCTGTGACCAGTCGTGAAGTTGGTGAATGACATCCGGAAGCTGCCGCCGACGCGGGCATCCAGGTGGCTCACGCTGCAGAGGAAGCCATAGGGTGGAATCCAGCGCGCAAGCGCGAGTGGATCGAGGAAAGCGCGATAGACCTTTTCAGGTGGCGCGCGCAGCACGCGGTGAAGTTCGACAGTGCCTGTCGTCATGGGTGGGCTCTCCGTGGGGACTGCGATGAAAAGCGTACGCGCCGTGTGTGCCGGCTTTGCGCACGCCGGGTCAGGGCTGGCGGGCTCGTTGCGGCAGCCAGGCAGCGAGCCGTGCCAGAGTTTGCCGGCCGCCTTCGATGGCACCGTATTCGCGCACCACCAGATCGCGTTCGTCCGGGCTGTCGAATACCATCAGGATGGTGACGCGGGTGCGCTCGCCGGGCAGCACCTCGAAGGTCCAGGTGGCGGTGAAGTTCGCGCCCGGCCCGCCTTTTCTGGCGCCGCCGTGCTGATAGACCAGGCGCTCGGGCGGCACGACTTCGCGGAACACGCTGCTGTTCGGGTAATCGGTGCCGTCCGGGCCGTGCATGGTGTGCTTCCAGACGCCGCCCACTTTTACTTCCATCCTGTGGATCGAGGTCGAGAACCCGTCCGGCCCCCACCACTTCACCACCTGCGCCGGATCAGTCATGGCCTGCCAGACCCGTTCGCGTGGCGCATCCAGTTCGCGTGAAATCCGGATTTCATGGACGGCTTCGGGCAGGGTGGCGTCGTTCATCGCACAGATTTCCTTTCAGGTCTTGCCGGGCTGTGACTGCAGCGCGCGAAGGTAGTCTTCGAGCCGGTCCAGACGCAGCTCCCAGAAGCGGCGGTATTCCTCGATCCAGCCTGCCGCTTCCTGCAGCGGGGCCGTCTCCAGCCGGCATGGACGCCATTGCGCCTGCCGCCCCTGGCAGACAAGACCTGCGCGCTGCAGCACCTTCAGATGCTTGGTCACGGCCGGCAGGCTCATCTCGAAAGGCGCGGCGAGCTCGCTGACCGTGGTTTCGCCCTGGGCGAGACGGGCCAGAATGGCACGGCGGGTCGGGTCGGCGAGGGCGGAGAACGTGGCGCTGAGGGGATCGGACTGCATCGGGTTCGAGTGTTTATTTAACCTTATGGTTAAGTTAGTCGTGCGCTGGGGTGGCGTCAAGCTCCTTCATGCAGGGAAGGGGCGGCTTCTGGAGATCAGTTCCCGAGGCGCAGGGTCAGGAAGCTCTGGATGATGCGGGCCATGTCGAGGTAGCGGGTGAAGCCGTTGACGGCCTTGGCGACCTCCGGCTCGGCGAAGGTTTTGCGCGCCGAGGCCTGGCCGAAGATCTCGACCGCCTGCTTGAGGCCGCGCGGGCCTTCCTGGCTGAGCATCTGCTGGGCCTGGCTGCGGCAGGCTTCAGTCACCATGCGTTCGAGCAGCTTGGCCATGGCGCGGTCGGTTTCCTGCTGGGCCGCCGGTGCGATGGTGGCGAGGTCACGCACTTCCGGCTGCTGCGCCAGCACGATGAAGAGCCAGCGCGAAATGGTGGTCTTCTCTTCCGCGCTGGTCGAATCAACGAAGCACTGGCCCAGTGCCTCGGCCTGGGGACCGGCTGCGGCGGGCAAGGCATGCAGGCCGAGACTCAGAAGGGCGGCGGGCAACAGGAGGCGGGCAGGCTTCATGCGTAAATCCTTTCGGTGATGCAGGTGACGATGCCCGGCGAGGGCAGGCGGATCACCTTGCCAGAGCATGTGAGCCAGGGCAAGCCCGGGTCCGGTCGTCAGCGCCTGGCCGCGGGCAGGCGGGAAGTGCTGCGGCTTTGTTATCCTGCCGGGACACGAACACCCGCACGGAACTCAACATGATCGGCCGCCTGACCGGAACCCTGCTTGAAAAGAACCCGCCCCAGATCCTGCTCGACGTGAATGGCGTCGGCTACGAGGTCGAGGTGCCGATGAGCACGTTCTACAACCTGCCCAATCTCGGCGAGCGGGTGGTACTGGTGACGCACATGGCGGTGCGCGAGGATGGTCACTTTCTCTATGGCTTCGGCGGTGAGGACGAACGCGCCACCTTCCGTCAGCTGCTGAAGATTTCCGGCATCGGCGCACGCACCGCGCTGGCGGTGCTCTCCGGCATGTCGGTGGCGGATCTGGCGAGTGCGGTCGCGCTGCAGGAGTCGGGCCGGCTGGTGAAGGTGCCCGGCATCGGCAAGAAGACGGCCGAGCGTCTGCTGCTGGAGCTCAAGGACAAGCTCGCCAAGGCGCTGCCGGGCGTGTCCGGTACCAGTGTGTCGCCGCAGTACGCGGCGCAGAGCGACATCGTCAACGCCCTGCTGGCGCTGGGTTACAACGACAAGGAAGCGAACGCCGCCCTCAAGCAGCTGCCGGCCGACATCGGCGTGTCGGAAGGCATCCGTGCCGCGCTGAAGCTGCTCTCCAAGGCATGAGGCCCACGATGATCAGCCTGCTTGCGGTGCTGGTCCTCGGGCTGATCGCGGGCGGGGTCTGGCATGTCTGGAGCCGCCAGCAGGCCAGCCGGAGCTGGCCGGCGGTGGAGGGCGAGATCGTGTCGGCCCGCATTGTCGAGAGTGATGACGGCAGCAACAACGGCGAAGGCAGCCGGCGCTTCACGGTGGAGGTGGGCTACACCTACACGGTGGCCGGGCAGAGCTATCGCGGCACGCGCATCCGCTACGCCCATCAGGGGCACCGCGAGCGCAGCAAGGCGGAAGCCGAGCTCGCGGGTTATGCGCCCGGCCGCCGGGTGAAGGTCTTTCATGACCCGGCGGATCCGGCGCAGAGCGTACTGGTGCAGGGCTGATCAGGCGGGCGGCGTTTCTTCCGGAATCGGCGCGTAGCCCTCGGGCGGCAGCGCGCCCGGCTCGGGCTCGTCGCTTTCGCTCATCCACCAGTTCGTCAGCGTATAGCTCAGGGCCAGCAGCAGCGGGCCGAGAAAGATGCCGACCAGGCCCATGCTGATGATGCCGCCGATGACGCCGGCAAAAATCAGCAGCAGCGGCAGGTCTGCGCCGCGCTGGATCAGCCAGGGCCGCAGGAAGTTGTCCAGATTCACCACCACGATCATCCAGATCAGCAGGAACACCGCCCAGCCGGTCTGGTCGTTCCAGTAGAGCCAGATCACCGCCGGCAGCAGCACCGGCACCGCACCGAGCTGGGCAATGCAGAGCATGAACATCAGTGCGGTGAGCAGGGTGGCAAACGGAATCCCGGCCGCGAACAAGCCCAGCCCGCCCAGCACGGCCTGCAGCAGCGCGGTGACGCCCACTCCGAGTGCCACGCCGCGGATCGCGCCGGCGGCGAGCAGCACCATTTCCTCGCCGCGGCGGCCGCCGAGCTTGCGCATGAAGCGGCGCAGCGTGGCGGCGGCGGTTTCGCCCTGGTAGTAGAAGATGGCGGAGATGCTGACGGCCAGCAGGATCTGGACCAGCAGCATGCCCAGCCCGCCGATGCGGTCGGCAAACCAGCGGCTCAGGCTGCCGGCGTAGGGCGCGGCCTTGGCGGTGAGCCCCTGCACGCCGAGCGCGGCGCCCTGCGTCCAGAGCTCGCCCAGACGCTTGCCCAGCCAGGGCACCGAAGTGAGCCATTGCGGTGGCGTGGGGGCGACGAAGTCCTTCAGCGACGCGGCCAGCGCGGCAATGTCAGCGGCATGATCGACGAGGGTGAAGATCGCCAGCGTGAAGGGCAGGAAGATCATCAGCAGCAGGCCGGTGATCAGCGTCAGGATGGCGAGGCTGCGATAGCCGCGGAAGAAACGCTCGAGCCGGATCATCAGCGGCCAGGAGGCCACGGTGATCATCGTGGCCCAGGTGATGCCCAGCAGGAAGGGCGAGAGCACCCACAGCGAGGCCAGCAGCAGCATGCTCGTCAGCGCGATGGTGATCAGCGTCCGCGTCAGGTTGAAAGAGGCGTGGGGCTCGGGCATGACGGGATCCGGAATGAGTGCGGTGGGCACATCATAAGGGATTCCCGCCATCCGGCCCCGCCGCCCGCCGCAAGGGCGGTGCGGCCGCTTCAGAGCCAGCGTTCGGCGTTTTCCAGGGTGAGCTTACGGCCCTCGCCGATCAGGCCGCGATCGACCACCAGTGGCACGAAGGCGCGGGTCACCGGGCGCTGCCGCATGAAGGTCACGACGCCGAACTCCACCGCTTCGCCGGTTTCGGCATCGACCACCGCGTTCATGCTGTCGAGATGCAGGCAGCGCTTGTCGACGCTGACATAGTTCATCGGCTCGGCCAGCACTTCGGCGAGGTAGTCGAGCTGACGGTCGAGGCTTTCGCTGGGGCTGCCGAGTGCGGCCAGGCGGGTTTCGTTTTCCTCCAGCCGACGCAGCAGGCGCTGCGACTCTTCCGGGCTCAGTGCGGCACCGGCTTCGCCAAGGAAGGATTCCGCGCCCATGCCGCGCTGATTGAAGGTGTTGAGGCGGGCGCCGAGCAGCTGCCGGTCTTCCTCCAGCTCACGGCGCGCGTCGGTTTCGGCCTGCATGCGCTCGAGCGAGATCAGGGCCAGCTCGTCGAAGAGCCGGCGCGAGAAGGCGCGGGCCAGATCGTCCTCGCTGCGGGCGAAGAGTCGCATCCGGTAATGGCTGAAGCTGAGCGCGGTGCGGGCGACGTCGCGAACCACCATCTGGCCCTGCAGGCCGGTGCCGAAGCGCTGCTGCTCTTCGAAGTCCATACCGAGGATGGTGTAGATCGGATCCATCGCCGGCGCGCTCGCGGCGTAGTCGCGCAGCATGTCGCAGCGCTGGAAGGTGCGGACCAGATCGGCGGACTGCCCGAACATCGCGCGCAGCGTCGGATCGATCGACCAGGACATGCTGTTTGCATGGCGCGTGGCCGGCATCAGGCCGCGCTGATCGTGCAGATATTCGAGGGTGCGGGTGACCGGGCCGGCCAGGCGCGGCCGGTAGTGATTGACGAGCGTCAGGCGGGCGTCGGTGACCTTCACGACATAGTCGATCGCTTCGTCGATGGCCGCCTGCGAGATCCGTGTCTCGTCGAGTTTCGGCGTACTGCTGCGGAACCAGTCAAGCAAACCCATGCTGACAATCCTGTTTTCTTGGCTGACCAAGGGTACGCCATTCATACGGGCTGTGCTATGTTCCAGCGCATGATCCAGACAGACCAGCTCAACGCGCCACGCATCGTGTCCGCGGCCGCTACCACGCCGCAGGAAGACGTCATCGAGCGTGCGCTGCGGCCCAAGCGGCTGGCCGAATACGTGGGCCAGAAGAAGATCCGCGAACAGCTCGAGATCTTCATCCACGCTGCGAAAAACCGTGGCGAAGCACTCGACCATGTGCTGCTCTTCGGTCCGCCGGGGCTGGGCAAGACCACGCTGGCGCACATCGTGGCCGCCGAGATGGGCGTGAATCTGCGCCAGACTTCCGGCCCGGTGCTGGAGCGCGCCGGTGATCTGGCAGCTCTCCTGACCAACCTCGAACCGCACGATGTGCTGTTCATCGACGAGATTCACCGCCTCTCGCCGGTCGTTGAAGAAATCCTCTACCCGGCGCTGGAGGATTACCAGATCGACATCATGATCGGCGAAGGCCCGGCCGCGCGCTCGGTGAAGCTCGACCTGCCGCCTTTCACGCTGGTGGGCGCCACCACTCGCGCCGGCATGCTCACCAATCCGCTGCGCGACCGCTTCGGCATCAACGCGCGCCTGGAGTTCTACACGCCGGAAGAACTGGGCTTCATCGTCAGCCGCTCGGCCGGTCTGCTGGGCGTGGCCATCGACGACGAAGGTGCGCTGGAAATCGCGCGCCGCTCGCGCGGCACGCCCCGGATTGCCAACCGCCTGCTGCGCCGCTGCCGTGACTATGCCGAGGTGCGCGCCGATGGCCGCATCAGCAAGGCAGTGGCCGATGCGGCGCTGTCGATGCTTGATGTGGATCATCTGGGCCTCGACCTGATGGACCGCAAGATGCTCGGCGCGATGCTGGAGAAATTCGCCGGCGGCCCGGTCGGCCTCGAAAACCTCGCCGCGGCAATTGGCGAAGCGCCCGACACCATCGAAGACGTGCTGGAGCCTTACCTGATCCAGCAAGGCTACCTGCAGCGCACGCCGCGCGGCCGGGTTGCCACGCCGGCGATCTGGCGCCATTTCGGACTGGTCCAGCCGCGCAGCGGCGCGCCGGATCTTTTCGAGGGCGGAGAATGAAACAGTTCTTCAAGGCGCCCTTCAACACCTTTCTGGCCGGGCTGCTGGCTTCGCTGCCCCTGATCCTGACCTTCATCCTGCTCGGCTGGGTGGCCGGCATCGTGCGCCAGTTCCTCGGCCCGGACAGCCTGCTTGGCCGGCTGCTCGCCGCGATCGGCCTGCAGCTCGTGGAAGACGAATGGAAGGCCTACATCCTCGGCGCACTCTTGCTGGGCGCGGCGGTGTTCCTGCTGGGCCTGGTCGTGCAGACCGGGCTGCGCCGCTATGTGAAGGCCGCGGCCGACCGCACCATCAAGCGCCTGCCCCTGATCGGCACCCTGTATGACGCGACCGACCGCTTCGTCGGCCTGTTCGACCGCAGCCAGAAGGCCGACATGACCGCGATGAGTCCGGTCTGGTGCCATTTCGGCGGCGAGGGCGGAGTGGCCGTGCTGGCGCTGATGCCGAACCCCGAAATCATCGAACTCGGCGGCCGGGCCTACCGCACGGTGCTGGTGCCGACCGCGCCGATTCCGGTGGGTGGCGGCCTGCTGTATGTTCCGACGGAATGGGTCAAACCGGCCGACATCGGGGTGGAGCAGCTCTCCAGCATCTATCTTTCAATGGGCATTACGCCACCCCTGCGACAGAACACCTGAGCGGGGCACCGTTTTTCCTAGGTCGGGCCGGCCTTTCGCGCGACAATGGCCCGGATCCATTCAGTCAGGACACGTCTATCCATGAAGCCCGATCTTCACACTCCGCTTTCCGATGCCGACTTCGAGGAGCTTGACGAGCTGCTCGAGCGTTATCCCGGTTCCTGCGCCATCGAGGAGCTCGATGGCCTTTTCTGCGCGCTGATCACCGGCCCGGAAACCATCCTGCCGGCCGAATGGCTGCCGGTCGTGCTGGGCGAGGAAGAGGAAGAAGACATCAGCGAGGAAGACACGCGTCGCGTCTTCGAGCTGCTCCTGCGGCACTGGAATACCGTGGAGTCGGGCTTCCGCGAGGACTGGTCCGGGCTCTCGGCCGAGGAAGGCTCCGAGCTGATGTACTTCCCCTATCTCGACGATCCGGGCGAGAGCGGCTGCCCCTTGGCCGAAGGCTGGGCGCGCGGCTTCCGGGACGGCCTCGACTGGCTCGAAGACCAGTACTGGGATGCGCTGGAGCAGGACGAGGAATGCGTTGCCGTGCTCAACCTGATCGCGGCCTTCGACACCGGCGAGAAGTCACCGGGCAATCCGCTCACCGAAAAGGAGCGGGACGAAGTCATCAGCCTGCTGGTGGCCGGCCTGCAGTACATCTATGTGTTCTGGCGCCGCTACCTGCGGGTCACCACTGCGCCGCGCGAGCCGGCGCGCGCCGAAGACGTGCCCGGCCGCAACGAGGAATGCCCCTGCGGCAGCGGCAAGAAATACAAGAAGTGCTGCGGCGCGCCCGACAAGCTGCACTGAGCCCGCATCAGGATGAACGCGAAACGCCGGCGCAAGCCGGCGTTTCCGTTTCCGCGTGGCTCAGCCGCGCAGGCTCAGATTGAGCTGATCGATGACCACTGCCCAGTCCGCATCCTGCTTGAACGCCTCGCGCAGGAAGGCCGCCTGGGAGGCGGTCCAGAAGGGCGCATCGAAGAGTGCGAGCTCTTCGGCCAGCGGGGAATACTGTCGGATGAAGGCCTGCACGCTGGCTTCATCGCTCGCCAGCCCCAGCTGTTCAAACAACGCATGCATCGTGTGTTCGCCGGTATCCATCGGTTCCTCCTTTTGCCGGGACCGTCTGAATCATGGCAGGCGCCGGGCCGGCTGTCTGTCAGCCGAGGCCGCATAATTTTTGGTGCTGGGTGCTGGGTGCTGGGTGCTGGGTGCTGGGTGCTGGGGACTGCTGTTGCGGGATCATTTCTGCCGACTCCCGACTCCCGACTCCCGACTCCCGACTCCCGACTCCCGACTCCCGACTCCCGACTCCCGACTCCCGATTCATAACCAGACGCGGACCGTCTCCCAGCTCAGCTTGGCCAGCAGCAGGATGGCGAGCGTGAGGAAGAGCCTGCGGATCCAGTGATTGCCGCCCTTCATGGCCAGATGCGAGCCGGCGATGGAGCCGGCGATGGCCGCGGCGCCCAGTGGCACGGCGAGGCTGTAGTTGACCATGCCGGCCGGGATCAGGAAGACCAGCGTGGCTGCGTTCGTGCCGCAATTGACCACCTTGGCGCAGGCCGTCGCGCGCAGGAAGTCGAAATGGAAGAAGCGTACGAACAGGAAGAGCAGGAAGCTGCCGGTGCCGGGGCCGATGAAGCCGTCATAGAAACCCAGCGCCAGGCCGAGCGCGGCGCCCTTGGCGAGATCCTGCCGGGTCGGCGCGCGGCTGGTGTCCTGATGGCCGAACTGCGGTTTGAACCAGGTGTAGGCCAGCATCACCGCGAGCACGACGATCACGATCGGCCGCATCCAGTGGCTGGGCATCAGGTCGAGCATGCGCACGCCGAGATAGGCGCCGGCAAAGGCCGTCAGCGCGGTCGGCAGGATCAGGCGCCAGGGCAGATCCATCTTCGCCGCATACTGGCGGATCGACACCGCATGCCCCATCACCGAGGAAAACTTGTCCACCCCCATGATCTGCGCCGGCGTGTAGCTGGTCAGCACGCCATACAGCGCCGGCACGCCGATCAGGCCGCCACCGCCCACGGCGGCATTGATCGCGCCAGCGATGAAGGAAATCGGCAGAAGGAGGAGGAGTTCGTGAGTCACTGGTCTGGGGAGTGGGGAGTGGGGAGTGGGGAGTGGGGAGTGGGGAGTGGGGAGTGGGGTGTGAGTGCCGGACCATCTGGTCCTCGGCACTCAGCACCCGGCACGCCGGCGAAGCCGGTTCAGCGCAGTGCGGCGATGACCGGGGCGGTGTCGGGGCGCTTGCCGCGCCAGAGGAAGAAGCATTCCGCGCCCTGTTCCACCACCATGCCGAGGCCGTCGCTGGCCTGGCCCACGCCGGCCGCACGCGCGGCGCGCACGAAGGCGGTCGGCTCCTTGCGGTAGGCCATGTCATAGGCGAGCGAATCCTTGTCCCATATGCCGGCGGGCAGCGGCGGCACTTCGTCGCTCATGCTGGAGGCGGAGCCGTTGATGATCACGTCGAAGCGGCCGGCGATGTCGGCAAAGCCCCCGCCGGCCAGCCGGATGCCGCCCGCCTGGGCGCTGAACTCCGCGGCCAGATCCACGGCCTTGCTGGCGGTGCGGTTGGCGATGAAGATCTCGGCCGGCTGCTCGTCGAAGAGCGGCAGCAGCGTGCCGCGCACGGCGCCACCGGCGCCCAGCAGCAGTACGCGTGCGCCCTTGAGCGAGCGGCCGAGGTTGTGGGTGATGTCGCGCATGATGCCGAAGCCGTCGGTGTTGTCGCCGAGGATCGTGCCGTCGGCACGCAGCGTGAACATGTTGATTGCGCCGGCCGCCCGGCCGCGTGGCGTGAGCTCGTCGGCCAGCTCGAAGGCGTCGAGCTTGAAGGGCATGGTGATGTTCATGCCCAGCCCACCGCTGCGCTGGAATTCGCGCACCGCTTCGGCAAAGCGACCCGGCTCGCCGAGGATCGCGCCATAGCTCATGTCCTCGCCGAACTGTTGCGCAAAGGCGGTTTGCAGGGCGGGCGATTTGGCCTGGGCCACGGGATTGCCGATGATGGCGTAGCGATCGGTCATGGGAAGCTCCGGAAACGGTGACTGGGCAGGCCGCACATTCCGGCGGCATGCCGGAGAAGAACCCGGGATCTTAGGAGGCAGGAAACAGGCTGTCCAATATATATTTCCGCATCAACTGATCTGCTGGAGATATGAATGGAGCTGCGCCATCTGCGTTACTTCGTGGCCGTGGCCGAGGAGCTGCACTTCACGCGGGCGGCGGCCCGGCTGCACATCGGACAGCCGCCGCTCTCGCAGCAGATCCAGGCGCTCGAAGCCGAGCTGGGCGTGCAGCTCTTCCGCCGCACCCGGCGCACGGTGCAGCTCACCGAGGCCGGTCAGCACCTGCTCGGGCGGGCGCGCGAGATCCTGGCCGCCAGCGGCGGCGTGCCGGCCGAGCTGCAGCGCATCGCGCGGGGCGAGGTGGGCGAGCTGCGCATCGGTTTCACCTCCAGCGGAGTGTTGATCGGCGAGCTTTCCCGGGCGCTCAAGCGTTACCGGGAGGCCTTTCCGGCGGTGGTGATGCGGCTGCGCGAGATGTACACCTACGGCCAGTTCGCGGCGCTGCGGGCGGGCGAGCTGGACATCGGTTTCGTGCGCTACAACGAGGCCGAGGCACCGCCCGGCCTGGTAGTGCGGCCGTTGCAGCGGGACCGCTTGTGCCTCATCGTGCCGCAGGAGCATCGCCTGGCCGGGCGCAGCGAGGTGTCGATCGCCGAGGTGCGGGACGAGGCCTTCATCGGTTATCCCGCCGGGCTCGGGGCGACGCTGGTGGGCTATCTGGAAGACCTCTGTCTGTGTGCCGGTTTCCGTCCGCATGTCACCCAGGAAGCGCGCGAGGCGCTGACGCAGATCGGGCTGGTGGCGGCCGGCATGGGCGTGGCGGTGCTGGCCGCGCCGATGGCGACGCTCAGCGTCGGCGGCGTGCGCTTCATTCCGCTGGCGGACGAGGGCGCGGAACTCGTGCTGGCGCTGGCCTTGCGAAGCGAGGAGAACTCGCCGCGGGTGCAGGCCTTCATCGAGGCGCTGGCCTCGGCACAGGCCTGAGCGGCGGGGGTCTGCCCCGCGATTCGCGCGCACCCCGAACCCTGCCGCGGCCGGGCCGGTCCAAGCGCAACGGGGTGCAGAGGCCCGCGCGCAGGGAAATCCGGCATGGTCAGGGCAGGGCGAACTTGTCATGATCATCGACCGCATCCGCGCGTGAGCGTCGCGCCGGAGTGAATGCGCCGGAGATTACGATGTTCGAGTTGAGCCAGATCCGCTGTTTCGTTGCTGTGGCCGAAGAGCTGCATTTCAGCCGTGCCGCCGAACGCCTGAACATGACCCAGCCCCCGCTGAGCCGCCAGATCCGCCTGCTCGAGCATGCCGTGGGCACGCAGCTGCTCGAGCGCAGCAATCGCTCGGTGCGCCTCACTGCGGCAGGCAAGGCCTTCTTTCCGGAAGCCTCGCGCATCCTGCGCATGGCCGAAGAGGCTGCCACCATGGCGCGACGGGTGGCCAAGGGTGAAGCCGGTTCGCTTTCCATCGGTTTCACCGCGGCTTTCGGCTACCACCTGCTGCCGCAACTGGTGCGCAGGCTCAAGGCGCGTGCGCCGGGCGTGTCCCTCACCCTCAAGGAAATGGTCAGCACTGCACAGCTCGAAGCCCTCAGTGGCGGCCAGCTGGATGTGGGCCTGCTGCGCCCGCACCCCGGTCATGGCGATCTCGAATCGCGCGCGATGGGCGGGGAGACCCTGCTGCTGGCAGTGCCCGAGCAGGATGCCGCGCTGTGGCCGGAAGAGGTCGCGCTGACCCAGCTGCAGGGGCGCAACTTCCTGATGTATTCGCCCTACGAGGCACGTTACTTCCACCAGCTGCTGCTGGGGTGTTTCGACCGTGCCGGCGTGGCGCCGCGGGTGGTCGAGCATGTCGGCCAGATCCACACCATGCTCGCGCTGGTGGCTTCCGGCCTGGGCGTGGCGCTGATTCCCGAATCCGCCAGCCGCCTGCATCTGGAAGGCATCACGCTGCGTACGGTGCCGGAGCTGGGACCCATCGTCGGGCGAGTCGTCTCGTTCCGGCGCGACAACGACAACCCGATGCTCTCGCTCTTCCGGCGCGAGATTCTTGCGCCCCTGATGCGCTGAGGGCCGGGCAAGCGGGTGACGCGGCCAGTCTGACCGGCTCTTGCCGGCGGGGCTGCGTGGCCAGTGCGCGGCGCTTTGCGAAGGCATTCCGGGTTAACCCTGTCCGCAATACAGTTTTTGAATCAATCGAGACATTCATTGGTTTGATGGACGCATAAGCAATACTCACAATTCTCCTCATCACAACGACAAGCGCGGTCTCACTGGCCGCACCTACAAGTCAGGAGGAGCACCATGAATCAACCTCAAACCGGGGCCGCCATTGCGCCAGACGCAGCCGGCGCCCCAGTCAAGGCCGATACGGCCAGGCCCGCCAAGGTCCAGCTGGATTCCCGCGCACGCTGGGGCATCCTCGCGATGCTTTTCATCGTGACCACCATCAATTACGCCGACCGCGCCACGATCTCGATCGCCGGCCCGGAAATCCGGCGCGTGTTCGATCTCACGCCGGTCGAGATGGGCTACATCTTCTCGGCCTTCGGCTGGTCCTATGTGCTGGCACAGCTGCCCGGCGGCTGGCTGCTGGACCGCTTCGGTTCCAAGGTCACCTATTTCTTCAGCATCTTCCTGTGGTCGCTGTTCACGCTGATGCAGGGCGCGATCGGTTTCTTTGCGGGCGGGGCCGCGGTTGCGGCGCTGATCTGTCTGCGCCTGCTGGTCGGTGCGGCCGAAGCACCGTCCTTCCCCGGCAACAGCCGCATCACCTCGGCCTGGTTCCCCACGCATGAGCGCGGGCTGGCGGCAGCCATCTTCAACTCCGCCCAGTATTTTGCGACCGTGCTCTTCGCGCCGATCATGGGCTGGATGGTCCATGAGCATGGCTGGGAGAGCGTGTTCTTCGTGATGGGCGGCCTGGGTATTCTGGTCGCTGCGCTGTGGCTCAAGGTGATCCACAGCCCCAAGGCTCACCCCTCCATCAGCAAGAGCGAGCTCAGCTACATCGAGGAAGGCGGCGGCCTGGTGCATCTGGATGCCGGCCAGGGCGCCGCCAAGAAGGCCGCGCAGGTCGATACCTGGGCCTGCATCAAGGAGCTGCTCTCCAGCCGCATGCTGCTGGGTGTGTATATCGGGCAGTACTGCATCACCACGCTGACCTACTTCTTCCTGACCTGGTTCCCGGTGTATCTGGTCACCGAACGCCACATGACCATCCTGAAGGCCGGCTTCGTGGCCTCGCTGCCCGCCGTGGCCGGTTTCCTCGGTGGCGTGTTCGGCGGCTGGCTGTCTGACCGCCTGACCCGCCGCGGCTGCTCGCTGTCGGTGGCCCGCAAGACGCCGATCGTGTTCGGCATGCTGATGTCGATGAGCATGATCGCCTGCAACTACATCTCGACCGATGCGCTTGTCATCGCGATCATGTCGCTGGCCTTCTTCGGCAAGGGCGTGGGCGCACTCGGCTGGGCCGTGGTGGCAGATACCTCGCCGAAGGAAGCCGGCGGTCTCTCCGGCAGCCTCTTCAACACCTTCGGCAATACCGCCGGCATCACGACGCCGATCGTCATCGGCTACATCGTGCAGGCCACCGGTTCCTTCGCCGGCGCCCTGGTCTATGTCGCCGCCTGCGCTGCACTCGCCATCGCCTGCTACCTCTTCGTGGTCGGTGACATCAAGCGTGTGACGCTGACGAAATCGATCCGGAACTGAACACGCATTCCATCCCTCCCCCGAATCCCAGAACAGAACATCCAGGAGAACGAACATGAATACCAAGATCCCGAACGCCCCGGTCATCCGGGACATGAAGGTGATTCCGGTCGCCGGCCAGGACAGCATGCTGCTGAATCTCTCGGGCGCACACGGCCCGTGGTTCACCCGCAACATCGTCATCCTCACCGACAGCGCCGGCAACACCGGCCTGGGTGAAGTGCCCGGCGGCGAGAAAATCCGGCAAACCATCGAGGACGCCCGCGAGCTGATCATCGGCCGCTGTCTGGGCGACTGGAACGCGGTGCTCAACGCCATGCGCCGTGCATTTGCCGACCGCGATGCCGGCGGCCGCGGCCTGCAGACCTTCGACCTGCGTACCACCATCCATGCGGTGACCGCGGTGGAGTCCGCCTTCCTCGATCTGCTCGGCCAGTTCATGAACGTGCCGGTCGCGGCCCTGCTTGGCGAAGGCCAGCAGCGTGACGCGGTGCAGATGCTGGGCTACCTCTTCTATGTGGGCGACCGCAGGAAGACGACGCTGAACTATCGCGAAGAACCGGCTGCCGACAATGACTGGTTCCGCCTGCGCAACGAGGAAGCGCTCACGCCGGAAGCGGTGGTGCGGCTGGCCGAGGCCACTCACGAGCGCTACGGTTTTGCCGACTTCAAGCTCAAGGGCGGCGTGCTGGCGGGCGAGGTCGAGATGGAAGCCATCATCGCGCTGCACGAACGCTTCCCCGAAGCGCGCATCACGCTGGACCCGAACGGCGCCTGGTCGCTCGAGGAAGCCATCCGCCTGTGTCGCGACAAGCATGGCATTCTCGCCTATGCCGAAGACCCCTGCGGTGCCGAAGCCGGCTTCTCCGGCCGCGAAGTGATGGCCGAGTTCCGCCGCGCGACCGGCCTGCCGACCGCCACCAACATGATCGCCACCGACTGGCGCCAGATGGCCCATTCCTGCTCGCTGCAGTCGGTCGACATCCCGCTCGCCGACCCGCATTTCTGGACCATGCAGGGCTCGGTGCGCGTCGCCCAGTTGTGCGAGATGTTCGGCCTGACCTGGGGCTCGCACTCCAACAACCACTTCGACATCTCGCTGGCGATGTTCACCCATGTCGGCGCGGCCGCGCCCGGCAAGGTGACCGCCATCGACACGCACTGGATCTGGCAGGACGGCCAGCGCCTCACCAAGGATCCGCTGAAGATCCGTGGCGGTTTCATCCAGGTGCCGGAGAAGCCGGGCCTGGGCATCGAGATCGACATGGCCGAAGTGGAAAAGGCTCACCAGGCCTACAGGAACATGGGTCTGGGCGCACGGGACGACGCGGTCGCCATGCAGTTCCTGATTCCCGGCTGGACTTTCAACAACAAGCGCCCCTGCCTGGTGCGCTGAAAACAGGACGACGCCATGAGCAGCGAGATCTACACCCCCGTTCCCAACAGTTTCAAGCGCCGCCTGCACGCCGGCGAGCGCCTCATCGGCTGCTGGCAGCAGCTCACCAGCCCGTTCTCGGTCGAGATCATCGGTCTGGCCGGTTTCGACTGGCTGCTGATCGACGCCGAGCATGCGCCCAATGACATGCAGACCCTGGTCATGCAGCTCATGGCGCTCAAGGACAGCCCGAGCGCGCCGGTGGTGCGGCCGCAGTGGAATGATCCCGTCGTCATCAAGCGTCTGCTCGATGCCGGCTTCTACAACTTCCTCATTCCCTTCGTGGAAAACGCGCAGCAGGCCGCCGCTGCGGTGGCCGCCACCCGCTACCCGCCGGAAGGCATCCGTGGCGTGTCGGTTGCCACCCGCAGCAACCGCTACGGCACGGTGCCGGATTACCAGAAGGTGGTGAACCACAACATCGTGGTGGCGGTGCAGGTGGAAACCCGCTCGGCGGTGGCTGACATCGAGGCGATCTGCCAGGTGCCGGGCGTCGACGTGCTGTTCATCGGCCCCTCCGATCTGGCCGCCGGCTACGGCTATCTCGGCAATCCGCTGCATCCCGAGGTGCAGGAAGCCATCGCCACGGTGGTGGCGGCCGGCAAGAAGCATGGGGTGCCGGTGGGCATTCTCGCGCCGGTGGAGGCCGACGCGCGCCGCTACATTGAAATGGGCATCACCATGGTGGCCGTGGGCAGTGACATCGGTCTCCTGCGTTCGGGCAGCCAGGCGCTGCGCGACAAGTACCTCTGAACGGCCATCATGAACTTTCTGATCCACGCTCAGGCGCCCGTTCATGCTTCGACAAGCGCAGCACGAACGGGGTTTCAAGTTTGCGCTCACCCCAGAACCGTTCGCCCTGAGCCTGTCGAAGGGTGAAGCGGTTCCGGGTCAGGACCAAGGTTTTCGGATTCATTCACTTCAAGGAGATTCACACATGAGCAAACTCGGTTTCGTAGGTCTCGGCATCATGGGTACGCCGATGGCGGCCAACCTCATCAAGGGCGGTCATGAGCTGTCGCTGTTTACCATCGGCCCGGTTGCCCAGGCGCTGACGGATGCCGGCGGCAAGGTCTGTGCCAGCGGCAAGGAAGTCGCGCAGAATGCCGACATCATTTTCATCATGGTGCCGGACACCCCGCATGTGGCCGCCGCACTCTTCGACGAGAACGGCATTGCCGCAGGCCTGACCGCCGGCAAGATCGTGGTCGACATGAGCTCGATCTCGCCGATCGAAACCAAGGAGTTCGCCGCGAAGATCCGCGCGCTGGGCTGCGAGTATCTGGATGCGCCGGTCTCCGGTGGCCAGGTCGGCGCTGAAGCCGCCACGCTGTCGATCATGGTCGGCGGCGAGCAGGCCACGTTCGACAAGGTGCTGCCGCTGTTCCAGTTGATGGGCAAGAACATCACGCTCGTCGGTGGCAATGGCGACGGCCAGACCGCCAAGGTCGCGAACCAGATGATCGTCGCGATGAACATCCAGGCCGTCGGCGAAGCGCTGCTGTTCGCCTCCAAGGCCGGTGCCGATCCGGCGCGTGTGCGTCAGGCCCTGATGGGGGGCTTCGCTTCGTCGAAGATCCTTGAAGTGCATGGCGAACGCATGATCAAGCGCACCTTCAACCCGGGCTTCCGCATCGAGCTGCACCAGAAGGACCTGAACCTCGCGCTCACCTCCGCCCGCAAGCTCGGCGTGGCTCTGCCCAACACCGCCACCTGCCAGGAAATGTTCAACACCTGCGCGGCGCACGGCGGCGCGGCCTGGGATCACTCGGCCCTGGTGCGCGCGCTGGAGATCATGGCCAACTTCGAAGTCGGCCAGAAGGACTGAGGGCCGCGTCATGAAGCCAGACCTTTCTCCTCCCGACCTCCTGCGCAGGATGTTCGAAGCGGCGATTGCCGCCGCGCAGCCCACGCTGTGCATTCCGCCATTCCTGCCGGAAGCACCGCGCGGCCGGCTCATCGTGATCGGCGCCGGCAAGGCCTCCGCCGCGATGGCTGCCGCAGTGGAAGCGCACTGGCCGGGCCCGCTGGAAGGTCTGGTCGTCACCCGCTACGGCTATGCCGTGCCCTGCGAGCGCATCGAGATCGTCGAGGCCGCGCATCCGGTGCCGGATGCGGCCGGCCTGGCTGCGGCAGAGCGTATCCTGGCGCGGGTGAGCGGGCTCAGCAGCGATGACACTGTCCTGTGCCTGATTTCGGGCGGCGGCTCTTCGCTGCTGCCGCTGCCCTTGCCGGGCATCACGCTGGAAGACAAGCAGGCGATCAACCGCGCGCTGCTGAAGTCCGGTGCCACGATCAGCGAAATGAACTGCGTGCGCCGTCATCTCTCCGCGATCAAGGGCGGCCGGCTGGCTGCGGCCTGCCATCCGGCCCGGGTCGTGACCCTGCTGATTTCCGATGTGCCGGGCGACAATCCGATTGACATCGCTTCCGGCCCGACCTGCGCCGACATCACGACCTGCGAAGACGCGCTCGCCATCGTTCGCCGCTATGGCATCGAGCTGCCGGCACATGTGCGTGAGGTGCTGGAGCGGGGCACGGGCGAGTCGATCAAGCCTTCCGATCCGCGCCTGGAGGGCAACGAGATCCATCTCGTGGCCACCCCGCAGATGGCGCTGGAGGCCGCCGCCGCGGTGGCGCGCGAGGCGGGGGTCACGCCCTGGATTCTCGGTGACAGCATCGAGGGCGAGGCGCGGGATCTGGGCAAGGCCATGGCCGGCATCACCCGCCAGGTGGCGACGCGCGCCCAGCCCTTCAGCGGGCCCTGCGTGCTGCTCTCCGGCGGCGAAACCACGGTCACCGTGCGCGGCAACGGCCGCGGCGGACGCAATGTCGAGTTCCTGCTTGCGCTGGGTGTGGCGCTCGATGGTCTGCCCGGCGTGCATGCGCTGGCGGGCGACACCGATGGCGTCGACGGGCTGGAGGAAATCGCCGGCGCCCTGCTGCATCCCGACAGCCTGATGCGGGCCTGGGAGCAGGGCATGCGGCCGCGTGAGCATCTCGACAACAATGATGGCCACGGCTTCTTCGGCGCGCTGGGGGACGCCGTGGTGACCGGGCCGACGCTGACCAATGTGAATGACTTCCGCGCCATCCTGATCGGAGCGTCGTCATGAAAACCGTCAGCCTGCCCGGCGGCGAGCGCGTGCCTGCGCTGGGCATGGGCAGCTGGATGATGGGCGAGGTGGCGGCCAACCGGGCGAAGGAGCTCGCCGCGCTGCGCGCCGGGCTCGATGCCGGACTGAGCCTGATCGACACCGCCGAGATGTATGGCGACGGCGAAGCCGAGCGGCTGATCGGTGAAGCGATCGAGGGCCGCCGCGACGAGGTCTTCCTCGTCAGCAAGGTCTATCCCTTCAATGCAGGGCGTCGCGCCATGCTCAAGGCCTGCGAGCAAAGCCTGCAGCGGCTGGGCACTGACCGGCTCGATGCCTATCTGCTGCACTGGCCCGGCAGCGTGCCGCTCGATGAAACCCTGGAGGCCTTCGAGCGCCTGCAGCGCGACGGCAAGATCCGCTACTGGGGCGTGAGCAACTTCGATGCCGAGGGCATGGAAGAGGTGATCGCCGCAGGCAGCGGTCTGCCGGTCTGCAACCAGGTGCTCTACAACCTCGGCCGACGCGGCATCGAATGGGATCTGCAGCCCTGGCTGCGCGAGCAGGGCATTCCGCTGATGGCCTATTCGCCGCTGGAGCAGGCGCGCCTGCTGCGCCAGCGCGAACTGCTGGCGCTCGCGGCCTCGCTGGACGCCACACCGGCCCAGCTCGCACTCGCCTGGTTGCTGCGCCATGACGGATGCATCGTGATTCCGAAAGCTTCCAGCCCGGCGCGTGTCGAGGAGAATGCCGCCGCGCTGGCGCTGAAACTCGATGCCGCAACGCTGGAGCGCCTTGACCATATTTTTCCACCCCCGTCCGCGCCGACTCCGCTCGAGATGCTGTGAGCGACACGGACGGGACACACCGGATTTGAAGCCCCCGCACGGGGCAGATCGAATCGAGGAAGGAGACAGACATGAACAGTCCGCAAACCGAGAGGGCACCCCTCATCATCCGGATGCACCCGGATGACAATGTGGCGGTGATCGTGCGTGCCGGCGGCATGCCGGCCGGCACCGAAGTGGCACCCGGCGTGGTGCTGCGCGAGCATGTGCCGCAAGGCCACAAGGTCGCGCTGGAAGACATTCCCAAGGGCGGCGAAGTGCGCCGTTATGACGTGGTGATCGGCCGCGCGCTGGAAGACCTCGGCACCGGCCGCTGGGTGAACGAGAAGCTGCTGGCGATGCCGGAAGCCGTCGGGCTGTCCGGCCTGCCAATGGCCACCCGCCCGGCGCCTGTGCGTGAGCCCCTTGAAGGCCACACCTTCATGGGCTACCGTAATGCGGACGGCAGCGTCGGCACGCGCAACCTGCTCGCGATCACCACCACCGTGCAATGCGTGGCCGGTGTCGTCGAGCACGCCGCGCGCCGCATCCGCGAAGAACTGCTGCCGAAGTATCCGAACGTGGATGGCGTGGTGGCGCTGAACCACACCTATGGTTGCGGCGTGGCGATTGACGCGCCGACCGCGATCATTCCGATCCGCACCGTGCGCAACCTCTCGCTGAACCCCAACTTCGGCGGCGAGGTGATGGTGGTGAGCCTGGGCTGCGAGAAGCTGCAGCCCGAGCGTCTGGAGATTCCCGGCGCGATCCTGCTCAAGCAGGAAGACAGCGACACCACCGGGCTGGATGTGGTCTGCCTGCAGGACGAGCAGCACCTCGGCTTCAACGACATGATCGAATCCATCATGGCGCGCGCCGAGCGGCATCTGGCGCGGCTCAACGCCCGCCGCCGCGAGCCCTGTCCGGCCTCCAGCCTGGTCGTTGGCATGCAGTGCGGCGGCTCGGACGCCTTCTCCGGCATCACCGCCAACCCGACGCTGGGTTTTGCCGCCGACCTGCTGGTGCGGGCAGGCGCCACCGTGATGTTCTCCGAAAACACCGAGGTGCGCGATGGCGTGCGCCAGCTTACCGAGCGCGCCGCCACGCCCGAAGTCGCGCAGGACATCATCCGCGAGCTCGGCTGGTATGACGATTACCTGAAGCTCGGCCAGGTCGACCGCAGTGCCAACACCACGCCCGGCAACAAGAAGGGCGGGCTCTCGAACATCGTGGAAAAAGCGATGGGCTCGATCGTGAAATCCGGCTCCTCGGCCATTTCAGGCGTGCTCTCGCCGGGCGAGCGCCTGGCCGACCGTGGCATCACGAAGGGGCTGGTCTACACCGCCACGCCGGCGAGCGATTTCATCTGCGGCACGCTGCAGCTGGCGGCCGGCATGAACCTGCACATCTTCACCACCGGTCGCGGCACGCCTTACGGGCTCGCCGAATGCCCGGTGATCAAGGTCGCCACGCGGACCGATCTGGCCCGTCGCTGGCATGACCTGATGGATGTGAATGCCGGCCGGATTGCGGATGGCGAAGCCACCATCGAGACCCTGGGCTGGGAGGTCTTCCACCTGATGCTGGATGTGGCGAGTGGCCGCGAGACCTGTGCCGAGAAGCTCAAGCTCTACAACGCGCTGACGCTCTTCAACCCGGCGCCGGTGACCTGAGCGCGCAGCGCTCCGCCATGAAAAATGCCGTCAGCACGGATGCTGACGGCATTTTCATTTGAAGCGCCGCGAAAGGCGGATTCGCGTATCAGTCCGCGAGGTCGCGCAGCGCACGGATGCCGCGCGCAAACACGCCCTTGATGCCGCCACGACCGGGCTCGGCGCGATTGCCGTCGACATCGCGCGCGGGCTTCGGCTGCACATTGCCGTTCACCTCGGGGCGCTGGCGCGGGGCCACGTTGCCGTTGGCTTCGCCCCGTGCGTTGCGCGGGCTGCGCGAGGGCGAGCCGGGGCGCTGCGGACTGCGGCCGGGCTGGCCTTCCCGCCGGGCCGGGGCACTGCGGCCTTCGCCGCCGCGCGCATCGGCATGGCGACGCGGCTGCGCCGGACGGCTCTCGCCGTTGCGCGGGGCATCGCTGTCGCGCACATTGCGCTGGCCATTGTGGTCAGGGCGGGCTGCATCGCGTGGCGTGCTGCGCTGGGCATCGCGGGGGGCACGTTGCCCTTCGCGCTGGCCTTCACGTTGGCCTTCACGCGGTGCGCTGCGGCGCGGCTGGCTCTGGGCATTGCCGCCACGGCCGCGGCCCTGGGGCTGGCGGGGCGGGCGATCGTCGGTTTCGCTGGCGGCACCGGCCGGCATGTCGAAGGCCGGCACCGGGGCGCGCTCGATCGTGCGCTTGGTGAATTTCTCGATGTCGCGCAGCAGCTTGTCCTCGTCCGGCGAGACCAGCGAGAGGGCTTCACCGCTGGCGCCGGCGCGGCCGGTGCGGCCGATGCGGTGCACATAGTCTTCGGGCACGTTGGGCAGCTCGAAATTCACCACATGCGGCAGCTCGACGATGTCCAGCCCGCGTGCGGCGATGTCGGTCGCCACCAGCACCTGCAGGTCGCCCGACTTGAACTCGGCGAGCGCACGGGTGCGGGCGTTCTGGCTCTTGTTGCCGTGGATCGCCATCGAGTTGATGCCACCCTTGGTGAGCTGCTCCGCCAGGCGGTTGGCGCCGTGCTTGGTGCGGGTGAAGACCAGCACCTGGAACCACTGCTTTTCCTTGATCAGGTGGGCCAGCAGATGGCGCTTGGCCTTCTGGTCGACCTGCATCACGCGCTGGGTGACCATTTCGGTGGTGGTGTTGCGGCGCGCCACTTCGATCATTTGCGGCTTGTTCAGCAGGCCATCGGCCAGCGCCTTGATCTCGTCCGAGAAGGTCGCGGAGAAGAGCAGGTTCTGACGCTGCTTCGGCAGCAGGGCCAGTACCTTGCGGATGTCGCGGATGAAACCCATGTCGAGCATGCGGTCGGCTTCGTCCAGCACCAGGATCTCGACGTTCGAGAGGTCCAGGGTCTTCTGCTGCACATGGTCGAGCAGGCGGCCCGGGGTGGCGACGAGCAGATCCACGCCGCGGCGAAGCGCGTCGATCTGCGGATTGATGCTGACGCCGCCGAACATCACATAGGAGCGGATCGGCAGATGCGCGCCATAGAGGCGCACGGATTCCTCGACCTGGGCGGCGAGTTCGCGGGTGGGCGTGAGCACCAGTGCGCGGATCGCGCCCTTCTTGCGGGCGGGGGTTTCGGTCAGGCGCTGCAGCAGGGGCAGCGTGAAGCCGGCGGTCTTGCCGGTACCGGTCTGGGCAGCGGCCATCAGGTCGCCGCCGTTCAGGACGGCCGGGATGGCCTGGGCCTGGATGGGCGTGGGGGTGGTATAGCCGCGCTCGGCAACGGCGCGGACGAGGGGCTCGATGAGCCCGAGGGAAGCAAAGGACATATCACTCCAGAAAAGGGAGTGCTGCGTCGACCTGCCGCTCGCGGAATGATCCAGGCGGCACCAGTCGAGGAGGACGAAGCAGGTTCGTTGGTTTGCAGGGAACGGATGCAGAGTGTGCAGACGTGCTACAGGCAGTGGCGAGGGGACTGGTACATGCCACCGGAGACCGAGCATACGCGGGATGTGCCGGGGTGCAAAGTGAATTCTGGTGTCGGGTGGCGGACGGCAAGGCCGGGCCGCAGGTGGCGCCGCGCCCGGGGCCTGAAATGAAACAGCCCGGAGACCGGCCCTTCACCGGCGTCCGGGCTGCAAATGCGTGGCGTCTCAAGGGAAACGCCTCACACTTCCTGCAACACTCAGCACTCAGCACTCAGCACTCAGCACTCAGCACTCAGCACTCAGCACTCAGCACCTTGTTTCAAGGCGTCCTGATTGCCGGCAGCGTGACCGTGCCCATGCCGTTGCCCAGGAAGAAGCCAGGGTGCGGGGGCTGGTTGTAGCCGGCGTTCTGGGCGGCCACCTGCACGCGGTACTGCGCATCGTGCATCAGCGTGGGGAAGCGGTAAGTGGTGGGGTAGGGCGTGGTGAAGATCAGCAGCGCGGTGTTGTCCGCATTGCGCCATACCACTTCCTCGCGCCAGTCACCGAAGAGGTCGGCCGAGACGACCGGCGTGGCCTTGGTGCTGTTGTTCGACGCGGCGCCGTAGTTGTAGGCGCTCAGCAGGCGGCTGGTGGATTGCGAGCTGGGCACCCACTTGTCGATCTTGGTGTCGTCGAGCAGTTCGCGCGAGAGGTCGCCATCCCACCACACGCCGAAGTTCGTCGGGCTCGGGCGTTTGGTGCTGGAAATCTGCACGCCGGCCGCACTCATCAGCACGGTGCCGGCCGTGCTCCAGCATTCGTTGCCGGGGTAGGCCGGATCGATGTCCATGCACACGCCCCGGCCCACGTCGGTCGAGGAACCATAGCCCCAGAGGATCGCGCCGGTGGCGGCGTCATGCATTTCCATGCCGCGGTTGCTGCCGTAGTAGGTCGGCTCCTCATGCACCATGAAGACCTGCTTGCCGCTGCGGTTGGGGTTGTGAACGCCGACATGCAGCGCATCGCCGTGGGCGAGCGTCGTGTTGTAGAGCAGGGTGCCATCGTTCTTGATGGTGGCCGCGCCGTAGACGATGTCGTCCTTGCCGTCGTTGTTGACGTCGGCCACCGCGAGCCAGTGTGCGCCCTGGCCATAGGCCGTGCTGCTGCTGCGGGTGTTGCCGCTGTCATAGGTCCAGCGCTGGGTCAGCTTGCCGTCGCGCCAGTCCCAGGCCACGATCACCGCACGGGTGTAGTAGCCGCGCGAGAACACGGCAGAGGGCCGGGTGCCGTCCAGATAGGCGACGCCGCCCAGGAAACGGTCGACGCGGTTGCCGTAGGAATCCCCCCAGCTCGACACCGTGCCGCGTGCCGGCAGGTAGTTGGTGGTGGCCATCGCGGCGCCGGTCGCGCCATTGAACACGGTCAGGTATTCCGGCCCGGAGAGGATGTAGCCCTTGCTGTTGCGGTAGTCGGCGGAGGCAGATCCGATCACCGTGCCCTTGCCGTCGACGGTGCCGTCGGCGGTCTTCAGCATCACCTCGGCCTTGCCGTCGCTGTCGAGGTCATACACGACCATGGTGGTGTAGTGCGCGCCGGCTCGGATGTTCTTGCCCAGGTCGATGCGCCACAGGCGCGTGCCGTTGAGCTTGTAGGCATCCACGAAGGTATTGCCGGTGTAGCCCGACTGCGAGTTGTCCTTGGCGTTGGTGGGCTGCCACTTCAGCACGATCTCGTATTCGCCGTCACCATCGAGATCGGCCACCGTGCCGTCGTTGGCGTCATAGGTGTAGGCCACGCCGTCGGGCGAGGTGCCGCCTGCCGGCTTGCTGAGCGGAATCGAGAGATAGGGATTGGCCAGCACGCGGGCGCTGGCCGCGGTCTGCTCCACGCCATTGATTACCGGCCGCACCGAGTAGCTGGCGCCGCTTGTGCCGGCGGTGTCATTGAAGCTGGTCACGCTGGTGAGCACGCTGCCGTTGAGCTTCGTGCTGCCGCGATACACATTGAAGCCGATGCCGGAAGGATCGGTGCCGAGCAGGCGCCAGCTCACCAGCATGCCGCTGGCAGCGGGCACGGCCACCACGCCGCGGTCGAGCTTTTCCATGTAGCGACCGCTGGCGGCACTCGAGCTGCTGGACGCCACCGAGGAGGACGCTGCGCTGCTGCTCTTGCTGCTGGCCGACGACGCTGCGGCTGAGGAGGCCGCGGCCGAACTCGCCACGCTGCTGCTCGACGCGCTCTTCACCTGGCCGGAAGCGGCGTTGGAGTTGGTCGAGACGCTGTCGGTGGTGTTCTTGATCCAGTAGTAATACTTCGTGCCGGCCACCGCGCTGGTGTCGGTGTAGGTGCGCACGTCGGCGCCCACGCTGGCGAGGCGGCTGCGGCCTGCAGGGTCGGAGTCGGTATCGCGCATGATTTCCTGCACGCCGGTGGCAAGATTGCTCACGGACCAGTAGAGCACGATGCCGTTGCTGGCGCCGGTGGCCGTCAGGCTGATGCCGGCGCTGGCGGCCGCACTCGATGAAGAGGAGGCAACGGAGGACGAGGCCGCGCTGCTCGCCGCGGCGCTGCTGGCCGAGGCATTGCTGATCGTGCTGGCGGAATAGGAGCAGTAGCGGGTGCCGGCGACGCTGCTGGCCGGGAAGAGCGATGCCTGGCAGGTGAAGCTGCCGGAGAGGTCGGCATAGACGAAGCTGCCGGACTTGCCGAAGGCGACATGGCGGGTGCCGCTCATGGCGCAGCTGTCGCCTTCCTTGGCGCATTTCGTGTAGCCGGTCGGGTAGTCGGTGGCGGCCAGCGCATGGCCTGCCATCAGGAGGGCTGCGACGCCTCCCAGGTGTCTGATTTTCATGGGTTCTCCAGTGTCTGTCGTTGAGTCGGGCGCGTGGCCGCGCCTCTGGGCAGTTCGTCGCCTGTGCACCGGATTCAAGCAGGGGGCGCCTGCCGGCGTAATGACATCCGGATAGGCGCGGCGAATCCGGCGCGGAGCGGCGAGCAGCCGCTCCGCGGTGCATTACATGGCGCGCACCTCGCGCCAGCTGGTGACGGTCCACTTGGTGGCAAAGAGGCTCTGGATGGCGGCTTCGGCCCGCCGCCGGATGGCTTCGGCATCCGGGGTGATGACCTGCATGCCAGCCGCGCGCAGGGCATCGAGCTGGGCGGACTCCGACATTTCGCTGTACTGCGTGGCCCAGGCGGTGGCTTCGTTCATCGCCTCGCGCACCGCTTTCTGGTCGGCCGCGTCGAGTTCCTTGCGGAAGAAGCAGGCATTGGCCAGCGGCATGCCGAAGCCGACAAGATGGCGCGTCAGGATCAGGGTGTTCTGCACTTCATGCAGCTTGAGCGAGCTGATCTGGCTCAGGTCGCCTTCAGAGGCCTCGGCCTCACCCTTGCCCAGCGCCTCATGGATGCGCGGCAGCGGCACCTGAACCGGCGTGACTTCCAGCGCCTGCCAGACGGTGATCCAGTCCGGTACCGGCGGCAGGCGCAGCTTCACATGGCGGAAGTCTGCCGGCGAGCGGATGGCCTTGTTGGCGGTGAAGTGGCGGAAGCCGCGATAGAGCGGATCGAAGGTCACCATGTTGCCGTTTTTCTCGATCAGCCCGGCCATCGCCTTGCCGGTGCCGCTGCGCCAGAGCGCCTGAAGCTGCGCGAAGTCGCGGATCACATAGGGGCCGTTGAAGAAGAAGAAATCCGGCGCGTAGTCCTGGATCGGCTGGCCGCCGGTGAGCAGGATCTCGCCGACCCGGGCGCTGGCCTCGCAGCTGCCGAATGCGGGGTCGATGCGCTGCTCGTCCAGCACGCCGGTCTGCACGCTGACCTTGATGTGAGGGGCTTTCTGCGCCAGCGCCTCCTTGAAGCGCGCTCCGGTTTCGGCGAGCAGGTGTCCGCTGGCGAAGGGGGTGACGACGCGCAGTGCGATGCTGGGGCGTTCGTCCGCCGCCTGGGCGAGGCAGGGCAGCAGCACGGCCAGCATGGCCAGGCCGCGAAAAAGCTTTGCGTTCATGAATCCTCCCGGGATCGTGATCTGTTCTGGAAAGGGCTGTGCACCGGGCAATCATCCTGCGCCGAAGTCATGACAGGTGAATGGCACGTCCGACAGCCGACGGCAATCCTGCCCCCGGGAGGCAGGTGGCGGCGAGACCCGGGTGGCAGGCAGACCACGCTCTTGCCCGCGAGGGCAGACCCGCTGCCCCGACAAACTGGTCGCCGGGCAGGACTTGTGCTTGAATCCCGGCCATGCTCGAAACCCGCCAACTCGGCTGCCAGCGCGGCGACCGTCTGCTTTTTCGCCGTCTGGACCTCTTTGCCGGGCCGGGTGAGCTGTGGCGGATCGCCGGCGCCAACGGCAGTGGCAAGACCAGCCTGCTGCGCCTGCTGGCGGGCCTGGCCCAGCCGGCAGCCGGTGACATCTGCTGGCAGGACGAGGCCATCGGGCGTTCGCGCGAGGCTTTCCATGCCGCGCTGCTCTATCTGGGCCATGCGCCCGCGCTCAATGATCTGTTGAGTCCGCTCGAGAACCTGCGCTTTGCCTGCGCCACGGCAGGCCTCGCGATCACGGCGGAGGCCGGCCGGCAGGCGCTGGAAGGGCTGGGCCTGAGCCGCCAGCTGGCCCTGCCTTGCCAGGTGCTCTCCCAAGGGCAGCGCCGCCGCGTGGGGCTGGCGCGGCTGGCGCTGTCGGCCTCGCGTCCGTTGTGGATCCTGGACGAACCCTTCACCGCGCTGGACGTGGACGCCGTCGCCGCACTGGCCGCGCAGCTCGATGCGCATTGCGCAGCCGGCGGCATGGTGATCTTCACCTCGCATCAGGACGTGCCTTTCGCCACGCCGCTGCGGGTGCTGGACGTGGAGGCCTTCGCGCCATGAGCCTCTTCCTTGCCGTGCTGCGGCGCGACCTGCTGCTGGCCTGGCGTGCGCGGGCCGATCTGCTGGTGGCGCTGTCCTTCTTCCTCATCGTGGCGAGCCTGTTTCCCTTCGGTGTTGGCGCCGATCCGGTGCGCCTGCGCGCCATCGGGCCCGGCGTGGTCTGGGTGGCGGCGCTCCTGGCGGTGCTGCTGGGCCTGCCGCGTCTTTTCGAGAAGGATCATGAATCCGGTGTGCTGGAGCAGTTGCTGCTGTCGCCCGAACCCGCCGTGATCTGGGTCGCCGCCAAGATCACCGCGCACTGGCTGGCGACCGGTCTGCCGCTGGTGCTGGTTTCGCCGTTGCTCGGGCTGATGTATCGCCTTGAGGATGCGGAACTCGTGGTGCTCGCGGCCGGTCTGCTGCTGGGCACGCCGGCGCTCTCGCTGATCGGCGCTATTGGCGCCGCGCTGACCCTGGGCCTGCGCGGCGCAGGCTCGCTGCTGGCCCTGCTGGTGCTGCCGCTCTTCGTGCCGGTGCTGATTTTTGGCGCCGGAGCGGTGGATGCGTGGAGTGCCGGCATGGGGGTGTCGGCGCAGTTTTCGCTCATGGGCGGCGGTCTGCTTGCCGCGCTCGCGCTGGCGCCCCTGGCCTGTGCGGCCGCGCTGCGCCTGGCTGCGGAATGAGTGCCCGCCGCCTGAAGCCGGCCCGCGGCGGACTTTCCTGCGTATCATCCTTCCGGCCTGATTCCGGACGCCCCTCGACATGAACATCTTCAGGTTCTCTTCACCGCAGACTTTCTATCCGCTCGCCGGCCGGCTGGTGCCGGTCTTCGCGGTGCTGGCCGCGCTTTTCACTGCGGCCGGGCTCTGGATCGGCCTTTTCGTGGCACCCTCCGACGCGGTGCAGGGCGAGGTCTATCGCATCATCCACATTCATGTGGCGGCGGCCTGGATGAGCATGTTCATCTACATGGTGATGGCGTTCTGGGCGGCGATCGGGCTGGGCCTGGGCACGCGGCTCTCCTTCTACATGACGCAGGCGCTGGCACCGACCGGCGCGATGTTCTGCTTTCTCGCGCTGTGGACCGGCGCGCTGTGGGGCCGGCCGACCTGGGGCGCCTACTGGGTGTGGGATGCACGCCTGACCTCCCAGCTGCTGCTGCTCTTCCTCTATGCCGGTTTCATCGCGCTCACGCGCAGCATCGAAGACCCGCGCCGGGCCGACCGCGCCGGCGCCATCATCGCGCTGGTGGGTGCGGTGAATGTGCCGGTGATCTATTTCTCGGTGAAGTGGTGGAACACCCTGCATCAGGGCGCGTCGGTGAACATGAAGGGCTCCAGCATGGCCAGCGTGATGCTGGTCGCAATGCTGCTGACGGCGCTGGGCTGCTGGTTCTACAGCATCGCGGCGAGCCTGACGCGGGCCCGGCGCATTATCCTGGAACGCGAACGTCATACCGACTGGGCGGCGGCCGAGATCGCGCGGCTCACCGCAGGGCCGGCCGGAGGAGGGCAATGATGTACTGGCAGTCGCTGGCGGATTTTCTTTCGATGGGGGGGCGCGGCTTCTTCGTCTGGGGCAGCTACGGCGTGGCGTTTCTGCTGGTGGTGCTGGAAATCTGGCTGCTGCGTCGCAGCCGGCGCCAGAGCCTGCGCCGCCTGCAGCAGCTGCAGGCGCTGGAGCGGGACTGAGCATGGATCCGATGCAGGCCTATTACGCGCAGCGGGCGCCGGAATACGACGCGGTCTATCAGAAGCCGGAACGGCAGGCCGAGCTGCGCGAGCTGGAAGCCTGGTTGCCGGGCTGCTTCGCAGGCCGCCATGTGCTGGAAGTGGCTGCCGGCACCGGCTACTGGAGCCGCTTCATCGCGCCGGCCGCGGCCTCGCTGACCCTGACCGACGCGAGTCTTGAAACCCTGGCGATCGCGCGCAACCGGGTGCTCGGCCGGGCGGTGTTCGTGCAGGCCGATGCCTGGGCGCTGCATGAGGATCTGGGCAGCTTCAATGGCGCTTTCGCCGGCTTCTGGCTGTCGCATGTGCCGGTGGCGCGCCGTCGCGAATTCATCACCGGTCTGCAGCGTCGTCTTGCGCCGGACTCGGTCGTGGTGATGATGGACAATCGCTTCGTGGCCGGCAGCAGCACGCCCATCGACAGCCGCGATGAGGAAGGCAACAGTTACCAGTTGCGCACGCTGGCCGATGGCAGCCGGCATCGCATCCTGAAGAATTTTCCCGGCGAGGCGGAACTGCTCGCCATGCTTGACGGTCTGGGCGAAGAGCCGGTGATCCGCTGCACCGAGCACTTCTGGACCCTGCAATACCTGACGCCGGGCGTCTGAAACCGGCACGGAGATACAATGAAAGCCCGCCACAAACGCTTCCTGCTCATCGGCGTCGCCCTGGTTCTGCTCGGCGCGGCGACCGCGCTGGTGCTCAACGCCTTCCGCAGCAATCTGGTCTTCTTCCACACGCCCAGCGAAGTGGCCGCGGGCGAAGTGCCGCACGGGCGTACCTTCCGCGTCGGGGGCATGGTGCTGGCGGGCTCGATCCAGCGCGAAAGCGACGGTCAGACGGTACGCTTCTCGATCACCGATACGGCGAAAGTGGTGCCGGTCGTCTATCGTGGCGCGCTGCCCGACCTCTTCAAGGAAACCAAGGGTGCGGTGGCCGAGGGGCAGCTGGGAGACGACGGCGTGTTCGTCGCCACCCAGGTGCTGGCCAAGCACGATGAGAACTACATGCCGCCCGAAGCCAAGGACGCAATCGACCGCGCCCACCGGACGGCCACCACGGTCTCGGAATGAGACAGCACGCGCGGCGCGGCTGAGCCCGGCCACGCGCGCCAGACACTTGCAACGGTGCTTCGATGATTCCCGAACTCGGTCATTTTTCCCTGATCCTCGCCTTTCTGGTGGCGCTCGTGCTGGGGGTGCTGCCGCTGCTGGGGGCGGCGCGCGGCCAGGCCGCCCTGCTCGGCGTGGCGCGGCCCGCAGCGCGGCTGGAGTTCGCGCTGATCCTGCTGGCTTTCCTGTGTCTGACCCAGGCCTTCATTGCCAACGACTTCTCGGTGGCCTATGTCGCCTCGCACTCCAACACCCGCCTGCCGCTGGCCTACCGCATCACTGCGGTATGGGGCAGCCATGAGGGCTCGCTGCTGCTGTGGGCGCTGATGCTCGGTCTGTGGACGCTGGCGGTCTCGTTCATCCGCAGCCTGCCGGAAGTGTTCGTGGCCCGCGTGCTGGCGGTGATGGGCCTGGTGGCGGCGGGCTTCCTCGCCTTCATGCTGTTTACGTCCAATCCCTTCACCCGGCTGCTGCCGGGCGCGGCCGAGGGCAATGACCTCAATCCGCTGCTGCAGGACCCGGGCATGATCATCCACCCGCCGCTGCTCTACATGGGCTATGTCGGTTTCTCGGTGGCGTTTGCCTTCTCGATTGCGGCGCTGCTCGGCGGGCGGCTCGATGCGGCCTGGGCGCGCGCCTCGCGCCCCTGGACGCTGACCGCCTGGGTCTTCCTGACCCTGGGCATCATGGTCGGCTCCGGCTGGGCCTATTACGAACTCGGCTGGGGCGGCTGGTGGTTCTGGGATCCGGTCGAAAATGCCAGCTTCATGCCCTGGCTGGTCGGTACCGCACTGGTTCACTCGCTCTCGGTGACCGAGAAGCGCGGCGCCTTCAAGAGCTGGACCGTGCTGCTTGCGATCAGCGCCTTTTCGCTCTCGCTGCTGGGCACCTTCCTGGTCCGCTCCGGGGTGCTGACCAGCGTGCATGCCTTCGCCACCGACCCGAGCCGCGGCATGTTCATTCTCGCGCTGCTGGTGCTGGTGATCGGCGGCTCGCTGCTGCTCTATGCCTGGCGGGCGACAAGCCTGGCCGGCGGTGGCCGCTTCGCCCTGCTCTCGCGCGACAGCCTGCTGCTGGTCAACAACGTGCTGCTCTCGGTGGTGGCGGCGACCGTGCTGCTCGGCACACTCTATCCGCTGCTGGTCGATGCCTTGTCCGGCGCCAAGCTCTCGGTCGGGCCGCCCTATTTCGAAGCGGTGTTCTTCCCGCTGATGCTGCCGGTCGTGCTGCTGATGATGGTGGCCCCCTTCGTGCGCTGGAAGGAGCATGACGGCGCCCGCCTGCTGCGCCAGGTGCTGCCCGGCCTGATCAGTGCCTGCCTGCTGGGATTCCTGCTGGCCTGGCTGGCGGGGCGCTTCTCGGTGCGCGCGGCGCTGGGCCTGTCGCTCGCGGCCTGGGTGCTGCTCGCCAGCGCACAGCAACTCTGGCTGCGCCTGCGCGGGCCGGACGCCACGCTGGCGAAGATTCCACGCGCCTGGTGGGGCATGTGGGCCGCGCATCTGGGCATCGGCCTCTTCATCATCGGCGTGAGCATGGTGAAGACGCATGAAGAGAGTCTCGACATCACGCTCAGGGTCGGCAGCAGTGCCGAACTGGCGGGCTATACATTCCGGCTGGATCGCGTCGAGGAAGTGCAGGGCCCCAACTATGTGGCCGCGCGCGGCATCGTCGAGCTGCGTCGCGCTGAGCGGGTGATCAACATCCTGCACCCCGAGAAGCGCATCTATACCGCGCGCCAGATGCCGATGACAGAGTCATCCATCGATGTCGGCCCCTTCCGCGATGTCTATGTGTCGCTGGGTGACGCCGCCGGGCAGGACAGCTGGGTGCTGCGCCTCTACTACAAGCCTTTCGTGAGCTGGATCTGGGCGGGCTGCCTGCTGATGGCGCTGGGCGGCGTGCTGGCCGCGACCGATCCGCGCTACCGTCGCCAGGCCGGTCGCCGGCAGGAGGCCTGAGATGAAAGCCAAAGCCCTCATTCCGCTCGGCATTTTCGTCGCGCTGGTGGCGCTGCTCGGGATCGGCCTGACGCTGAACCCGCGCGAGATTCCCTCGCCGCTGATCGACAAGCCTGCGCCCGCCTTCCGCCTGCCGCAGCTGCAGAAGCCCGAAGCGCTGTCGCTCGACGACATGCGCGGCCAGGTCTGGCTGCTCAATGTATGGGCCTCCTGGTGCGTGGCCTGTCGCGAAGAGCACGAGACGCTGGTCGACTTTTCGCGTCGCGGCGTGGTGCCCCTGATCGGGCTGAATTACAAGGACAAGCAGCCCGACGCGCTGGCCTGGCTCTCGCAGCATGGTGACCCGTATTCCACCAGCATCGTCGATGCGGATGGCCGCGTCGGGATCGACTATGGCGTGTATGGCGTGCCGGAAACCTTCCTCATCGACCGCAATGGCCGCATCCGCTACAAGCACATCGGTCCGCTTTCGCCGGAGTCGGTCGAAAAGGAATTGATGCCGCGCATCAGGGAGCTCAAGGGTGCATGACGAATCCATTACCCGGCTGAAGCGCCGGGCGGCCGGCTTCCTGGCAGCCGCCATCTGTGCCGGGCTCCTTGGCGTGGCCGGTGCTGCCGGCAGCGACGCGGCACTCGATGCGCGCGTCATGAAGATTTCGGAAGAGCTGCGCTGCCTCGTCTGCCAGAACCAGTCGATTGCCGAGTCGAATGCGGATCTCGCGCAGGACCTGCGCCGCGAGGTGCGCGAGATGCTGGCCGCCGGCAAGACCGAGGCGGATGTGCGCGAATTCATGGTCGAGCGCTATGGCGACTTCGTGCTCTACGACCCGCCGGTCAAGCGCAGCACGCTGCTGCTGTGGATCGGCCCTGGCCTGGCCGCGGTGATCGCGCTGGGCGGGCTGTGGTGGCAGCTGGCACGGCGCCGGCGCACACGGGCGGGTGACGAGGCGGATGCGCCGGATGAGGCGGCACTGGCACAGGCCCGTGCGCTCCTCGATGCAAAGGACGAACAATGACCGGATTCCTCATTGCAGCGCTGCTGGTGCTGCTGACCGTTGCCGCTTGCCTGGTGCGGCCCCTGCTCGCTCCGCGTGCGAGCGTGCAGGCGCCTGACGAACGCCCGGCGCTGCGGATCCTGCGCGAGCAGCGCCGCGAGCTGGCGGCCGAGCTGGCCGCCGGCCGCATCAGCGCCGATGCGCATGCCGAGAGCATGGCCGAGATCGAACAGCGTGCCGCGCGCGAGATGCAGGCGGTCGAAGTGCCGCAGCAGCTGCGCCCGTCGCGGGTCTGGGCCGTGGCCATGGCAGCCGGGCTGCCGCTGGCCGCGATCGGGCTCTACCTGCTGCTGGGCCAGCCCGCCGGGCTGAATCCGGCCAATACCGCGCCGCCTGCCACACTGGGGCCGGGCGAAATCAATGCGATGGTCGAGCGCCTGGCGGAAAAGGTTGCGGCCAATCCGGAGGATCTGGAAGCCACCCGCATGCTGGCACGGTCCTACATGGTGCTCGAGCGCTATCCGGAGGCGGTGAAGGTCTACCGTGCGCTGGCGGCGAAGACGCCTGACGATGCACAGGTCTATGCCGACTGGGCTGATGCGCTGGGCAGCGCGAACGGCAACTCGATGGCGGGCGAGCCGGCGGAGCTGGTGACGCGCGCACTGGCGATCGATCCCAACAACGTGAAGGCCCTGGCGCTGGCCGGCAGCATGGCCTTCGAGCGCGAGGACTATGCGCAGGCCCGGGACTTCTGGACCCGCATGGCGGCCCGTGTCGATCCCGAAAGCGAGATCGGACGCAGCGCCGCGGCCATGCTGGAGGAAGTGAGCCGGCGCCTGGGCAAGCAGCCCGAGCCGGCAGCCGCCCCGAGCGGTCTGCGGCTGCAGGGCGAGATCCGGATCAGTGATGAGCTGCGGGCGGCTGCCCAGCCGGGCGACGCGCTTTTCGTGTTCGTGCGTCCTTCATCGGGCGGCGCGCCGGTCGCCGCGCAGCGTCTCAAGGTGGGCGACTGGCCGCTGCATTTCGACTTCTCCCGGGTGCCGCTGATGGCCGGCAGCGAGGGCACGGCGCCCTATGTGATCGGTGCGCGGATCTCGAAGCAGGGCACCGCCAGCGCCGTCAGTGGTGACCCCGAGGGCTTTTCGGCGGTGGTGATGCCGGACGAGGCCGGCATCGTGGTCGAGATCTCCCGACGCCATCCCTGAGCTCTTCGCATTGAGCGGCAAGAATCCGGCTTTTCCGTGATTTTTGTCACAAGCGACCACAAGGCGTTGCGGGGAATCAGCCATTCGGTGCGGGCCGCCAGCCGGGCGGCAGCGCGGGAGCGGGGGTCTGGCCGATAACATTTCCGCCTGTATTACAGGAATTCGCGCGAATGTTCGACGTTGCCACCTATGCCAAGACTGCCCGCGGGCGTGCCGAAGTCAGCGAGCGCAAGCTCGGGCTGCCTTCGCGCCTGCGCCGTGCGCTGATCATGGTGGATGGCCGTACGCGCTTCGGCGATCTGCGCCGCATGCTGGAGCCGCTCGGTGATCCGGTCGAGATCGTGCAGCAGCTCTCCGACATGGGGCTCATCGAGTCCGACTACGATCTGCCGCCCATGCCGGTGATCGGCGGCATGATCCTCGACGATCCGACCACGATCATGGAGCTCCACGCGACCAGGTGATGCTGGCTTGGCGTGATGGACCAGGGCGCGCAGGCCTGCGCGGGCAGGTGTTCAAAGCTGCCATGGTCATGGATCCGGCGCTCGCGGCCGCCTCGGCCCGACGCATCGCCCGGCCAGTAGCGCTGCAGGATCGCTTCCAGTGTTTCTGACCCCTTGAGCGTCAGCGCGCTGTCGCGCCGAGGCGCTTCGCTGCAGGCGGCCAGGTCGTGACAGCTCGCCCAGCTTGCGCCCTGCATGGCGTCGAGCAGGGCCGCCGGCCAGCGCGGGTCGATACGATCAATGAGCTGACCCAGCAGGTTCGAGAACAGGAAGGCGGCGCCGGGAAAGCGCGCACGCAGCATGGCCGGCCCGTGAACGCCTGCGCAGCAGTCCAGCACTTCATGTTCGAAACGGCAGGCCGGAAAGCGGCGGGCCAGCAGCCAGCGCGCGAGCGGATCCGGTTCGAGAATCACGATTCGCGCGAAGCGGCCGAGAAACGCCGCATCAAGCGTGTAGCCCGCATTCGGGCCGATGATCACCAGCCTGTCTTCCGGCGGCTGCCACGCGCTCAGCCAGAGGGCGACCTGGCGGGTGAAGGGCTGCCACAGGCTGCGCCGGTAGCGCAGCGCGCGGAAATGGTAGGAGAGGCCGCCGCTGTCGTCGAGCAGGGCGCCCGCTCCCATCGCCTCAGCGTGCCTTGAGAGCTTCGACTTCTGCCCGCAGCGCGGCGACTTCCTCGCGCAGCGCCGCCACTTCGGCCGCCAGCCCGCTGCTCTCCGCCACACGGGGGGCTGCACCCGCTTGCGGCAGGCTTGGCGTGCCGCAGAGCAGATGCGCCCAGCGGCTTTCCCGGGCGCCCGGAGCGCGCGGCAGCAGCAGGGTCAGCGCGCCGGCGCTGCGCTCGGCGAGTTCGGCCAGGAAGGCTTCGAGCGAGGACGCGTCGGCAAAACGGTAGAGCCGTTCGCTGTTGGCCCGCAGCTCGGCCACGGTCTGCGGGCCGCGCAGGATCAGCGTCGCGAGCAGCGCCACCGACGGGGTCGGCAGCTGGTAGACGCGGCCCATGTTGTGTGAATACTTGGTCACGCGGCTGCCCGAGGATTCGATGACGAGGTCATGGCTGCGGAGCATGTCGAGCGCTTCGAGGGCTTCGGACTCGCTGACTTCCATGACCGGATCGCGGGCGGTTTTCTGGTTGCAGCCGGTGACCAGTGAATTGAGCGACATCGGATAGGTGTCGGGGACGGTCGCGGCCTTTTCGATCAGGACGGCGAGCACACGTGCTTCGACCGGGGAGAGCTGTGCGGGGACGGGCATGGTGTTCCTTTTTCAGGGCCAGGGCAGGGACCAGGGCGCGCCGGTCAGCTGATCGGCGCTGCGCGCAAAGTACTCGCCTTCATCGGGTTTGTGCAGGAAATCGAAGGCCTCACCGAACCAGGAGAAGCGCAGCGCATAGGCGTGCAGATAGCCGCGGTCTGCAGGGCTGCCGCCATAGCGTTCGTCTCCCAGGATCGGCGAGCCGAGGCTTTTCAGCGCGACCCGCAGCTGATGCGTGCGGCCGGTCAGCGGGCTCAGCACGAAGAGGCGCAGGCCATCGCCCGCCGAGAAGCTGAAGAACTGTGTGGCGCAGTCGATCTCACCCTCGCGCGAGAGTCGCCAGCTGCCGCCGCGCCCCTTGAGCATCGCCCCCTTGATGCAGCCCTGCTTCTTGCTCGGGCGGTGATCGGAGAGCGCCAGATAGCATTTGCGGATCTCGCCCGCTTCGAACATGCGGCCGAATTCGCGCGCCGCCTCGGCATGCCGGGCCAGCAGCACCAGGCCCGAGGTGATGCGGTCGAGCCGATGGACCGGGTGCAGGCCGGGCTCGTCGAGCAGCGCGCGCACCTGCACCACGAAGCCGGCCTCGCCGTCTTCGCTGTGGAAGTTCATGCCGGCCGGCTTGAGCGCCAGCACGAAGTCGCGGTGCTCGGCGAGTACGCGCAGCGCGGTGGCAGGCGCGCCGGCCTGGCTGGAAGCGCTCATTTCCACAGTGCGTGGAAGTGATGAACCGGGCCATGACCGCTGCCGACCTCAAGCTGCCCGGAGGCGGCAATCGCGCGGCGCAGCCAGTCGGTGGCGGCACGGACCGCGTTCTCGGTGCGGCGGAACTCACCGGCCTGCGGCAGCAGCGCCGCGATGGCGGACGACAGCGTGCAGCCGGTGCCGTGCGTGTTCTTCGTTTCGATGCGCGGCGCCGGCATCTCGACCATGCGGTCGCCATCGAAGAGCAGATCGACCACTTCGCTGCCGGGCAGGTGGCCGCCCTTGAGCAGCACCCAGCGCTCGGAGGAGAGCGGCAGCATGTTGCGCAGGCGCTCGGCCGCGCGGTACATCTCCTTCACCGTTTCCGGTGCGCGCTGCTCGAGGAGCACGCCTGCCTCGGGCAGGTTGGGCGTAATCATGTAGGTCTGCGGCAGCAGCGCTTCGATCAGCATCGCCACCGCGCTCTTCGCCAGCAGATGATCGCCGCTCTTGGCCACCATCACCGGGTCGCACACCACCCAGGGCGCCTGCCAGTGCGCGAGGCGCTCGGCGACGGTCTGCACGATGTCGGCGGAGCCGAGCATGCCCAGCTTCACCGCATGGATCTTCACATCGGCGAAGAGGGTGTCGATCTGCAACTTCAGAAAATCGGTGGGCGGCACATGCACGCCGGTGACGGCCTGGGTGTTTTGCGCGGTGAGCGCGGCGACCACGCCGCAACCGTAGGCGCCCAGCGCCGAGAAAGCCTTGAGGTCGGCCAGAATGCCGGCGCCGCCGGAGGGGTCCACACCGGCGATGGAAACAACATTGGGAATGCGGCTCATGCAGACGTCCTGTGAAGATCGGTTTTGCGCCAGCCCTGCCGGAACTGGCTGAGGCTGCGGCCGAGAAGATAGCCTGCCAGCGCCGCGAGCGGGGCCAGGATGAGCAGGCCCAGCAGCACCTCGCCGCTGGCGGCCCCCATGCTGCCGAGCAGGCTCTCCGACACGACATGGGTTTCGTCGGCCAGATGCGCAGCTTCGCTCACCACATCGCCCGGCAGCCAGGTCTTGATCAGCTTGCCGGTTTGCCAGGCGGCATAGTAGATCGGCGGGAAGGTCAGCGGATTCGAGATCAGCGTGCTCAGGGCGGCGCTCAGCAGATTGCCGCGCAGCACGACGGCCAGTGCCACCGCACAGAGGATCTGGCCGAAGGGCAGCAGGATGCCGAAGAAGCAGCCCACCGCCATGCCGATGCCGACGGCATGAGGCGTGACGCGCCAGAGCCCGCGATCGAGCAGGCGCTTCGCGAAGGGGCGCAGCGGACGCGAGCGGATCAGGCGCAGCGGCGAGATGCGGAAAGCGGAAAAACGGGCCATCGGAAATCTTCAGTGGGCAGGGCGCCGCGCGTGAAAGGTCATCGGCACGGCTTCCGGGCTGCCCGGCGGCGGGCTCTGCAGGATGTTCTTGCGGATGCGGCCGATGACGTGCATTTCACAGGGCTTGCAGTCAAAGCGCAGGGTCAGGCGCTCCTTGCCGTTGATGAGCGTCATCGGCTCGGCGCGGACCTGGCCTTGCACGCCGGTCACGCCCTTGGCCTGCTTGGGGCACAGGTTGAACGAGAATCTCAGGCAGTGCTTGGTGATCATCAGGCTGGCTTCGCCTTCTTCCTCATGGGCTTCATAAGCCGCGGCGATGAGCTTCACGCCGTGGCGGGCATAGAAGCGCCGGGCAGCCTCGTTATACACATTGGCGAGGTAGCTCAGCGACGCTTCCGGATAGACCGCCGGCGGCTCGGAGGGTTCAAAGCGCGGCGGCCGGCCCAGCGCTGCAAGGCGCGTGGCTTCCAGCGCTTCGATGGCCTCGCGACGCAGGGCGTTGAGTTGCGAGGCGGGCAGGAACCAGGGCTGCTGCCAGTCGACCGAGATCTCGCGCGCCGAGAAGATCGTCGCGCCGAGCTTGGCGAGGTGCTCGCGCAGGCTGGCTTCACTCTTTTCCGGATGCTGGGCGGGCTGCTTGTCGCAGGCGAGGCGCGCGGTGGCCTCCGCGCCGGATTCATCGACCACGCGCAGCGCGAAGCCGTCTTCGGTTTCGGAAAAATGCAGATCCAGCGCGATGCGGCGTTCGGCGGATTTCTTGAGCAGGGCCTGCTCCCAGGCGTGGTCACGGTTGCGCGAGATTTCCGCACCGACGACCAGCCCCGGCAGCTCGCTGATTTTCTGGTTCGGCGTCACGCGCCACACATTACCGGTCTGCTTCACCGTATCGGCCTGCACACCCTGCAGGCGGCGCTTGTGCATCCAGGTGAGGCCGTCGCTGTTGGCGAGCGGCAGCGCGGATTCCAGCTCGAACCAGTCCGGCCCCACACGGGTCACCGTGCCGAGGCGCTCGCCCTCGTGGCTGGGCGCGTCGAAGGCGCCGATGTCTTCCTTGCGGCCCTGCACGAAGTAGTCGGTGCTGCTGCGGTTGAAGCTCTTGTCCGGGTCGGGCTGGAAGCTGAAGCTGCTCTTGCCGTGTGAAGCTGCAGCCAGTTCCGGGCGTTCCTCCAGGATGCCGTCGAGCAGCTGGCGGTAATGAGCGGTGATGTTCTTCACATAGCCCATGTCCTTGTAGCGGCCCTCGATCTTGAAGCTCTGCACGCCGGCATCGATCAGCGCGGCGAGGTTGGCGCTCTGGTCGTTGTCCTTCACCGACAGCAGATGCTTGTCGAAAGCCACTACGCGGCCCTGCTGGTCTTCCAGCGTGTAGGGCAGGCGGCAGGCCTGCGAGCAGTCGCCCCGGTTGGCGCTGCGACCGGTATGCGCATGGCTGATGTAGCACTGGCCGGAGAAGGCCACGCACAGCGCGCCGTGGATGAAGAATTCGAGCGGCACGGCCGGATTCACCGCGGCGCGCATCGCCGCGATCTCCTTGAGCGTGAGTTCGCGTGCCAGCACCAGCTGCGAGAAGCCGACTTCGCCGAGGAACTTCGCCTTCTCCACGCTGCGGATGTCGCACTGGGTGGAGGCATGCAGCGCGATCGGCGGCAGGTCCATCTCGAGCAGGCCCATGTCCTGCACGATCAGCGCGTCCACGCCGGCGTCATACAGCTCGTGCACCAGCTTGCGTGCAGGCTCGAGCTCCGCGTCGTGGAGGATGGTGTTGAGCGTGACGAAGATGCGCGCGCCGTAGCGATGGGCGAATCCGGCGAGGTCCGCGATGTCGCTGACGCTGTTGTCGGCCGAGGAGCGGGCGCCGAAGGCGGGGCCGCCGATATAGACCGCGTCGGCGCCGTGAAGCACGGCTTCACGCCCGATCTCGGCGGTCTTGGCGGGGGCGAGGAGTTCGATCTGCTGCGGTTTGAGGCTCATGACGCGGGGCAGGCAACCGGCAGGCTTGCGCAGGATCGCAAGCAGGCGGAATTGCCTGAAATTTCTCGGTTTTCTGATTGGAGCCGAATCTTAGCGCGAAGCCGGGGTGGCGGGCGTCGACGCGTGCCGGGCGCGGCCCCGGCCCGGCGGATGCCCGCCGGCGCGGAGCCTGCCGGAGCATTTCAGGCGGCGGTGCGCAGGGGGTCGGGGCGGACGGCGGCCGCAGCGTCTGCGCCATCCTGGCGCGGTGTGCTGCGCTTGTCCGCGCCGGGCGCTTCGGATTCGAGGGGGCTGCCCGAGGCGTCCGGCGCCGAGAGGGCCGTTGCCAGAAGGAGCATCAGGAACATCGGGGGGTGCTTCATGGAGTTTCTCCGTACTGCTGGTGAGGTGAAGCATAGGAAGCGGTTTACCCCGACACAAGGGCCGTTTTGGTGTTCACCCGGCGCAAAGTCTGATCCGGATCAATGTTCCGCGGCCCGCCGGCGCCGCTCGCGGATCCCGAGAGGGAGGCCAGACGGGCGGCGTGATCAAGTTCCGGGCTCGGCAGGACGTTGTTGAAAGACCCGGATCAAAAAGTGAAACGATGTGTGAGCAGCAGTCGTGTTTCCCCGCAGGAGTTCCATGGCCATGAAACGCTGGCGCATGCTGACGCGCCGTGCGCGCTTCGATCTGTACGTCTTTGTCGTCAGTTCGGTGCTGCTGGCCTCGCTGATGATTCACCAGAACGCCTTCGAGGGCTTCTTCACGCTGAGCCGTACGCACGAGTCCTGGCAGCTCGACGAGATCGCGATCGTGTTCTGCGTGCTGGGCGCCCTGGGCTATGTGTATGCGGTGCGGCGCATGCTGGACCTGCGCGCCGAAGTCCGCATGCGGCAGGTGGCCGAGCGCGAGGCGCGCGAGCTCGCCGCCCGCGACCTGCTGACCGGCGTGCCCAACCGGCGCGCGCTGCATGCGTTCTTCGATGCGATGTTCGGCCACAGCGCGGCGCCCGAGCCCTTCTTTCTCGCGATTCTCGATCTGGATGGCTTCAAGGCCATCAACGATCTCTACGGGCATCTCGCCGGCGACGCCCTGCTGCGCTGCATTGCCGGACGCCTGAAGGCGGCGGTGCCGGTGCCCGATTTCGTTTGCCGTCTTGCCGGCGACGAGTTCGCGCTGGTGATTCGCTCGCAAGCCGATGCGGCCCGGGTGCGCGCGCGGGTCGAGGCGATCGCCGAAGTCCTGCAGCAGCCGATCGTGATCGAAGGGCATGAGCTGCAGATTTCGGCCACCTTCGGCATGGCTGCCTTTCCGGCCGATGGCGACACGCTGGGCCTCTTGCTGCGCCGCGCCGATGTGGCGCTGTGCCAGGGCAAGACGTTCGGCCGCGCTACCGTGCGCTTCTTCAACGAGGCGCTGGACCGCCAGATCGAATCGCGCTCGCGCATCGAGGCCGCGCTGCGTCAGGGCCTGGAGCAGAACCGCCTGTTCGTGCATTTCCAGCCCATCGTCGATCTCGCCAGCGGGCGGATTGCGGCTTTCGAGGCGCTGGCGCGGCTGACCGATCCTGAGCTGGGCAGCATCTCGCCACTGCTCTTCATCGAAGCCGCCGAGCACACCGGCCTGATCCTCAAGCTCTCGGACCACCTGCTGCGGCTGGCCTGCGAAACCGCGCGGCAATGGCCGCAGGAGGTGCATCTTTCCTTCAACCTCTCGCCGCGCCAGCTGCGCGACCCGATGCTGGTCCGTCGCCTGCTGGCGATCCTCACCGAGGCCGGCTTTCCGCCGCAGCGGCTGGAGCTGGAGGTCACCGAGAGCGGCATGATCAGCGATGCCGACGGGGCCGAGGACGTGCTGCGCAGCCTGCGCGCCGAAGGCATCCGGATCGCGATCGACGATTTCGGCGCGGGTTATTCGAGCTTCGCGCGCCTCTCGCGCTTTGCCTTCGAACGCATCAAGATCGACCGCAGCTTCGTCAACGGTCTCGGTAGCGAACACCGCGCCGAGCCGGTGCTCGCATCGGTGATCCATCTGATCGACGCGCTGGGCAGCATTTCGCTGGCCGAGGGCATCGAGACCCAGGCGCAGCTCGACTGGCTGCGCGCGCATGGCTGCCGTTTCGGCCAGGGCTATCTGCTCGGGCGCCCCGAGCCTGCGGAAAGCACACTGGCCCGCCTCAGGGCGCAGCGGCCCGACTGAGTGGCGAGCCGCCCGCAAGCCCCGGAAAAAGGGGGTCGCTCGTGCTGGGGCGGGTGCGTTTCCGGGTTGCGCGCGCGCCCGGCCCGCGCCGCCTCATTGCCGTGTTGTCAGCCCGTCATTCATGGCGCAGCGCTTCGATCGGATCGAGCTGCGCGGCACGCCGCGCCGGCACATAGCCGAACAGCACGCCGATGCCCGCGGAGACCGCGAATGCCAGCAGCATGATGTCGACATCGAGCACGAAGGGCAGGCCCAGCGCGGTGGTCAGGCCGAAGGACGCAAGCAGGGCGAGCGCAATCCCGACCAGACCGCCGAAGGAAGAGAGCGCGACCGCTTCCACCAGGAACTGCAGCAGCACTTCGCGTTCCAGTGCGCCGATGGCGAGCCGCGTGCCGATCTCGCGGGTGCGTTCGGTCACCGACACCAGCATGATGTTCATGATCCCGATGCCGCCGACGAGCAGGCTCACCGCCGCGACCGCGCCGAGCAGGCTGGTCAGCACGCGGGTGGTGGAGGAGAGTGCTTCCGAGATCTGGCGGGTGTCGAAGACCGAGAAATTGTCGTTCTCGTTGGGGGCAATGCCGCGCCGCTCGCGCATCAGCACCGACACATCGCGCACCACCCGTTCGGTCGAGAGACCGTCGCGCACCGAGAGCAGCAGGGTGCCCACGTCCTGCCGGCTGCGCCGGCCCGCGACGCGGCGCTGCCAGGACTTGAGCGGCATCAGCACCATGTCGTCCTGATCCTGGCCCATCGCCGACTGACCCTTGGGCGAGAGCACGCCGATCACCTCGCAGCTCACGCCACGGAAGCGGATCTTCTCACCCAGCGGGCTGCCGCCCTGGAACAGCGCCTTGCGCACCGTGTCGCCCAGCACGCACACCGTGCGGCCTGCGCGCTGCTCGCCGTCGTGAAAGAAGCGGCCTTCCGCGAGATGCCAGTTGCCCACTTCCAGATAGCTCGGCGAGCTGCCGATCACCGGGGTGAAGGTGCTCTCCGTCATGTATGACACCGTGCTGCCGCGTTGCGACACCGAGGCGACTTCGCGCACTGCATGCACCGCGTCGAGAATGGCCTGGGCGTCGTCTTCCTTGAAGGCCGGCGCCCAGCCCGCAGGCTGACCGGGTGACATGCGCTGCCCCGGGCGGACGATCACCAGATTGCTGCCCAGACTGGAGACCTGCGCGGTGATCAGTGCGGTGGCACCGTTGCCGAGCGTGACCATGGTGATTACCGCTGCCACGCCGATGATGATGCCGAGCACGGTCAGCGAGGCGCGCAGCAGATTGCGGCGGATCTCGCGCAGCGCGAGGAGCAGCGCATTCCAGATCATGCCGGCACCTCGGCGCTGTCATGATCGACAAGGCCGTCAACGAAGCGCAGCGTGCGCGAGGCCCAGGCGGCCATGTCCGGCTCATGGGTCACCATCAGCACGGTGATGCCGTGCTCGCGGTTGAGTCGGGTGAGCAGCTGCATGATCTCGACGCTGCGTTCCGAATCGAGGTTGCCGGTCGGCTCGTCGGCCAGCAGCAGGGTGGGGCGGGTGACGATGGCGCGGGCGATGGCCACGCGCTGCTGCTGGCCGCCGGAGAGCTCGGCCGGCGTGTGATGTTCCCAGCCGGTCAGGCCCACCAGCGCCAGTGCTTCGCGTGCCTGGGCATGGCGCTCGGCCAGCGGCAGGCCGCGATAGAGCAGGGGCAGCTCGACGTTTTCGAGCGCGGTGGTGCGGGCGAGCAGGTTGAAACCCTGGAAGACGAAGCCGAGGCAGTGCCGGCGCAGGATGGCGCGCTGGTTGCGGTCGAGCTGCTCCACATGCTGGTCGAGAAAGACGTACTCGCCGCTGGTGGGTACATCGAGACAGCCGAGGATGTTCATCACTGTCGACTTGCCCGAGCCGGACGGCCCCATGACCGCCACGAACTCGCCTGCCGCGAGTTCGAAGCTCACGCCCTTGAGCGCCTGGAAGGCGGCCTGACCGCTGCCATAGGTCTTGGTTACGCCGCGGACACGGATCAGGGGGGCGGCTTCACTCACCTGGGCTGCTCGGCGGTGTCGATGATGATCTCGTCACCCGGCTTGAGTGACTTCGATTCGATTTCGGTGTTGCGGCCATCGCTCAGGATGGTGCGCACCGCGACCGGCTGCGGGCCCTCCACGCCCTTCACCCAGACCCGCGCGCGATTGCGGTTGCTGTTGCCCACCTGGGGCTTGGGCCGGTCCTGGGTGCGCGGCAGGAGCATGCCGAGCAGGCCGCCCTCCTTCTTCTCCACTTTTTCCGGCGGCTTGAAGCGCAGGGCCGCGTTGGGCACCAGCAGCACGCCCTTGTGCTCGGCCACCTTGATGTCTGCGGTCGCAGTCATGCCGGGGCGCAGGCGGAGATCGGGGTTCTTCACCTGCAGTACGGTCTGGTAGCTCACCACGTTGTCGACGTTGGTCGAGCCGAAGCGCACCTGGCGGATCTTCGCCGGGAAGGTCTTGTCGGGCCAGGCATCGACGGTGAAGTTCGCGTCCATGCCTTCATGCACTTGTCCTACATCGGCTTCCGAGACCGCGACGATCAGCTCCATCTCGGACAGGTCTTCGGCCAGCGAGAACAGCACCGGCGCCTGCAGCGAGGCCGCCACGGTCTGGCCCGGCTCCACGCTGCGCTTGAGCACGATGCCGTTGGTGGCCGAGCGGATGGTGGCTTTCGAGAGGTCGGTCTCACCCTGTTTCACCGCGCCGGCAGACTCGGCGGCGGCGGCTTCGGCGGTCGCGAGATCGGCCTTCGCGCGGGCAAGCTTGGCCCGGGCGGCATCCAGCTCGGCAGCCGAAGGCACCTTGCCGCCGGAGAGGCGCGCCACTTCCTCGAAGCGGGCGAGCGAGGTGGCGGATTCGTCCAGGGTGGCGCGCGCCTGCAGCACGCGGGCCTGGTTGGCGGCAAGCGTGGCGCGCGAGCGCTCCAGCGCGGTGGCGAGCTTGGTGGTGTCGAGCCGCGCCAGCACCTGGCCCTTCTTCACCCGGTCGTTGAAGTCGACCAGCACCTCGGCCATGGTGCCGGAGATCTCGGAGCCGACGTCGACCGTGTTGATCGGCTGCAGGTTGCCGGTGGCGGTCACGGTGACGGTGATGTCCCCGCGGCTCACGGCGGCGGTGACGAACTGCGGCCCGCGCGCGCTGCGGCTCGTGTGCCAGGCGGCCAGGCCGCCGGCGATTATCAGCAGGGCCAGCACGCCGAGGCCGATCAGCAGACGGCGGTTGCGGGGCGCCGCGCGATGGCTGGCGAGCAGCTGGCTGAGGTCGGCGGCGGGGCCGGTGGATGACTTTGTCATGGGGTTCCCGTTTCCTTGCCCGGGCCGGGCATGTCGAAGCCGCCCCCGAGCGCCTTGTAGAGTGCGACGGCGGCCGCCAGCTGCTCGCCCTGCGCGCTGGCGCTTGCGTCGCTGGCGGAGAGCTCGCTGCGCAGCGTGTCCTGCAGCGTGGCGTAATCGATGAGGCCTGCGGTGTAGCGGTCGCGGGCGAGGCCGGCGGCGAGGCTGGCGCTTTCTGCTGCCGCGGCCAGGTTGCGCAGGCGGGTGCCGCTGCGATCGAGCGAGACGAGCGCGCTTTCCACATCGGCAAGCGCCTGGGCGACGGTTTTCTCGTAGCTGATCAGCGCCTGCTCGAGCTGGGCATTGCGGACGTCTACGGTGCGGCGCAGGCGCCCGCCATCCAGCAGCGGGGTGCTCAGACCGGCGAGCAGGCTGCTGCCGAGCGAGGCCGGGCGGAACAGCGTATCCAGCCCGCCGGAGGAGAGGGCGAGCGTGCCGGAGAGCTGCAGCGAAGGGTAGAGCGCGGCGCTGGCCACGCCGACGCTGGCGCTCGCGGCGGCCAGGCGGCGCTCGGCCGCGCGCAGGTCCGGGCGCTGGCGGATGAGTTCTGCCGGCAGCGGCACGGCGACTTCGGCCGGGGCGGCGGGCAGGGCGCTCAGGTGTGCGGTGCGCCCGGCGATCTCTGTGCGCGGCGCGCCGCACAGCACGGTGAGCCGGTCCAGCGCGGTCTCGATGGCGGCTTCGAGTGCCGGGATGCGCGCCCGCGCGGTCTCCAGCGTGCTGGTCGCCTGCAGTGCATCGAGCGAGCTGGCGAGGCCGGCCTGCTCGCGCCACCGGATCAACCGGTGCGTCTCCTCCAGACTGGCGAGATTGCTGCGTGCGATCGCAAGCCGGGCCTGCTGCGTGCGCAGATCGAGATAGACGCGTGCGACTTCGGCGCTCAGCGTGAGCCAGGCGTCGCTCACCCCGGCTTCGCTTGCTTCGAGCGTGGCCCGGGCGGCTTCCACACTGCGCCGCGTGCCGCCGAAAAGATCGATCTCCCAGCTTGCGTCGAAGCCGACGCTGTAGCTGTCAGCCGCGCTGCCGGCGCCGGCGGATTCGGTGCGGCGCGCGCTGTTGTCCTGGCTGAGACCGGGCCATTGCGCGGCCCGGGCCACGCCCAGGCTCGCCCGCGATTCGCGCAGCCTGGCGCGTGCGCTGCGCAGATCCGGGCTCTGCGCCAGCGCGGTGTCGATCAGGGCGTTCAGCGTGTCGTCGTGAAAGCCGCGCCACCAGTGCACGAGGGAGGCGCCCTGCGGCGTCGCGGCGGCCTGCCAGCTGGCGGGCAGCGCGGGCCGGGGCGCGGCGTAATCGGGGCCGGCGCTGACGCAGGCTGCGAGCAGGCTGCAGGAGAGTAGCGGCAGAAGGGGGCGCGGAAACATGATGCGAGCGTAGCGGATTTCGCGCCGCTGCAGACGAAGCGCGCGTCTGCCGCACGGGCGCGGGTCGGCGAAGTGTTGCGGGCCGTGCGGCAACGGCCCGCTCGCGCCGGATCGGGCTCAGCCCTTGTCTGCAGGCCGTCCGCGTTCACCGTCGCGCCCCGGTTTGCGGGCCGCTGCGAGTTGAGCAAGCTTCGTGCGCTGTTCGGGCGTGAGCACCTGCATCATGCGGTGCGCCTGCTCTGCGCGGGCGAGGATTTGCGCGCTGTCCTGGGTCGCGATCCGGCCGGCGAGTTCCTTCGCGCGGGCGTCGCTGTACTGCTCACCGATGACCAGATCGCGCAGGGCCTTGCGCGAAGCCATCAGCGCCTCGCGCTGGGTGCGGCGGGCTTCACGATCGCTGTCGGCAAGCTTCTTCAGCTCGTCGCGCTGTGCCTGGCTCAGGTCGAGCGCCTTGATCAGGCGCGGGTTGAGCAGGCCGGCGCGCTCACCTTCGCCCCTCTCGCGATGGTGGAAGCGACCCTGCGCCGGGCCGTCCGCGCGATCCGTGGCCGGGCGAACTGCCGCGGCAGGTGCACTGACCTCCTGGGCATGGCTGCTGAGCGGCAGGCAGAGGGCCAGTGCACTGGTCATCAGGAAGCGGCGGAGGTTCGGATTGATCTGCGGCATTTTCGTTCTCCTTCAATGTGTTGTGAGCGTGGGAGAAGTCTGGGCCGCATGGGCGTAAAGGCCGGTCAGCCGACGGTAAAGCTTGGTTAAGGAAGCGTAAGCGCGCTTTGGCCGTCTGCGGCCGCGCCGTATCATGAGCCGCATCTTCAGTTGCTGGGACGGGCGGGAATATGGCAAGGGTGCTGCTGGTCGATGACGACACCGAACTGTGCGCGCTGCAGGCCGAATACCTGCGCGCTGAGGGTTTCGAGGTCGAAGCCGTCTACGACGGCGAGCAGGGCGCCGGGCTGGCGCTCGAAGGCGGTTTCGACATCGTGGTGCTCGACGTGATGATGCCGCGCACCAACGGCATCGAGGCCCTGCGCCGCATCCGGGCGCGCAGCCGCATTCCGGTGATCATGCTGACCGCGCGCGGCGACGATATCGACCGCGTGCTGGGCCTGGAGCTGGGGGCGGACGACTATGTGCCCAAGCCCTGCACGCCGCGCGAACTCGTCGCCCGCATCCGTGCCATCCTGCGTCGTGCCCAGGGCACGCCGGGGCCGCGCGAAACCCAGGTGCTCGGCGTGGGCGCGCTCTGCGTGCGGCCCGAGCAACGTCGCGCGGAATGGCAGGGGCGCCTGCTGGAACTGACCAGTACCGAGTTCAACCTGCTCGAAGTGCTGGCGCGCTGCGCCGGCAACCCGGTCAGCAAGAACGAACTCTCGGAGAAGGCGCTGGGCCGGCCGCTCGCCCGGTATGACCGCAGCATCGACGTGCATGTGAGCAACCTGCGCGCCAAGCTGGGCGACCTGCCCGACGGCCGCTCGCCGATCCAGACCGTCCGCGGCATCGGCTACCAGTACATCGTTTCCTGATCGTCATGGGTCGCCTTTTCTGGAAAATCTTTGCCGGCTTCTGGATCACCCTGCTGCTTACGGTGATCGGGGTGTCGGCCGCGCTGATGATCCGGGAAGAGGCGCGTCGCAGCGAGGAAAGCGCGATTGCGACCGGGCCGCGCTCGACCTATGCCCTGCGCATGGCCTGGACGGTGGCCAGTTTCGGCGGCGGTGAAGCGCTGGCGAAATATGTGGCGCAGTGGCCGGTGCGGGAAGGCGAGCCGCCGCTGGTGGTGGATGCCGGGGGCAATGACCGTTTCGGTCGGGCCGTGCCGGCCGAGGCGCTGGAGCAGGCGCGGGCCGCGCTGGCGGCCGAGACCGGCAATGACCGGCGCCGCAAGGCCCGCCGCTGGAAGGATGACGCCGGCAAGGAATGGCTCATGTTCTTCCCCCAGGGCAGCACGCGCGAGCCGCCGCGTGCGTCCCCCGTGCCCGAGTTCCGTCTGGAAGGCCCGATCCTGGCTGCGCTGGCGGCCCTGCTGGCGAGCGTGCTGGTCAGTGCGCTGCTGGCCCGCAATTTCTCGCGGCCCATTCATCGTCTGCAGGGCGCCTTCCAGGCGGCCTCGGACGGGCAGCTCAACGTGCGCGTCGCACAGGGCATGGCCGGCCGGCGCGACGAGCTCGGCCAGCTCGGGCGTGAGTTCGACGGCATGGTGCAGAAGCTGCAGCAGCTGGTCGGCTCGCAGAACCGGCTGATGCATGACGTCTCTCACGAACTGCGTTCGCCGCTGGCCCGCCTGCAGGTGGCGGTCGGCCTGGCACGGCAGAATCCGGCTCAGGTCGAAACCGCGCTCTCGCGCATCGAGCGCGAAGCGGAGCGGCTGGATGAACTCGTCGGCGAAGTGCTGACCCTGGCGCGACTCGAAGGCCTGATGCGGCAGCCCGCGGAAGACTATGTGGATCTGATCGAGCTCCTCGACAGCGTGGTCGAGGATGCACGTTTCGAAGCCGAAGGCAGTGGCCGCAAGGTGATGTTTTCGACCTCGCATGAAGGTGAGCTGGTGATCCGTGCGCGCGGCGAACTGCTGCACCGCGCGTTCGACAATGTGGTGCGCAATGCGCTGCGGCACACTCCGGTCGACAGTCTGGTGGAGGTCAGTCTGGTGCATCAGGCCCGGGCCGATTCGATGCACATCACCGTGGCCGACGCGGGCCCCGGCGTGCCGGAGAACGAGCTGGAGTCGATCTTCGATCCCTTCCACCGCGGCGAATCGGCAGGCGGCGCAGGCTACGGGCTGGGGCTGGCGATCGCGCGGCGGGCCATCGAGGCCCACGGCGGCCGCATGTGGGCGCAGAACCGCCAGCAGGGCAGCGGGCTTGAAGTGCACTTCCGGCTGCCGCTGGAACAGACTTCGTTGAAAACTGTATAACCATGTAGTAATGTTAGGTCTGTCCAGTACGGGAGCTTTCCGTCATGCAGATCGTCTGTTGCCATTGCCACACCACCAATCGCCTGCCTGAGGCACGCCTGGCCGAAGGGCCGGCCTGCGGGGCCTGCCACCGTCCGCTCCTGCCGGCCACCCCGGTTCCGCTGAGCGACGCCGATTTCGCGAACTTCATCGCCCGCACCGAACTGCCGGTGCTGGTCGACTTCTGGGCGCCCTGGTGCGGACCCTGCCGCACGATGGCGCCGATGTTCGAGGAGGCTGCACGGCAGCTCCAGGGCAAGGTCATCCTCGCCAAACTCGATACCGAAGCCAGCCCCGCGACGGCCGCGCGATACGGCATCCGCAGCATTCCGACCCTGGCGCTGTTCCGCGCCGGCCAGGAAGTGGCGCGCGAGGCCGGCGCCCGCCCCGCCGCCGAAATCCTTCGCTGGGTCAGCCGATTCCTGTGAGCCCGCTTCTCATCCTTTTCACTGCCGGGAGCTCCCAGTCATGAACCCGCCTCTCAGACTCCTTGTCATCGGTGGCGTTGCGGCCGGTGCGTCCTGCGCCGCGCGTGCCCGCCGGCTCGACGAGCATGCATCCATCATCATGCTCGACCGCGGGCCGGACGTTTCCTTTGCCAACTGCGGCCTGCCGTATCACATCGGCGGCGAGATCGCCGAGCGCGGCGCGCTGGCCGTGCAGACGCCCGCGGGCCTGAAGTCGCTGCTGAACCTGGATGTGCGGACCGGCTGCGAAGCGCTTCGAATCGATCGCGCGGGCAAACGGGTCGAGGTGCGTCAGGTTGCGGACGGGCACTGCGAATGGATCTCGTATGACAAGCTCATGCTCGCGCCAGGCGCGTCGCCGCTGCGGCCCGCGCTGCCCGGCATCGACGACGCCCGCGTCCACACGCTGCGCAATCTGCAGGACATGGACCGCATTCTGGCCGCCGCCGGCACCGCCCGGCGCGCTGTGGTGATCGGTGCCGGTTTCATCGGCATCGAGATGGCGGAGCAGCTGCGCCATCGTGGCCTGGCGGTGCAGCTGGTGGAGTTGCAGGAGCAGGTGCTGCCCCAGCTCGACGCGCCGATGAGCGCCCTGCTCGCCAGCGAGCTCCAGCGCCAGGGCGTGACAGTGATGACCGGCGAGCGGGTGACGGCCTTCGAGCCGGCGGATGCGGTGCTGCATTGCAGGCTGGCCTCCGGCCGCGTGCTGGAGGCCGATCTGGTGATCCTGTCGATCGGCGTGCAGCCCGAGACGACCCTGGCGCGCGAGGCCGGTCTGGCGCTCGGGCCGCGCGGGCACATTCTGGTGGATGAATTCATGCGCACGTCCGACCCCGACATTCATGCCGCGGGTGATGCAGTGCTCACGCGTGACCGCATCGATGGCTCGGCGGTCAGCGTGCCGCTGGGCGGGCCGGCCAACCGGCAGGGGCGCGTGGCGGCCGACTGCATGCTGCTGGGTGACAGGGCGCGTCCGTATCCCGGCTCGCTCGGCACGGCGATCGTGCGTGCCTTCGACGTGGTGGCCGGCATCACCGGCTGGAGCGAGAAGCGCCTGCTGGCGGCAGGCAAGGCCCATGACAGCATCACGGTCAATGCCGAGCATCATGCGGGCTACTATCCCGGCGCGAAGCCGATGAGCCTGAAGATTCTGTGGGAGCCGGACACCGGCCGCCTGCTGGGCGCGCAGGCGACAGGTTTCGAAGGTGTCGACAAGCGTCTGGACGTGCTTGCCACCGCGCTGGCAGGCGGCATGACGGTGGACGATCTCTGTCACCTTGAACTGGCCTATGCACCGCCTTTCGGCTCGGCCAAGGACATCGTCAATCTGGCCGGCTTTGCGGCCTGCAACAAGCGCGACGGCCTCGTCACGCCGGCCGCCAGCCTGCCGGCAGACGCGAACGTACAGGTGCTTGACGTGCGGCCGAAGGCGCTGGCGGAGGCTTTTCCGGTGCCGGGCGGAGCGATCAACATTCCTTTCCCTGCGCTGCGGGCCAGTCTGGACCGGCTCGATCCTCGGCGCCCCGTCGTCACGGTGTGTGCGTTCGGCAAGATGAGCTACTTCGCAGCGCGCATTCTGGCCCAGCAGGGTTTCGAGGTCAGGAGCTTTGCCGGCGGCATGCGCGGCAATGTGGACCCACGCTCGCCGGGCAAAATGCCCGGCTGAAATGCGGAACGCCCCGCAGTGCGGGGCGCTCCGGGGTGAGCCAGGCTTCAGCGGCTGCTCTTGTCGAGCCGCGCCTTCACATAGCTGCCCGGCGCATCTTCCAGCACTTCAAGCGGGCCTTTTTCAGGATCCCGCGCAGCCACCTGCTTGCTGTCGAGAGCGGTGACCCAGCCCTGCCAGTCGGTCCACCAGGAGCCGGGATGCTGGGTCGCGCCCTTGAGCCATTCGTCGCTGTCTTCGGGCAGCTCGCCGTCTTCGCGGACCCAGTAGCCGTACTTGTTGGCTGCCGGGGGATTGACGATGCCGGCGATGTGGCCGGAGCCGCCGAGCACGAAGCGCGGAGCCTTGCCGAGGGTCAGCGCGCCGAGATAGGTGGTCTTCCAGGGCGCGATGTGGTCTTCGATGGTGGAGATGAAGTAGCAGGGCGCCTTGATCTTGCCGAGGTCGATCTTGACGCCGCAGAGCTCGATCGCGCCCGGCTCGCGCAGCGCGTTCTCGAGGTACATGCGGCGCAGGTAGAAGCTGTGCATGCGGGCCGGCAGGCGCGTAGAGTCGGAGTTCCAGTAGAGCAGGTCGAAGGGGAAGGGATCCTTGCCCATCAGGTAGTTGTTGATGACGAAGGACCAGATCAGATCGTTGGCACGCAGCATGTTGAAGGTGCCCGCCATTTCCGCGCCCTCGAGATAGCCGCGCTCGTTCATCTTCTTCTCGAGTGACTGCACCTGCTGCTCGTCGATGAAGACGCCCAGTTCGCCTGGCTGCGAGAAGTCCAGCAGCGAGGTGAAGAAGGTCCCGGAGGCGATGCGCTTGTCACGCCGCGCGGCCAGCCAGGCCATGGTGGTACCCAGCAGCGTGCCACCCAGGCAGTAGCCGGCGGCATTGATTTCCTTCGCCCCGGTCTGCTCGCAGATCGCATCGATGGCAGCGAGCACGCCTTCCGACATGTAGGCGTCAAAACCCTTTTCGGCGTGGCGGGTATCCGGATTGACCCAGCTGATGACGAACACGGTGTGGCCCTGATCCACCGCCCACTTGATGTAGGAATTCTTGTCGCGCAGGTCGAGCACGTAGTACTTGTTGATCCAGGGCGGCACGATCAGCAGCGGGCGCTCGAACACCTTGGCGGTGGAGGGCGTGTATTGCAGCAGCTGCATCATGTCGTTCTGGAAGACCACCTTGCCCGGCGTGGTGGCCACGTTGCGGCCGAGTTCGAAGGCTTCGGTGTCGGTCATGCGCACGCGCAGCTGGCCGTCACCGGCTTCGAGGTCGCGCAGCAGGTTGTTGAAGCCCTTGATGAGGTTCTGGCCGCGGGTGCGGCAGGTTTCCTCCAGCACTTCCGGATTGGTCAGCGCGAAGTTGGAGGGCGCCATGGCATCGACATACTGGCGGGTGTAGAAATTCACCTTCTTCTGCGCGGCTTCGTCCAGACCATCGATGCAGCAGACGGTGTCGTGGATGTTGCGGGCGGCGATCAGGTAGCTCTGCTTGATGAAATCGAAGACGAAGCTGTCCTGCCATTCCTCATGCTTGAAGCGCTTGTCGCTTTTCTCTGGCGTGGCGACCGGTTCGGGCGTGAGGCCCCAGAGCCGCTGCACGGAGTTCTGCCACAGGCTGAAATAGTCGCGCAGCAGGTTCATCTGGTTGGTGGCGAGCCGCACCGGATCGCTCATCAGCTTGGCCATCATGTCGAAGAAGGCCTGCGCCACACCCATTTCATCGTCCGGGGGCTCGACCCCCTTTGATACCTGGCGCTGGATGTATTCGCTCAGGAGCTTCGATGAGCGCTGTGCCACTTCGGCATAGGTCCGGGCGAGTTCCTGCGTATCAGGCAATCCGGCTTGCTGCGTATCGGTGCTGGCCATGAATCTGTCTCCTGAGCGGGTGATGGATGAGGTTCAGCTTGTCTGCTGGTAAAGGATGTTGCCGTCGCTGTCTTCCAGGCGCTTGAGGCGGTCGCGGCGCCAGAGGTGGTTCAGGTGGGCGATCGCTTCGCCCATTGCAAAGAGCAATTGATGAGTGTCCAGCGGCCGCGGGAAGAGCACCGGCAGGAGTTCGGCGGCGCTGCGCGGGGTGTCGAGCGCGGCGAGCATGCTGGCGTCGCGCTCGTCATGATGGGTGAAAAGCTGGTCCAGCCGCGCATGCATGCCACGGAAGGGCAGGCCGTGAGCGGGCAGGACCAGGGTTTCGGCCGGCAGCGTGCGGAATTTCTGCAGCGACGCCAGGAAGCGCGCAACGGCGTCTTCTTCCGGCATCGCGGCCGGTACGCTGATGTTGGTGGTGATGCGCGGCAGCAGCATGTCGCCGGAAATCAGCACGCCCGCTTCGGGGCAGTGCAGCGAGATGTGCTCCGGGGAATGGCCGTGGCCGGCGATGGCCGTCCAGTTGCGGCCCCCGATGCGGAGGCGGTCGCCCTCGAGCAGGCGGACGAACTGCGCGGGCAACTCGGGTACGCCGCGGCGATAGATGTTGCCGCGGGCCTCCATGCGGGCCAGGCGTTCGCTGTCCAGCCCGTGGCGGCGGAAGTGCTCATGGAAGCTTGCCATGTCGTAGCCGGCGCTCTGGCTGTGCAGCGCATGGGCCAGCAGGTATTCGCCGAATGACATGTGGATTGCCGCACCGGTCTGTGCGGCGAGCCATTGCGCGTTGCCAAGGTGGTCCGGATGGTAGTGGGTCGCGATGATGCGGCTCAGCGGCCGGCCCAGGGCCTGCAGGATCTGCGGCCACAGCGCGCGCGTGGCGTCGTCGCCCAGTCCGGTGTCGACCAGCGCCCAGGCCGCGCCATCGCGGATCAGCCACAGGTTGATGTGGTCGAGCGCCCAGGGCAGCGCGAGGCGCAGCCACTTCACGCCCGGCGCGACCTCGAGCGTCTCCGGGGCTTGCGGCGCGGCAGGGAAAGGGTGGCTCAGGTTTCGCATGGGCATGTCGGCGGAATGAAAAATGATGATGCATTGCAGCAAGACGGGCTGCAACACAGGCTTCCCCCTAGTCTACCTTTCACCCTGAGGAGCACCCATAATGGGCGCACGCCGTGCTTGGCGGATTCCTTGATCAACACAGGGCAGACATGAGCAAGACCGTACTGATTGCGGGTGCCAGCCGTGGCATCGGCCTGGAGCTGGCCGTCCAGTATGCCGCTGAAGGCTGGCGCGTGATCGCCGCCTGCCGGGCGCCCGAGCAGGCCCGTGGCTGGCTGCCGGCCAGCGTGGATGTGCAGGCGCTGGATGTGACCAGCCCCGAATCGATCGCGGCGCTGGCCTGGTATCTCGATGACGCGCCGCTGGATCTGCTGATCTGCAATGCCGGCCTGTTCGGGCCGGATACCGGCAGCTTCGCCGCTCCCGGCGATGCGGCGTTCGATGAGGTCATGCACACCAATGTGCTGGGGCCGATGCGCCTGATCCAGGCCTTCGGCAGCAATGTGGCCGCTGCGCGCGGGGTGCTGGCGGTCATGTCGTCGAGCATGGGCTCGATCCAGGATACGAGTGGCTCCGATGCCATCGCCTACCGCTGCTCCAAGGCGGCAGCCAACATGGTGGTCAAGACGGCCGCCAACGAGTACGGCCCGCTGGGCGCCTGCGTGGTTTCGCTGCATCCCGGCTGGGTCCGGACAGAGATGGGCGGAGATGATGCAGCGCTGGGCGTGAGCGAGTCGGTTGAAGGATTGCGCCAGGTGATGGCCGAGCTGGACGAGGACGACAACGGCCACTTCATCGATTACCGCGGGCACCGCCTGCCCTGGTGAGCGCAATGGCCGACGAATTGCCCGCCTCCCCCTGCGTGCGCCTGTGCTGTCTGGATGAGCCGGGCCTGATCTGCGTGGGCTGTTTCCGCAGTCTGGCCGAAATTACCGGATGGCATGCGGCCGACGCCCGGGAGCGTGAGGCCATCCTGCAGCGCTGTGCCGAGCGGCGGGCAGAATGGCGTCTGAAGCATCCCGGCTCGCCGGCTTGAGCGCGAGGCCGGTTTTTTTCGTTATGCTTGTCCGCAAAGGCCGCGATCTGCCGCGGCGACGGAATCCAGCATGCAACTCACCCTGATCAGCGGCCTCTCCGGCTCGGGCAAGAGCATCGCCCTCAAGCTGCTTGAAGATACCGGTTACTACTGCGTCGACAATCTGCCGGCGAGCCTGCTGCCGCAGCTCGTCGAACAGCTGCGCCAGGAGGGCTATCACCGCGTTGGCGTGGCGATGGATGTGCGCTCCGGCGCGAGCATCGAAGCCCTGCCCGAAATCGTCTCCGAGGTGCGCCTGCAGGTGCCCGACCTGCGCTTCATCTTTCTCGATTCGCGTGACGAGTCGCTGATCGCGCGCTACTCCGAGAGCCGTCGTCGTCATCCGCTGGCCGAAGGCACGGTCACGCTGCAGGAGGCCATCCATCGCGAGCGCGAACTGCTGCAGCGGGTGGCCGAGCTGGGGCAGCGCATCGACACCAGTGCGCTGCATCCCAACGTGCTCCGCTCCTGGCTGCGCGAGCTGATCGAATCGGCGCCTGGGCGCGGTCCGACCTTACTGTTCCAGTCCTTCGGTTTCAAGCACGGCTTGCCGGTGGATGCGGATTTCGTGTTTGACGTGCGCTGCCTGCCCAATCCATTTTATGACCCTGCCATGCGCGCGCTGACGGGGCTCGATCAGCCGGTGATCGACTTCATGGAAGCCTCGGACGATGCCATGCGCATGGCACATGACATCCGCCGCTTCGTCGCCGACTGGCTGCCGGCTTTTTCGCATGACGGGCGCAGCAACCTCACCATCGGCATCGGTTGCACCGGCGGCCAGCATCGTTCGGTCTATCTGGCCGAGTGGCTGGCGAAGGAGTTTTCCGGCCAGGCGCGGGTGATGGTGCGTCATCGCTCGCTCGATGCGAACCACAGGAAAGCCGGGTGACGTGAAGCCCGCCATTCGCCCCTGGCTGCAGCTGATGCATCCCGGCGACTGGCTGTGCGTTCTCGCTGCGCTGTCGATCACCCTGTATGCCGCGATGAGCTTGTGGAGCCCGGACCGGCCGACGCGCGCGATTGTCCGGGCCGGCGGCCGCACGGTGGCCACGCTGCCGCTCGACCGCGCTGCTCGCTACGAGGTGCGTGGCCCGCTCGGGCTGACCCTGATCGAGATCGAGCCGGGTCGTGCCCGGGTGAAGTCCGATCCAGGCCCTCGCCAGTATTGCGTGAAGCAGGGCTGGCTGAGCCGCAACGGCGCGGCTGCGATCTGTGCGCCCAATGAGGTCAGCCTGCAGCTGGCGGGGCGCAGCGAGACCTACGATTCGATGGCCTACTGACATGACGCCCACGCGCATCCTGCACGCCGATGAGTCGGACTACCGGGTGGCCCGCTACGCTGCCGCGGCCATCGCACTCAGCGTGGCAGAGGCCGCCATTCCCACGCCCCTGCCGGGCGTGAAGCCGGGGCTGGCGAACATCATCGTGCTGCTGGTCCTCATGCGGCATGGCTGGATCGAGGCGGTCTGGGTAGCGTTGCTGCGCGTCTTTGCGGCCAGCCTGCTGCTGGGGCAACTCTTCGCCCCCGGCTTCTTCCTGAGTCTGGCCGGCAGCCTCTGCAGTCTGGCGGTTCTGGGCTTGGCCCGGCATCTGCCGCGACGCTGGTTCGGTGCGGTGAGCCTGTCCCTGCTGGCCGCTTTCGGCCATATCGGCGGCCAGATGATCCTCGCCCGGCTCTGGCTCGTGCCGCATGACGGCATCTGGGCCCTCTGGCCGGTTTTCTCCGCAACGGCCACCCTCTTCGGCACGGCCAACGGCCTCATCACTGCCCGGCTGTTGCGGGAGGGCACCGATGAAGAAGTCCGTGTGGCCGGCAGCGGCGACGCGGCCGTAGGCTGAGGCGCTCAGCACGGCCTGTTCGCTGCGGGAGCCGGCCCCTACAATGTGCCGACTCCCGACTCCCGACTCCCGACTCCCGACTCCCGACTCCCGACTCCATGAAAACCATTGCAGTTGCACTGACCGGCGCCTCGGGCATGCCTTACGGCCTGCGCCTCATCGAAAGCCTGATCCGCGCGGGTTGCCGCGTGCAGCTCGTCTATACCCAGGCCGCCCAGATCGTGGCGAAGCAGGAAATGGATCTCGCCCTCGCCGGCACGCGAGAGACGGCCGAGCTGCTGTCAGCGCGCTTCGGCGCCGCCGAAGGGCAACTGCTGGTCTACGGCCGAGAGGAGTGGTTTGCCCCGATCGCCTCCGGCACCAATCCGCCGGATGCAATGGTGATCTGCCCCTGCACCATGGGCACCCTGGCCTCCGTGGCGGCCGGGCTGTCCAGCAATCTCATCGAACGCGCGGCCGACGTCTGCCTCAAGGAAGGCCGCAAGCTGGTCATCGTGCCGCGCGAAGCCCCGTTCTCCACGCTGCACCTGGAAAACATGCTCCGCCTCTCGAGAATGGGCGTCGTCATCCTGCCCCCCTCACCCGGCTTCTACCACCACCCGCAAACCGTGCAGGATCTGGTCGACTTCGTGGTGGCACGGGTGATGGACCAGATCGGGGTGGAGCATGGGTTGATGAAGCGGTGGGGTGATACCTGAAATGAAAACGCCCTCTCAAGGAGGGCGCAGGCCTGCGGCAAGCTTGTCCTGTCCGGAAACCGGACAGGACTGCCGTCTTCGATCAGTACGTGTAGTCGATCGACCAGACGCGGAGGCCGCCAGTCGAATCTCCAACGCGGGTGTAATACACATAAAACGCGCCGCTTGCCCCCTTGGTAACCGTCGCCGTCGCTGTAGCGGAAGCAGGTGACGTTGCCGTCGCTGCCGTACCGCCTGTGTATGCACAGCCATTACCCGCATAAAGAATGTTTGCGTTGGCATCGGCGATCACGATCTGCCCCGCTGAACAGCCACTCGAATTCGAGTTTCCGAACTTGACGGTGATCGACGGTGACGTCGTGGCTGCATTGGTGTACGGAATCTTGATGTAGCGGTTAAAGGTAGTGCCCGTGAGAGAGCTGCCAGTGCTGACTGCGCTGCTTGTTGCGAATGAGCTGCCGTTGTAGGTGATGGCCCAGGTCGATCCGCTGCAATCAGAAGAACCGTCGTAAAGCCGCAGGTTGGAGGCGCTGGCTGAGTAAAGCGCTGCGGCACCAGCAGTGATCTCACTGGTGCTGGCATTGAAACCATAGTTCCCGCTGGCGCAGGTCAGCAGGTTGGAGGAGCCGACCAGACTCAGTGAAGGGGTCCAGGTGCCGGTAGTAACTGCGGCTGCGCTAGAGGCGGCTGAACTCGTGCTGGATGCTGCAGAGGTGGCAGTCGAGGACGCTGCAGAGGATGTCGCCGTTGAGGCAGCCGACGAAGATGCCTTGGAAGAAGCGGTGCTGCTGGCAACGCTGGATGCCGCGGATGATGCCGCCGGGGTGGAGCTGTTGTCGTCGCTGCCGCCACCGCCGCAAGCGGCGAGGATCAGGGACAGGCCAAGTGCTGAAATTGCGAGTCTGGTCGAACGTTGCATCTTCTTCTCCTGTGCGAAGAACCCGGCCCTCCGGCCTGCGGCTCCCCTTGTCTCTTGTATGCCCGGCCGTCACCGGGCGTCCGGATCATGCTTTCTGTTGCCGAAAGCATGTAGGTATTTTTCCTACGACCTGTTTCCGGTCACAAGGCGAATCAGAAGAAACGTGAAAAAATTTACAAAAACCTCGAAATGGCGTTACGGAAAAGCAACATTTCCATTGAAAACAATGGGTTCTGAGGTTTTTTGATAAGGGTATACCCGGTGTTTTCCGGGGTTGGCAGGTCTGATGAACGGAAAAGCCCCCGGCGTGCCGGGGGCAGGACAGATTGACTGTCTGGATCAGTACCAGAGCCGTTATTGGGTGAGCTTGATCTTGCCGATGTTCACGCCACCAGACGACGTGCCTTCGCGCCCATAGATAACACGAAGTTCGGAACAGTTATGGCTTGCGTCGGCGGTGTAGCTCAAGGTGTTGAAGCTGCCGTCGGCATTCGCGACGGAGAAGACATCCTGCTTGATGAGCACGCTGTTATCGCTGCAGAACAGGGCCAGCTTGCCCGCCGTGGCGCTGGCTGAGGTCTGACGGTATTCGATGGCGATCGACAGCGCTTTCTTGGCCGTTACTGGAACGCCCATGTAGGCGCGCAGCTTGCTGCCGCTGGCCGGAGCGGAGCCGTCCGCACCGACGTCGGGAATGAGAGCAGCGTTGGAGCTGTAGAAGGAGCCGTTGGTGTTCCACATGTTCACCGCACCGGTGCCGTTGTTCGAGGAGGATCCCGCTGCCCGATAGCGCAGCACACCGGCAGCCGTCGTGTTGAACTGCAGGCCGTCAACCGTTACCGCACCGCTCGCGATATCGCTGGAGATGAGCTTCACGCTGTTGTCTGCCGTGGCGGTGTAATCCGCACTGAACAGCGTCTGGCCTGCTGCGGCATAGGCTTCGTTGCTGAAGCCCCATTCCTTGACCGTGACGGCCGGAGCCGAGCTGCTGGACGAAGACGTTGCCACGCTGCTGGAAGAGGATGAGGCCTGGCTGCTTGTCGAGGTGCTGCTGGACGACTTGGAGGATGATGACGAGCCCGGCGCGGTCGGTGCCGGTGCGTCGTCGCTGCCACCACCGCCGCCACACGCGGCGAGGGTCAGGGCGAGAATGAGGGAAGATGCTGCGAGTTTTGCTGCGTGGTTCATGACTTTGTCTCCTTGGCGGAGGCTCGCGCTGGAAGGCGGCCATCCTTGTTGCTGTGCCCGGCCGTCACCGGGCGGTCCGGAACGTCTCCCCTTGGCTTTTCGGGAGTACGTGCAAGGATTTTTCCGACAGCGGTTTCCGCTCACAATTGCGGTTCAAGGAATCATGTGAGCCTTGAGCAAAAAACGAGCAATGCTTGTTCACGGAATGCAACGAGGCAGTCAGCTTTGGTCCGCCTGAGCGCTCGGGCTCCGGTCGGCTCGCCTGCTCGCGAGTGCCGCGAGCCGGGGCAGGCCGACGCCCTGAGGTATCAAGGATTTACGTGCTGCGATAGAATGCACGGTTTCCCCCGTATCCCGTTTCCGCGCGTGCCGGCCCGTGCCGTACGCGCGGTGAGGACAATGTCGTGCTCATCGCCAACAACATCACCATGCAGTTCGGGGCCAAGCCCCTGTTTGAAAACGTCTCGATCAAGTTCGGCGACGGCAACCGCTACGGCCTGATCGGTGCCAACGGCGCCGGCAAGTCGACCTTCATGAAGATCCTCGCCGGCGTGCTGGAGCCTTCCGCCGGCAACGTGGCGCTGGATTCCGGCGAGCGCATGGCCTTCCTGCGCCAGGATCAGTTCGCCTATGAAGAGCAGCGCGTGATCGACGTGGTGATGCAGGGGCATGCCGAGATGTGGGCCTGCATGCAGGAAAAGGACGCGATCTACGCGAACCCGGAAGCCTCGGAAGAGGACTACATGCATGCGGCTGAGCTCGAAGGGCGCTTTGCCGAATACGACGGCTACACCGCCGAGGCGCGTGCGGGCGAGCTGCTGCTGGGCGTGGGCATTCCCACCGAACAGCACACCGGGCCGATGAGCGAGGTGGCACCGGGCTGGAAGCTGCGCGTGCTGCTGTGTCAGGCGCTGTTCTCGAATCCGGACATCCTGCTGCTCGACGAGCCGACCAACAACCTCGACATCAACACCATCCGCTGGCTGGAACATGTGCTGAACAACCGCAACAGCACGATGATCATCATCAGCCACGACCGCCACTTCCTGAACCAGGTGTGCACCCACATGGCCGACCTCGACTACGGCCGCATCCAGGTCTGGCCCGGCAACTGGGACGACTACATGGAAGCCGCCCAGCAGGCGCGCGAGCAGCAGGCGCGTGACAACGCCCGCGCCAAGGAAAAGGTCGCCGAGCTGCAGGAATTCGTGCGCCGCTTCTCGGCCAACAAGTCCAAGGCGCGTCAGGCCACCAGCCGTGCCAAGCAGATCGACAAGATCAAGATCGAGGAGTTCAAGCCCTCCTCGCGTCAGTACCCGTGGATCCGCTTCGACTACGACGAGAAGGAAAAGCTGCACCGTCAGGCCGTGGAGATCGACAACCTCAGCTTCGGTTACGAAGCCGATCGCAAGATCATCAGCCGCTTCAGCGCCGCGTTTGACGCGGGTGACCGCGTCGCCATCATCGGTGAAAACGGCGTCGGCAAGACCACGCTGCTCAAGCTGCTGGTGGGCGAGCTGCAGCCGCAGGCAGGCTCCATCAAGTGGGCTGAAAAGGCGAAGCTGGGCTACTACGCGCAGGACCATGCCGAAGACTTTGCGGGGGGCGAGAGCCTGACCGACTGGATTTCCGGTTATGTGCGCGAAGGCGGTTACGAAGGCGACGACGCGATCACCCTGATCCGCGGCACGCTCGGCCGCTTGCTCTTCAAGGGCGACGACGTGAAGAAGTCCGTCAAGGTCATCTCCGGTGGCGAACAGGGCCGCATGCTCTTCGGCAAGCTGATGCTCCAGCGCAAGAACGTGCTGCTGATGGACGAACCCACCAACCACATGGACATGGAGTCCATCGAAGCCCTCAACGGCGGCCTGATGGATTTCAACGGCACGCTGTTCTTCGTCTCCCACGACCGCGAGTTCGTCTCCTCGGTGGCCACCCGCGTGCTGGAAATCAAGGAAGGCGGCACGATCATCGATTACCGCGGCACCTACGAGGAATACCTGTCGAGCCAGGGCCTGGACTGATTCGGCCCGGTGTTCCGCAATGAAAAGGCCCGTTCGCGAGAACGGGCCTTTCTGTTTCAGCGGTATCGGACATTCGCAGGCGGAGGGCTTGCCTGCGATGCGCACGGCTGCTGCGGCGCGCTTCGCTCAGCTTCGCTCAGGGCGCCCTGCGACACGCGCAGGACGCATCATCCTGCGCACCCAGCACCCAGCACCCAGCACCCAGCACCCAGCACCCAGCACCCAGCACCCAGCACCCAGCACCTCTGCTCAGCCGAGCACGACCTCGAGCAGTGCTTCCGGCTGTTCGCAGAGGAAGCGCGGCGATTCCGCTTCCAGCTCGGCACGGGAGCCGTAACCCCACAGCACGCCGGCCGCGCTGAGGCCGTTGCGGTGCGCCGCGTGCATGTCGAAGACACGGTCGCCGACCATCAGGCTGTCCGGCCCGACGAGTCCCTGCGCGCAGAGCCCGGCCATCTGCTCCCATTTCTGATGGGCAACGCCGGGATTGCCGTCATGCCCGCTGACGAAGCGGAAGTGCTGACGCAGGCCGAAATGCGCCAGGATCTGCTCGGCGAAGTCCGTGCGCTTGGAGGTGCACACCGCCATCGGCACGCCTTGCGCCGAGAGGGCTTCGAGCAGCGGCGGGATGCCGGGGTAGAGGGTGTTTTCCGCATAGCCGGTCACGGCATAGCGCTCCCGGTATTTCAGGATCAGTTCGCGGATGTGGGCCGGGTCCGAGCTGCCGCTGAGCACCGGAAAGCTGTCGGCCAGTGGCGGCCCGATGCACCAGGCGAGCGCTTCCAGCGGGCGCTCTTCATGCCCGAAGTGGGCCAGCGCATGGTTGATCGAGCGGCCGATGCCTTCGAGCGGGTCGCTCAGCGTGCCATCCAGATCAAACAGGACGAGTCCGAAGCGGGCGCTCATGCGGTGTGACCCGGTGCATGGATGTGAATGCGCTCGCCGGCCACGCGGACCTTGTCGCCCGGGCGGAGCTTGCGCGTCTTGCGCGATTCGATCTCGCCATTCACCTCGACCAGCCCTTCAGCCACCATCATCTTGGCCGCGCCGCCGGAGGGTGCAATGCCCAGCAGCTTGAGCAGGCTGTCGAGCTCGATGAATTCGCGGGTCAGTTCAAAGTCGTGTGTGGCCATGATTCGGGGGTTCCAGGGGATGCGGAAGTATACGGGGAGACTGCGGCGGGCGTGGCGCGGAAAGCGGGCGGTTTGGCCGTGTGGCGATTGCGGCAGCGGGGGCTTCGGCGACCTTGCCGCTTTCATTCGGCGCAGTTCGCTTGGCTCAGGGCTGCTGCGGCGCGCTTCGCTTCGCTCAGGGCTGCTACGGCGCGCTTCGCTTCGCTCAGGGCGCCCTACGGAAACATGCATCCTTTCGCGCACTCAGCACTCAGCACGTAGGGCGCATTGAGCGCAGCGAACTGCGCCGCATGCGTGAGCATGAGTGCGGTGGTGCGTTTCCTTCCGGAGCTTCGCGGCGGGTGCGGAAGGCCGGACGTGTCGGTGATGCGCAATGCCTGCTTCGGCGCGCTTCGCTTCGCTCAGGGCGCCCTACGGCAGACCCAAGGCGCATCATCCTGCACACTCAGCACTCAGCACTCAGCACTCAGCACTCAGCACTCAGCACGCTGCGCATCGTTAATCTTACCTTTCGCTCCTGATGCTGGATAAGTCATCAGCGCCTGGACCCCGGCAAGGTTTCCGGTGAGGCTCACGCGCACGGTGCCGTCATCTGTCGGCGTGAGTTCGATGCTGCCACCGAAGAGCTCACGCAGGATTTCGCGGGCCTCGGGGAGGGCGCTGGCAAGCAAGGAATCGAGCTGCTCGACCATCTTGTCACAGCGCTCCAGAGCCTGTGCAACCAGGGTGCTCGCATCAAGCGTGCGCGGGGAAGCCTCATGCCGCTGGCGTTCAAGCATCACACGCTTGTCATTGAGCTGGTTCAGTTCGTCCCGCACGATGAGCGGGTCGATCCCCGCCTTGATGCTGTCGATGAGCCGGGCAATCTGCCGATTCACTTCCTGCAGGGCGCGCTCGTGTTGCATGCTGCCTTCATCGGCCCGCTTGAGCTGGACGGTTGCCTGCTGCTGCAGGTGCTCGGCAAAGCGCGCCAGACTCTCCCGCGTCAGTACCCGCGCCTTGACCACCGCCAGCACCTTCTCCTCAAGTAGGTCGCGGGCGACCCGCACACGGTTCTGGCAGGCGCACTCGGCCATGTGCCGGTACTTCGCACAGCCGTACTGGTAGCGATTGACCACCACATAGTTGCCCCCGCATACCCCGCACTTGAGCAGACCACTCAACAAGTATTTGGGACCCGCACCTGTCCGCGCCTGCGCCCCGGCCACCGCCTGCTTGGCCGCCGAGCGCTCGGCCGTCTGCGCCTGACGTGCGCGCACCTGAGCCCACAGCTCAGGCGGTACGATGCGCAACTCCGGCATCTCCTTTGTCACATGCTCGGACACGTCCCGCGCCCGCCGCACCACCTTGCCCGTCTCCGGATTCTTCAGCTTGCGGTTCCGGCTCCAGACATACACCCCCTCATAGCGACGGTTGTTCAGAATCCCCCGCCCCTGACGCTGATTGCCACGAATCGCCATGTCGCCCCAGCGTTCGCCCTTGGGGGAGGGGACGCCTTCGCGATTGAGCAGATCCGCAATCGCTCGCGGGCTGTAGCCATCCGCATACAACTGAAAAATGCGACGGATGACCACCGCCTCCTCTTCCTTGATGAAGAGCCGGTAGCCCACCACCTTGTTATCCTCGATGCAGGGCTTGCTTTCGTAGCCATAGCACCAGCTGCCTGCACTCATCCCCCGTAGTACCCGGCCTTCCAGGCCGCGCCGCGTCTGGAAGCGGATGTTCTCCACGTACAGCTCATTGAAGATGCCCTTGATGCCTGCCATCAACATCTCGCCCTGTGCGTGCGAGTCATAGCCTTCGGACACCCCCACCACGCGCACCCCGTGGAACTTCAGTAGCTTGAGCAAGCGCGCCTGTTCCAGACTATCCCGCGCCAGCCGGCTCAGATCCTCAATCAGCAGCGTATCGAACTCCCCCTTGCCAACCCGGTCGAGCAAGCGCTGATACGCCGGGCGGTTGCGCACCGTCCCCGAAATCTCCTCATCGCTGAAGACCTCCAGCACCATCGCCCCCTGACGTTCCGCCCAGGCCCGACACACCCGCTCTTGGTCGACGGTGGAACTGTTCTGCTGACGGTCAGTCGAGTATCGGGTGTAGATAAAGGCTTTCATTGAAGGCGCTCCTAGTGGCGTTTGGAGGGGATGACGTAAGAAAGAGCAGAGGTCTGAGCAATGCCCTGAGCAATGGCCGGAGCCGTCGCGCAGGCCTCCAACTCAGCACCCGCGACGTGTTCGGCCAGCAGACGTTCGATGACCAGACGGGCGAAGAGCGCGAGGAGGCGATCCTCGGGCGAGCCTGCCGTGATGGTCGGCAGAGAAGCCGGAGCAGCGCTTGGCAATGAAGCGGGGGAATGCGATGTAGCAGACACGACAAGACAGTCCAGTAACCAGGGACTGCGTATAGCCAAACCGGACCCGCATGAAAGCGCGCCGTGCGGACCGAATCCAGAAATCAGCCCAGCTCTCAAGGCTGATTTCCCTCTGAAAAACTTTGTTTCACAAGCGCCGGGCGAGCAATCATGGGCACCAGAACGAAGCGTTGAAAGAATAGGAGACGCTATCGCAAACGCCCGTGCCAGCCTACTTGCAGAGGGCGAATTTCATGCTATACGCATTGCGAATCAATGATTTGCGAAGGCCCTCCACGGAAATTTTTGCAGAAATTCACACGGAGGGTCGCCCTGTCATCCTGCCAGTCCAAAAAACCTGGCCTCAGCACCTTGTGTCAATCGGCCTCGGCGGTCCTGCAGGAGGCAGCGCTCCCCATGCGCCACCTTCTGCACGAAGTAGAGGTAAGGCAACTCACCGTCGTAGCCATGCTGGCGAGCGAACTGGCACAGACGCCAGCTCTGCTCACGCACACCAGCGAAGCCGGGCTGGCGCGCGATCCGCGCCAGCGTCAGCGCCACGCTGGAAACATGGCGGCGCTTCAATTGCTCCTCCAGCAACGCAAACAAATCGCCCATCTCGGCGCGCGTCCGGCGCCACGTCCATGCGGCTTTCCCGCGCGCTGAATGTCGCACCAGCTCATAGCGGCAGAAGACGAGCCGCTGTTTGTCCGTCACGTCGCATAACTGCTCCTGCTCATGCGCGGCTCCCGTGCCTTTCGTGACCAGCAACAGCCATTCCACCTGGACGTCTGCCGGCATGTCGCGCACGGCATCCTCCACACTACCGGCGTGGCGCTGCACGGACGCCTTCCGGGGCGCCGGGTCAGACGCCTGAGCGGTTTCTTCCTGGCTGGCCAGGCAGGAATCTGACGCGTCACCCGAGTTGTTTGCGTCAGCGCCATCCTCCGAGGCGTCCCATTGGGGAAGAAACACCACCAACGCAGCATTCGCCAGCCCCTTCTGTTTGCGGGTAAGGCGCTGCGCCGGCGAGCAGCCGATGTTGTAGCGCTCATGGAACTTGCGCAGGAGCGCCGGCAGGCGTCGGGCTGGGCACTGGCCGGTGCAGTAGAAGTGATAGCCCTTGGTCACCAGGTCGATGGTGCGGGCGAGCGCGGCGGTCTTCGAGCGGGAAACGGGCGTGGAGGGCGGATTGGTTGAAGTCATGACGCGTTACATCTGTAGTGAGAGATACAGAGGTATATGCAACCGATGGCAGGATAATTCGGCGGAACGGGGGCGCGAGGCCTGCATTTGCAGTGTGATTCGGTGCGGCGCAGCCGCACGTAATGATGTTCCGTGCGAAGCACGGCCATCCTGGAGCTATACCGAAGCAGGACAGTCACCAAACAAGGACAAGACGCCCGGCGAAAGCCGGGGTGACTTGCATGCACGGCAGCCTGCCTGGTGAGCCTTCGGGCAAAAGACCCCGAGGACTCAGCGGGCAGGCTGCCAACTGCAAACACACACGTCTGAAAGGACATGCCGGGGCGCCACCCCGGTAGATTCCAGATCGCCAGTCTGGAATCGAGCAAACGCTGTAGCCGCATGCCTCTAATAGGGCTGGTGCGGCTGCGATGGGCGCTGGAGGGCGTAACTCCCTTCTTCGACCCAATCGAAAAACGTATCACACGTTTCAATCCGGCCACAGGCTGGAAGGTTGTTGGGCGACACGGAAACGGCGTCAGGCAGGCAATGGCCTGATGACCTGTTACCCAGTGAAAGTCGGTGAAAGACCGACTCGGGGGGCGTACCGCAAGGGCGCAACCCGTACCGCACAGGCTGGCTTCTGAGGCCGTGGTGACACGGCAGGGTATCAAGGCGAAAGCTGGCGATACTGGCACCTCGGGAAACCGGGGGTCGATGGATAGCTCAAACCTGTAACGGCCCCCCTTGATGGGGGCTGTGCGGAGCAACGCAGAGCCATAGGCATGAAGCCGTGGTTCGTAGTCGAAGAAGCATGAACCGAGTACCTGAGCCGCTATGGAACATCGGGCTGGGGAAACCTGAGGGGAGTCGAAAGACTAGGGGAATGTGGAGACAGTGGCGCTGCGTTGCGCAGTAGCGGGTAACTAACGTGGGAATCTCTCTGCCGACCGTATCGGGTGGCACCGTACGGGCAAAAGGCAAAGAGAGGGAGACTGACTGAGTAGGGTTTGACTCATTGCGCGATACGACCGAAGCGCATGGGGAGCTGCAAGAGCAGCGGCACGGAGGCACCGTGTCCCGAAAGGTTGGAGCGTTTGCGAAAGTGTGTGGTTGGGCTTGGCAGCCCGTTGTAGCGATGTGCCATTCCGCGAGCCTGGCAGCGAGTGGGATGAACTCTGGTCCTGGCCGATCAGACAGCAAGAAAGGGAAATTGACTCAGGTAAATCTCCGGGTGAATACGCAGCTCTGCACGCACCCGTTCTCTGACCACCCCGTTCTGCGGGGTGGTCTTTGCGCATCCATCACGAGGCCATCATTAGTCTGTTCCTTAAAGGCCATCTTACCGATCAAGTTGCGCGAGCTCGTGAGGGTCGAGACTGCCCGAATGGATAGGTCATATGTGCAAGGTGGTTTGCGCAGAGGCTCATCTGGTGAGCCCAAGGACTGTTAGGCTTTGCCCATCCCGAATGCCATGGAAAGACCATGACTCATAAGCAGTTGCCCGAATTTCTGGCTCACATCGACCAGAATTGCACACCACACTCTCTGCATGAGCATCTGCTGAAGGTCGCTGCGCTGGCAGCAGAAAAGGCGGCTCCATTTATGGCCCAAGATTGGGCAAAGCTTGCCGGGCAATGGCATGACCTCGGCAAGTACCGTCCCGGTTTTCAGCAATACATCCGGCAAGTAAATGGCGTCGATGCACACATTGAAAACAAGGTGGGCGGACGAGAGAAAACGCACTCGGCTGCCGGGGCGTTATGGGCTATCCAGACTCTGCGTGAAAAGCATGGCCCGGGCGGCGAGCTGGCCGCCCGCGTGTTTGCTTACCTGATTGCCAGCCACCATGCCGGGCTCTACGACTGGGACAGCGGGCTTGCGGCCGAGCTGGTTAAAGAAGACAGACGCTCCGAACTGGCCGAGGCACTGGCAGCGAATCCGCCGGACGCCATCTTGTCCGCTGCTGATTTCGTCCCCGACCTTCGCAACATCCCTGGCGGCAGCGCGGGCTTTGCACTGTGGGTGCGGATGCTGTTTTCCTGCCTCGTCGATGCTGACTTTCTGGATACCGAAGCCTTCTTCGATCAGGCGAAGCCCGGGTGCCGGCAGGGCTTCCCCAGCCTGGGCGCCATGCTCGCCGCCTTCGATGAGCATATGGACACGGTAGAAGCACAGGCCGCAGACACCCAAGTCAATCAACTGCGCGCCGACATCCTGCGTCAATGCCGCGACAAAGCCGAACTGCCGCCTGGCTTTTTCTCACTGACCGTGCCCACAGGCGGTGGCAAGACGCTCGCCAGCCTCGCCTTCGCTCTGCGCCATGCTGCGAAGCACAGCAAGCGCCGCATCATCTATGCCATCCCCTACACCAGCATCATCGAGCAGACCGCCGATGTCTTCCGCAGCGTCTTCAAATCGCTGGGCGATGAAGTGCTGATCGAGCATCACAGCCAGGCAGATGCCGACGAGAAGAGCGAGAACGCCCGCAGCAGGCTTGCCTGCGAGAACTGGGATGCGCCGCTGATCGTCACCACCAACGTTCAGCTCTTCGAATCCCTCTTCGCCGCCAAGACCTCACGCTGCCGCAAGCTGCACAACATCGCAGGCAGCGTGATTGTGTTGGATGAAGCCCAGCAGCTCCCGCCCGAATTTCTGCAGCCCATCCTGGATGTGCTCAATCTGCTCGTGAAGCACTATGACGTGAGCTTCGTGCTGTGCACCGCCACCCAGCCCGCGCTATCCAGCACGCGCTACTTCGACGCCAACCGCAACCTGCGCGGGCTCGATGATGTGCGCGAGATCATCGACGATCCGGATGCACTCTACGCGCAGCTCAAGCGTGTGAATGTCGAGCTGCCTGCCGACTGGAGCACGCCCGTGAGCTGGGAGTCTGTCGCCCAATCCCTGCAGCAGGAAGACTGCGTGCTCGCCATCGTCAACACGCGCAAGGCCGCGCGCGAACTGCACCGCCTGATGCCACCCGGCACCATTCATCTCTCGGCCTTGATGTGCGGCGCGCATCGTACCGCCGTCATCGACACCATCAAGGCACGCCTCAAGGCCAAACGCGAGGGGCTCGACACTGAGCCCCTGCGCGTCATCAGCACCCAGCTTGTGGAGGCGGGTGTCGACCTCGATTTCCCGGTCGTATGGCGTGCACTCGCCGGGCTCGACTCCATCGCGCAGGCCGCCGGGCGCTGCAATCGGGAAGGGCGTATCGAAGCGGGTGGGCGCGTGGTGGTCTTCATTCCCGAAAACCAACCGAAGCGAGGCCTTCAGCTAGCAGGTATCGAAGCATGCCGCAGCGTTTTGTCGGGCTTCAGCGGTGATCCACTGATCCAGCGCGAGTTGATGCATTGCTACTTCAAGGACTTTTATGCACGCGATCTTGATAAACACAAGATCGCAACCCTGCTCAACAGCAATGCCCCCCCTGATGAAAGGCTTGTCACCGCCATATTCGAGAACCTATTGGAGCCTCGCCTGATGGAAAAGGCAATTGCAAAACTGGCTCCTAGCCTGAGCGTTCAGTTTCGCGAGGCGGCAAGACTTTTCCGCTTGATTGAAGACGACGAAAACGCCAGCGTCGTGGTGCGCTACGCAGCCAATCGCGGCGAGCTGGACATGCTGCTCAACACCTTGAAGAAAGACGGGCCGCAGCGCTGGCTGATGCGCAAGTTGCAGCGCTACACCATCAGCATCTCAAAACGTGAAGCAGAAAGACTTATCGGGCGAGGGCTGAGCCTGCCTATGCCTGGCCTGTATGTGCAGAGTGCTGATGGGCTGTACCACGAGCAACTTGGCTTTCTGGGCGACAAGGATGTTTTCAACCCGGCCGCCTATGCCACATAGGCGTGGGAGTGGGGTTGCCCCACTCCCTTACCCGTTTGAACAACCACTACTAGGTTTCAATCCACACCGAGACGGCGCAGTTGAAAGCTAACAAAGGAATAGATTAAAGTAAAGAACTACCACACTAGGAATTGTATTTACAAATTCCCATGACTAGAATGAGGCCAACACGTGGTCGGTCAGGGCTCATTCATGGATTTCTCAAAGCTACTCAGGGAGTTACGGCTAATGGCGAAGCAGCCTGGGTATCGCTTTGTGTTGGTCTGGCTTCTGGTGCTTTTCCGTTTGGCCCTCTGCTATGTGGCGCTACCCGTGGCGGGGATCGCTTCGTTACATCGGTTTGGGCTTTTTTGAGGATTGCTTGATGACGAAAAACTTCTGCCTTGAAGTCTCCGGCCCCTTCGCCTGTTTCACCCGCCCTGAAATGAAGGTTGAGCGCGTCTCTTACGACGTGATGACACCATCCGCCGCACGCGCCGTGTTCGAAGCCATCCTGTGGAAGCCCGCGATCCGATGGCGAATCCAGCGCATCGAAGTGCTGCGCCCGATACGCTGGGTGAACCTGCGGCGCAATGAGGTGAGTGCCGTCATTTCCAGCCGCAACGTGCAGCAGGCCATGACGGCAGGCGCAGGAGATCTGGGGCTGTACATCGAAGAAGAACGTCAGCAACGCGCAGCCCTCTTGCTGCGCGATGTGGCCTACCGGGTACACGCCCAAATGGAAATGATCGACGGGGATGCGCGGAGCAATCCGGTCAAGTACATCGAGATGTTCCAGCGCCGTGCCAGCAAGGGCCAATGCGTCAATCAGCCTTACCTCGGCTGCCGCGAATTCGCAGCCAGTTTTCGCTTGATCGAAACGCCCGACGCAGAGCCAGCAGCGTTAGATGAGACACGCGAGCTGGGCTGGATGCTGCACGACCTGGACTTCACCCATCCTTCCGACCCGCAACCTCGCTTCTTCAACGCCCACATGCAAGCCGGCGTGATTGAAGTGCCTGCATTCGAGGAGACTCGGGGATGATTCTTCAGGCACTCAACGATTACTACCAGCGCAAACAGAACGATGCTGACTCTACCAAGCGCTTGCCCGCTTTCGGTCTGGAGCAAAAGGAAATTCCCTTCGTGCTGGAGATCACTGCCGACGGCGCACTCGTTCAATTGCGCGACACCCGCGAACAGGTTGGCAACAAGAAGATTGGCCAAAGCTTTCGCGTGCCGCAGGGCATCAAGAAAACTTCGGGCGTCGCAGCGAACCTGTTGTGGGACAGCTCGGAGTACGTGCTGGGCGTGGAAGACCCCAAAAAGCTCGAACAAAGCCGCGAGAAAGGCAAAGAGGCGGACTACCGCGCACGCCTGATCGAGATGCACAAGGCCTTCGTGGATCGCATCGCACTGTTGCCGCCTCCCACGCTGGACGATGCAGGTGTCCAAGCCGTGTTGCAGTTCCTGAGCAATGAGCCGTTGGCACAAGCGCAGGCACAAGCCAACTTCAGCGAACTGGCCGCCAGCAGTGCCGTGCTGAGCTTCCGTCTGCATGGCGACATTGATCTGGTGTGCCAACGACCCGCTGTTCTGGCTGCGGCGATCAACACTCCGGACGAAGACGACACACCACAGACCATGTGCCTTGTGACCGGCGAAGTCGCTCCGATCGAACGCCTGCACACGGCCATTAAGGGCGTATGGGGTGCGCAAACCTCGGGGGCGAACATCGTCTCCTTCAACGCGCGGGCTTTTGAGTCCTATGGCAAGACCGAGCGACAAGGCGAGAACGCGCCGGTCAGCAAGGCGGCGGCTTTTGCCTACACGACGGCGCTAAATCACCTGCTTGGCAAGGAATCCTCACAGCGCATTCAGGTGGGTGACGCCTCGACCGTTTTCTGGGCCGAACGCGAAGACGACGAATTGGAAAGCGCGCTAGCCAACATTTTTGGCGAGCCCCCGAAAGACGACCCGGACAGGAACACCCGCGCTGTGCATGCGATGTACAGCGCCGTGAATGCCGGAAAGCTTGCTGTGCAGAAGGACGAGAACCGCTTTCACGTGCTGGGTCTTGCCCCCAATGCCGCGCGCATCAGCGTGCGCTTCTATCACTGCCTGCCTCTGAGTGATCTGGCGAGCCGCATCGTTGCCTGGTTCGACGATCTGAAGATGGCGCGCGGTCCGAACGATCCCGAATTTCCGTCGCTGTTCCGCTTGCTGACGGCTGTATCTGTGCAAGGCAAGGCCGACAACATTCCTCCGAATCTTGGAGGCGCGGTAATCGATGCCGTGCTCGCCGGACCAGATGTGCCGTTCCCCCGTCTGTGGCTAAACGCAGCCATCAATCGCTGTCGCGCCGAGCAATCCATCAATTACTTACGGGCCGCTGTCATCAAGGCCTGCCTCAATCGCAACATCCGCCGTCATTCATCTACCGAGAAGGAGTTTTTGCCCATGCTCGACCCTGCCAACGACAACGCGGCCTATCGCCTCGGGCGACTTTTCTCCGTGCTGGAGCGCATCCAGGAAAGCGCCAGCCCGAACCTCAATGCAACCATTCGCGACCGCTATTACGGCGCGGCCTCCAGCACGCCGGTGGCAGTGTTCACCACGCTGCTGCGCCTGAAGAATGCGCATCTGAAGAAGCTGCCGGCGGGACAGGTAGTGTGGTTCGAAAAACTGCTGGCGGACGTGCTCGGGCCGATCTCCGATTTTCCGAAACACCTGCCCCTGCAAGATCAGGGCCGTTTCGCGCTGGGTTACTACCACCAGCGCCAAGCCTTCTTCACCAAATCCGATGATAAGCAAACCACTACCGAGGAGTCCGCAGCATGAGCCTGAACAACCGTTATGACTTCGTTCTCGTGTTCGACGTGAAGGACGGCAACCCGAATGGCGACCCGGATGCAGGCAATCTGCCGCGACTGGATGCCGAGTCTGGTCATGGTCTGGTGACGGATGTGTCACTCAAGCGCAAGGTGCGCAACTTTGTTGGTTTGGTCAAAGAGCAGGAGAGCCGCGAGCCTGCTGCAGGTGAAAAGCGCTTCGAGATTTACGTGCGCGAGAAAGCCATTTTGAATAACCAGAATCAGCGCGCTTACTCAGCGCTCAAGCTCGATGCGCCGGAGGAAGCTGCAGAGAGTGCCAATCCCGAAGAAGCGGAGACCAAAAAGAAGCCGGGCAAGGAAAAACGCAAGGGCAGTGCAGAGGATGTAGACAAAGCACGTCGCTGGATGTGCCAGAACTTCTTTGACGTGCGCTCCTTCGGTGCAGTGATGTCTACCGGCGTGAACTGCGGCCAGGTACGCGGCCCCGTGCAACTCACCTTCGCGCGTTCAGTCGATCCCGTCGTCGCACTGGAACACTCCATCACCCGTATGGCCGTTGCGACAGAAGCAGAAGCGGAGAAGCAGCAGGGTGACAACCGCACGATGGGTCGCAAGCACACCATCCCTTACGGTGTGTATGTCGCGCACGGATTCATCTCATCCTTCCTGGCCAAGCATACCGGTTTTGGCGAGGAAGACCTGGAGCTACTCTGGCAGTCCCTCGAAGGCATGTTCGAGCACGACCGCTCTGCGGCACGCGGCGAGATGTCCACGCGTGGGCTGTATGTGTTCAAGCACGATTCCGAGCTGGGTAATGCGCACGCACATGCGCTGTTCGAGCGCATCCAGATCGCACGCAAGGAAGGCGTGGATGTGCCGCGCAGTTTCGGTGATTACGTCGTGATGGTGGATGACGCGAGCTTGCCCAACGGCGTGCAACTGATTCGCCGCGTGGGCTGAATCAAGCCCTCAGCGCCGCTTCGCCCAATACCCCGGGCGGCGGCGCTGGTGGGCGATGGCAAGGATGCGCAGTGCATCGCCTTCGATTCGATACACCCGCCAATAGGGAAAGCTAGCGAGGGTAAAGCGGCGGGTTTACCGAAGGCTTGGTGTGCCGGTTTCGAGGTGTTTGCGCAGCATGGCGATGCTGGCTTCGATTTGCAGCGTGAAATTTATGGCCGCTTGCGGGTCGCCTTCGTTCCGGTACCAATCGGCGCCTCGTATTGCTTCATCAAGCGCAAGAGGGTGAAAGGAGAAACGCATGCAGATCAGTGGACGTCGGTCAAAGAAGCGCGCAGGCGTGCCAAGGCTTCGTCGCCATCAATCCATTTCACTTCGCCACGCTCCATTGCGTCCACACGGCGGGCAATTTCTTCATCCCATGCGGCTGCGATGGCTTCTGGCGTGTCTTGAGGATCTGCATCACGTTGTGCCAGCAGGCCTGAAATCAGTTCATCAAGCCATCGCGGGGCAAGTTTTGGGCTTCAGCCAAAAGGGCGCGTACTGACAGGCTCATGGCGTGCTCGTTCAATGTTCGATCACGCTGAATCATAGCAGGCCCAAACATGCCCGAAGCCATCGCTGCCAATGCGGACCCCATCCCGCTTTCAGCCCTCCAGCACTGGAGTTACTGCCCGCGTCAGTGCGCGCTGATCCACCTTGAGCAGGCCTTTGCCGAGAACGTGCACACCCTGCGTGGGCAGGCGGTGCATCACACGGTAGACACCCCCGGTTTCGAGACGCGCGCGGGCTGTCGGCTGGTGCGTGCCTTGCCTCTGTGGAGCGAGCGTCTGGGCCTGATCGGCAAGGCGGATATGGTGGAGTTCCAGCCCGACGGCACGCCCTACCCGGTGGAGTACAAGCATGGGCGCTTGTCGCGCGATACGGCCAAACAGCATCACGATGATCTGCAGCTTGCGGCGCAGGCCATGTGTCTGGAAGAAATGACCGGGCATGCGGTGCCGGAGGGCGCGATTTTTCAGGCCAGCTCGAAGCGGCGGCGTGTGGTGGCGATCACGGCCGAGTTGCGTGAAGCGGCCGTGCAGGCAGCCAGCGCCATCCGCACCATGCTGGTCTCTGGGCGGATGCCGCCACCACTGATTGCGGACGCCCGTTGCAAGGAGTGTTCGCTGATTGACCTGTGCCAGCCGCAGGCGCTGAAGCAGCTCAAGCAACAAACACGCGACCGCTTGTTTGACCCCGACCGTTACCGGCCTGTTCGCGCAAAGCTTAGGCCATTGAAATAAAAGCATGAAAGATGTTTCGACCGGCTCGGTTCAATGACTCCACTCGTGTTCGCGGAGAGGTTCGCGCAAAGCGGATCAATCTGGGTGGGGAATCATGTAGTTAAACGCGAACGGTCGCGCGCTCCTCACCGGGCGCGCGTGGATTGAAACGAGCTGCGCGACGAACAGAACCGGATCTGCACCCAGGTCGCGCGCTCCTCACCGGGCGCGCGTGGATTGAAACGTCATAGATCGGCGCACTGAACGCCAGACCTTCAAGTCGCGCGCTCCTCACCGGGCGCGCGTGGATTGAAACTTTCAACTGGGCCGAGGGTGAATGCTCGGCCAAGTAGTCGCGCGCTCCTCACCGGGCGCGCGTGGATTGAAACCAACTAACCGAGGCCCGAAATCATGGATATTTACGTCGCGCGCTCCTCACCGGGCGCGCGTGGATTGAAACTTCTCGCCGGAATCGAAAACAACCAGAAGATGAGGTCGCGCGCTCCTCACCGGGCGCGCGTGGATTGAAACATGAAAATCGCGATTTCAATCCTGATGGTCGCCGTCGCGCGCTCCTCACCGGGCGCGCGTGGATTGAAACGAAACGCTGCTTTGCCTGTTCGCGTTGCATATGTGTCGCGCGCTCCTCACCGGGCGCGCGTGGATTGAAACAGACTGGACCGATGCGCAGAAGCGAGGCGCGATAGTCGCGCGCTCCTCACCGGGCGCGCGTGGATTGAAACAAGGGCACCATCGGCGACTTCCAGATCTGGGTCGTCGCGCGCTCCTCACCGGGCGCGCGTGGATTGAAACAGCGAGCTGAGCGACTGGCTAGAGGTAGCAAGCGGTCGCGCGCTCCTCACCGGGCGCGCGTGGATTGAAACAGCGAGCGGGATGAGATTCCCGCTTGCGGTGATGGTCGCGCGCTCCTCACCGGGCGCGCGTGGATTGAAACTTGAATGGGCAAGCCAAGGGCCGAAGCCCCTGGCGGTCGCGCGCTCCTCACCGGGCGCGCGTGGATTGAAACAGTATGCACAAACTTTCCGTTTGTGTTTGAGATCGTCGCGCGCTCCTCACCGGGCGCGCGTGGATTGAAACTGTCTCTGTGAAGTAGTAGTTGGCGTCTGCGTTGAGTCGCGCGCTCCTCACCGGGCGCGCGTGGATTGAAACTTCCGGAGAGAGTTTCGGCTTTGCTGCCATCAGTCGTCGCGCGCTCCTCACCGGGCGCGCGTGGATTGAAACATCTTCAGGGCGCGTTTTCTGCACGAACTGCACCGGTCGCGCGCTCCTCACCGGGCGCGCGTGGATTGAAACCCGAGCAGGATCGCATACTTATTCACCCTGTGGAGGTCGCGCGCTCCTCACCGGGCGCGCGTGGATTGAAACATCGAGTGCATCACTTGCACCGCACTGAAAGCCGCGGTCGCGCGCTCCTCACCGGGCGCGCGTGGATTGAAACAGAGCAGCGCCGCTCTGAGCCTGGGCGCGCAGTTGGTCGCGCGCTCCTCACCGGGCGCGCGTGGATTGAAACTGGGAGCTCTACGACTACATCGAGGGCGACATGGGGGTCGCGCGCTCCTCACCGGGCGCGCGTGGATTGAAACCCCTTCTGTGGGCTACCCCACGGCCGGCAACCCCGGTCGCGCGCTCCTCACCGGGCGCGCGTGGATTGAAACGGTGCCAAAGGTCGGCGCCGACTTCAGCGACTACGGTCGCGCGCTCCTCACCGGGCGCGCGTGGATTGAAACGGCGATGTGTTTTCCAGCACATTGCCTTGTCCTGGGTCGCGCGCTCCTCACCGGGCGCGCGTGGATTGAAACCACCCTCAGGGGGGAAGGCATGAAGGGCTGGGGGTGGTCGCGCGCTCCTCACCGGGCGCGCGTGGATTGAAACGAGCTGCGCGACGAACAGAACCGGATCTGCACCCAGGTCGCGCGCTCCTCACCGGGCGCGCGTGGATTGAAACGTCATAGATCGGCGCACTGAACGCCAGACCTTCAAGTCGCGCGCTCCTCACCGGGCGCGCGTGGATTGAAACAATTTCAATCCGGGAAAACAGCCAGTCGATCAGCAGTCGCACGCTCCTCACCGGGCGCGCGTGGATTGAAACCAGCCAACAGTGTCACCACCCATCGATGAGGCGCGTCGCGCGATCCTCACCGGGCGCGCGTGGATTGAAACAGGTGCTGGATGGCCATGTTGAGGCGGTCGTTCTGTCGCGCGCTCCTCACCGGGCGCGCGTGGATTGAAACAAGTTCGATGAGAAGTTTGCCGTCGACGGCTCCCGTCGCGCGCTCCTCACCGGGCGCGCGTGGATTGAAACTTCTACCAGGGCAATGTGATTGCCGCGAATATTACGCGGTCGCGCGCTCCTCACCGGGCGCGCGTGGATTGAAACGTGATAGCTCGCCTCTTCGCTCTCTCCGGTGGCGTCGCGCGCTCCTCACCGGGCGCGCGTGGATTGAAACGGCTCTACATCCATCCACTTCGTGGGATCCTGCAGGGTCGCGCGCTCCTCACCGGGCGCGCGTGGATTGAAACTGGAATCTCACCATGAAACTGAAAGCCTACCGAGAGGTCGCGCGCTCCTCACCGGGCGCGCGTGGATTGAAACGTCCGAAGTGGCGAGGCGACCCCGCCCAGTACGGTGGTCGCGCGCTCCTCACCGGGCGCGCGTGGATTGAAACGCGTTGCATATGTCGGACGGGCCTGACCACAGCTGGTCGCGCGCTCCTCACCGGGCGCGCGTGGATTGAAACAGCACTACATGCCCCGCACGCCGTGCGCCCGTGGGTCGCGCGCTCCTCACCGGGCGCGCGTGGATTGAAACTGGTACGAGCTCGTGCGCCCCGACATCACCATGGAGGTCGCGCGCTCCTCACCGGGCGCGCGTGGATTGAAACGCCAAGCACTTCGCCGATACCTATGCGGATCTGGGGGTCGCGCGCTCCTCACCGGGCGCGCGTGGATTGAAACCGCCACGTAGTCACCGGGCTGGATGGGAGTCTTGGGTCGCGCGCTCCTCACCGGGCGCGCGTGGATTGAAACGGCGAGTTGTACTGGTTATTTTGCCCGTCCCACCGGTCGCGCGCTCCTCACCGGGCGCGCGTGGATTGAAACGCTTTTCCTGAGACTACTGTCGAGCTCGCGCCGGGGTCGCGCGCTCCTCACCGGGCGCGCGTGGATTGAAACATCATGCGACCTTCGATTCCAGGGCTTTGCCTGCGGTCGCGCGCTCCTCACCGGGCGCGCGTGGATTGAAACCGCCTGATCGTATCGTAGTATCGAAACTTGTAGGTCGCGCGCTCCTCACCGGGCGCGCGTGGATTGAAACCTTCTGGGCTTTGCAGGCATCAGCTTTACGAAGGTCGCGCGCTCCTCACCGGGCGCGCGTGGATTGAAACTTCTGATAGACGATCTGGGTCTGCCGCTGAACCACGTCGCGCGCTCCTCACCGGGCGCGCGTGGATTGAAACGACAACATCCTTGATGAGATCAAGAAACCATTTGGCGTCGCGCGCTCCTCACCGGGCGCGCGTGGATTGAAACCGCGAGGAAGTGAGGGCATTACGTATTGCATGATGTCGCGCGCTCCTCACCGGGCGCGCGTGGATTGAAACAAGTTCGATGAGAAGTTTGCCGTCGACGGCTCCCGTCGCGCGCTCCTCACCGGGCGCGCGTGGATTGAAACTTTGCCGTGTCGCGCAGACACAGAGAGCCGTCAGTGTCGCGCGCTCCTCACCGGGTGCGCGTGGATTGAAACATGCCGAGCGCGATCGGGGCATGCACCACCACCGGGTCGCGCGCTCCTCACCGGGCGCGCGTGGATTGAAACGTAATAAGCGCACTCACTACACCCTGTCGCTCGAAGTCGCGCGCTCCTCACCGGGCGCGCGTGGATTGAAACCCGATTTGCGCGGAGAGTTCCTGCGCGGACTTGATGTCGCGCGCTCCTCACCGGGCGCGCGTGGATTGAAACCCAACCTTGACCTCTACGTCGGCGCGCGTCCCGCCATGTGTGCAGTGCCAGATGTGAGGAGCGCGAGGGCTGACCACGACGGGAAGGTGATGGACATCCACAAGGTTTTTACGCGCGCGCCCCCGTGAGGAGCGCGCGACGTACGTTTGGCAATGATCCTGTGCTCAGGCTTGGTTCTTTTTGCCTTTGCTACGCTCCGCGCTTGAACGTTTAATCTTGACCTGCTTTCGGGGGGATAGAGCTAGGGCGATGCAGTCAGTGAAATAAGTGTCGCACCCAGCACTCAGCACTCAGCACTCAGCACTCAGCACTCAGCACTCAGCACTCAGCACTCAGCACTCAGCCTCGACAGCTTCTGCCTGACTTCCAGCGTCATCGTTTCACCCTGTTCCAGCAGGACGAGGCCGGGCAGGCCGGGGCGCTGGTGGGCGCCGGTGATGTGGGTCACCGGTTCGTAGCAGAACCAGTCTCCATGCAGCGGACGGTACAGGATCGCGGTATCCAGTCCGGCCGGGGCGGTGGTTTCCCATTCGAGGCGCAGGTCGATGTCCGGACGCTCCAGGGTCATGCGGCCATCGCAGCCGCCGAAGTTGTGATCGATCAGGCCTTCGCCGATCCCGCGCAGCTGATTGAAATCCCATTCTGCGGGCAGCGGCCCGGCGTCGCCGACCGGCACGCCTTCTTCTGCCGGCCACACGGTGCGCGCGCCGAAGCGCAGGCGGGCACCCGCTGCGCGGAGGATGTAGGGATGAAAGCCGAGGCCATAGGGCAGGCGTGACTCGCCCAGATGGGTGATGCTGACGCGCATCAGCATGCTGTCGCCCTCGAGCCGGAAATCCTGCTGTGCGCGGTAGTGCCAGGGGTAGCCGCAGGGCTGGCGGGCCTCGCTGACCAGGCTTGCGCTGTGCGCGGTCTGATCTGCCACTTCCCAGGCCTGCATCCAGCCGGTGCCATGCATCGGCACCGGGGAGTCGGCCCGATTGCTTGCCATGGGGTAGAAGTGGCCGTCCAGGCTGAAGCCGCCGCCCATCATGCGATTGGACCAGGGCAGCAGGGCGAAGCTCGAAATGATGCGGCGGCCCTCGCTCGGCGCGTAGGGGCGCCAGATCGCCTGCCAGCCCGGATTGCGCCGGACCTCCCAGAAAGCGACGCTGGCGCCGAATTCCGGCAGCAGGCCGAGGCGTTGGGAGGTGTTTTCAAGGGTGATCAGCGGGCCGTTCATGCGTGCTTCCGTCAGCGGTAAAAGTTGTCAGACATTTTACGTCGGGACGAGGCTGCCGCGTGCATGCCGGGCACACGGCCCGGTGCGGAATCGCTTGCCAGACCGCTTTCAGAATCCGCGCTCGGTCAGCCAGTCCGCGATCCGGCGGGCGCCGCTCTCCCAGCCGCGCTCGAGCATCAGGGCGTGTCCCATGTCAGGCAGCACATGCACCGGCTGGTTCAGGGCGTGGCCGGTCTGTTCGACCTGAACCGGGGGAATCAGCGCGTCGTGCGCGGTGCCGAGGATCAGCATGGGCGGCCGGCGCATGCGCGAGGGGCGCGGCAGGTCGAAGCCGGACATGTCCCACAGGGCGCGCATGGATTCGGGCTGGAAGTGGGCGAAGCATTCCTCGAGCATGCGCCGGCTGACCGGCTGGTGAAACAGGGCCTCGCGCACGGTTTCAAGCTCCGGCGCGTGGCCGCCGACGATGCGGTTGAGCTCGAAGAGCACATGCGGGCGTCGCAGCAGCAGGTTCATCGTGGCACCCAGCAGGCCTTGCGGCGGCACCGAGCAGAGCAGCACCGCGCCCGGCAGATCGGCCGTCTCCAGGAATTTCTGCAGGACCAGTCCGCCCATCGAATGCGCGATGACGACGGGTCGCACCGGCATGGCCGCGACCACGGCCGCGAGGTCTGCCACATAGTCGCCGATCGACAGCGCATTGAGCTGCTCGCCGCCGGGGCTGCCACCATGGCCGCGGAAGGAGAAGGCGCTGGCCTGCCAGCCTTGTGCGGCAAACCACGGCAGGTAGTGGCGATCCCACAGCCAGGCGCCGGCGTAGGCGCCGTGAACGAACAGCAGCGGCGTGCGGCGGGCTTCGCCTTCAGGGGTGCGCCGGATCAGTTCCAGCGCTGGCGGGAGGGTGTTCGGCATCGTCGGCGGGCGGGACCGGGCCGGCTTCGCGCACGAAGAAAGGCAGGCGCTGGAGCAGGCGGTCCTCGGAATCGGTCAGGGTGAGCAGATGATGACCGGGTCGGGCGATCCACGCCAGATGTTCGCCGTCCCCGGCCGGCTCGCCGTCTACCCACCAGCGCATCGCAACATTGCCTGCTGCGCGGAATATCAGGTGACGACGGGCCGGGTCACCGCCTGGCAGGGTCAGCACTTCACCGTCCTGCGGGCTGAGGATGCGGCCCCGGCTGCCATCGGGCAGCATCGTCACGAGTTCCATGGCGGTGCCGGGCAGAAACCATTCGCGCCGGGGCGCTTCGTCGGCCGGCTCGAAGCGCACGAGCGAGCTCACCAGGCCTTCGGGCACGGTGGGCGCCCGGCTTTCTTCTTCCAGCGCCAGCAGCACGCGCTGCCAGAGCGCGCCGGCCTCCCGTGCTGGCGCACTGAGCGCCAGGGTCAGGCGCGGGGTGCCGCCCACGATCACCAGGATGTCGCTGTCTGCCGCATGGCTGACCCAGCGCGCCTGCCAGTAGCCGCCAGTGTTCGTGGCGAGCATGTCCTGCACGATGAAGGCGGTTTCGCTGCGCCAGACCTGGCGGGGCGAGCCGGCGGGTTCTGCTTGCCAGCGCGCCGCTTGCCACTGCCCGCCTGCGGCCAGGCTGCGCCAGGCCGCGGCCAGCTGCAGCAGGTTGCTGCCAGCGTGGGCGTCGCTGCCGGGCGCGTCCAGATCCAGCTTGCGCAGTCGGTCTTCTAGATCTTCGCGCGGCACCACGCTCTGAAGCTCCGCCATGGCGGCGGTCTGGTGGCCGCCCAGCGCGGCGCGCAAGCTCATCCAGCTGCTGGTGCGGGCACGGCCGTCATGGGCGTCATAGATCGTGTTGCCCAGGCGCAGCGGGCTCGCTGCGGTCAGCAGGCGCTGATCGATGGCGGTGGCCGCCAGCAGCGGCCAGACGCCTTCCGGCAGGCGGTAGGTCTGGGTTACGCCGTCGGCAGCGCTTGCCTCGAGTGCACCGACCCAGGCACGCACTTCGGCGCTCGCGTTATCGAGGACCAGTACGCTGGCCGGACTGTTGCGCAGGGCGAGCACGGCCCGCAGGCGCGTCTGAACGCCTGCGTCCAACGTTGTTTTCTGGATCTGACCCGGCTGCCTCAAGAGCTTGCGCGCGAGGTGAGGGGCCGCGGTGAAGCGCGAGCGGTTGCGCGGTGCATCCAGCCGGTTGCTTGCCAGGCGGGTCACCTCGCTGCAGGGGGTGGTCTGGCGCAGGTTGGCGAGCAGCTGGCAGGCCCGGCGCGACACCACGGCCGGTGCCGCATTCGGCCCCCGCAGCAAGGCCGCCAGCAGACTGGCTTCGCGATGCGTCAGGCGTCCTGGCGCGCGATCGAAGAGCAGCTCGCTCGCGGCGGAGATGCCCTGCAGATCGCCGCGGAAGGGCGCGAGGTTGAGGTAGGCCTCCAGGATCTGGGCCTTGCTCCAGTGATTTTCCAGTTCGACGGCGGCCCGGCTCTGGTCCCACTTCTGGGCCAGGCTGCGCCGTTCGCCACGTCCGGCCGGCATGCGCAGCGCCGGGTCGAGCAGGCCGGCGAGCTGCATGGTGAGTGTCGAGGCGCCGCGCTTGCCGCTGCCCCAGAGGTTTTGCCAGGCCGCGCCGGCGAAGGCCAGCCAGTCGATGCCGCTGTGGGTGTAGAAGCGCTTGTCTTCAGCCGCGAGCAGGGCTTCGCGCATGGCCGGAGAGAGGGCGGTGAGCGGCACCCAGTCGAGGCGACGGACCTTGTCGTTCAGACGCAGGTCGGCCAGCGGCACGCCGCTGCGATCCAGCAGGATCGCGTCGGAGCTGACATGGCTCGCCCTTACCTGCTCGAAGGACGGCAGCTCGAAGGCCACGGCCGTCAGCGGCAGGCTCAGCAGCAGCGGAGCGAGGAGCAGCAGACGCAAGCGGCGGGGCGGACGGGCGGAGACGAACATGGCGCGGCGGCTGTGCGGGATGCAGTCAGCCTGCGCGCAGGCCGGCCAGCGTGGCGGCGACGGCTTCCTGACGGGCTGCGAGGATACGTGCCGGGATCTGGCGTTTGTCTTCGATGCGGGCGGCGATCTGGCCCGCGTCCACACTGCGGAAGGCGTCGGCCAGCGCACGCCAGCCCGGGCCGTGCGGATCCGGCAGGTCTTCGAAGCCGTGGCGACCGTGGAAATCGCAGGCGGTGGCCTGCAGTAGCTGCTCGAAGCGCTCGGGGCGGCGCAGCACGTCGCAGCGTTCGAGCAGGCGCGTGATGGTGTCGGCCCGCATTTCGCCGAGCTTGTGCAGATTGCCGTGTTCGCGGGCGGTCAGCAGGGCCAGCTCGCGGCAGTCCACCGGCACGCGCAGGCGCTGGCAGACGGCATCTACCCGCGGCACGCCCAGCGCCTCGTGGCCGTAGTGATGCGGCCAGTTTTCAGGTGGCGTGCAGGCCTTGCCGAGGTCATGCATCAGCGCGGCCCAGCGCACCGGCAGCGCAAATCCGCGCCGCGCGGCCTGATCGATGACCAGCAACTGGTGCAGTCCGGCGTCGATTTCCGGATGGTATTTCGGCGGCTGCGGCACGCCGAAAAGTGCATCGAGTTCGGGCAGCAGGCGGGCCAGCGCCCCGCAGCTGCGCAGCACTTCGATCATGCGCGAGGGGCGCTCTTCCATCAGGCCGCGGGCGAGCTCCTGCCACACGCGCTCGGCAACGAGATGATCCACTTCACCCGCGTCCACCATCTCGCGCATGAGCTGCAGTGTCTCCGGCGCCACGGTGAATGCGGGCAGGCGGGCGGCAAAGCGGGCCACGCGCAGGATGCGCACCGGATCCTCGGCGAAGGCCGGGCTGACATGGCGGAAGATCCGCGCCGCGAGATCCTGCTGGCCCCCATGCGGATCGATCAGCCGGCCCTCGGCGTCTTCGGCCATGGCATTGATCGTGAGGTCGCGCCGGATCAGGTCTTCTTCCAGACTGACGCTCGCGTCGGCATGGAACACGAAACCCTTGTAGCCCGGGGCGGTCTTCCGCTCGGTGCGGGCGAGCGCATATTCCTCGCGTGTCTGCGGATGCAGGAAGACCGGAAAGTCCTTGCCGACCGGCTTGTAGCCCGCGGCCACGAGCGCATCGGGGCTGGCGCCGACCACGACCCAGTCGCGATCCTGCACCGGCAGGCCCAGCAGGCGGTCGCGCACGGCGCCGCCGACGATGTAGGTCCGGAATCCGCTCATGGCCGTCCTTTCCCCGCGGGCGGCGGTTCATAACGCAGATCGGGCTGCAGCGCCGGGCCCTTGACGTGCAGCGGCACGGTCTTGCCGCGCAGCGCGAGCAGCTCTTTCGGGGGCGCGGCCTGCACGGCCGCCTGGAGGCGGAAGTCGACGCCGCCGCTGGCCAGATCCGCCAGCCCGCTGCCATTGAGGCGGACCCATGAGCCCTTGCTCTCGATCTGCTCGGCACTGGCCTGGCCGTTGGCGAACACGAAGCGGCTGGCGGCCGTCCCCAGCTCGGTGCGTTCATCCTGGCCCGGGCTGCGCGCCGACATGCGCGCGGCGCTGATCGCCGGCAGGAGTTCGCGCAGTCCTTCGGCGAGATCCAGGCCGCGCAGCCCGGCCTGTTCGAGGTTCCAGCGCAGCGCGCCTTCGAGGGTCGGGGCGACCGGCTGGCCGGGCTTGAGCAGGCCGGCGAGGCGGAACGAGCCGGAGGCCTTGCCGCTCAGCGGAACCGGCAGCCGCATCTCATCGGCGATGCGCTCGACCGTCAGCGCGCTGAAATCCCCCTGCAGCGTGAAGCGCCGGCTGGCCGCTTCGGCCTGCAGGCTGGTGCTCAGCTGACCGTCATGGAGCCGGGCATTGAGCCGTTCGCTGCCGATGTTGCCATCGCGGATCGTGACGGGCCCTTGCAGGCTGGCAATCTGCAGGCCGGCAAAGCGCAGCCCGGCGAGGCTCAGCTGGCCGTCGAGGCTGCTGCCGGCCGGTGCCAGCCAGGGCAGCGCGGGCAGGGGCTGTCCGGCCGCGCTGGTCAGCAGGCGGTCCAGATCGAAGCCTTCCGTGCCAAGCGTGAAGCGTCCGCCCGGTGGCCAGCTGTCATGCAGGCTGGCCTTGAGGCCGAGGCGGTCCTCGCCATGGGCGAGCGTCGTGTCGAATTCGAGGCTGCCGGTCTGCCAGCGCAGCTTGCCGTCGAGACCGAGCCGTGCGGGCGCCTCGCGCAGGGCCGGGTGGCGCAGCTGAAGCTCGCCCTTGAGCCGGGTGGCGTCGATTGCGCGGGCAAGCAGGTCGACGCGCGCTTCCAGGGCCAGCTTGAGGCTGGCCGTACTGTCCTTGCCCGCTTCGTGCTGCCAGTCGAGGCTCGCGTCCGGGCTTCGCCCGCCATTGGGGGCGTCGGCGAGCAGGCTGGGGATGCCGAGGCGGATCTCGTCATGGCTGCTGACGGTGCGGGTGTCCAGCCGGGCGACCAGGTCCTTGCCCCGTATCGCGCGGCCCTGCCAGGCCAGTGCGGGCCACTGCGTGCTGAAATCCACCGCGTTTGCGCCCTGGGCGCCCCGGATGCGCAGCTTGAGTCCGGCAAGCTCGCCGGTGCTGCCCAGCTTGTGCCAGCTCAGCGTATCGACGCTCATCCTGACGGTCGCGCCGCGCAGGCCGTGGCTGTCTCCGTCGAGTTCCAGCCCGATGCCGGTGAGGCGCCCTGCGCGCAGCGCATGCTCCAGCACGACCGATGCCTGGCCCTTGATGCCCAGCTCGCTTTCGTTTCCGGCATCGTGAAGCGACGCCTGCCACTTCAGGCTGCCGGGCTGGCCGTCCGGCGGCAGGGTCAGCGTGGCGTTGAGTTCGTCGAGTTCGATGGGGGTCTTGTGCCCCAGGGCTTCGATGCTGACCTGGGCGTCTTTCAGCACCAGTTTCTGCAATCTGCCGGACCAGCCTTGCGGGGCTTCGTCAGCATCGGCGGCCAGCAGGTCGGCGGCATTCCATTCGCCGGTGGGCAGCTGACGCAGATGCAGGGTGACACCGCTGGCGCTGACGCCGCGCAGTTCGAATTCGTGGTGCAGCAGCGGCATGATCGCCAGTTCGATGCGCAGGTCGGTGGCCGTGGCGAAGTTGCGGTTGAGGCCCGACTCGCCCAGCGACACCTTGTGGAGCGACAGGGCCGGGCGCGGCCACAGGCTCAGACGCGGCTTCTCGGTCAGCATCAGCGTGCGCTCGTACTGGTCGCGGAAGTGCGTGCTGAGGGCGTCAGCCGCCGCTTCAGCGTCAAAACTGACCCACACGAACAGGGCCGCGGCTGCCACGATGGCCATCAGACCACCGAGCAGGAAGCCCAGTGAGCGCACTGCGTTTGCCAGACGGATTTTCAAGCGTTTCTGCTCCGCTACGACGAGCGGAGCATGATACCGCACGACTCATGCCGTACTTCCGGGCGGGTTCGGCCGCGCGTCAGGCGGCCTCGCTGGCCGGCGGACGGGACTCACCGTCCTCGGATTCGACGCGCTCGAGGCGATAGCCGAAGTTGTAGGTCGGTACCAGGCGGTAGCCGTTTTCCGGCCTCAGCTGGAGCTTGCCGCGCACCCGCGAGACATGCGTGTCGACCGTGCGCGTGGCCACCGCGGGATTGCGGCCCCACACGGCTTCGAGCAGATGCCCGCGCGAGAGCAGGCGGCCGAGATTGCGGAACATGAACAGCGCGAGGTCGAATTCCTTCTCGGTCAGCTCGATCTCTTCTTCCTGCAGGCGGATGCTCTTGAGCGCGGTGTCGATCCGGTAGGGCGGCAGGCTGAGGACCTCGCCCGGTTCGCGCGGCTTGGTACGCCGCAGGACGGCATCGATCCGCGACATCAGTACCCGCTGGCTGATCGGCTTGATCATGAAATCGTCTGCCCCGGCCGACAGGCCCTCGACGATGTCATCCTCGGTGTCGCGCGCGGTGATGAAGATGGCCGGCGTGAAGTCCTTGCGCTCCTTGCGCAGCCAGTGGAGGAAGTCCTTGCCGGAGATGTCCGGCATCATCCAGTCGAGCAGGTAGAGGTCCACGCTCTCGCGGACGCAGAAGCGCTGCAGGTCGCGGGTAAGGGTGAATTCATGCACGTCGTGGCCGGCCTTGCGCAACAAGGCTGAGACCAGCGTGGACTGGGTCAGGTTGTCTTCGAGGACGACGATCCGCATGCTGCACTCCCGGTTGATGTTTCTCTTTCAATTGGGAGGGGTTCACGGCAGTCGGGCCGCGGACTTGAACCGCTCTGGCGGTGCTTCGCCCGTCAGAGCAAGCTCTTTCGGGCCTTGGTCGGACCGGGTGACTCGGCGCTTCGGCCCACCCGTGACAGGGTTCGTCCTGCCTTGGGGGCCGACGCGGAAGTCGCCAGAGCGGACGACTTGCCCTTATGGGCAGGGCGGGAATGCGCCCGGCAGCCGAGGGCTGCCATTGCATGGCCACCAAGGGTGACAGGGTGTTCCCGGACACCCACTCAGGGCCGCTCCGGTCGGCCGCACATTGCCCGCGGAGCGGATTGTCATGCAGAATTCGGCGGGTCACGCCACGGGGGTGATTTCGTGGCGTATCCGGAACAGATCAAAGGGAGAAGGGAAGATGAGCTTCATCAGCGAGTTCAGGGAATTTGCCTTGAAAGGCAATGTGGTGGATCTGGCCGTAGGGGTGATCATCGGCGGCGCGTTCGGCAAGATCGTCGACTCCATGGTTGGTGACGTGATCATGCCCATCGTGGGCGCCGTCGTCGGCAAGATCGATTTCTCGAATCTCTATGTCGTGCTCGGCAGCGTGCCGGCAGGGGTCGCCAACAATCTCGCGGACCTCAAGAAGGCGGGTGTGCCGGTGCTGGCCTGGGGGAACTTCGTCACCATCGCGATCAACTTCGCCATCCTTGCGTTTGTCATTTTCGTGATGATCAAGCAGATCAACCGCCTCAAGCGCGCCGAACCTGCAGCGCCCGCCGCCGAGCCGGTGACGCCGGAAGACGTGCTGCTGCTGCGCGAAATTCGCGACGCCCTGCGCAAGCAGGCCTGAAGGGGCGGGCACATGAAAAAGGCCGCGGAAGCGGCCTTTTTCATGTCGTGCAGCCGGGCGGAGGCTTGCTTATTCCGCTTCGCCGGTGCTGCCGTCGAGCTGCTCCAGGCGATAGCCGAAGCTGTAGGTGGGGACAATGCGGAAACCGTTTTCCGGCCGCAGCTGCAGCTTGCTGCGCACGCGGGAGACGTGGGTGTCCACGGTGCGGGTCGGCACATCGGGATTGCGTCCCCAGACCGCTTCGAACATGTGGCCGCGCGAGAGCAGCGGCCGACGTTGCGGAACAGGAAGAAGGCCAGCGCGAACTCTTTCTCGGTCAGTTCCACGACTTCGCCGTTCAGGGTGATTTCGTTCTGCCCCGGGTCGATCCGGTAGGGCGGGAAATCGAGCACGGCCGGAACCGAAACCGCTTTTGAACGCCGCATGACAGCGTCAATGCGCGAGAGCAGGATGCGGGGGCTGGGCGGCTTGATGATGAAGTCGTCCGCACCGGCAGACAGACCGGCCACCACATCTTCTTCCGCATCGCGGGAGGTCAGGAAGATGGCGGGCGTGTCGTCATTGCGCTCGTCACGCAGCCATTTGAGAAACTCTTCGCCGGTCTGATCCGGCACCATCCAGTCGAGAATGAAAAGGTCGGCGCTCTCGCGCGAGCAGAAGCGCTTGAGGTCCGAGGTCAGGCGGAATTCGTGAACTTCATGGCCGGCTTCGCGCAGACAGGTCGTGAGGACCAGCAGTTGGGCGGGATCGTCTTCCAGAGCAGCGATACGCATAGGGCCTCCTGTGTCAGAGCGCAAATTCTAGCAAAGCCGGCAAGACGTATTCAAAGGTCATAAGGACGTGTCACGATCTGCAACAAAGGGATTGCTGGCACGTTCTTCCCCGAAGCTCGACATCGGACCGTGCCCCGGCACGAAGCGGGTGTCGTGGCCCAGCGGCCAGAGCTTGCCGCGGATCGAGTCGAGCAGGGCGGCGTGGTTGCCGCGCGGAAAGTCGGTGCGCCCGATCGAGCCGGCGAAGAGCACATCGCCCACGAAGGCCAGGCCGGCGCTGCGGCTGTAGAACACGACATGGCCCGGCGTGTGGCCCGGGGTGTGGAGGACGTCGAGCGTTTCGCGACCAACGCTGACCGTCTCGCCCTCCTCCAGCCAGCGCGAGGGGGTGAAGGCGGCCACGGGCGGGAATCCGAACATCCTGCATTGCTCGGCCAGCGCGCCGATCCAGAAATCATCCTCGCGCTGAGGGCCTTCGACCGGCAGGGCCTGGCGGGCGACGAGCTCTGCGGTGCCGCCGACATGATCGAGGTGGCCATGGGTCAGCAGGATCTTCACCAGGCGGACGCCGGCCGTCGCGACCGCGGCCAGGATGCGGTCGACATCGCCGCCGGGATCGATCACCGCGGCTTCAAGGGTCTGGTCGCACCAGATCAGGCTGCAGTTCTGCTGGAAGGGTGTGACGGGGATGATCTGGAACTGGAGGGCCATGGTTCAGGTGCGGGATGCGTTCTTGAAGTCGGATTCGATGGTTTTGGCGACCTGAGCGCCCTGGGCCAGGGCGCTCAGGATGTTCGGAAAGGCCGGGTTGCCGACGTCTCCTGCGGCATAGAAGCCCGGCGTGCTGCAGCGGCCCTGGGCGTCAACGACCAGATAGCCCGCCGCGTCGCGCTCGGGCGCGGCGAGGCCCTGGCCGAGGGTGGCGTCGAGAAAGCCGGAGTTGGGCGCGTAGCCGGCCAGCAGGTGCACGCGATCCACCTCGATCTGCCATCTGCCCGCGGCACCTTCGAGCGTGGCGGTGAGGCCGTTGGCGGAGGATTGGAGGTCGGTCAGCCTGGCGTCGGCATGCAGGGCGCACTCGGGGGCCGCCGCGAGGCGATCAAGGTAGCGTGCCTGCCCGCGGAACTGGCCGCGCGTGGCAACGGTGACGCGCGCGCCGGCCTCCAGCGCGAGCGTGGCGTTTTCCAGGGCATTGTCGCCGCCGCCGATGACCAGCAGGCGCTTGCTCGCCAGCACCGAGAGCCGGGTGAAACAGTGCGGGCCGTAGCGCAGGCGCCCCGGATCGCAGCGCGCAAAGCCGGGCAGGCCGAGCAGCAGTTCGCGACCGCGGTAACGGGTGCCGGTGGCCAGCACGATGGCATCGGCCTCCTCGCTGCGCAGGCCTTCCGGCGTTTCCAGCGTGACACGGAAGCCCGCGCCATCCAGGGCGATGTGGGTCGGGCGGGTTTCGAGCAGCAGCGGCACGCCGATGCTGTCGATGTGCTCGGCAAACCGAGCGGCCATTTCGAGGCCGCTCATGTTGCGCTGGCCGAGCACCCAGTTGTTGTTGAGGAAGTTGAGCTGCATGGCGCCGCCGGGGGCTTTCTCGCTGTCGATCAGGCCGGGTTCGAGACCGAGGTTGTGCAGCCAGAGTGCGCAGGACATGCCGGCCGGGCCGGCGCCGATGATCATGACGCGTGCGGGTGGGTTCGGGCTCATCCGGATTCATGCCTCCCAGGTCACAGGGGTTGCCGCCTTGAGCGAGTGCGCGAGCATCGCGAGCAGCGGTGCCGCGCGCTGCGCCAGGCTGATCGGTGCTGCCTGGCGCGGGGTGCCGGGCTCCTGCTCCCAGGGATCCTTTTCCTCTGCAGGCGGGGTGTTCAGCCGGTCTTCCTCGACTGCCGCCCTGAGGGCGGCGATGGCCGCCGGGATCTGCTCGACCGTGACAATGCCGCGGGTGTCTGCGGGGTCCTTGCCGAGGATGCTCAGGATGCGCCGGGCCACCTCGGCAAACATGATGACGTCGCCATCAGCGCGGGATTTGAATGTGATCAGCATGCCGGGTCCTCCATGAATCACGATGCCGGATCGGCCCCACTGTAGCCGATAGCGCTGCGCTGCGACAATCAGTCGCAGTGGCCGCTCGGCATGTCGATCAGCACCGGCCAGGTCTTGCGGAAGACCTGCGGATTGCTGCAGCGGGCTTCGCAATGCGTGTAGGAAACCGTCATCTGGCGGCCCTGGGTCCAGATCCGCGCGGTGCAGCCGTCCGGGTGGCGCAGTTCGATCGAGGGCTGGAACCGGGTCTGGCGGAAACCGGGCCCTTCGATGCGACAGCTGCCGCCGGCTTCCGGCACATTGATCGAGGTCGCCAGATCGATCACCCGGTTGTCACGGATGTCGAGCCGGGTCGAGCCGTTGTAGCCGGTTTCGTTGCGGAAGCTGCAGCGCAGGCTGTAGTTCAGGTCTTCGCCGGATGAACGCAGTTGCTCATGCATGCGCCGCGCGTCGATCTGCCGTACCAGATGGCCACCACCGCCGGTTTTGCAGGCGGCGAGGGCCAGGCAGAGGCAAAGCAGGCAGGGCAGGCGGGTGTTCATGGCGGGCTCCGGTCGTGAGGGGCGCCATTCCATGTCGGGAAGCGGCGTCATCAGCCGGCACAATGCGCGTGCCGCAGCGTCGCTTCAAGCGCCTGCATCCAACTGCAACAGTCGGAGGCCAGGCCTCAGTCGCAGCGGCCGCTGGGCTGGTCGATCAGCACCGGCCAGACGTAGCTGAAGGCTTCCGGCCGGCTGCAGCGCGCCGCACAACGGGTGTAGGAGATCGTCAGCTGACGGCCCTGGGTCCAGATCCTGGCCGTGCAGCCATCGGCATGGCGCAGCTCGATCGAGGGCGTGCTGGCAACCTGGCGGAAGCCGGCCTTCTCGATGCGGCAGATGCCGTAATCGGGAATCTCGTAGGTGGTGGCAAGCTCGACCACTTCGCCATTGCGGATGTTGACCCGCGTCGAGCCCTTGTAGCCAGTCTCGTTGTGAAAGCTGCAGGCACGCTCGAGGGTGATCGGTCTGGCCGAGGCCTGCATCTGCGCCAGGATGCGCTGCTTGTCGGCGCGCGAGATCGTGCTGGCACTTCCCTGAGTGATCCGTACCGGAGACTTATCCGGCGTGCTGGCGGGTGGCTTGGTGGCGGGCGTGTCCGCTGTGCCGGCGGGCGAACCCCTCTCGGCGCTGCCCGCGCAGGCCGCGAGCAGAAGCATCATCAGCCAGGCAGACAGTCGGCGCATCTCAGTGCCTCCGGAAGGTCGCCAGCAGCACGCCGGCCCCGACGAAAAGGCTGCCGAAGCCCCGGTTGAGCCAGCGGATATGCGCCGGATCGCGCAGCGCACGCAGCACGCGGGAGGCGAGCAGGGTGTAGCCGCTCATGACGACGGCATCAGTGAACAGCAGCGTGGCCGCGCAGATCGCGTACTGCGGCCACTGCGCCGCCTTCGGGTCGATGAACTGCGGCAATACGGCGAGCATGAAGACGATGCCCTTGGGATTGCTGGCATTGATCAGGAAGGCCTTGAGCATCAGGGCGAGCGGGCGGGCTTCTGTCTGTTCCGCGGTCAGCATCGGCGAGGCCGGCGCACGCCATTGCTGGATGCCGAGCCAGATGAGGTAGGCCACGCCGATCCATTTGATCGCGACGAACAGCGTATGCGAAGCGGCGAGAATCGCGCCGAGCCCGGCGGCGCAGATGCCCACCAGCAGCACGACGCCCAGTTGTAGCCCGAAGATGTTCCAGACGGCACGCCGGAAGCCGAAGCGCTGACCGGCGGCCATGCATGAAACGGCGCCGGGCCCGGGGGACAGGCTGATCAGCCAGGAAGCAACAAAGAAGGCGAGCCAGGTATCCAGTGACATGAGCGCTCCGCGATTGGCGTGTGGCGTGTGGCGCGATTCTAGGCACCGGAAGGGCTGCGCGCCCGTATCGGCCGACTCAGGGGTGGCAGGAGAAGACGAAAGCGCCCGCTCGGGGGCGGGCGCATGGGGCGGGGTCAGCGGGCCGGGCTTTGCAGATGCCAGTCGGTGGCCTGCTGGAGCTGGTGGGCTACGTTCAGCAGACGGGCTTCGCCGAAGTAGTTGCCGATCAGCTGCAGGCCGACCGGCAGCTTGTCGGCCGAGAAGCCGGCCGGGGTCGACAGCGCGGGCAGACCGGCGAGGTTCACCGCGATGGTGTAGATGTCCGCGAGGTACATCTGCACCGGATCGTCCGCCATCTGGCCGATGCCCCAGGCGGCCGTCGGGGCGACCGGTCCGGCGATCACGTCGCACTGGCTCAGCGCCTGCTTGAAGTCTTCCGCGATCAGGCGGCGCAGTTGCTGGGCCTTGATGTAGTAGGCGTCGTAGTAGCCGTGCGAGAGCACATAGGTGCCGACCAGGATGCGGCGCTGGGTTTCCGCGCCGAAGCCCTCTGCGCGGCTCCGCGCATACATTTCGGCCAGGTCGCCGTATTCGCTCGCGCGGTGGCCATAGCGCACGCCGTCGAAGCGGGAGAGGTTGCTCGAAGCTTCAGCCGGCGCAATCACGTAGTAGGCCGGAATCGCCAGGTGGGTGTTGGGCAGGCTGATCTCGACCGTGGTGGCGCCCAGGCGGCGCAGTTCGGCCAGTGCGTTCTCGATGGCGGCGCGCACATCGGCTGCCAGACCTTCGCCGAAGTATTCCTTCGGCAGGCCGATCTTCAGGCCGGCGAGCGGGCGGGCGAGGTCGCGCGCATAGTCTTCCCGGTCGCGCTCCAGACTGGTGGAGTCGCGCGGATCGAAACCGGCCATGTGATTGAGCATCAGCGCGCAGTCTTCGGCGGTGCGCGCCATCGGGCCACCCTGATCGAGCGAGCTGGCATAGGCAATCATGCCGTAGCGCGAGACCACGCCGTAGGTGGGCTTGATGCCGGTGATGCCGCACAGGCCCGCGGGCTGGCGGATGGAGCCGCCGGTGTCGCTGCCGGTGGCGGCCGGCACCAGCCCGGCTGCCACGGCCACGGCCGAGCCGCCGGAGGAGCCGCCCGGCACGCGGGTCGTGTCCCAGGGGTTGCGCGCCGGGCCGAAGCAGGAGCTTTCGTTGGTCGAGCCCATCGCGAACTCGTCCATGTTGGTCTTGCCCAGGCTCACTGCGCCGGCAGCCTTGAGCTGGCTGACCACATGCGCGTCATAGGGGCTGACGAAGTTCGACAGCATCTTCGAGCCGCAGGTGGTCAGCACGCCTTCGGTGCAGAAGAGGTCCTTGTGGGCGATCGGCAGGCCGGTGAGCGGGGCGGCCTGTCCGGCCGCCAGGGCGGCGTCGGCCCGGTCGGCCGCGGCCAGCGCACCCTCGCGGTCAACGGTGATGAAGGCGTTGAGTGCGGGGTTGGCGGCCTCGATGCGGGCGAGCTGGTCGGTGACCAGCTCCCGGCTGGAGATCTGTCTGGCAGCGAGCTGCTTCTGCAGCGATGCGAGTGTGTGCGCGGTCATGACTGTGTTCGTAAAGCGGGTTCAGCAAAAAGGCGTCTGCCGGCACACGGTGCGTGAGGGGCGTGCCGGCCGCCGGGATTCAGGGCTTGACGTAGCCCAGCCCGATCTCGACATGGTCGATCAGGGCGTGGATGAACTTGATGTGGATTTCCTGGATGCGGTCGGCATAGCCGAAGTGCGGCACGATGATCTCGGCGTCAGCCAGCCCCTTCATCTTGCCGCCGTCCTTGCCCATCAGCAGGATGACCTTCATCTGGCGTTCCTTCGCGGCCTTAGCAGCGGCGAGGATGTTGCCGGAGTTACCCGAGGTCGAGATGCCGAGGAACACGTCACCGGCCCGGCCGAGGCCTTCCACCTGGCGCGAGAAGATGAATTCGAAGCCGTAATCGTTGCCCACGCAGGTGATGTGCGAGGGATCGGAGATGGCCACCGCAGCCAGTGCCGGGCGGTTGTCGCGATAGCGGCCGGAGAGCTCTTCGGCAAAGTGCATCGCATCACAGTGCGAGCCGCCGTTGCCGGCCGTGAGCACTTTGCCGCCCGCCTTGAGGCATTCGACCAGCAGGTCACCCGCCTTCGTCACTTCCGTCAGCAGGGCCTCGTCGGCCAGCACCTTTTCCAGTACGGTCCGGGCTTCACTGAGATGTTCGAGCAGTCGCGCGTTTGCCATGGCTAATCCTTGCAGTGTGTGTCGGGGGAAGGGCGGAGTGTGTCAGTCGCGGGTGTCCCGGCCGTGCCGTCCGGCGGGCCGGAATGCCGTTCATTCGATGACGCGAGGGACCAGATAGAGGCCGGCTTCCGCTTCCGGCGCCACGGCCTGGAAGGCGTCGCGGCGGTCCGTTTCGGTCACGGCATCGGGGCGCAAACGCTGCACGACGTCCTGCGGATGGGACATTGGCGCCACACCCGTGGTATCCACCGCCTGCATCTGCTCGATCAGGCCGAAGATGCCGTCGAGCTTGCCGCGGGTGGCTTCACGGGTTTCCGGGGTGAGTTCAATGCGGGCGAGCCGGGCGATGCGGTCGACCTGTTCCAGGGTGAGGGACATGGTGCGGGGTCCGTTGGATGGGTACATTGGAAACAACGGGATAGGGTAACATACGCGGTTTCGTTTGCCCGGTCCCGGGCGCAGTGCCGGGGACCGCGATACACAGAGGTGGTTCAACCCATGTTCGGACTCTTGCGCTCCTATTTTTCCAATGACCTCGCCATCGACCTCGGCACGGCCAACACCCTGATCTATGTGCGTGGCAAAGGCATCGTGCTGGACGAACCCTCGGTGGTCGCGATCCGGACCGAAGGCGGCCCGAATGCCAAGAAGACGATCCAGGCGGTCGGTCACTCCGCCAAGCAGATGCTGGGCAAGACGCCGGGCAACATCACCGCGATCCGCCCGATGAAGGATGGCGTGATCGCCGACTTCACCGTCACCGAGCAGATGCTCAAGCAGTTCATCAAGAAGGTGCACGACTCGCGCCTTTTCTCGCCTTCCCCCCGCATCATCATCTGCGTGCCCTGCGGTTCGACCCAGGTCGAGCGCCGCGCGATCCGCGAGTCCGCGCTGGGCGCCGGCGCGTCGCAGGTCTACCTGATCGAGGAACCGATGGCCGCGGCAATCGGTGCCGATCTGCCGGTGGCCGATGCAACCGGCTCGATGGTGGTCGATATCGGTGGCGGTACCACCGAAGTGGGCGTGATCTCGCTGGGCGGCATGGTGTATGCCGGCTCGGTGCGGGTGGGGGGTGACAAGTTCGACGAAGCCATCGTCAATTACATTCGCCGCAACTACGGCATGCTGATCGGCGAAACCACCGCTGAATCGATCAAGAAGACCATCGGCTCGGCCTTCCCGGGCAGCGAAGTGAAGGAAATGGAAGTCAAGGGCCGCAACCTGGCCGAAGGCATCCCGCGCAGCTTCACGATTTCCTCCAACGAAATCCTCGAAGCACTGACCGATCCGCTGAACTCCATCGTGTCCGCCGTCAAGATCGCGCTGGAGCAAACCCCGCCTGAACTGGGTGCCGACATCGCCGAGCGCGGCATGGTGCTCACCGGTGGCGGCGCGCTGCTGCGCGATCTGGATCGCCTGCTGATGGAAGAAACCGGCCTGCCGGTGATCGTGGCCGAAGACCCGCTGACCTGTGTGGTGCGCGGCTCCGGCATGGCACTGGAAAAGATGGACAAGCTCGGCTCCATTTTCGCCAGCGAATAAATCACGCGGGGAAGGGCGCAGCGCAAGGGTTGCGGCTGATGCAGGCCGGCCGGCGCGGCGAACCCTTCCCCCGTTCGTTTCCAACGATCTCCTACCGAAGCAGCAGGCATGGCCACCGGTCACCAGACCCCACCGTTCTTCAAGCGTGGCTTGCCGCCCGCGGCGCGCGCCACGATCTATCTCGCGCTGTGCTTCTCGCTGCTCGTGGCCGACCTTCGCCTGCACTATCTCGACACCCTGCGGCAGGGGCTCACGGTGCTGACCTACCCGCTGCGCATCGCGGCCGCGACACCGGCCGATTTCGTGCGCAACGCGGCGAATTACTTCTCCGGGCTTGCCAGCCTGCAGAAGGAAAACCGCCAGCTCAAGAGCCACCAGCTCGAAATGGACAGTGCGCTGATGTTCACCCGCGAACTCGAGCGGGAGAACGACAACCTGCGCGGCCTGCTGGATGTCAGCAAGCGGGTAGGGTTGCGCACTACCGCGGCCGAGATCGTCTATCCCTCGCGCGACGCCTTCTCGCGCAAGGTGATCATCAACAAGGGCAGCACGCAGGACATCGAGCCCGGCTCGGCCGTGGTCGATTCGCTGGGTCTGCTGGGGCAGGTGACTCGGGTGTTCCCGCTGCATGCCGAAGTCACCCTGGTGTCCGACAAGGATCAGGCGATTCCCGTCGTCGTCGAGCGCAGCGGCCTGCGCGCGGTGATGTTCGGCAGCGGCAGCGGCCTGCTCGAACTGAAATTCCTCGCCGCCAACGCCGAGGTCAAGCCCGGGGACCGCATCCTCACCTCGGGGCTGGACGGCATCTATGCGCCGGGGATTCCGGTAGCGGTCGTGCTCAAGGTGACGCGCGACAACAGTGAATCCTTCGCCCGCATCCTGTGTAAACCGATTGCGGCCGTGGAACGCAATGGCGCCGTGCTGGTCTTCAATCGCATCGAGCCGCTGCCGGCACGCCCCTCGGACGAGCTCGAGCGCAACTCGCGCCGGGCGTCTTCCGGACGGATCCGGCAGCGCGGCGTGACGGAGGCGTTTGCCGGTCAGTCGGCGCCGGCGGAAACGGCTTCGGCACCGGTCGCGACTCCCCCGGCGCCAGTGGCTGACGCGTCAGCGCCCGCACCGGCGCGGGCCGCCAGGAGCTCTGCCGCCCGCTCCGCACCGGTGGCGGCCGCGAGTGCGCCGGCCGCGGCAGGCAGCGCGCCGGCCGGGCGTGAAGCAAGGAGTGCGCAATGATGTTGCCGACCCATCGTTCCGGCCGCCTGCTGCTCCCGGTGAGCATGGTATTCGTGTGGTTCAGCATGGTGCTGGCCGTGATCCTGAGCTGTATTCCGGTCGGGCGCTTTCTCGCGATGCCGGATTTCGTCGCGCTGGTGCTGGCCTTCTGGTGCGTGCGTGAGCCGCACCGCATCGGCATGGGGGCCGGATTCATCCTGGGGCTGACGGTCGACGTGGTCATCGGCTCGGTCATGGGCCAGCACGCCACCGCCTATGTGCTGCTGGCCTGGGCTGCCATCGCGAACGCGCGGCGGCTGCTGTGGTTCTCGCCGGCGGTGCAGAGTCTTTACATGGTGCCGATGTTTTTCATGGTGCAGCTCGTCATGTTGCTGCTGCGCATGGCTTCCGGCGGGCGTTTCCCGGGCTGGGAGTATTTCTTCACCTGTTTCACGACGGCGGTGCTCTGGCTGCCGGTGTATTACCTGCTGCTCCTGCCACAGATGCGTCCGATCGATCGGGACGAGAACCGGCCCCTGTAGGAGGCCGCAAGCGGATGACCGTGCCGGCCGCCGGCTGAGGGACCGCATCCTCCACGCCTGACACCATGGAACTCAAGACACCCGAACAGGAATTTCACCGCTTCCGTGCCCGCGTGGCCGCGGCGGCGCTGCTCGTCCTGTGCGGCTTCGGTCTGATCATCGCGCGCTATGTCTATCTGCAGGTGGTGCGCTACGACTACTTCAGCACGCGGGCCGAGGCCAACCGCATCTCGCTGCTCCCCATCGTGCCCAACCGCGGTCTGATCACCGACCGCAACGGCGTGGTGCTGGCGCGCAACTACTCGGCCTACACGCTGGAAATCACGCCCTCCAAGGTGCAGAACCTGGAGGAAACCATCAACGAGCTGGCTGACATCATCGAGATCCAGCCCAAGGATCGCCGCCGCTTCCGCAAGCTGCTCGACGAGAGCAAGAACTTCGAGTCCCTGCCGATCCGCACCCGCCTGACCGACGAAGAGGTCGCGCGCTTCATCGCCCGCCGCTACCGCTTCGACGGTGTGGACATCAAGGCCCGTCTCTTCCGCCAGTATCCGCTGGGCGAAGTCGCCTCCCATGCCATCGGCTACATCGGTCGCATCAATCAGCGCGAGATGGCGAAGATCGAGGATGACGACGAGCTGGCCGCCAATTACCGTGGCACCGAGCACATCGGCAAGACCGGTCTGGAGCAGAGCTACGAGAAGGATCTGCACGGCATCAGCGGTTTCGAGCAGGTCGAGGTGGATGCGTCGGGCCGTGCCGTCCGCTCGCTTGACCGTACCCCGCCGGTGCCCGGCAACAACCTTCAGCTCACGCTGGACATCGAGCTGCAGCGCATCGCCGAGCAGGCCTTCGGCAATCGTCGCGGTTCGCTGGTGGCCATCGAGCCCTCGACCGGTGGCGTGCTGGCTTTCGTGTCGACGCCGCGCTTCGATCCGAACCTCTTCGTTGATGGCATCACTACCGAAAACTGGGATGCGCTCAACAATTCGCCGGATCACCCGATGATCAACCGCGCCATGAACGGCGCCTATCCGCCCGGCTCCACCTTCAAGCCCTTCATGGCGCTGGCCGCGCTCGAAACCGGCAAGCGCTCGGCGAGCTACGCCTTCCACGATCCGGGCTTCTTCGTGTTCGGCAACAACACCTTCAACGACGACAAGAAGGGTGGCCACGGCGTCGTCGACATGGTGAAGTCCATCGTCGTGTCCTGCGATACCTACTACTACACGCTGGCCAACGAGATGGGCATCGACCTGATCTCTGAATTCATGGGCAAGCTGGGTTTCGGCAGCCGGACCGGCATCGACATTTCCGGCGAATCGGTCGGCGTGCTGCCGTCCAAGGAATGGAAGCAGCGCCGCTTCAAGAAGCCCGAGCAGAAAAAGTGGTTCGCCGGTGAAACCATCTCCATCGGCATCGGCCAGGGCTACAACGCCTACACGCCGCTGCAGCTGGCGCATGCCACGGCGACGCTCGCCAACAATGGCGTGATGTTCAAGCCGCACATCGTGAAGTATGTGGTGGATGCGCAGACTGGCGTGCCGCGCATGGTTGAGCCCACGCCGGTGGCCGATCTGGGCTACAAGCCGGAAAATCTCGACGTGGTCCGTCGCGGCATGATCGGCGTGATCACCGGCGGGACGGGCGCGCGTGCCTTTGCCGGCGCGAAATACCAGGCCGCCGGCAAGACCGGTACGGCGCAGGTGTTCTCGCTCAAGGGCGCGAAGTATGTGGAGCACGAGCTGCACGAGCGTCTGCGTGACCACGCGCTGTTCATCGCCTACGCGCCGGCCGACAATCCGAAGATCGCGCTCGCGGTGCTGGTCGAAAACGGCGGTTTCGGTGCCGCCGCTGCAGCGCCGATTGCGCGCCAGGTGCTGGATTACTACATCGCCGGCATCAAGCCGGCCGGCGCGGCGCCGGAAGACCCCGATGCCGACGCCGACACGGAGCATGGCCATGATTAACCTGATGGATGTGCGCAGCGCAGCACTCCGGCTGCTGCGTCCGATCGATCCCTTCCTGTTTGCGGTGATGGTCGCCATCATCGCGGTCGCAACCCTGATGCTGGGCAGCTCTTCGCCCGAGCGCATGGATGCGCACATCGTGAACGTGACGATCGCGGTCATCGTCATGTGGGCCATGGCGGCCCAGCCGCCGCAACGCATGCACAGCCTCGCGCTGCCGCTCTACGTGCTGGGCGTGCTGCTGCTGATCGGCGTCGCGCTGTTCGGTGACGTCTCGAAAGGCGCGCGGCGCTGGCTCAATCTGGGCGTGATGCGCATCCAGCCTTCCGAACTGATGAAAATCGCCATGCCGCTGATGCTGGCCTGGTATTTCCAGAAGCGCGAAGGCATGCTCAAGATGCGTGACTTCATCGTGGCCGGCCTGCTGCTGGCCCTGCCGCTGGGGCTCATCCTCAAGCAGCCCGATCTGGGCACCGCGCTGCTGGTGCTGGGCTCGGGCGTATTCGTGATCTTCTTCGCCGGCCTCTCCTGGCTGCTGATCCTGCCGGTGGTGCTGGTGGGCATCGTCGGCATCGTCGGCATCATTACCTTCGGTGACCAGATCTGCGCGCCCGAAGTGGCCTGGCCCGGCCTGCATGATTACCAGAAGCACCGCGTGTGCACGCTGCTCGACCCGTCTTCCGATCCGCTTGGCAAGGGTTTCCACACCATCCAGTCCACCATCGCGGTCGGCTCGGGTGGTGTGTTCGGCAAGGGCTGGCATCAGGGCACCCAGACCCATCTCGACTTCCTGCCCGAGCGCCACACCGACTTCGTGCTGGCAGTGATTTCCGAAGAGTTCGGGCTCGCCGGCGTGATCATCATCGTGATGCTCTATTGCCTCCTGATCGGACGCGGCCTGATGATCGCCATCAACGCCGCCACGCTCTTCGGACGGCTGCTCGCCGGCGCGGTATCGATGATCTTCTTCACCTATGCCTTCGTGAACATGGGCATGGTGGCCGGCATGCTTCCCGTGGTGGGCGTTCCCCTGCCGATGGTGAGCTATGGTGGAACAGCGCTGGTGACGCTGTGCCTGGGGATCGGCATCCTCATGAGCGTGCAGCAGCACCGCCGCCGGAAATGAGGAGGGAGCGCCACGTCATGAGACTGCTGATTGCCGCCCTGCTGCCCCTGATCCTGCTGGCAGCCTGCAGCAGCGTGCCGGTGCAGAGCCCGGCGCCGCGCACTTCTTCTGCCACGCCACCCGCCCGTCCGGCCTCAGGCACGCCCGCTCCGGCGCCGGCCACGAAGCGGGGCGGCGCCTTCTATCTGGATGACGGCCCCGGCGACAATGCGCCGGTCGATCTGGCCGCGATCCCTGATGCCGTGCCGCGCATCGAACCGATCCGTGCGTCCACGACCCGCCCCTATGAGGTCATGGGGCAGAGCTTCAAGCCGATGAGCAATGTGAAGCCCTTCAGCCAGACCGGGGTGGGCAGCTGGTACGGCAAGAAATTCCACGGCGCGAAGACCGCCAGCGGCGAAGCCTATGACATGTATGGCATGACGGCCGCTCACCCCACGCTGCCGATCCCGAGCTACGCCCGGGTGACCAATCTCGAGAACGGCCGTCAGGTGGTGGTGCGCGTCAATGACCGCGGCCCCTTCCTGCACAGCCGGATCATGGATCTCTCCTACACCGCGGCCTGGAAGCTGGGCTATGTGAGCAAGGGCAGCGCGCGGCTGCAGGTGGATGCGATCACGCCGGACGAAATCGGCTCGGGCAGCTATCTCGCTGCCGCGAATCCGCCGGCGCCTGCCGAACCGCCCGCGCCAGCGCCCCAGCCAGTGGCGGTGACCGCACCGGCTGCGCCGACGCTGCCGGTCAGCGCGCCGGTTCGCGAGGCCGCAGCGGCGGACCCGGATCCGATCGCCGCGATGACCACCGAAGCGCGTGTCGAGCCCGCGACCGCCCCGGCCGCCATGCCGGCCGGCAGCATCTTCCTGCAACTGGGGGCTTTCGCCTCGAGCGCCAATGCCGACAGCTTTCGCGACTATGTGCAGTCCGAGCTGAAGTGGCTCCGCCAGGGCGTCAATACCCGCCTGGTCGGTGACAAGTACCGCCTGCATGTCGGCCCCTTCAGCGATCTGGCCGAAGCACGCAGCGTGGCCGACCGTATCGCTTCCAGCATCGGCACCCGGCCCTTCGTGGTTCGCTAGCGCTTGATAATTGATGCGTCCGGCCCCAGATGCCGGAAGTTACCGCGAGAAAAATGCCATGACCGAAGAACGCAAGACCCTGCTCGAATTCCCCTGCGACTTTCCGCTCAAGATCATGGGCGCGCGGCATGACGAGTTTGCCCAGACGATCGCTGCCGTGGTCGGTCTGCACGCCCCGGACTTCGACCCCGCCACCATGGAAATGCGTCCGTCCAAGGCCGGCAACTACCTGGCCCTGACCTGCACCATCCGCGCCGTCTCCCAGTCCCAGCTCGACACCCTTTACCGCGAGCTCTCCTCGCATCCGATGGTGAAGGTGGTGCTGTGAAGCCGGGAGTGGGGAGTGGTGAGTGGGGCGTGGGGGTCGCGCTGCAGGGCGGCGTGCGTGCTTTTGCCGACTCCCGACTCCCGACTCCCGACTCCCTGATCCACCGCACGCTTGGCCTCGTCGACTACGTCGCGACCTTCGAGGCACAGAAAGCCTTCACCGCCGCGCGCACTGAAGACACGCCGGACGAGCTCTGGCTGCTGCAGCATGAGCCGGTCTATACCCTGGGGCTGGCCGGCAAGCCGGAGCATCTGCTGGTGGCGAGCGAAGTGCCGGTGGTGAAGATCGACCGCGGTGGTCAGATCACCTATCACGGGCCCGGTCAGGCGGTGGTCTATCTGCTGATCGATCTGGCCCGGCGCAATCTCAAGGTGCGCGAGCAGGTCACGCTGATGGAGCAGGCCATGATCGATGTGCTGGCGGGCCATGGCGTCACGGCCGAGCGGCGTGAGGGCGCGCCCGGCGTGTATGTGCGTGACGCCAAGATCGGCGCACTGGGGCTCAAGATCTCGCGCGGCTGCAGCTATCACGGCCTCTCCCTGAATGTGGATCTGGACCTCGCGCCCTTCCTGCGAATCAACCCCTGCGGCTATGAGGGGCTTCGCAGTACCAGCCTGCGCGAGGAAGGCGTGACTGTCACGACAGAGCGCGTACTGGCACAATTGGCATCCCGGCTCACCGATCTGCTCGAACGCGACTATCCGCTGAGCCCCCGCTGAACCCCCGCCAGGCAGGTTTCACAAACCGGAAACGGTGGCCCTGCCTGAATGCATACCCGGCCTGCTTCGCGCTGCAGCCGGGCTTCAGAACACCCGCGCGATGAAAGCCCGACCGATGAGCAGCAGCGAAAATCCCAAGAAACTCCGTGGCGCCGACAAGACCGCGCGCATCCCGATCAAGATCGTGCCGGCCGAAAAGCTGAGGAAGCCCGACTGGATCCGCATCAAGCTCGGCACCGCCGAAGAGACCGCGCGCTTCAACGAGATCAAGGACACCCTGCGCGACCACAAGCTGCACACTGTTTGCGAGGAAGCCTCCTGCCCCAACATTCACGAATGCTTCGGCAAGGGCACGGCCACCTTCATGATCATGGGCGACATCTGTACCCGCCGCTGCCCCTTCTGTGACGTGGGCCACGGCCGCCCCGAGCCGCTCAATGCCGACGAGCCCAAAGAGCTGGCCAAGACCATCGCCGCGATGCGCCTGAAGTATGTGGTGATCACCTCCGTCGACCGTGACGACCTGCGCGATGGCGGTGCGAAGCACTTCGTCGAATGCATCCAGGCGACCCGCGAAGCCAGCCCGCGCACCCAGATCGAAGTGCTGGTGCCTGATTTTCGTGGCCGCATGGAAGTGGCGCTGGAGATTTTCCGCGAAGCGCCGCCGGATGTGATGAACCACAACCTCGAAACCGTGCCGCGCCTCTACAAGGCGGCTCGTCCCGGGGCGGACTATGCCTATTCGTTGCGCCTGCTCAAGGAGTTCAAGGCCATGCATCCCGGCGTCCCGACCAAGAGCGGCCTGATGGTGGGCCTGGGCGAGACCGACGAGGAAATCCTCGACGTGATGCGTGACCTGCGCGCGCACGATGTGGAAATGCTCACCATCGGCCAGTACCTGCAGCCCTCTGGTGGTCACCTGCCGGTGCTGCGCTATGTGACGCCGGACACCTTCAAGATGTTCGAGACCGAAGCGCTGAAGATGGGCTTCAGGAATGCTGCCTGCGGCCCGATGGTGCGCAGCTCCTACTGGGCTGACATGCAGGCGCACGGCGCCGGCGTGGTGGGCGACGAAACCATCGCCCGCGCCTGATCCGCGCTGCATCGGCTGACAGGGCCTGCTCTCCGGAGCAGGCCTTTTTCATGTCCGCGACCTGCATCTTCGGGCAGCTCGGTAGTTCTACTCATGCGCCGGGCCGGCATGCCGCCGAGATACAGGTTCCCGACATGAAAGGAACATGATGAAAACCGCAAGCTTCCTGCCATGGCTGGCCTGCCTGGTCGCCGCGGTGCCGCAGGCCTGGGCCGCGCCGGTCGCGACGCAGCCGCAACTGCGCCTGTGCCACAACCAGGACGAATCCTTTCCCTGGATCATGAAGGCCACGCCCGGCTTCAGTCAGATCCTGGCCTCCGAAGCCGCGCGCCAGCTCAACGTCGATCTGCGCCTTACCGCCATGCCCTGGGAGGACTGCCTGCGCGCCTTGCGCGAGGGCAAGTCCGATGGCGCGGTCAGCGCCGCCTTTGCCGAGGAGCGTCTGCAGTTTGCGGCCTATCCGATGGCGGGCCGCAAGCCGGACGACGCGCTGCGCATGTACAACAACAGCTTCAGCCTCTTCCAGCGCAAGGGCGACAAGCTGGCCTGGGACGGCAAGACCCTCACCGTGAAAGGCAGCGTCGGGGTGCGTCAGGGCAGCTCGATCGGTCTGCGCGTCAAGGCGCTCGGCGCCAGCGTGGACGACAGCTCGACCAGCTACCTCCAGCTGCTGCGTCGCCTCTCGAAAGGCGAGTTTGCCGCGGTCGCGCTCGAAACCCAGGAGGGCAATGCCAGCCTCCTGCAGGACTTCAACCTGCGCAGCACGCTGGTGAGCGCGCCGCTTCCGCTGCTCAAGGAGCCCTTCTTCACGATCTTCAGCAAGACCTGGGCGGATCGCAATCCGGCACTGGCCAAGAGCTTCTGGCAGCAGGAGCAGAAGCTCCGCAAGTCGCCGGACTTCGCGCTCAAGGTGCGCCATCTGGTCAAGACCATCGATTGAAACCGCGACGTTCGCGCGCCCAGGGGCCCGCCGCCAGGCGGGTTTTTCATGTCCGGCTGTGTGGCGGTTCGTGTCGCGGGTGGTCCATGACCTCACCCCGAAATCGTGCAAAGCCCAGCTGCAGCGGCTTTCCGAGGGTGTGTAAAAGCATGTCGGGCATGCGCGCCTGACGCTGCATGACTCTGTAACAAACGCGGCGATGCCGGGCCGGAGGGCGCTCGTATGATGGCGCCCATCCAGACCGGGACACGAGGTTTCCGGCGGATTTCGAATTCCGAAGGAGACTGATTCATGAACACACGCACCGCACTCGTCGCCGCCCTTGCCGCAGCCTTTGCGCTCTCGGCCTGCTCGAGCAATCCCGAAACCAACCGCAACATCGCACTCGGCACGGCCGCGATCGCTGCCGTGGGCGCGGGGGCCTATCTGCTCAACAAGCACGACCACAAGAACAACGATTCGCATGACGAGGTCTATCGCCAGGGCTATGACGATGCCCGCAACGGCAACGGCGTGCATTCGAACGACCAGGCCTACATGGACGGCTATCGCGAAGGCAAGCAGGCGCGCCATGAAGCCGAGCCGGAGCGTTATGGCCGCTCGGTGAATGTCTCCGACATCGAAGGCATGCGTGCCTCCTACGGTGAGCAGGAACTGCGCTCGCGCGGTTTCCAGAACGTGTCCGGCGGCAAGAGCTGGAACCGGGGCTACGCCAGCTGGTGGAACGACCGCGCCAACGAATGCGTGCGCGTCACCACCCAGGACGGCCGCTATGAGCATGTGGACGTCGTCGCGCCGGGCAGCTGCCGCTGAGCGGATCCGCGCATGACATCGGAATGTCGCTCCTCCGGCATTCCAGATGATTCCATCGGCATGCCGGTGAATCGCGCGGACTCTGTTGCAGCGTCCGATCTGCACGTCGCGCGATGACCGGCTGCCGGAAAACCATGTCAGGGCCTGCCGGGCGGCGCCGGATGCGCACACCGGGGCGGGCCTCAGGAGAACCCGGCATGCAACGCCAATCCTTTTCCCTTCTGACCGTTTCGCTCCTGCTTGCCACCGCCACCGCATGCCTGAGCGCCCAGGCCGCCTCGCCTGAAATCGAGTTTGCGGACGTGCTGCATCAGGACATGAACTGGGCGCAGAGCCAGTTGCTGCGGCATGGCTATCGCGCTTCGGGCCGCGCCGCCGACGGTGCGCAGTACTGGTGGAGTGCCGCCGACAGCAGCTGCGCACGCGTGACAGTCGACCGCAACAATCAGGTGGGAGACCTGGTCAGCGTCAGCGAGCGCGAGTGCCTGAATGCCGGCGCTGGCCGTGACGAGGCGCGCGATCCGCGTGCGGACGAAGACTTTCATGGTCACCATGGCGAGCGCTTTGGCAGGCCTTCGCGGCATGGGTGGCAGGACGACGGATATGGCGCAGCGCCGGAAACCGGCGTGCCGGTACCGGTGGATGACCTGCAGGGCGCACGGGCCTCGTCCGGCGAGCGGGCGCTGGAGCATCGCGGCTTCACCAGCATCGACGGGCATGGCGCCTTCAGCACCTGGTGGAACGGCCGCGTGCGCGAATGCGTGCAGGTGGCCACCACCCACGGCTATTACCAGAGCGTCAACGTGGTCAGCCCGGCACTCTGCCGCTGACCCGGCTCTCAGCCGGGCAGGCTGGCTCCAGCAGGAGGCTGCGACGGAGGCGGCGCAGCCGGAGCGGGTATCGGCGCCGGGGGGGCTGCTTCAGGCAGGGCCGGGCGTGAGGCGCTTGCGGCCGGCGTGCTGGCGGCCGGGCTGACCGGTGCGGATTGTGCCGCCGGCGGACTCATGCCCGATTCGGGTGGTGGCGTCGGCACACCACCGCCGGTTTCCACCGCTTCACTGGCCGCAGCTTGCGGCGGTGCGCCGGAGGTTTCGCTGGCCGGGGCCGGCTCGAGCGGCCCGGATCGCGCCGGCGCGCTGGCGGAGCTCTTGTCTTCACCCGGCGTGACGGCTTCGCCGAAGATCGAGCCGAACCAGTTGTGCAGCCGGCCGAAGAGGCCGGATTCCTCCGCCTTCATGAAGTGCTCGTCCGGATCGATGAGCCGTGCGCGCTCCGCCCGCGAGAAGAAGTCGCCCACGATCGGCAGCGCGCTGTGCGCGCCCTGGCCCCAGTAGTCGCTCCGCAGCGTAATGCGTCCGTCATTGAAGCCGACCCATGCGCCGGCAACCAGACGGGGCTGGATCAGGATGAACCAGCCGTCGGTGTTTTCCTGGGTGGTGCCGGTCTTGCCGGCCAGCTCGCCGCGCAGGCCGAAGCGGCCGCGAATGGCTGCACCGGTTCCGTGATCGACCACGCCGCGCATCGCTTCGAGCAGCTTGTCGTTGGCGGCCGGCGTCAGGGCCTGCTCCGGCGCAGCGGGGCGGAACTCTTCCAGCACCTCGCCGTGGCGGTTCTCGATGCGCACCACCATCGCAGGCGCGATGTAGCGCCCGCCGTTGGCGATCGTGGCATAGGCGGACACCATCTCGTGCAGGCTGACCGGGCTGGTGCCCAGCGCCAGCGAGGGGACCTCTTCCAGCGGGCTCTGCCGCACGCCCATGGCGCGCGCGAGCCGCGCGACCCGGGCCGGCCCCACATCCTGCATCAGCTGAGCGGTGATCCGGTTGCGCGAGAGTGCCAGCCCGTTGCGCAGACTCATCGGCTCGTAGCTGGGCGCTTCGGCATCTCCGGGGCGCCAGATGCCTCCGCCCGGAATCCGGATTTCGACCGGCTTGTCGACATAGCTGTCGTCGAGCGACGCGCCGCGCTCGAAGGCGGCGCCATAGACGAAGGGCTTGAAGGTGGAGCCGGGCTGGCGGCGCGCCTGCTGAACGTGATCGAAGGCGTCTCCGGCATAGTCGCGGCTGCCGACCCAGGCACGGATCGCGCCATTGCCCGGCTCGATGGCGAGGAAGCCGGCCTGGATGCGCGTTTTCTCCTCGCGCAGCTTCTGCATGAAGCCGCGGTCAGCGCCGAGGCGCTTGAGCACGGTCTCGGGCGCGTCACCCGCGTCCAGGGCGGCGCGGTATTCCGCGCTTTCACGGATCAGGCTCTGCACCAGCGGATTGGCGGCACGCCACTGTCCGCTCCAGGCGGCGTTGGCAATGCCCTGCAGCGCGCGTCCCTGCTGCTCCACCGCGCGGGTGGCCATGGCCTGCAGGCGAGAGTCGAGCGTCGTGCGGACCACCAGGCCGTCGGTGTAAATGTCATAGTCATGACGGTCGGCCCACTCGATGAGCCATTTGCGCAGCTGCTGCGCGAAGTGCGGCGCGGCGCCGGTTTCGGCCGTCTGGCGTTCGAAATCCAGCCGCAGCGGGCGGCGCGCAAGCGCTTCGTAGCGCTCTGCGGAGAGCTGGTCGGTCTTTGCCATCTGGGCCAGCACCACATTGCGCCGCTCGCGCGCACGCTCGGGATTCTGGACCGGGTTGTAGTAGGCCGTGCCCTTGAGCATGCCGATCAGCGTGGCGCTTTCGAGCAGGTCGAGCTTGCGCGCCGGCTTGCCGAAATAGGTCCGCGCAGCCATGTCGATGCCATACGCGTTGTAGAGGAAGGGCACCGTGTTGAGATAGGTCTCGAGGATCTCCTGCTTCGAATACACCGCCTCGATCTTCAGCGCCGTGATGGCTTCCTTGATCTTGCGCGAGAGGTTCTGGCGGCGTCCGATTTCTTCCGGATACAGGTTGCGGGCAAGCTGCTGGGTGATGGTGGATCCGCCCTGCGTGTTGCCGCGGAAAGTAGCCAGCGCCGCACCGGCCAGACGCCGGAAATCGATGCCGTGGTGCGTGTAGAAGCGGCGGTCTTCGGTGGCCACCAGGGCTTCGACCACGCGAGGCGAAATATCGGCCAGCGCGACCCAGTCCCGGTTGCCCCATTTGTATTCCGCCATCGGCTTGCCATCAGCCGAGAGCACCACCGTCGGCGCTTCATCGCGCGCCTTGCGGATGTCCGAGATGGCCGGCGTGAAGGGCAGCAGGCACAGCACCCAGAGCAGCAGCAGGGCGGGCGGAATCATCAGCCCGATCAGGATGCCGCGCCGCGTGGGATGGCGCAGCCGCGGCAGCCAGCCGGCAACAATGCGGCGCAGATAGGTGAAGAAGTTCGGAATCACGGCGGGGCTCGTCAAGGAGGCCCGCCCATTATGCCGTCAGAGGCCTGGCGGCGGGATCTCCGGCATGTGCCCTCCCGCCGCCGTGCAATGGCCGCCTGCCGCTTATTCCGGATCGCGACGGGCCAGCAGCGGCCGGGGCTGTGCTGCCAGTTCGGCATCGCGGGCATCGACCCGGGCGAAGCGCTGGCTGCCGGGGAGGCTCAGCGCCTTGCGCTCGATGAGCTTCAGGCTCCAGGCGTCGTAGTGATAGGTCGCATCGTCTCCCAGCACCCAGAGGTGGCGGCCACTGGCGTCGAGCGCAAGGTCGCGCACTTCCCGGCGCGCCGGGGCCCGCAGCATGCCGAGCTCACCCACGGTGTGGCGAAGGTGCAGGGCGCGCACTGCGCCGTCCGCCTGGGCCAGGAAGAGCACCTGGCGCGATGCGTCGATGGCCTGCACCGGTGCGGTCTCGAAACCGCGGAACTGTTCGCCCAGCATGGCGAGCAGCGCTGCGGCAGCCAGGCAGGCGGGCAGGAGCATGAGCTGCACCGTGCGGCGGAGTGCCAGGCTGAAGAATGACGAGCGAAGGGAAACCGTGTTCAACATGACGCTGCTCCTGATATGCTGTCTGGAACAGGACAATACCTGACACTTTTTGATCAATACCGGTACAGATTGGCGGGCAATCCGAAGCACTGTACCGGTCGCGCAACCAGCACGGTCATGATGCGGAGAACGAACACATGCAGCAGGTGAGCCTTTCAACGGGCAGCGGCGTGCCGCTGGTAGATCAGATCGTGGGCGCGATTCGCGGCCAGATCGAGGATCGCGTGCTGCGGCCGGGGGCGCGCCTGTCCGCCATCCGTCAGTTCGCCGAGACCCATGGCGTGAGCCGTTTCACCGTGGTTGAGGCCTATGACCGACTGGTGGCGCAGGGTTATGTACAGTCGCGCCGCGGCTCGGGCTTCTATGTGGCCAACCGCAGCCAGCCGCAGTCGGAGCCTGCCGCGCCGCAGACCGAGGCGGGTGTCTTCGACGCCGCCTGGCTGATGCGTCAGGCGATGGATGTCGGCGTCGAGGGCATCCGGGCGAGCGCGGGCTGGCTGCCGCAGAGCTGGCTTGACGAAGAAGGCCTGCGCCGCCAGATGCGCTCCATCCTGCGCCGCGAGAACTCCTCGCTGAGCGACTATGGCGGCCGGCCGCAGGGCTATCTGCCGTTGCGCCAGTACCTGCCTTTCAAGCTCGGCGAAATGGGCATTGCCGCCAAGCCTTCGCAGATCGTGCTCACCCAGGGCGCCACCCAGGCGCTCGACATGGTGATTCACCATTTCGTGCGCCGGGGCGACGCGGTGCTGGTGGATGACCCCGGCTACTTCGCGCTCTACGGCCTGCTGCGGCTGCATGGTGCGCGCCTCATCGGCGTGCCCTGGACCACCGACGGCCCCGATACCGAGGCGCTGGAGCGGCTCGCAGCCGAGCACAAGCCGCGCGTGTATTTCACCCAATCGGTGCTGCACAACCCGACCAGTGCCTGCCTCTCGCCGGCCAACGCCTACCGCATCCTGCAGTGCGCCGAGCGGCATGATTTCCATGTGGTCGAAGACAACACCTACGGGGATTTCCATCCCGGCAGCGCGACGCGACTGGCCGCGCTGGATCACCTGTATCGCGTGATCTACATCAGCAGCTTTTCCAAGACCCTCTCCGGCAACCTGCGCGTCGGCTATCTGGCTGCGCGGCCCGATCTGGCCGAAGCGCTGACCGATGTGAAGGTGCTGATCTCGCTGGCCACGCCCGAGGTGGCCGAGGAGCTCGTGCATCGCATGCTGACCGAGGGGCACTACCGCAAATACCTTGATCGCGTGCGGACCCGGCTGGGCGAAGCCAGTGCGCGCGCCCAGCGGATGATGGACAGGGTGGGTCTGAGGCCTTTCATCTCGCCCGAGGGCGGCATGTTCGTCTGGGCGCAGGTGCCGGGTTGCGACGACGCGATGGATATCGCCGCCGCCGCCGCGAAGGCCGGCATCATCCTCGCGCCCGGTACGCTGTTCAGACCGCAGGGGCAGGCCTCGCCGATGCTGCGGCTCAATGTCGTCTATGCCAGCGACATTCGTGTTGAGCGATTCTTCAAGCAGGCGCTCGATGGCAAGGGCGGCTCGCAGTAAGCGTGACGGCGGGCCCGATTCTCTGACCGGATCCGCCGCCATGTTCTTTGACCTTAAATGACAAAAGCATTGCTGGCCTTCGGTATTGCAGCGCGACTCAGTAGGCCTGATCCCAGCGCCGAGAGAGCCTGAGCGCGCAATTGACCAGGCCGACCATGCTGTAGGTCTGGACGAAGTTGCCCCACTGCTCCCCGGTGGCCTGATTCACGTCTTCCGAGAGCAGTCCCAGCTTGCTGGTGCAGGCCAGCAGGCGCTCGAAGCAGGCGCGTGCTTCCTCCTTGCGACCCAGCGCATGCAGCGCATAGACATACCAGAAGGTGCAGACGAGGAAGGCGTGCTCCGGATGACCGAAGTCATCCCGCTCCACATAGCGGAAGATGAAGTCGCCCCGCTTGAGCTCGCGTTCGATCGCTTCCACCGTGGCGGTAAAGCGCGGATCGTCGGCTTCGAGAAAGCCGAACTCGTTCATCAGCAACAGGCTTGCGTCGAGCGAATCGCCCCCCCATGAGGCGGTGAAGGCCTGGCGCGATTCATCCCAGGCCTGCGCGCAGATGTCGGCATGGATGCGGTCAGCGGAATCCCGCCAGAACGAAGCCCGCTCTTCCAGCCCCAGACGCTTCGCAATGCGGGCCAGGCGGTCGCAGGCGGCCCAGCACATGATGCTGGAATACGTGTGAACACGCGTGAAACCCCGCAGTTCCCAGATGCCGGCGTCGGGCTGGTTGTAGTGCGTGAAGGCCTTGTGGCCCAGTGGCTCGAGCTGATGGAAAAGGTTGGCGTCGCCCGGGTGCTGCAGGCGCGAGTCGAAGAACATGTGGGTGGCGGCCAGCACGGCCGAGCCATAGACATCGTGCTGGATCTGCTCGTAGGCGAGATTGCCGACGCGGACCGGGCCCATGTTGCGATAGCCCGCCAGGGCCGGTGCGAAGCGCTCCAGCAGTCGTGCCTCGCCGCTGATGCCGTAGACCGGCTGCAGCACGCCGCCTTCGGCGGCCGACACCACGTTGAGGATGTAGCTGATATAGCGCTCCATGGTGGTGGTGGCGCCGAGCCGGTTCAGCGCATTCACCACGAAGTAGGCGTCGCGCAGCCAGCAGAAGCGGTAATCCCAGTTGCGGCCCGAGTCCGGATGCTCCGGGATCGAGGTGGTCATCGCGGCGATGATGGCACCGGTGTCGTCGAAGGCATTGAGCTTGAGCGTGATGGCCGAGCGGATGACCTCGTGCTGCCAGTCCACCGGAATGAAGATCGTGCGTACCCAGTCCTGCCAGTAAGCCACCGTCTGGTCGAGAAACTCCCGGCCCGTGGACGCCACCGAGGCCTGCACCGTTTCATCAGGCCCGAGGATGAAGGTGAGCGGGTCGTGCAGATGGAAGAAGCGCGATTCAAGCACTGCATGGATCGAGGCATCGGTGGTCAGGCGCAGCACCGTCGAGGGGCCGACATAGCGGATGTGATGGCTGCCCGAGGTGATGACCGGCTTGAACTCGCCGTATTCGAAGCGCGGGTCGATCTGCACCGAGATGCGCGGATTGCCCGAAACCAGCGCGACCCGCCGCACCAGCATCGAGGGATGGAAGATGCGGCCGTGGAGCCTGAAGCGCGGGGCAAAATCGGTAATCTCGATGCAGCCGCCATGCGAATCATGCAGGCGTGTGCGAAGCACCGCGGTATGACGGATGTATTCCTGCTCGGCGTGTGCGAAGTCCGCCAGGTTGATGCTGAAGGCGCCGCCCTCCTCGTCGTCTGCCGGGTTCAGCAGGCGGCAGAAAACGGGATCCGAATCGAAGCGCGGCAGGCAGGCCCAGACGATCCGGCCGCGTGCGTCGACCAGCGCGCCGATGGCGCTGTTGCCGATGAGACCGTTTTCCAGGGATGTGTCGGACATTGTTGCAGTCTCCTGTCAGAGAGCGCCTCATTCCGCCTTGTCAAGGTTCCGGATGAGGGAAGCAGGGGATATCCTGTCGTGACGTCGGGGCATGCTTCCCGCGCCACACGAGGAATCCGGTCGTGATGAAATCATTGAGGCTCCAGCTGCGGTTTCTTCTGCCGCTCGCCCTGCTGCTTGTTGCTGCAGCGTATATCACCGTCCCGCTGATGGACAGGCTGACCTTGCGTTGGTTCCTTCGGGATCTCGACATCCGTGCCACCTTCGTGGCCGACACGTTGCGCGGCAACCTTTCCATCCTGCCCGGCGAGCTCACGCTCGAAACCATGCAGGCGGAATTCAACCGGGCCAACCGTGACGAACGCCTGCTCGGCATCGCGCTGTGTGACAGCCAGAACGCCATGCTGCTGCGCACGCCGAGCTTCCCCGAGGGCGTCGAGTGCAGCCTGGTGGGCAATCCGGCGCCTACGCAGTCCAGGGTGCTGCCCTTGCGCCAGGGCGAGATCCATGTGGCCGTCGCGCCTTTCAACATCGGCGCCTTCAGCGACGACCGCCTCGTCGTGCTCCACGACCTCTCGTACGTGCATCGGCGCACGGCCGATTCGCGCGATTACCTCATCATGTTCTTCGTCGGTCTGGGGCTGGCGATCGCATTGGTGACCGTGCTGGTGGCCCACATCAGCTGGCGCGGCTGGGTGGCCGGCACGCGTGCGCTGCTGCGCGGCGAGAGTCTGCTCAAACCCTTTCAGCCGCCGCCCGAGATGCAGGGGGTGGCCAACGAGTTGCGTGCCATGCTGCGCGAAATGGACGAGGAACGGCGCATCCGGCTGCATGCCGAGGCCTGGAGTGCCGAGCGCCTGCGCAATCTGCTCAACACCGAGCTGCGCGGCGAGCAGGTGATCGTGGTCTCCAACCGTGAGCCCTACATCCACACGCACAAGGATGACAAGGTAGTGGTCAGCCGGCCGGCCAGCGGTCTGGTCACCGCGATCGAGCCGGTGATGCGCGCCTGCTCGGGCACCTGGATCGCCCATGGCAGCGGGGATGCGGACCGCGAGACGGTTGACCGCCACGATCATGTGCAGGTGCCGCCCGATGACCCCAGCTACACCCTGCGCCGGATCTGGCTCAGCGAGGATGAGGAGCAGGGCTACTACTACGGTTTTGCCAATGAAGGCATGTGGCCGCTGTGCCATCTGGCCCACACCCGGCCGGTTTTCCGCCTCTCGGACTGGGAGTTCTACCGCAAGGTCAATCAGCGCTTTGCCGATGCGGTGGTGGCCGAGGCACGCACCGAAGATCCGGTGGTGCTGATCCAGGATTACCACTTCGCACTGCTGCCTGCGATGCTGCGCGAAAAGCTGCCCAATGCCACCATCATTACCTTCTGGCACATCCCATGGCCCAACCCCGAATCTTTCGGCGTCTGCCCCTGGCATCAGGAAATCCTGCGCGGCATGCTCGGCAGCTCCATTCTCGGCTTTCACACCCGCTTTCACTGCCGCAACTTCCTGGAGTCGGTGGACCGCTTCATGGAGGCGCGCATCCGGCTCGAGGAATCCACCATCACGTTCGATGGCGAGCTCACGCAGGTGAAGAACTATCCGATCTCGATCCACTGGCCGGATGCCGAGGAAGCCGCCTCGTGGCCCGCCATCGACACCTGTCGAAGCGCGCTGCGCAAGCGTCTTGGCGTACCCGAGGATCATCTGGTGGCCGTCGGGGTCGATCGTTTCGACTATACCAAGGGCATTATCGAGCGCTTCAACGCGGTCGACCGGCTGATCTCGAAATACCCGGAGCTGCGCGGCCGCTTCACCTTTGCGCAGTTCGCCGCACCAACGCGTTCGGCGCTCGACGAGTATCAGCTCTTCGTGCATCAGGCGGTGGCGCTGGCCGAGCGCATCAACAAGCGTCATGGCCGCGATGGCTGGCAACCGATCCAGCTGATTGCCGAAAACCAGAACGCGGAAGAGGTGAATTCCCACTACCGCGGGGCCGACGCCTGCGTGGTGACCAGCCTGCATGACGGCATGAATCTGGTGGCCAAGGAGTTCGTTGCGGCGCGCGACGATCTGCGCGGTGCACTGGTGCTTTCCGAATTTACCGGTGCGGCGCGGGAACTCGAGGCCGCATTGATCGTCAATCCCTACGACGTGGAAGTGACTGCTGACGCGATCTACAAGGCACTCACGATGTCACGCGAGGAACAGGCGGCGCGCATGCGCAGCCTGCGTGCCATCGTCAGTGAAGACAACATTTATCGCTGGGCAGCGAACATGCTGCTCGATGCAGCCCGCATGCGACGTACCGAGCGCATCAGCGCCCGCATCGTTTCCAGCGGGGAGATGCGCTGATGCAAACCCTGTTTTCTCCTGCGGGCGAGGCCGCGATGCATGAGGCCCTGAGCCTGCGTCCGCTGCTCGCGCTGGATTTTGACGGCACCCTGGCGCCCATCGTGGGCGATCCGTCTGCCGCACGGGCGTCGGCCCGGACCGCCGAGGTGCTGAGCCGGCTGGTACGCCAGCTGCCGGTAGCCATCGTGACCGGGCGCGCGGTGGCCGATGTGGTCGGCCGGCTGGGCTTCAATCCGCAGTTCGTGGTCGGCAATCACGGTGCGGAAGGCCTGCCCGGCACGGACCTGCGGGACCTGCCGCCCGAGCTGGACCTGTGGCGGGCCCGCATCATGGGTGACTTCCGCGCGCAGCTGGAGCAGGCGGGCGTGATGATCGAGGACAAGGGGCATTCCATGTCTTTCCACTATCGCCACGCCCCGGATCGCGAGGCCGCCCGCGACGCCATCCACGCGGCGATCCGCGCGCTGCAGCCGGCGCCGCGCGTGATCGGCGGCAAGTGCGTGATCAATCTGCTGCCGGCTGATGCGCCTGACAAATTCCGGGCGGTCAGCACGCTGCTGCGCATCTCCGCTTGCGGCAGTGTCATCTTCGCGGGCGATGATCTGACCGACGACGTGGTGTTCGAGCACGCGCCGGCGCACTGGCTGACGATCCGCGTCGACGAGAAACCGGGATCGCGCGCGCGCTTCAGCCTGAGCGGCCAGCACCAGGTGCTGAGCTTTCTGGAGCGTCTGGAGGCGATGACGGCCACCTCGATGCTTTCACCCGACTGAACAGGAAAGGACGCCTGCGGATGCAGACACTGCAATACATCCTGAACCGCAACTCGATTCAGGAAATCATCTATGCGCTGGGGCTTGCCGGCATCATGCTGCTGGCATTGCTCTTCGTGCGCCGGGTGGTCGTCACCCGCCTCAAACGCCTGAGCCGCCTGACCGTTGTCATCTGGGACGACGTGCTGGCCGATGTGCTCGAATCCACCAAACTTCCCTTCCTCGTCTGGCTCTCGGTGCTCGCTGGGCTCACGCAGATCGTGCTGCCCGAGAGCATCCGCTCGCTGCCCTTCAAGGCGATGATGATCCTGCTGATCCTGCAGGCCGGCATCTGGTGCTCGCGGGCGGTGAGCAGCTGGGTCGGGCTGCGTCTGGCCGTGAGCAAGGAAGCGGGTGACGGGGCGGCGCTGACCAACTTCGGCGTGATCTCGTTCATCCTGCGCATCGTCGTCTGGGTGGTCACGCTCCTGCTGCTGCTCGACAATCTCGGCGTCAATATCACCACGCTGATCGCCAGCCTCGGGATCGGCGGCGTGGCGGTGGCGCTGGCCCTGCAGAACGTGCTGGGCGATCTCTTCGCCTCGCTCTCGATCGCAATCGACAAGCCCTTCATGGTGGGAGACTTCATCGTGGTCGACAGCTTCTCGGGCACCGTGAAGCATGTGGGCCTCAAGACCACGCGGCTGCAGAGTCTCTCCGGCGAAGAGCTGGTGTTCTCCAACAACGACCTGCTCAAGAGCCGCGTGCGCAACTTCAAGCGCATGAATGAGCGGCGCATCGCATTCGGATTCGGAGTGACCTATGACACGCCGCCCGAGGTGCTGCTGCGGCTCAACGAGGAGATCAAGGCCATCGTGAATCGCCAGTCCGGCGTGCGGCTTGATCGCGCGCATTTCAAGGGCCTCGGGGCTTCCAGCCTCGACTTCGAGATCGTCTATTACATGCTGGTGCCCGATTACGCTGCCTATATGGATACGCAGCAGGCCATCAATCTCGCCTTGCTGGAATACTGCAACGCGCAAGGCATCGGCTTTGCCTTTCCGACCCAGACGCTGCATGTTTCAAGCCTGCCCGAGCCGTTTGTCCGGGCTGGCGCGCCTGAGCCCGGCAAGGCGCCCGTGCCTGCTCCGCAAACCGGTTCCGATTCCTGAAAGGACAGATGATGAGCACACTGAAGTTCCTTGGCATCGCAGGCAGCCTCCGCAAGCAATCGACCAACAAGGGGCTGTTGCGCGCAGCCCAGGCGCAGTTGCCGGAAGGCGTTACGCTGGACATCGCGGAGCTGGGCGATGTCCCGTTCTACAACGCCGACATCGCGGACAAACCCGCCAGCGTGCAACGGGTGCTGGCGCAGATCGGGGCGGCGGATGCGCTGGTGCTGGCCTCCACCGAGTACAACTACTCGATCGCGCCGGCATTGAAGAACATTCTCGACTGGGCTTCGCGCGAGCCGGGCAATGCTCTGCTGGCCGGCAAGCCGGCGGCAATCATGAGTGCGGCGGGCGGCATGGGCGGCTCGCGCGCGCAGTATCACCTGCGCCAGGTCTGCGTGTTTCTTGACCTGCGCCTGATCAACAAGCCTGAAGTCTTCGCCAACGCCTTTGCCGGCGGCTTTGATGCCGAAGGCAATCTGAACGATGCCAATATCATCAAGCTGATCGCTCAGCAGATGGAGGCACTCGTGACGGCCGCGAAGAAGTGAGTGACCCGGCCGGCCGCGAGGCCGGCCTCATGCTCAGCGCGATTCCTTGATGATCCGGCCGTTGGCCGGCTGGATCGGTCGCGCATTGCCGGCATGAAAGCGGTGGAATACGGCGATCTGCTCGCGCGAGAGTTCCACCGGCTGCTTGAGTACCAGCCAGAGCACGCCCTCGGTGCACGGGGGCGTGGTCAGCGAACCCATGTAGGCGTAGTAATCCCGGTTGGCCGGCAGGATGTCGGCAATCGCGATCGACTGGTTCGGCATGTATTCCTGGTTGCGCTCCAGCGGCAGGTTGTTCCACAGCGTCTGGATCAGCGGATTCGGTTTGCCTTCCTGCAGCAGCACGGCAACGACGGCCAGATTGCCTTCCACGTCACGGTGCACCATGTGCATCACCATGTCATAGCTTCGCCCTTCGACGCGCTCTTCCGAGGGGCTGTGGAAGTGGAACTGCAGCAGCTCGTAGCGCTTGCCCATCACCGAGAGCCGTGAGCCCGCGCCATAGCTCACCTGGATGGTGTGGCCGTTGTCGACGATGCGGAAGAAGGATGTCTTGTAGTCGAAATCCAGCGCTTCCTGATTGACCTTGATACCGTCCCGGATGTCGATCGGTGATTGCCGCTTGCCGTTGCGGCAGGCGCTGTTGGCCGGATCCAGCGAGGCCCAGGCCTCAGGGCCGGAGTCGCCGCCGTAGCTCCAGTGCCGGTCGTGGCCGGCCGGGGCAGGTGCGGCCTCGGCGGCGGGTTTCGCACCGCGTGCACTGGCGCGGGGCGCGACGGGCTGGCGCAGCACGCCTGGTGGAATGCTGCCGCTGCGCTGCGTCACCGGCGGTGGCACGGGCACCACGGCTGCGGGCTGGGTCGTGACCGGCAGCTTGTCGATGGCCGGCACGATCTTGCCGTGCTGGGCGTTTTCGTCACTGATGAGGCGCGGGTCATGCTGGCTGGCCTCTGCTGCACGCCGGCCGGCTTCGCGGGCGAATTCTTCCAGGCTGCGCGGCTTGCCGGTCTTGCGGGCGACCGCCTTGGGGAGCGGGCAGATTTCCCGGAAAACCCGCTCGTCTGCGGTGCCCGGGCGAATCGGGCTGCGCTCCGGCGTCTTGATCACCTCTTCACGCAGGATCTGGCCCTGGGCGGAGAGATAGACGCGCTTGACCACTTCGAAGGCGCTGTCGCGGCAGTCGTAGCGATTGAGCGTGCGCAGGGTCTTGTAGCCGGCCTGTGCGGCCTGCGAGTCAGCGAGCTGGATGCGCGCCCAGGCGACCCGGGTTCCGCCATCGGAATCCAGGATGCTGCTGCGGTCCACATCAACGGTGCGGACCGGGTCGGTGGCAACGGTGGTCCAGTCGGCGGCCATGGCGCTGGTGGTCAGGCTGGTCAGCAAGAGGAGGATGAGCTTGCCCATGGCGAAGTCCGGATCGAGTGCATGTCGACCTGTTCTAACGGCAGCCCGGTCGCCTGGCTTGAGGGGCTGCCGACCGTTCAGGGGATGACGTAGAGCCGGTAGCGATAGGGCAGGGTTTCACGCAGACCGATGCGCCCGCCAGGGGTTTCGCGCGCCAGATCGGCGTCGCGGGTATAGACGCGGATGTTGGCCGAAGGCTGGGCGAGCAGGGTGTCGCTGTCACACTGGATGCCGATGCTGCTTTGCTGCCGGCGGGCACAGGCGGCAAGCCAGGCGGGACCCTGGATCGGCGGCGGTGCCTTCTTCGCCGCAGGGGCTGCGGTTTTCGGCGGCTCGGCCGCGGGCGCGGGCGGCTCGCCCGCCGGGCCGACGGTCTCCGCGCTCAATACCGGGCTCGCCGGCACCGGCAGGCCGGGGGGCGTCCGGGTCTTTTCCGGTTTTGTCTTCGCCTTGCTGCTGCGGGGCGCCGGTTTGGGGGCCGGCTTGGGTACCGGCAGCACGATGGGGGCCGGCGGCTGCTCTTCCGGCTCGATGACGGGCGCGGGCGGTGGTGGCGGCGGCAAGGGCTTTTCAGGGGCCTGGAGGCAGCCGGAAAGGCTGCCCAGCAGGCACAGCATGATCAGGACATGGCGGCTGTTTGGCATGGCGGGGGTCGTCTGGTTCGGCCTTTTCCGGCCGGTTCCCCCGATAACGGCAGGGCGCTTGCGGATTTGACCGGGCCCCGACGAAGGGGCGCTGCTTGTCTCTGCGCGCGGATTTCAGTATGGTGCTGCGATTCGCCGGGGGTCCGTCCGCATTCCAGCAGATGGTGAGAAATACCCTTGGAACCTGATCCGGATCATGCCGGCGTAGGGAAGGCGACATGGCGCTTGCCGTGCGTGCATTCCCTCACCCCAACCAGAGGAAGCACAGCCATGAACGCCAAGGAACAATTCTCCGCCTCGTCTGCCCATGTGGACGAAGCCGCGATCCAGCCCCTGCCCAATTCCCGCAAGGTGTATTTCACCGGCTCGCGTGAGGACATCCGCGTGCCGATGCGCGAAATCTCGCAGGCGGATACCCCGACCGCTTTCGGCGGCGAGAAGAACCCGCCGATCTACGTCTATGATTGCTCCGGCCCTTATACCGACCCGACGGTGAAGGTGGACGTGCGCGATGGCCTCGCGGCCCTGCGTGCGAAATGGATCGAGGAGCGTGCCGACACCGAACAGCTCGACGGCATGACCAGCGACTACGGCCGTGCCCGCGAGGCCGACAAGAGCCTCGACGCCCTGCGCTTCAACCTGCAGCGGAAGCCGCGCCGCGCCAAGGCGGGTGCGAATGTCACCCAGATGCACTACGCGCGCCGCGGCATCATCACGCCGGAGATGGAATACATCGCCATCCGCGAGAACCTCAACCGCGCCGCCTACATCGAATCGCTCAAGGCTAGCGGCCCCAACGGCGAGAAGATGGCCGCCTTCATGGGCCGCATCCACAAGGGCCAGAATTTCGGAGCCGCGATTCCGGACGTGATCACGCCCGAGTTCGTGCGTGACGAAGTCGCCCGTGGCCGCGCCATCATCCCGGCCAACATCAACCACCCCGAGAGCGAGCCGATGATCATCGGCCGCAACTTCCTCACCAAGATCAACGCCAACATCGGCAACAGCGCCGTGACTTCCTCGATTCAGGAAGAAGTCGACAAGCTCACCTGGTCGATTCGCTGGGGCGGCGACACGGTGATGGACCTCTCCACCGGCAAGAACATCCACGAAACGCGCGAATGGATTCTGCGCAACAGCCCCGTGCCCATCGGCACCGTGCCGATCTATCAGGCGCTGGAAAAGGTCAATGGCAAGGCTGAGGATCTCACCTGGGAAATCTTCCGCGACACCCTGATCGAGCAGGCCGAGCAAGGCGTCGACTACTTCACCATTCATGCCGGCGTGCTATTGAGATACGTGCCGATGACCGCCAACCGCATGACCGGCATCGTGTCGCGTGGCGGCTCCATCATGGCAAAGTGGTGCCTCGCCCATCACAAGGAAAACTTCCTCTACACGCACTTCGAAGACATCTGCGAAATCATGAAGGCCTATGACGTCAGCTTCTCGCTCGGCGACGGCCTGCGCCCCGGCTCGATCTGGGACGCCAATGACGAAGCCCAGCTCGGCGAATTGAAGACCCTCGGCGAACTCACCGAGATCGCGTGGAAGCATGACGTGCAGGTGATGATTGAAGGCCCCGGCCACGTGCCGCAGCAGCTCATCAAGGAGAACATGGACCTGGAGCTGGAGTGGTGCAAGGAAGCGCCCTTCTACACCTTGGGGCCGCTCACCACCGACATCGCGCCGGGCTACGACCACATCACCAGCGCCATCGGCGCCGCGCAGATCGGCTGGTACGGCTGCGCCATGCTCTGCTATGTCACGCCCAAGGAACACCTGGGTCTGCCGAACAAGGACGACGTGAAGGCCGGCATCATCGCCTACAAGATCGCCGCGCACGCTGCGGACCTCGCCAAGGGCCACCCGGCCAGCCAGATCCGCGACAACGCGATGAGCAAGGCGCGCTTCGAGTTCCGCTGGGAAGACCAGTTCAACCTCGGCCTCGACCCCGACACCGCACGCAGTTATCACGACGAAACCCTGCCGCAGGAAGGCGCCAAGGTCGCGCACTTCTGCTCGATGTGCGGCCCGCATTTCTGCTCGATGAAGATCACCCAGGACGTGCGCGACTTCGCTGCCGCCCAAGGCATCAGCGAGCAGGACGCGTTCGCGAAAGGCATGGAGACCAAGTCGGTCGAATTCGTGAAAACCGGCGCCAAGGTCTATCACAAGCTCTGAGCGTCCCCGAGCCGGCCAGGCCGGCTCGGCCCTGTTCCTGAAAAATCCCATGAGCATGAATGACGAATCCGGTCAGATCGAACAACTGATCGCTGATCTGAACGGGCTGGCACCGCAGACCCTGTGGTCCAGGCTGCGGCCGCATCTGCTGAGCTGTGAACAGGGCTTTCCCTATCAGGCGCTGGGCATGGCCCTGATCGCGCAGGAGCGACTGGCGCCGCTGTGGGTGGCAGAGCTGGAGGCCTTTGCGCAGGATCACTCGCTGGTCACCGACGATTGCGTGCTCCACCTGCACCTCATGGTCATGCTTGCGGCATGCCGTGATACGCGGGCTTTTGCGCCGCTGCTCAGCTTGTGTTCGCTGAGCGAGTCCGAGTCGGAAGAGATCCTGGGAGATTTCTCGACTTCGGTGATGGCGCGTGCGCTGGCGGCTGTTTCGGGTGGCTCAGTCCAGCCGCTGCTCGACCTTGCCGACAGGCAGGACGTGTCGGTGTGGTTGCGCGGCGCGGCCCTGCACGCCCTGACGGTTCGCGCTCAGGAAGGGGAATCCGACCGGACGGAGACGGCGCGCACCCTGCTGGCCTGGGCGGAAGCCGAGGTGGCAAGACTGGACACTGGTCTGGCGGATGACGCGGAGGTGCTCAATTCCGTTGTCATTGACTTGTGTGAGCTGTGCTGCGTCGAGGCAGAGCCAGCCATCCGGCGCTGGTGCGAAGCCGGTTTGATCAGCGACGATCTGCAGGGTGATCTTTCCGCCATCGGCAGCCTCTTGCGGCGGGATTTCGACGAGGTCTGCCGGGATGCTCGCGAGCGAGGCCTGCTCTACATCACCGACGCGGCCACCGAACTGCAGGACTGGGCCATGTTCCATAGCACGGATTCAGACCCTGGGGCCTGGTATTTCGACGAGCCGCAAACCTTTGTGCGTGAAGCGCCGAAGGTGGGGCGCAACGACCCTTGTCCCTGCGGCAGCGGGAAGAAATTCAAGAAGTGCTGCGGCGCCTGAGCCCGTATTGCATCGGGCGCGGGCGAGCCACAGCGATCGCTGCCCCTGTTTCCCTTGTGTTCGCGTCGGAGCAGGAAGCAAGTCCGGATCAGGGTTTCGCAACTGGCACGAAGGGGGCGACAGATTCAGCGCCCTCGAAGAATTTCCGGGCGGTCTCGCGGTCTTCCTCGTCCGGCGTGTAGGTCTGCCAAGGCGCATCCGGGCCCTTGCGATAACGCACTTGCCGACCGGCGATGTCGAACTCGTATTCCGGATACACCTCGCGCAAGCTGTAGAACATGGCCGGCGTAAAGAAGAGGATGCTGCTGGCGAGATAGCCGCCGTTGAATTTCAGCGGCAGCACGCCATACAGCGGTTCCTGCCCCGGTGCTTCAGCCTTGAATTCGTCGTAGCCGAAGCTGCGCGTGGCGCGGGTGACCTGACGCGGGGCGCTGCGGTCAGCGTCGCCGGCGATGCGTACGCTGCCGCCGGCCTGTGTGGTGGAGAGGGTGGTGACGGCCGAGCAGGCCGACAATGTGCAGAGCATGGTGGCCAGGCCGAGTGTCTTGAGATTCGTCATCAGAAAGTTTCCGGGCGGATTGAGTGAGTCCGCCGTGTGCGGGCGGCATGGTCCCCATTCTGGGCGCACGGGCTCGGGCTGACTGTCACAGCGTGTGGCGCAGCATCGCCCGGGGCTGTCACCGCAAATCAGGCGAGGGCATAAGCACATGAACATCCGGGGCTGTTGTCCGGGGCGGCAGGGCAGGATAATGCCCGTTCCGGTGCAGACCGGACGCCGCGGACACCTGCCACCCGATGATGCAGCGTGCCGCCTTCCTCCCTCGTTCAGAAAGTTCCCTCATGAATGTTTCCTCTCAAGCCCTCGCGCTGCCGGCCGTGGATCGCCGGCCGCTGCTCGCATCACTGGCTGCCGTGCTGCTCGGCACGCTTTTTCTCTGGTCGCAGGTCAGCGGCAAGCAGGCCCTGATCGCGCTGGTTGGCGTGGCCATGGGCGTGTCGCTCTATCACGCGGCCTTCGGTTTCACCCGCGGCTGGCGCTGGTTCGTGGCAGATCGCCGCGGTGATGGTCTGCGTGCGCAAATGCTGATTCTGGCGCTGGGCGTGCTGCTGTTCTTCCCGGTGCTGGCGAGCGGCAGCTTTCTGGGTGACCCGGTGAAAGGGCTGGTGTCGCCGGTCGGCCTGTCGGTGGTGCTGGGGGCTTTCCTGTTCGGTATCGGCATGCAGCTCGGTGGCGGCTGCGCCTCGGGCACGCTGTTCGCCGTGGGCGGTGGCAGCACGCGGATGATCGTCACGCTGCTGTTCTTCATCGTCGGTTCAGTGCTGGCCACCGCGAACTTCGACTGGTGGTCGAAGCTGCCGCAGTTCGCGCCGGTGTCGGTGATCCAGCTGTGGGGTCTGCTGCCGGCACTGCTGGTGAATCTGGCGGTGTTCGGGCTGATCGCCTGGGGCGTCACGGTGGCAGAAAAACGCCATCACGGCCGCCTCGTGGCTTCCGCGAGGGAAACCGAAACGCCGGCCAGTCTGCTGCGCGGGCCCTGGCCTTTGGTGTGGGGCGGCGTGGCGCTGGTGCTGCTGAACTTCGCCACGCTGGCGCTGGCGGGCCGGCCCTGGGGTATCACTTCGGCCTTCGCGCTGTGGGGGGCGAAATCGCTCGTGCTGACGGGTGTGGCTGATCCGGCGGCATGGAGCTTCTGGCAGGTGCCGACCCAGGCCAAGGCGCTGGCTGCGCCGTTCTGGGCTGACGTGACCTCGGTTCAGGACATCGGCATTGTGCTCGGCGCGCTCGCCGCAGCCTGTGCGGCCGGCAAGTTCGCGCCGGTCTGGCAGATTCCGCCGCGTCAGCTGGCGGCATCGGTGCTGGGCGGCCTGCTGCTGGGCTACGGTTCGCGTCTCGCCTATGGCTGCAACATCGGCGCCTACTTCAGCGGCATCCTCTCCGGCAGTCTGCATGGCTGGCTGTGGCTGGTCTGCGCGTTTGCCGGCAGTGCCATCGGCGTGCATCTGCGTCCGCTGTTCGGCATGCAGAACGAGAAGGTCAGCGACAGCCGCGGCTGCTGAGCCGGGGCGCTGCACACGGGGCGTGTCCGCCTCGTGTTAGCACGGGTCTTCGAGCAGACATGCGCTCGCATCAGGCCGCATCGCGCCGGGTCGGATGCGGCTTTTCCGCCGGGTGGATGAGCCCGGCCCGTCTCTGCGGGTGCCGCCTCAGCCGCGGCCCGCAGCACGGCTCACCGGATCGCTGAGCCCCTTATTCCCTCGGCTGAGCCAGCTGGCGCCGGCTGAGATCATCACCGAGTTCCTTGACCCGTGCTTCGTCCGCCTTGATCTCTTCGGTGGTGCGGCACTTGGTACGCGGAATATTGGTGCCCACCAGGGTTTCGCGCGCGCAGAAAACCTTGGGCGCGTCGTCGCCGGATTTCGGGGCGGAGGAGCAGGCACCCAGTGTGAGGGTCAGCAGGCCGGCAGCGAGGAGTCGGGCCGGCAGTTGCGCGCGGCGGGAGAGGAGCATCTTGTTCATGTTCAGCTTCGTGCGTCGATGGGTTTTTCTGGATGGGGCGCAGCAGGCATCGTCTGCCGCTGGCCACCCGATGATAGCGGCTATCCCCGGCAGGAAAAGCCCGCGTTTCGATATGTCGGATATATCCCCGCTGGATTGCGCGGCAGAGGCCGCGGCGCATTCCATTAGCGCCCCTGATCTTCGATCGGCCTTACTCATGCTGCTTGATGCAGCAGGGCTTTGGTCGCAGGCTCGATGGCCTGCCCATTGCCCCTGTCCGCATCATGATCCATCCCCAGCCTCGCAGCCGCGCCATGCTCGACGAGCTCGCGCACTATGTCATCGCCGAACCCAAACCCTTTGCGCTAGACCTGCGCGCCTCGCGCGGCATGTGGCTCGCCACCGTGGACGGCACGCGTCTGATGGACTGGTGCGGCCTCTACGGCTCGCGCCTGCTGGGCTACAACCATCCGCGCCTGTACGAGCCGGCCTATCTGGAGCGGCTGGGCTTTGCGGCGAACAACAAGATGGCGAACCCGGACTTCCTGACTCAGGAGTGCCTGGACTACTACCGCCTGCTGCACCGCCTGGCCCCCGAATGCATGCGCGGCCAGCGCGTGGAGGTGTATGCGGTGAACTCCGGCGCCGAGGCGGTGGAGAACATGATGAAGTACCTGATCAACCTGCATCAGAAGAAGCTGCAGGAGAAGGGGCACACGCCGCCGAACCGGCGCTTCATCTATTTCGAGCAGGCTTTCCACGGCCGTACCGTGTATGCGCTGAACATTACCAAGCTTGCCAACGACCCGATCGCCACCCGCGATTACCAGGGCATCATCCAGGGCAACCTGCAGGTGCCGTTTCCTGAATACGACGCGCGCCGCAGCGATGCGGAAAACGAGGTCGAGGTTGATCGCTGTCTCGCGAATCTCGACTACCTGATGCGCACCTATGGCGACGAGATCGTCGGCGTGATCCTGGAGCCGATGCAGGGCGCGGGCGGGCACCGCATCGCCCTGCCGCGCTTCTATCGCGAGCTGTCGGTGCTATGTCAAAGGCATGGCGTGAGCTGGGGGCTGGATGAAGTGCAGACCTCCGGCGGCCAGACCGGCAAGGTATTCTGCATCGACCTCTACGACGTGCCGCATCCGCCGCAGGCGATTGCCACCGCGAAGAAGTTCGGCAATGGCGTGGTCTACATGCTCAATCCGATGGAAGACGTTGGCGTGCTCGATTCCACCTGGGGCGGCAGCCTCGCCGACATGGTGCGTTTCGTGCAGGAGTGGCAGATCGTGGAAGACGAAGCCCTCGTCGAACAGGTGCCCGCCAAGACAGCCCGGCTGGTGGCAGGTCTTGCGCGGCTATGCCAAAAGCATCCTGAACGCGTTGCCAACGTGCGCGGGCTGGGGCTCTATCAGGGCTTCTCGCTGGTGAATCCGGCAGACAAGGGCCGCCTGCTTCAGATTGCGCTGGAGCAGGAAGATCTCTTGCTGCTTGGCGCCGGCACGCGCAGCATCCGCTTCCGCCCGCCCATCGACGTGAGCGAGGCCGAGATAGATCTGATGCTCGACAAGCTGGGGCGCACGCTCGACACCCTTGCGCTGAAAGAGGCCGAAGCGATGAGCGTCTGAGCGCGGCCCCGTGCAAAGCGGCCGGCGAGCTCAGCCGGGCAGATGGGGCGGCGGCTCGTCCTCCGGCTCCGGCTCGCGTTCGGGCAACTCGCCCTCTGCCGCTGGGGCGGTGTCAGGCGGGGCCGAGACTTGCGGCAGGAAGCCGCCCGCCTGCCGGCTCCACAAGCGCCAGTAAGCGCCATGGCGCGCCAGCAGTTCGGCATGGCTGCCGTCTTCCACGATACGACCGGCATCGAACACCAGAATGCGGTCCAGATGCGCGATGGTCGAGAGCCGGTGCGCCACCACGATCACCGTCTTGCCGCGCATCGCCTTGTCCAGCGCCTGCTGGATCGCCTGCTCGGTCAGCGAGTCGAGGGCCGAGGTCGCTTCATCCAGCACCAGCACCGGCGCATCCTTGAGGATCACGCGCGCGATCGCGATGCGCTGGCGCTGTCCGCCTGAGAGCTTCACGCCGCGTTCACCCACAAAGGCCTCATAGCCCTCCGGCAGCGCCTGGATGAATTCGTCGGCCAGCGCCTTGCGGGCCGCTTCGATGACGTCGGCATCGTCTGCCTCAGGCCGGCCGTAGCGGATGTTCTCGCGCAGCGAGCGATGGAAGAGGCTCGGGTCTTGCGGGATCAGGCCGATCTGGCTGCGCAGCGCGTCTTGCGTGAGATCGGTGATCGGCATGCCATCGATGCGGATCGTGCCGGCCTGTACGTCATAGAGCCGCAGCAGCAGGCTCACGAAGCTCGACTTGCCCGAGCCCGAGAGCCCCACCAGCCCCACACGCTGGCCCGCCGGGATATCGACCGACAGATGCTCGAACACCGGCTTGCCCGGCGTGTAGCCGAAACTCACATCCTCAAAGCGGATGTGCCCCTGCGTGATCGCGCGGGCCTGCGCCTGCGGCGCATCGACCAGCTCATGCTCGCAGACCAGCGTGCGCACGCCGTGCGCCACATTGCCGGCATGGTCGAAAAACTCCAGCAGGCGGCGCGCCAGGTTGCGCGCTTCATTGATCAGCAGCAGCGAGAGGCTCACCGCCATCACGAAGTCGCCCACCGCGATGTGTCCGCTGCTCCACAGCCGCAGCGCGAACCACAGCATGCCCACCTTCAGCGCGGCAGCTGCCGAGAACTGGAACCAGCGAATGCGTTCGGCATACTCTGACGAGACCCGGATCGTGCGGTATTCCGCTTCCAGGCGCTGATCCAGATTCTCGCGCTCATGCTTCATCCGCGCGAAGAGCCGCACGCTGAAACTGTTGGTGATCGAGTCCACCATCACGCCGGTCGTTTCGCTGCGTGCCGCCGCCCCCTTGAAGGCATAGGGCTGGCAGCTGCGTGCGAGCCAGAAGGCACAGGCGATGAAAGCGACAGACCAGCCCAGCGAAAACAGGCCCAGCTCCACATGTGCGCGAAACAGCAGCACCGTGGCCACCGAGAGCGAAATGAAGATCGGCCAGAACTCGGTTGCCGCGATCCACAGCAACTGCAGCGTGCCCATCGAGGTCTCGCTGATCCGGTGCGCCAGCGCACCCGCGAAGTTGTTGCTCATGTAGCGGTGCGAATGGTGCTGCAGATAGTGGTAGAGCGCGCGCGCCACACCCTGCCGGATACGCGGCCCGGTGCGGATCTGGATCGCCCCCACGATCCGCCCCAGCACCACCTCCGCCACTGCCAGCCCCACGAAGAGCATCAGCGGCCCGCTCAAGGCCGCCCATTGCGAAGCGCCCGGCGCGGGCGTGGCGGTCACCGTGCGGATGATGCGCGAGAGCACATAGGGCATCAGGATCGCGCAGCCCGAACTCAGCGCTTCAAAGAGCACCATCGCCGCATAAGGGCGGCGGAAAGCGTGTAGGGCGCGCAGCACGAAAGCCAGCGTCCCCGTCGGCAGCGCCGGCGCATCCGCCGCCCGCCGGAAAGAAGTCTGTGTCGTCATCTGAAAAGCCCGCACGACCCGAAACGCATGCATGGCCGCGTCATGCTACGCCTCTTGGCGAGCGCAGGGCGTTGAGAGTGGGAAGTGGGGTGTCGGGCGACGGATGCAGGGGGGCTGGCGAAGCGGAAGCCGCCATCCGCCGGCATTGGCGCCTGTGGTGGCGTACTATCTGGGGTCGTGATTGCCCTCGCGATTCCGTATGAAATCCTTCCCCTAGCCTGCTAGGCGTTCGCGATCTGCGAGCGCGTGACATCCCAAGCACCGAGCTGTTCAAGCTGGGCCAGCAGCCTCACTGCTGATCCCCATAGCTTTAGCCGAGCCCGATCCTCCTGAGTGGCGACTCGGAGCTCACTGAACTCATGCCAGACCTGATCCAGTTCGTCTGAAGGTTCGCACTGGCATTGCCGCCAAAGCTCCTGATACAGCGTGGGCACGCCGATCTGCTCGGCGATGAACAGCTCACCTTGTTCGAGTCGCGCAGTCAGTCGAGCAACTTCTTCGGTCGTCAGCCGGCCTTCCAGCAGCAACTCACCCCATGCTTTGAAGTTGCCTGCGTCGCGGTAGATGTATTCAAAAACGGAGTAGGCAGAAGCGCTCATGCGGATCTCAGTACGGAGAATTTTTGGAACAGACGTGCGGGTAAAGGTGTGAGCAGGCGCCATGTAATGTTCATTGGGCGATCGCCGTTTGCTTCTTCAAGCACGACAGGACCACAGGCTATGTAGGGCGATGCTTTGTCAGCACGCACGAACAGTTGGTAGCGCCAGCCGTTTTCCGCACTTTCCAGATAGCGCCGGCCTGTCGGCGTATCGGGGCCAGCGCGGTTCTGAGTCTGCCAGTGAAAGCGATCGGCGCTGATGGCGTAATCGTGATACGCGATGCCATCGTGATAGCCGTTTCGCTTGTCGAGGGTGACAAACAGCAACTCTGTTTTGAGCTCCTTCAGAACAAGTAGCCCTTCTCCGAATCGGGGCCGCTTCTCTGTGGTGAGGTAGCCTGCAGCAGTCAATATCTCGCGAATCCCATAGCTGGCATGCAGGCAGAGCGGCAGCGCATCAATGCCTGAAATTCGCTGGCTGCGGGCTGTGCTTCGTGCGTCTAGCCACTCGGCGAGTTCGTGCAACTCCTGCAGAACATCTGGGTGTCGAGCCAAGCGCGCCAAGAAATCCGTGTAGGAGCCGACACGGCTTGCTTGCCCGTCCACCTGATAGGCGAGCATTTGAAGGCGCAAGGCAATTTCTGGCGTAACAGAGCGAAGACATCCTTGCCCAATTTCGCGCAAGAGCTCGATCTGAACAGGGTCATCCACATGCAGCAGGCTGCCAAGGCGTTGCGTGAGATAGTCTTCCTCGGGGCCAGCTGCGGACTGGAGCAGGCCTGCAAAGCGGCGCAATGCCGTCCAGCCGCTGGGGTTCGATTCACGGTAGATCTCTGCGGCATCGAGCGATTGCTCATGCAAAAATTCGATCAAGCGGACCTTGTTGCGTCCGCGGATGGCGCAGAACGCGAGCAATTCACTGCGGAGCCGGCGCCAGTTGTGTTGCAGAAGAGATCGCAAATTGCTCAGGACCTGATTGCGTGTTCGTTGCTGGAGTTGGATGTGGCAGCCCGGTGGCAGGGCGGCAAAGCCATTTTCAACGGACTCAACCAGTTCGCGCTTGCTGAGGCCGGTAATGCCGGAGAACAAGCGATCGAAGCGGAACTCAGCGCGATGCTGACCGACGAAATCGAGCACAAGGCAGCTGTCTTTACCCTCTGCCAAACGCAAGCCGCGGCCAAGTTGCTGCTGAAAAACGACGGGACTCTGCGTGGGCCTCAACAGTAGCAGCGTGTCGACGGCAGGCAGATCCACGCCTTCGTTGTAGAGGTCTACCGTGACGAGCGCTGCGAGCTCGCCCCGCTCAAGCTTGCCAGGCGCGGCATGGCGTTCCTGTGTGTCTGTTTCCCCGACGATGCAGGCGGCGGGAATGCCGGCCTTGTTGAATTGCTCCGTCATGAAACGCGCATGTTTCACGTCAACGCAAAAAGCGATTGCCCGGCTGCGCCGTGGATTGCCGGTCAAGCGGCGCCATTCATTGATAACCAAGCGAGCACGCGCAAGATTGTGCGCAACGTGAATGCTGATGGCTTCTCGCTCTCCGGCTTGGCCCCAGGGCACTTCTGAAAAATCGGTGTTGTCGTCGCAGCCGTAGTACTCAAACGGAGCGAGTAATTGCATTTCGAGCGCATGCCAGAGGCGTAGTTCGACAGAGGGACTTCCATCCGCACGGCAATCGAAATACCGGTGGATGGATTCGCCATCTGCGCGTTCAGGCGTCGCCGTCAGGCCGAGCAGTATCTTTGGGTGAACTGCCTTGGCAAAGGCATCAAAGCGATCAGCGGCCATGCGGTGGCATTCGTCGATCACAACCGTATGCCAGTAATCGGCTCCAAACTCATCAAGTAGCTTGCGCGAGCTGAGGCTGTCGATGGTTGTGAAAACATGATCATAGCTTTGGGGCTGAGCACCGTCGAAAAGCAGCTCGCCGAAAGAGTGATCACGTAATACCTCGCGATAAACCCGCTGGGCCTGCTGCAAAATTTCGCGACGGTGGGCAACGAATAGCAGCCGTGGCAAGCCGCCGCTGGCCTTGCTGCTTTCGCGGTAGTCAAAGGCGGCCACAACCGTTTTGCCTGTTCCCGTGGCGGCGACGACGAGATTACGCATCCTGCCGTGCTCACGCTCGGCGCAGAGCTGCTGCAGCATTTCAAGCTGATAGGTCTTGGGTTGGATGTCGAAAAAGCTCTGATTGGCTATTACGGGAACGCTGTCTGCGCTACACCCCGGGCCGCGGCGCTCTCGATTGAGGGCTTGCTCAAGCTCTGCGACATGCGATGGATTGCATGGGTCGTACGCTTGAAACTCTGCGTCCGCCCACAGCGTTTCAAAATTCGCGATCGCACGCTGGAAGAGTTCCCCCTGTCCCCGCTCCGTGAATTTCACTGTCCATTCCAGCCCTCCCATCAAGGCTGCCCCAGACAGGTTGGCACTGCCTACGTAAGCAGAGCCAAACCCTGTTTTCCGATGGAAGATCCAGGCCTTTGCATGGAGCCGGGTGCGACGGCCGTCGAGCGAGACCCTGACTTCGCAACCTGTTAGGTGCGCCAATTCGTCCAGCGCAGACACTTCGGTTGCGCCGATGTAGGTCGTGGTGATGACCCGAAGCTTGGTGCGTGGCTTGTTGTTGGCACCTACCGCGGTGATTGACTTGAGCAAGTCGCCGATTTTTCGGACACCCGACTTCGTAATGAAGCTCACCAGAATGTCGATCTGATCGCAGGCAGCCATTTCATGGCGCAGCTCCTGCAGCAGAGATGGGGTGCCTTTGCCCGCGGTAAATAGCCATGGTTTGGCCAAGCCGATTTCCGGCGTTTTCTGTGCTTGGCCCCGTCGACTGATGCCTTGAAGGATGCGTGCAGGATCTGCGATGGATTCAATGAGGTCGTCACTTTGATCTGGAGGGACCTGTTGGCGCAAATGGGCGAGTAGCCCATTGGCTAGCGCAAGTTGCTGCGTGAGACGGGTCACGTCATCACCGGGCAGTTCGGAAAGAAGTCGCGCGATCTGCTTGCACAGTTCTTCCGCAATGCGCTCTGCCGCAAACTCGGTGGGGAGCGATGCTTTTTGAATCTGGGCTGCTTGTGTCGCGAGCGCCTCGTGAAGAGACTCAGTGATCAGTTGATCGTATAAGCCATCATGTAAGTAGCGCGACATAAGCAGGCGAGCCTCCGGTGTGGATGGAGAATTGTCGCACTTCGCCAGAAAACAAAAACGGGCCGCAGATGCGGCCCGTCGTGCTTTGGCGTGACAGTCTGTGTCAGAGCTTGTAGGTCTGCACGATCTCCTGCATCGAGGCGGCGAGCTGGTCGAGTTCGCGGGCGGCGGTGGCGCTGCCGGTGGCGGCGCCGTTGCTGACTTCGGCCATCTGGGCGATGCGCTCGACCTGCTGGGCGATGCTGGTGCTGGCCGCACTTTGTTCGCGGATGGCGTCGGTGATGTCGCTCACCATCGCGACGGCTTGCTGACTGGTGTCGCCGATGCGGTTGATGGCGATGCTGGCGTCATTGGCGCGGGCGACGCCCTCGGTGACGCGGCTGACGGCTACTTCCATGCTGCGCACGGCTTCCTTGGCGCCGTTGCGCACGCCGTCGATGATGCTGGAGATTTCGCGGGTAGAGTTGGCGGTGCGCTCGGCGAGCTTGCGCACTTCGTCGGCGACCACGGCAAAGCCGCGGCCCTGTTCGCCGGCACGGGCGGCTTCGATGGCGGCGTTGAGGGCGAGCAGGTTGGTTTGCTCGGCAACTTCGCGGATCACGGCGACCACTGAAGAAATCTTGTCGCTCTCGGCTTCGACTTCGTGAATGCGGGCGCTGGCGTCATGCACGGTGCCGGCGATGTCGTTGATGTCGCGTACGGTGTCGCCGATGATGCTGCTGCCATTGCGGGCGAGCTGGCCGGATTCCTGCGAGAGCTGGTTGGCTTCGGAGGCGCGGTCGCCGATGTGGCTGATGCTGACGGTCATCTGCTCGACGGCAGCGGCCATACCGGAGGCCGACTCGCTCTGCTGGCCGGAGGCAATGGCGACTTCATGTGCGGTGCTGGCCATGTGGCGCGACTTCTGCGCGACTTGGCTGGCGCTCTCGCCGATCTGGCCGAGGTTTTTCTGCATGGTGTCGATGAGGCTGTTGAGGCTGCGGCCCATGTGGCTCAGTTCGTCACGGCCGGCGGCCGGCACGCGGATGCGGAAATCGCGTTCGCGCTCGATGCGGGTGATGGTGGATTGCAGGCGGTCGAGGGTGACGCGGATGTTGCGGCCGAGCAGGAAGCCTGCGGCCAGGCTCAGCAGGGTGCCGACAATGATGACGCTCCAGGTGATGAGCTTGGCGGTGTGGGCGCGGGCTGCAGCGTCGGCACGGTCGGACTCGACGATGGCCTGCTGGGCCTTGTAGTGCTCATCGAGCAGTTTGGCGACGTCGGCTGAGGCCTTGATGACCTTGCCGATCGCGGCGCGCGAGGCGTCGGTGTCGCCGCTGCGGTTGGCGGCGATGGCGGCGGGCAGGCCGGATTCGAATTCCTTGATCGCTTTCTTGTCGGCCTCGAGCATGCCACGGTCGGTGTCGTCGTTGACCAGTTTTTCGTAGTTGCCGACTTCCTCCCAGAGCACTTCGATGCTGCGGGTCATGGCCTTCTCGATCTTGTCCATCTGCGCCGGGTCGTCGGTCAGCGCGTGGTTGAGGATGTGGACGCGGATGCGCAGGGTCTGGGCGGTGACGCGGTGCAGGGCGTTGACCTTGGGGACGGTCTTGGTCTCTGCGGTTTCAAGCGAGTCGTAGATCGAGTCGATGCTGAGCATGCCGGTGAAGCCGACGATCAGCGTGATCAGGGTCGAGAGGGCGAGGATGAGCTTGAGGCGGAGCGCAATCGTGAGATTCATGGCAGGGGTCCGGCATTTTGGGGATTGGTATAGGGGTAAACGACTACGTGCGCCGGAACTTGAGGACGGAATGCACGGCCTGACCCTGCTGCCTGCCCGGGCGCGAGACGAAAAAAAAGGGCCGCGGTGGCGGCCCTCGGAGGGAGTGAGAAGAAGCGTTTCCGGACTCAGAGTTTGTAGGTCTGCACGATCCGCTGCATGGTGGCGGCGAGTTCGTCCAGCTCGCGCGCGGCGGCGGCGCTGCCGTTGGCTGCACCCGTGCTGACTTCGGCCATCTGGGCGATGCGCTCGACCTGCTGGGCGATGCTGGTGCTGGCGGCACTCTGCTCGCGGATGGCGTCGGTGATGTCGCTCACCATCGCGACAGCCTGCTGGCTGGTGTCACTGATCTGGCTGATGGCCTGGCTCGCACCTTCGGCACGGCCCACGCCTTCGCTCACGCGATTGACGGCCACGTCCATGCTGCGCACGGCTTCCTTGGCGCCGTTGCGGACGCCTTCGATGATGGTGGAGATCTCGCGGGTGGAGTTGGCGGTGCGTTCGGCGAGCTTGCGCACTTCATCGGCCACCACGGCAAAACCGCGGCCCTGTTCGCCGGCGCGGGCGGCTTCAATGGCGGCGTTGAGGGCGAGCAGGTTGGTCTGGTCGGCCACTTCGCGGATCACGGCCACCACCGAGGAAATCTTGTCGCTCTCGGCTTCGACTTCATGAATGCGGGTACTGGTCGAGTGGACGGTGGCGGCGATCTCGTTGATGTCACGCACGGTCTCGCCGATGATCAGGCCGCCGTCGCGGGCAAGCTGGCCGGAGTTCTGCGAGAGCTGGTTGGCTTCGGAGGCGCGGTCGCCGATATGGGTGATGCTGACGGTCATCTCTTCGATCGCAGCAGCCATGCCGGAGGCGGATTCGCTCTGCTGGCCGGAGGCGGTGGCGACTTCATGGGCTGTTTCGGCCATGTGGCGGGACTTCAGCGCGACCTGGCTGGCGCTGTCGCCGAGCTGGCGCAGGTTGTTCTGCATGGTTTCGATCAGGCGGTTGAGGCTGCGGCCCATGTGGCTCAGCTCGTCAGCACCCTTGGCGGGGACGCGGATGCGGAAGTCCTGCTCGCTCTCGATGCGGGCCACGGCGCTCTGAACGCCGGCAAGGGTCTTGCGGATCTGCACCAGCAGCATGCCGCCGAAGGCCGCGATCAGCGCGATGCCCACGCCGATGACGGTCCAGGAAATGATGCGGCCACGGCTGGCCTGGGCTTCCGCGGCCTCGCGACTGGCGTCGATGCTTTTCGTGAGGTAATCGTAGTGGTCGTTGAGCAGGCGACCCAGATCTGCCGAGGTCTTGATCACGGCACTCACCAGCTTGGCGGTTTCGGGGTCGTCCGGAATGTTCAGGCGGCTCTGCTTCACGGCCGGCGCGATGGTGGCTTCGAAGGTCTTGATCGAGGCCTTGTCCGCTTCAAGCAGCTCGCGATCCTTGGGGTCGGTGGCGAGCTTGTCGTAGTTCTCGACCTCTTCCCAGAGCACCTTCATGCTCTTCTCCGCAGCCTTCTCGATCTTGTCCATTTCTTCCGTCGTCTTGGCGTTCGAATGGTTGATCATGTGGATGCGCACGCGCAGCGACTGGCCGATGATGCGGTGCAGGGAATTGACCTGCGGCACGGTCTGTGTCTGGGCCTGACGCATGGCGTCGGCCACGGTGTTGGTTGCGGACATGCCGACCAGGCCAACGGTCAGGGCAATGATGGCTGACAGCACGATGATCAGCGTGAGTCTGAAGGCGATGGTTGTTTTCATGGTCGTCTGGGAATGATTGGGGAACCGTAGGGAGGTTTACGACGGTGCACCAGACGACTTGAGAGTCTTGATTCCTTTTGTATTTCAGGGCGTATTGCGTGTGCGGGAGGTGTGCCGTCTGTCGTTCGGGCGCGCCCGTACGGCGGCTGTTTCATGCGCGAAACAGATGTTGTTCCGGCCTGCTCCGGCGGCTCAGGCGAGATGGCGCCGGGCACTGCCCGGCAGGCTCAGTTGCAGGCCTGCACCCGGCTGACTGAAACAGTGCCGCTGCTGCCGGCATGGGCAAAGGCCACATCGCCGTTGGCGAGCGTCACGAACTCGTCGAAGTCCGAAATGCTGGCGCTGCTCGCGACCGGGCTGCCGATCGGCGTACCACTGCTGTCAGTGGCCTGCAGCATGAGCTTGCCGCCACTTTTCCAGCCCAGCAGCAGTTGCGAGCCGAGCTTTGCCAGCCAGGGCCGGAAGGGGTAGCTGGCGTCGATACCGGTGGCGCCGCTCACGATCTGGTCCGAACTCATGCTGCCGCTGTTGGAAAAGCGGGCCAGATGCAGGCGCAGCGTGCCAGAGGTGGTTTCGAGGTAGCTCAGCCAGTAGCCGCTGGCGTCACTCACCACACCGCCCAGTGCGCGGGTGGTGGCGTCAGAGCCGCTGAGCCATTCGGTGGTCTTGCCGCTGCTGCCGGTGCTGCCGAGCAGTTGCAGGCGCATCGCGTTGGGGTAGGCGTCGCCATGGCAGAAACTGGCCCAGCCGCTGCTGTTGCCGGCGAGCCGGATCGACCAGCTGTGGCTGCAGCCCCATTGCCAGCCGCCGCTGGTTTGCCGGTTGCCTGAGGCGTCGACCATGCGCAGGGTGTCGCCGGCGTGGATGTCGATCTCGCCGGCGACATTGGGCCGGGCGTAGGAGCCGGCGGAACGGAAGTAGGCTGCGTAGCGGCTGCCGTCCCAGCCGAGGCGGCCGGTGTGGCCGTACCACCAGATGAAGAGCGCGCCTTCGCTGTCGACATTGGCCTTGTCGGTCAGCGTGGTGTTGAAGACCACGCTGCCGCTGCTGCCGAAACGCACCAGCTGCATTTTCTGGCAGGCCGCGTTGGCCGGTGTGCTGCTGCCCTTGCAGTATTTGCTGCTGTAGATGTCCGGGTCGTCCGACACCATCATCAGCGCGCCGCCGCCATCACTGTGGCCCAGCAGGCTGTGCACTTCGTCGCCGCCCAGCGTGAGCAGGCTGCTGAACTGCCTGTCGTCGGCAGCGAGCCGGCCGACGCGGATCTGGCTGGCGCTCTTTTCCTTCCAGGCAATCAGGCTGCCGGCGCCGCCATTGCCGTCTGCCGCGATCACGACGGGGGTGTATTCGTCGCTCGCTGCGGCGAGGGCTGGCAGGCTGGCCTGGGTGATCCGGATCCGCCCCTCCAGCGCGCTGCAGCTGGCGGTGCCGCCCGTGCTGCTGGCGCCGGAACTCGCGCTGCTGCCGGCCGCGGAGCCTGCACTGCTCGACGCTGCCGAGCTGGCATTGCGGCTGCTGGCGGAGCTGGCGCTGGTCGTGCCGACGCTGCTGCTGCCAGCACTGGCGCTGGTGCTGGCCGAATCCGAACTGCCGCTGCCACCACCACCGCAGGCAGCAAAGAGCAGGCTGAGCAGCAAGGCCAGCGTGCAGGTGGTCTCAGGGCGGCGGCGAAGGGCAGTGAGGGGCATGACAGGGTCTCGCAGGGAAGGCTCTGCCGGATTCTGTCGGATCGCCGTGCCCTGAAGCCTGTGATTGCCGTTTGTCGCAGCCGGATGCCGGGATGGCGGGCCGGGCGGCCCGGCAGGCGGGATGAAAGGCCGCGGTTTTGTCTGACGGCGCGGTCTTCCGGGCTGGTCTATGAAGAATCATCTGCCCCGTTTTTGCGGGCGTGGGAGTGCATCATGAACCACACCGACATGTCAGCCGAACGGCCGCCGGTCTTTGGCGATTTTGGCCAGGACGACGCCTTCGCGACCGAAAGTCATCCGGAAGGCCTGCGCTACGCCGAAGCGGCGCATCCGCCCGGCTGCCTCGGTCATCCGCTTACCGATTCCGCCCCGCTGCCGCCGCAGGGCGAGATCTCGATCGGCTGAGCGGGCGGGCTCAGGGCGCCAGATCGAACCAGAGCACTTCGGCCCCTTCGCCCGCTTCGAGGCGGAGCGTGTGCTCGCCTTCCACCCGCAACGCGTCACCCGCCGACAGCGGCTGGCCATTGGCGACGAGCTTGCCGCGCACGGTGAAGAGGTAGCCCTTGCGCGCCGGATCCAGGGGCTGGGTGATGGCTTCCTCGCCATCGAGCAGGCCGGCGTAGAGCGTGGCGTCAGCATGAATCGTGACCGAACCCTCTGCGCCATCGGGCGAGGCGACCTTGCACAGGCGGCCGCGCTTGTCGGTGTCGGCGAAGGCCTTCTGTTCATAGCCGGGGGCGATGCCCTGCTGCGCCGGCAGGATCCAGATCTGCAGGAAGTGCACCGTGCCGGTCTGCGAGTGGTTGAACTCGCTGTGCCGTACGCCGGTGCCGGCGCTCATGCGCTGTACTTCGCCCGGCCGGATCGCGGTGCCGTTGCCCATGCTGTCGCGGTGGGCGAGCTCGCCTTCCAGCACGTAGCTGATGATTTCCATGTCGCGGTGGCCATGGGTGCCGAAACCCTGACCGGGCGCGACCTGATCCTCATTGATCACGAGCAGGTTGCCCCAGCCGTTGTGGGCCGGGTCGTAATAATCGGCGAATGAAAACGAGTGCTGGCTGCGAAGCCAGCCGTGATCGGCGCGGCCGCGATCGGAGGATTTGCGCAGGGAGATCATGACAGGGCTCCTTCAGTGGGGTTCGGGCAGCGTAACGGAATCCGCTCCCGAGGATGGGAAAAGCGGCCGCTCAAGCGACGACGCCCGCGCGCGGCGGGCATCGTGAGGCGGCAGGAAGCGTGCCTTATTCCTTGATGGCTTCGACGGCGATCTTCAGCGTCAGCTCGTCGGACACATAGGGCACGTACTGCGCCAGGCCGAATTCGCTGCGCTTGATCACGGCGGTGGCGTTGGCGCCGATCTGGTCCTTCTTCAGCATGCTGTTGGGCTGCAGCACATAGTGGTCGATCTTCAGGGTGACCGGCTTGCTGACGCCCTTGATGGTGAGCAGGCCTTCAACGCTGACCGGCTTGTCGCCTTCGAACTTCACCGAGCTCGACTTGTAGGTGATCTCGGGGAATTTCTCGACGTTGAAGAAATCCTCGCTCTGCAGGTGGCCGGTGAAGAGGGCCGAGCCGCCATCAATCGATTTGGCGTCGATCACCACGTCCACCGAGCCGGTCTTCGCGGCGCGGTCGATCACGATCTTGCCGCTGGAGCGGTCGAAGCCGTGGGTCTGGGTGGTGAAGCCCATGTGGTTGTAGGAGAAGCTCTGCGAGGTATGGGTGGGGTCGATCGCGAAGCTTTCCGGCGCGGCGAAGCTGGCGGCGGAGAGGCTGGCGAGGGCGGCTGCGATGAGGATCTTCTTCATGGTCGGTATCTCTGTCAGGGTTCAGGGAGCGGGGGAGGGATGAAAGCCTTACTTGCTTGCGGCAAGCAGACGGAAACGGATCTGCACTTCGTTGGCCACGGTGCCGAAATCGGCCCACATGCCTTCGCCGATGGCAAAGTCGGCGCGCTTGATGGTGAAAGCCCCTTCGAACACGCCGTTGGCGCCGTCAGCCTTGAAGCTCACCGGCGCGCTGACCTCGCGGGTCTGGCCCTTGATCGTGAGCTTGCCGGCCACTTCGAAGCGGTTGTTGCCCAGCGGCTTGATGCTGCTCGACACGAATTGCGCGACCGGGAAGCTGGCGCTGTTGAACCACAGCTTCTTGCCGACCTCGCCATTACCCTCGGCCGAGCCAACGTCAATGCTGGCCACCTCGACTTCGAAGGCGGCGCTGCCGCTGGCGGGCTGTGCCGGGTCGAAGGACAGCGTGGCCTTGAAGCGCTTGAAGCTGCCCTCCATCGGCACATTCATCTGCTTGTAGTTGAAGGCGATGCTGCTCTTTTCGGGGATGAGCAGCGTGTAGGGCGCGGCGTGGGCGGCGCTGGTGGCGGCAAACAGCAGGGCGGCAATGGCGGAACGGATTTTCATTGTGGTGTCACTCCGGGGGAGGGGGCGGTCAGGCTTTTTTCAGGAAGGGCAACATGCGGCTGAGCACGTCGTCGCGGTCGATCAGGTGATGCTTGAGGGCGGCCGCGGCATGCATGCCGACCAGCCCCAGCAGGCCGAAATTCAGGGCGCCGTGAAGCTGGCCCAGCTGCTTGCCGAGCTCCGGGTCGCGGCCGAGCAGGTCGGGCAGCGGCAGCACGCCGAACCAGACCGTGGGCACGCCCTTGGCCGAGCTCATCAGCCAGCCCGAGAGCGGAATCGCCAGCATCAGCAGGTAGAGCACGCGATGGGTCCACTCCGCGGCAGCGTGCTGCCAGGCCGGCATGCCGGCCGGGGCGGCGGGCGCAGCGTGGGTCAGGCGCCAGACGAGGCGGAAGAGCGCCAGCAGGAACAGGCTCACGCCGGCCCACTTGTGCCAGGAGTAGTACTGCAGCTTGGCGGGCGAGAAAGGCAGGTCGCTCATGTAGAAACCGAGCGAGAGCGTGCCACCCAGACCCAGAGCGATCAGCCAGTGCAGGCCGATGGCCGTGCGGGTGTAAGCGGTGGGGCGGGGCGAAGTCATGGCGGTCAGCAAAACTGTGAAGAATTGCTGCGCACTCTAGCCAGCGACGATGTGTCGGGTAAGCTGCTTCGGCGGGATTGATTATTGCAATATCTGCAATGAACTCGCGGGAACTTTGGTCGACGTCCCTGAATGCCGCGCCAGCGGCGCCTTGCGCGAGTGAGGAGGGCCGGCAGGGCGCATCCGGCCCCTCGGCCCGCTGCGACGGGCGGTTGCCTGCCTGATGGCAGCGGCAGGCGACTCCGGACTCAGCGTGAGGGCGGCTGGCCGCCCGGACCGCCGGGGCCGCCCTTGGGCATCGCGGCGAGCTGGCCATCGATGCTGCGGCAGGTGCCGGTCATGGTTTCACCATTGCGGCCGCTGAAGCTCACCTCGGTGCCTTCGCTTTTGCCCTTGCAGGCGGCCACCGCTTCGGGCGGCGGGCCGGGCGGGCGACCACCGGGGCCGCCGGGTCGTTCATTGCCGGCCGACGAGCTGCTGCCCTGAGCCAGTGTGCTCAGGCTGAAGCAGGTCAGGGCGATCGTGGTGAAGGTGGCCAGTGCGTGTTTCATCGAGTCTCCATGAGCGCTTGAAAATGAGGCTTCCAGTATCGGCACGGCGCACGCCGCAGCAAGGCGATTTGCCCGGCGCCGGAAATTTTTGCACCGGCTTGCAGGCGTTTGCGGCATCCGGCTGCCACGAAAGGGAGACTTGTTGGGGGCTTTCGTGAGCGCCGTCGGCAGTGCCGCAACAGTGGCGGCGAGGCGCGGGTCGGCGCGCTAAACTCCCCGCCCTTGTGCCGGACGAAGCCGGCATGCACCAGATCATCATCAGGAAGGAACGGACCTCATGCAGGACAGCCAACAGGACAGCGGTCTCCATCGCGGGCTCAAGAATCGCCACATCCAGCTCATCGCGCTGGGCGGCGCCATCGGCACAGGGCTTTTCCTCGGCTCGGCCGGCGTGCTGCAGCTTGCCGGACCGTCAATGATCCTTGGCTATGCCATCGGCGGCCTGATCGCCTTCCTGATCATGCGCCAGCTCGGCGAGATGATCGTGGAAGAGCCGGTGGCCGGTTCCTTCAGCCACTTCGCGCACAAGTACTGGGGGCCCTTTGCGGGCTTCCTCTCGGGCTGGAACTACTGGGCGCTGTATGTGCTGGTCGGCATGGCCGAGCTCACCGCGGTGGGCAAGTACGTGCAGTTCTGGTGGCCGGAGATCCCGACCTGGGCGACGGCGGCGGCCTTCTTCATCGCCATCAATGCGATCAACCTGGCCAATGTGAAGCTCTTCGGCGAAACCGAGTTCTGGTTCGCCATCATCAAGGTGGTGGCCATCATCGGCATGATCCTGCTCGGGCTCTTCCTGCTCTTCTCGGGCCGGGGCGGCGAGCAGGCCGCGGTGAGCAATCTGTGGGCGCATGAGGGCTTCTTCCCCAAGGGCTTCACCGGTCTGGTGATGGCCGTGCCCTTCATCATGTTCTCCTTCGGCGGGCTGGAGCTGGTCGGCATTACCGCGGCCGAAGCCGATGAGCCGAAGAAGGTGATCCCGAAGGCAGTGAATCAGGTGGTGTACCGGATCCTGATCTTCTATGTGGGCGCGCTGGCCGTGCTGCTCTCGCTCTACCCCTGGGATGCACTGCTGGCCTCGCTCAGCAGCGCGGGCGACGCCTACAGCGCCAGCCCCTTCGTGCGGATCTTCTCGCTGCTGGGCAGCGACATCGCGGCGGATGTGCTGAACTTCGTCGTGCTGACCGCCGCGCTGTCGGTCTATAACTCCTGCGTGTATTGCAACAGCCGCATGCTCTTCGGCCTCGCCCAGCAGGGCGACGCTCCCGCCGTGTTCGCGAAGACCGATCGCCGCGGCGTGCCGGTACAGGCCATCGGCCTCTCCGCGCTGGTGACCCTGGCCTGTGTGCTGGTCAATTACCTGCTGCCGAAGGATGCGCTGGAGATCCTGATGTCGCTGGTCGTGTCGGCGCTCATGATCAACTGGGCGATGATCAGCCTGGCGCATCTGAAGTTCCGCCGCGCCATGGGCGAAGCCGGCATCGTGCCGGCCTTCAAGGCGCTCTGGCATCCGGTCGGCAACTGGCTGTGCCTGGCCTTCATGGCGGTGATTCTGGTGGTGCTGGAGCTCACGCCCGGCATCCGCGTGGCCGTGTGGCTGATCCCGGCCTGGCTGCTGCTGATCTGGATCGGCTTCCGCGTTCGCCAGTCACGCGCGGCCGCACGCTGAGTCGCGTTCATTTGTCCGGCCGCAGTTCCCGCGGCCGGACATGCCGCTAGACTGCAGGCGTTTTCCTGACGCCTGTTTTCTTCCCCATGCTTTTTACGCCGGACCCCGAAGGCCGCCTGCAGGTTTCGTGCTGCGCTGCGCGCTGGCCGCCGCTCTCGCCAACCTCGCGGCCGAGTTGCTGGGCCTGAGTCATTCGGTGTGGGCGTCGATGTCGGCGCTGATCGTGTCGCATGAGAAGCTCAGCTCGACCCGCGCCGGGGTTACCGGCCGGATTGCCGGCACGGTGATCGGTGCGCTCGTGGCGCTGGCCGTGCATCGCCTGGGGGCACCACTGGGGATCAACCTCCAGCTCGCGTTGGCCGTGGCTGTCTGCGCGCTGATCGCCAGCGGCCGGCCGACCCTGCGCGTCTGCCTGTGGACCTGCCCGCTGGTGCTGCTGACCGCCTCGCCAGAGGAGTCGCCCGAGTTCACGGCGATGTCGCGCGCGGTGGAAGTGCTGCTCGGCGCGGTCATCGGCGGCGCGATGCACTATGTCGAAGCCGCCCTGCTGCGCCGGCTTGAAGCCGAATCCTGCTCACCCTCCGACACCCACGCCGGAGATTGAGCCAGCCGGAGCAAGCGCCTGCGAAACGGTACGGCGCGGCGCGATTCGCTTTGCTCATGGCGCCCTGCGGGGCGGCTTCATCGCGGGGATCCAGAACGTAGGGCGCAATAAGCGCAGCGCATTGCGCCGAAGCCCGCCGCGCATTTCGGACTTGCCCTGCCAGGCCGATCCGCTTCTGCGTACGGGGTGAGTGGAGATGGGCTTCGCCTGACGGAGTTGAGAGGTGCCGAGGTGACGCCCCGGGCCTGCGGCGCGATTCGCTTCGCTCATGGCGCCCTACAGGGCGGCTTCATCGTGGGGATCCAGAACGTAGGGCGCAATAAGCGCAGCGCATTGCGCCGAAGCCCGCCGCACAGCTCGGACTTGGCTTGCCAGACCGATCCGCTTCTTTCGACAGGTCGACAGGGGGAGTCTGGAAAACGAGCTTCGCCCGATGGATTGGCGCGGTGCCGAGGTGACAGCTCGGGCCTGCGGCGCGATTCGCTTTGCTCATGGCGCCCTACGGGGCGGCTTCATCGCGGGGGGCCGGAACGTAGGGCGCAATAAGCGCAGCGCGTTGCGCCGAAGCCCGCCGCGCATTTCGGACTTGCCCTGCCAGGCCGATCCGCTTCTGCGTACGGGGTGAGTGGAGATGGGCTTCGCCTGACGGAGTTGAGAGGTGCCGAGGTGACGCCCCGGGCCTGCGGCGCGATTCGCTTCGCTCATGGCGCCCTACAGGGCGGCTTCATCGTGGGGATCCAGAACGTAGGGCGCAATAAGCGCAGCGCATTGCGCCGAAGCCCGCCGCACAGCTCGGACTTGGCTTGCCAGACCGATCCGCTTCTTTCGACAGGTCGACAGGGGGAGTCTGGAAAACGAGCTTCGCCCGATGGATTGTCGCGGTGCCGAGGTGACAGGGCCTGCGGCGCGATTCGCTTCGCTCATGGCGCCCTACAGGGCGGCTTCATCGCGGGGATCCAGAACGTAGGGCGCAATAAGCAGCGCGCATTGCGCCGAAGCCCGCCGCACAGCTCGGACTTGGCTTGCCAGGCCGATCCACTTCTTTCGACAGGGGGAGTCTGGAAAACGAGCTTCGCCCGATGGATTGTCGCGGTGGCGAGGTGACGGCCCGGGCCTGCGGCGCGATTCGCTTTGCTCGTGGCGCCCTACAGCGCGGCTTCATCGCGGGTGTGACGCTGCCTTCAGGCCGGTGCCTGGATCGCGAGCTCGGCGAGTTTGCGGTGGGCGGGGTGGGTGGCTTGCGGCAGGAGGGCTTGCAGGTCGGCCGGGTCGAAACGGTGGGGATCGATTTTCTGGCCGTTGGCGAAGCTGAGTTCGATGGCGCCGGCGCGCTGATGGCAGATGCCGATCAGCAGCAGGAATGACATCGGGTTGCCGTTGCGGGGCACCGAGCCGCGAAGCGAGTCTCCGTTGAAAACCATGAAGGGCAGGCCATTGCTGCTGTGGCGCACGGTCCAGATCTGCTCGCGCAGATCGGTTCGCGTTTCGAAGCGGGTTACCGTATTCCAGCGCTGGATGACGGCTTCAGCGCTGCCGATCAGGGTTTTCCAGTCAAGGCTGCTGCGCCAGAGGATTTCGTTCAGACCACTCATCGCGCCTCCTTCAGTGGGCGCCGATGCTGTTGATCTGGCGGATCTGCGCGCTCAGGCGTGCCGCCAGGTCGTACAGCGACTGGCTGGTTTCAAGAGTGAGGCGGGAGCTGGCCGTGTTGGCCTCGGCCATGCGGGTGACATGTTCGATGTTGCGGCCGATCTCCGCGCAGGTGCTGCTCTGCTCGCGCAGGGCCAGCGACATTTCAGGCACCAGCCCGGCGAGCCGTGACGAGGCGCTCTGGATGCTGCGCATGGCGTCACCGGCTTCGCGGGTCAGGCCGACGCCGTCGCCCACGCGGGCCACGCCCTCGTGCATGCTGCTCACCGCCTGCTCGGTGCCAAGCTGGATGGTGTGGATCATGTCGGTGATTTCCAGCGTGGCACGCGAGGTACGCTCGGCGAGCTTGCGGACTTCATCGGCCACCACGGCGAAGCCGCGCCCGGTTTCACCGGCGCGGGCCGCTTCGATCGCGGCGTTGAGCGCGAGCAGGTTGGTCTGCTCGGCGATTTCCTTGATGGTGGTGACGATGACGCTGATCTTGTGCGAGTTCTGCTGCAGCTCGTCGATGACGACCGAGGACTGCTGCACCGCTTCGGAAATGCGCACGATCTCCTGCTCGGTGCGCGTCGAGAGCTGTTCGCCTGCCGCCGAGGCCTGACCGGAGCGGGTGGCGAGCGCTTCGGCTTCCTGTGCGTGCCGAGCGATGCCGTTGATGCCGGAGCTCACCTGCTCCATGGTGCTGGACATGGCGCTGGAGGCTTCGCTCTGCCGGCTTGATTCCTGCGCGACCTGCGCGGCCGATACCTTGAGCCCGCTGGCGGCTTCCTCGACCCGGGTGGCGGTGGCGGCTACCCGCTGGACCACGCTGTCGAGCGACTCAAGCATGCTGTTGAACTGCCCGGTCACGTCGCAGAGTTCGTCCTGCGTATGCGAGGGGATGCGGTGGGTCAGTTCGCCCGAGCCGGCGCGGCGCGTGCCGTCGATGAGCTCGGCCACCGCCTCCTGCAGCGCGAAATACATGCTCACGCCGAAGTAGGCGAGCACGAGCACGATGCCCAGCGCGAAGAGGTTCATCAGCCAGAAGCGGCTGGAGAGCGAGAAGGCGCGCCAGCTGATGATGCTTTTCAGTTCGTCGATGATGCCGTCATTGGCGATGCGGTTGTAGGCCTTCACCGAGATCAGGCTCTGCTTCGCGAACTCTTCGGTGCTCATTTCGCGCGAGCCGGAGAGGATCTTCTCGCGCACCAGGGTGGCGTATTTTTCGCTGGCGCCGGTGAGCGCCTTGAGCGTGTCGGTCATGTCCGAGGCCATGCCCTGGCTCTTGCCGCTGGCGCGGGCGAGCTGCTGGGCCAGGGCTTCCTGGCCGGAGCTGATGCCGTCGAGCATGGTGCCCATGCGCCGCCATTCGCGCGCGAAACCGGGTACGCCCAGCACGAGGATGCCGGTGTTGCGTACTTCGTTGAGCTGCTGCTGGATGTCGGGCAGGGTGTTGAGCACGGCGTCGGCCAGATAGGCCGCACGCGGGTCGGGGTCCCGCACCAGCCCGGAGGCATCGCCCAGCTCGCGCAGGAAGAGGTGCTGCGCTTCGACGAGTTCGCGGTGTGCGGTCGCCAGCGTGCTGCGCTCCTGCAGCGCGGCCGGATCCCGGTAGCGCTGCCAGGCCTTGTCGACGGTCTGCCAGTGCTTCGCGAGGCCGAGTTTCGGGTTGTCGGCCACGCTTTCGGTGACGTTCTTCATGGCCTTGTCGGCCAGTTCGCGGGCGGTATCCGCCCCCGGCTTGAGCTTTTCGTCGCCGGTGGCGGCGAAGGCTGCGCCGACATAGTCCTGCGTGGCCATCAGGGCCTTGCTGGCATCGGTGTAGATCGACAGGCCGTCGCGCTCGAGGCTGGTGCTGACCAGCGCCGTCCGCATCTGCATGGCCAGCATGGCCATGAAGAAGCACATCGTGAGTACGGCGATCGTGCCGATGAGGGCGAATTTCCAGGGAAAGCGCAGGCGCTTGAGCAGGAAGACGGCCGGGGCAAGGAGGATCTCGATGAGCTTCATGCCATGGGCTCCTTCGTGACGGGGCGGGTATGGAAGCGGCTGATTTCCGTTCCGAGTTCGCGCGAGAGTGTGACGAGGTCTGCCGCGGTGGAGGCGGTTTGCGAAACCTGGGCGTGGTTGCTTTCGGCCATGCGGGCGATGGCTTCCACGCTGCGGGCGATTTCGGTGCTGGCGACGGCCTGCTCGCGCAGGGCGGAGGAAATCTCGTTGACCGAGCGCAGCGCCCGGCCGGACTCCTCGCGGATCTGCTCCATCGCGGCGCCGGCCTCGCTGGAGAGCTTCACGCCGTCTTCGACCCGGCGCACGCCGTCCTGCATGGCGGCAACGGCGCGCGTGGTGCCGGCCTGGATCGAGGCCACCATGCTGCCGATTTCGGCCGTGGCCTTGCCGGTGCGTTCGGCCAGCTTGCGGACTTCATCGGCGACTACCGCGAAGCCTCGCCCTTCCTCGCCGGCACGCGCGGCCTCGATCGCGGCATTGAGGGCCAGCAGGTTGGTCTGGTCCGCGACTTCCTTGATGGACTGCACGATCTTGCTGATCTGGCGCGAGTTCTCGCCCAGCTCGGTGATGACGCTTGCGGAGTGGCGCACCGAGGCCGAGATCTGACCCATTTCGGATACGGTACGGCTCACGATCTCGCCGCCCGCCTGCGAGAGGCGACCCGACTCGGCGGCGGCTTCATCTGCCGAGCCGGCATTGCGCGAGATTTCGTCGATGCCGACGGTCATTTCTTCGACCGCGGCGGCCATGCTGCTGGCGGCCTGGCTCTGCTGCTGCGAGCCCTCGGTCACATGTCCGGCGGTTTCGGCCAGCGAGGCCGCCGCGCTGGAGAGCTCGCTGGCGGTGTGCTGCACCTGATCGATGATGCCGGCAAAAGCCGCTGCCATGCCGTTGAACTGGTTGGCCACGTCATGCAGCTCGTCGCGCGCGCTGTAGTCGATGCGGTAGCCGAGCTCGCCGCGGCCGATGTGCCGGGCGCCTTCCGCGAGCTCGCGCACCGAGCCGAGAATCGTCAGGAAAAGACCGAAGGCGCAGTAGAGCAGCGTGCCGACGAGCGTGGCGCCGATTGCGCTGGAGCCCCAGAAACGCTGGTCGAGCCGGTCTGCGCGGGCATCAAGCTGGGCCTTGAGCATGTCTGCCGCAGGCTTGAGGCCGGCGAGCATGAGTTCGGCGGGCTTGTCGGCGGCCTGCAGGAAGGTGGCGCCATCCATGCTGAAACCGCCCTTGAGGATCTCGCTGTCGGCGCTGTCGAGCACGGTGCTCCAGGCGGCGCCGAGTTGGCCGGACAGGGCAGTGAAGGCGGCCTTGCCTTCGGGATTGGCGTCGGCGCTGCGCGCCAGCGTGTCGAGCAGGCTGTTCTGCACGCTGCGGGCTTCGCTCATCAGGCCCGCCATGCGGGTCCATTCCCCGTCCATTTCCTTGCTGCCCAGGATCAGCGCGGAGGTGTGCACCAGCCGGCCGAGGCTGTCGGCGGCTTCGGGGTACTTGCGCAGCAGGAGGTTGGCGATCAGGTTGCTGTTGCGGTTCGGGTCGGCCAGCAGGCCGCTGGCTTCGCCGAGGTCGCCCAGCAGGTCTTCGATCTGGCGGTTGAAGGGAGGCAGCAGGGTCTTGATGCTCTCGGCGGTGAAGCTGTCCTGCGCCGCGCGGATCTTCTGCCAGCTGTTGCGCAGGGCCGTCCAGTGTTCGCCCAGCCCGAAGCTGTCGGCATTGCGTTTGAGCGCACCGTCGAACTGCGCCAGCGCGGTGTCGACTTCCGCTGCACGGGCCTGCAGTGCGGGCTTGAGTGCCGCGTCGGTGGCCGAGCCCCAGGCCAGACCGCTGTAGCGCTGGCTGGCGTGCAGCAGCGTGGCGAGCGGCAGGTAGAGGTCGAGCGCGCGGGACTCTTGCCGGGCGGTGTCGATTTCGGCGCGCATCGAGATGTTCAGGCTCACCACATACAGGCTGGTGGCTGCCATCGTGAGCAGGCCCAGCAGGGTGAACTTCCAGGGGAAGCGGTGTCGATTGAGCAGGCGGATGCCGGGGCCGAAAAAGGCGCGCAGGCCGCCTTCGCGGTAGGTGGCGTGCGCCTGCTGGCGAACGGCATCGAGCTGCTCGAGCAGTCTGGCCGGCTTCAGACCCCCGCGCAGGGTTTTCACGCGCGACAGGTCGGGACGCGGCAGACGGGTGAGGAAGGCAGGCAGTCTGGGCATGGTAATCAGTCCCTCTGAAGGGCGCCGGAAGGTGGGATGTCCGGCGGGGTCTGCATGATCAGGCAGGCGCGTTCGGCCGGTTGCGGTTTGCTCAGGATGTAACCCTGTGCTTCATCGCAGCCGAATTCACGCAGGCGATTGAGCGTGGAGAGGTCTTCCACGCCCTCGGCCACCACCTGCAGGCCGAGGCTGTGAGCGAGGCCGATGGTGGAGCGCACGATGATGGCGTCCTGGTCGTCCTGCAGCATGTCGCGCACGAAACTGCGGTCGATCTTGAGCGAGTGCAGCGGCAGCCGCTTGAGATAGGCCAGCGAGGAGTAACCGGTGCCGAAGTCGTCGATGGACATGCGCATGCCCAGCTCGGCCAGACGTGCGACCACCTGCATCGCGCGGTCCGGATCGGTCATCAGCGCGGTTTCGGTGATTTCCAGTTCGAGCGAGCCGGGGCGCAGGCCGAATTCTTGGACCAGCTCGGCCAGCGCATCCGGCAGGGTGATGTCGAGCAGGTTGCGGGTGGAGAGGTTGATCGAGGTCGAGATCTCCAGGCCGGCATGCTGCCATTCGGCCAGCTGGCGGGCCGCCTGGCGGGCCACCCACAGCGTGAGCGGGCGGATCAGTTCGCTGGTCTCGGCGAACTGCACGAATTCGCCGGGCGGGATGAAGCCCAGGCGCGGATGCTGCCAGCGCACCAGGGCTTCGGTGCTGCACCAGCGGCCTTCCTGCAACTGGAAGCGGGGCTGGAAGTGCAGCACGAGCTGCTCGCTGCGGATGGCGGCGCCGAGCTCGGTAATCATCGCCAGCCGGCGCGGGTTGTGGGCGTCGTGGCTGTTGTCGTAGAGGCTGACCGAGCTGGCATTGCTCTTGGCGGCATACATGGCCACGTCGGCGCAGCGCAGCAGGGCATGGCTGGTGCCGCCGTGCTGGGGATAGACGGCCACCCCGATGCTGCCGCCCAGCTCGATGAAGATGCCTTCCACCTCGATGGGCTGGCGCAGGGCTTCGACCAGGCCGCGGGCGGTCTCGATGGCCTGCTCGGCGCTGTTGACCGTACGCAGCAGGACGGCGAACTCATCGCCGCCCAGCCGTGCGAGCATGGCGTTGCGGCCATCGAGGCTGTTCTGCAGGCGCGCGGCGACGAGTTTGAGCAGCTGGTCGCCGGTGCGGTGGCCGAGGGTGTCGTTCACTTCCTTGAAGCGGTCGAGATCGAGCAGCAGCAGGGCCAGCTGGCGCGAGCTGCCGGCGATCCAGCGCAGCGACTCGGTGGCGTCGCGGTGCAGCTGGGTGCGGTTGGGCAGGCCGGTGAGCGAATCGTGCGTGGCCTGGAATTCCAGCTCCTGCACGTTGTAGGCGTTGGCCAGTGCGAGCGAGACGGTCTGGCTCACGGCGCGCAGGATGTCGAGCTCGCTGTCGGAGAATTCGGAGCCGGCATCGCGGAACAGCAGGCTGATCACGCCGAGTGCCTTGTCCTGGTAGATCAGGGGCATGACGGTCAGCGAGCGCACGCCGTCGGCAATCAGCATTTCGCGGATTTCGGGCGAGATGCGCGGGTCGTCGGCCACGTTGGGGCAGGGCAGGATGCGCCCTTCCTCGATCGCGATGCCGGAGAGGCTGTTGCGCAGGTTCAGCGAGCGGCGGGCGTCAACCTGGTCGGGGGCATAGCCTGTCGTGGCGATGATCTCGAAGCTGGAGAGGTCGTCACTGACGAGATGGAAAACCGATTGCGGCGTGCGCAGCAGCAGTTGCAGCACGCGCAGGGTTTCCTCGGCGATGGCCTGGCGGTCCGTGCTGCGGTGGAGCTTGCTGGCGAGATCGATGACGACCTGAAGCGCGAGGTTGCGCTGCTTGAGCAGTTCGGACGAGGTCTGGCGGATCTGCTCGGCCAGATGCCGCTCGGTGATGTCCCGCAGGATGGCGGTGACCTGGCAGTTGCCGGCCAGCCAGATGGCGGAGAGGCTGACCTCGGCCTCGAAGCGGCTGCCGTCGGCGCGCAGATAGGTCCATTCGTAGGACTGGGGCGCGATATCGATGGCGGCCTGCAGGTACTCGTTGCCGTGCTCGATCGAGCGGGCGCCATCGCTCTGCAGTTCGGGCGAGAGCGCGCCCGGATCCATGCCGATGAGCTGTATGCGGGAGCGGCCGAAGAGCCGCTGGGCCTGCGGGTTGCAGTCGGTGATGACGCCGTCGACCAGGGTCAGTATGGCGTCGCCGGCGGCGTCGAAAATGCTGCGGTAGCTGCGCTCGCGGTCCTTGAGGGTGTGGAAGACCTGCAGTTGCGAGAGCAGGTCGGCCACCGACACCGCGAACTGCTGCTCCTCGCGGCTCCACAGGCGCGGGCTGCCGCTGTGCTCGATGCACAGCACGCCGGCGAGCTTGCCGGCTTCGTGCAGCGCAGCGGAAAGCGAGGCGCGGATGCCGAGGGTGCGCAGCGAAAGTTCGTAGAGTTCACCCAGACGCGGATCGCTGGCGGTGTCAGGCACTTCGACCAGACGGTCTTCATCCAGTGCGGAAAAGAAGCGCGGGCAACTGGCCGAGGCGAGGCGGGCGCCCGACTCGAAGCCCAGGGTGTCAGCACGGAACAGCAGCTGGCAGACGAACTGGCTGCGGTCGTCGTTCAGGCGCCAGACACTGACCCGTGCGACTTCGAGCACTTCGGCCAGGGTGGTGGTGGCGTTGCGCAGCGCACTGTAGAGGTCGCCGTTCCAGAGATGCTCATCTTTTGCCAGGCGGATGAAGGCGGCCTGCAGACGATTGCTCAGCTTGTCGAATTGATCTGCAGCAGGTTGCATGGTTCGGCCATACCCGATGCCCGGGTGTCATGGGTTCAAGAGATCACAGAAACAACTATCGGCAGCCCTGCGGCGAACTGGAGGGCCAATCGTCGCCTGCGGCAAAAACATGCTGGAGAACGCAGGCTGCGTGGGGTTTTCGGCGTGATCCGGCCGTGAAAAAGGAAAACCCGGCGCAAGGCCGGGTTCGGGGTTGAAGCGGGGGAAGGGCTCAGCGCTGGACTTGTGTCACGTCGCGCACGGCGCCGGTATCGGCCGAGGTCGTGAGCGCGGCGTAGGCCTGCAGCGCGGCGGAGACCGTGCGTTCGCGCTTGACCGGCTTCCAGGCCGCTGCGCCACGGGCCTCCATCGCCTTGCGGCGGGCGGCGAGGTCGGCATCGGAAATCGCCAGATGGATGCGGCGGTTGGGGATGTCGATCTCGATCGTGTCACCGTTTTCGACCAGACCGATCGCGCCGCCCATGGCCGCTTCAGGCGAAGCATGGCCGATGGAGAGCCCGGAAGTGCCGCCGGAGAAACGACCGTCGGTGAGCAGCGCGCACTGCTTGCCCAGGCCCTGCGACTTCAGATAGCTCGTCGGGTAGAGCATTTCCTGCATGCCGGGGCCGCCCTTCGGGCCCTCGTAGCGGATGATGACGACGTCACCGGCCGCCACCTTGTTGCCGAGGATGCCTTCAACGGCATCTTCCTGGCTTTCATAGACGACGGCGCGGCCGGTGAACTTCCAGATCGATTCGTCGACGCCGGCGGTCTTCACGATGCAGCCCTTCTCGGCGATGTTGCCGTAGAGCACGGCCAGGCCGCCATCCTTCGAGTAGGCGTTCTTGATGTCACGGATGCAGCCCGCGCTGCGGTCCAGATCGAGCTCGGGATAGCGGCGGTTCTGGCTGAAGGCTTCCTGGGTGGGCACGCCACCGGGCGAGGCGCGGTAGAAGTCGAACACGGCGTTGTCGTGGGCATGCATGACGTCCCACACATGGATGGCTTCGCCCAGCGTCTTGGTATGCACGGTGCGGCAGCCGCGGTGGATGAGGCCGCCGCGATCGAGTTCGGCGAGGATGCCCATCACGCCGCCGGCGCGGTGCACGTCCTCGATGTGGTACTTGTCGGTTGCGGGAGCGACCTTGCACACGCAGGGTACCTTGCGCGAGACGCGGTCGATGTCCTTCATGGTGAAGTCGACGCCGGCTTCTTTCGCAGCTGCCAGCAGGTGCAGCACGGTGTTGGTCGAGCCGCCCATGGCCACATCAAGGCTCATGGCGTTTTCAAAGGCTTCGAAGGTGGCGATGTTGCGCGGCAGCACCGAGGCGTCATCCTGCTCGTAATAGCGTTTGCAGAGTTCCACGGCGAGGCGGCCGGCGCGCAGGAAGAGCTGCTTGCGATCGGCGTGGGTGGCCACCACCGTGCCGTTGCCGGGCAGCGAGAGACCCAGCGCTTCGGTCAGGCAGTTCATCGAGTTGGCGGTGAACATGCCGGAGCAGGAGCCGCAGGTGGGGCAGGCGGAGCGCTCGATTTCGTCGACCTCGGCGTCAGACACCGACTTGTCGGCGGCCTTCACCATGGCGTCTACCAGATCAAGCTTGATGACTTTCTGGCCGACCGGATCGGTCAGCGTGACCTTGCCGGCTTCCATCGGGCCGCCGGACACGAAGACCGCCGGAATATTGAGGCGCAGCGCGGCCATCAGCATTCCGGGCGTGATCTTGTCGCAGTTCGAGATGCACACCAGCGCGTCGGCGCAGTGGGCGTTGGCCATGTACTCCACCGAGTCGGCGATCAGCTCGCGGCTGGGCAGCGAATAGAGCATGCCGCCGTGGCCCATGGCGATGCCGTCATCGACGGCGATGGTGTTGAACTCCTTGGCGATGCCGCCGGCCGCCTCGATCTCGCGGGCGACCATCTGGCCCAGATCCTTCAGGTGGACGTGACCGGGCACGAACTGGGTGAAGCTGTTGACCACCGCAATGATGGGTTTGCCGAAATCGCCGTCCTTCATGCCGGTTGCACGCCAGAGCGACCGGGCGCCGGCCATGTTGCGACCGTGGGTGGAGGTGCGGGAACGGTACTGAGGCATGGATATTCTCCGGGAAGGTCCGCGCGGCAGACCGGGAACGAACGGTAGTCGCGTCGTTGTGGTTCAATTGAGCCCTCAATTCTAGCCTGTCGCCGTCACGATGTCCGTCCAGCCCCTGATCCATCCGCAGTTCGATCCGATCGCGCTTTCGCTCGGCCCGCTTCACATCCGCTGGTACGGACTGATGTATCTGCTGGCCTTCCTGCTCTTCGTGATGCTGGGGCGCCACCGGATCCGGACGCGGCCGGACCTTGGCTGGAACAGGACCGAGCTCGACGACCTCCTCTTTTACGGCATGCTCGGCGTGATCTTGGGCGGACGTTTGGGCTACATCCTTTTCTACAAGGCGAGCTTCTATCTGTCGCATCCGCTCGAGATCCTCAAGGTCTGGGAGGGGGGCATGGCCTTCCATGGCGGCTTGCTGGGCGTGCTTTTCGCGCTCTGGTTCTTCGGTCGCAAGACCGGTCGCCACTTCCTGCAGGTGGGCGATTTCGTCGCGCCGCTGGTGCCGACCGGGCTGGCTGCGGGCCGCATCGGCAACTTCATCAATGGCGAGCTGTGGGGCCGCGTGACCACGCCGGATGTGCCCTGGGCGATGCTTTTTCCGCAGGCCTGGCAGGTGGACGCCAAGCTGCTGGCCGACAACCCGGCCCTGCAGGGCTCGGCAGTGCAGTATCTCGACCCGGTGAGCCACCAGCTGCTGGTGGGCCTGCCGCGGCATGCGTCGCAGCTCTACCAGTTCGCGCTCGAAGGCCTGACGCTGTTCGTGATCCTGTGGCTGTTCTCGCGCAAGCCCCGGCCGACGGGGGCAGTCTCCGGGCTCTTCCTGATCGGCTATGGCAGCTTCCGCTTCATCGCCGAGTTCGCCCGCGAGCCGGATGATTTCCTCGGTCTGCTGGCGGGGCATCTGTCGATGGGACAGTGGCTGAGCCTGCCGATGGTGCTGGCCGGCGTGGCGATGATGGTCTGGGCCTACCGGCGCGAGGCGGCCCCGCGCGCCTGAGCGCCGGTTTGGAGGACTGCTCGAAAGTCTGTATCATCCGCCCCGTCATCGGGGAGTAGCCATCCGCTTCAAGCGGACCCTGCGTCAACAGACTTGTCCGGCCTGCCACAGCGGGCTGACATGGCGCAGGGAGCCAACCGGATCCGCCCTGGATCCACGGCCCGGCGAGACCTTTGACTGCTGCAGCGCTGACGCGGGTTGGCGGGCTGTGGCAGTCACTGGTTCGTCTGCCGCCGGCCCGCCCGAAGAAATCATGGAAGCTTTTCTCGTCTCGACCGGCATCGTCGCGCTCGCTGAAATGGGCGACAAGACTCAGCTGCTCGCCCTCGTCCTCGCGGCACGCCTCAAGAAACCCCTGCCGATCGTGGCCGGCATCTTTGCCGCCACCCTGGTCAATCACGCCTGTGCGGCGGCGGTTGGCCAGTGGATCACGCTCAATCTCGGGGCGGACGCGATGCGCTGGATCCTCGGTATCTCCTTCATCGCCATGGCGGGCTGGATGCTGATCCCCGACAAGCTCGACGATGACGATGCGCCCAAACCCGCTCGCTTCGGCGCCTTCCTGACCACCGTGATCGCGTTTTTCATTGTCGAGATGGGTGACAAGACGCAGATCGCCACCGTGGCGCTGGCGGCCAAGTACAGCTCGCTGGTGGCGGTGGTCGCGGGCACGACGGCCGGCATGATGCTGGCGAACGCGCCGGTGGTGTGGTTCGGCGACAGGCTGACGAAGATCGTGCCGATCAAGGTCGTGCACATCGTCTGCGCCCTGATTTTCCTGGCGCTGGGCCTGGCGGCCCTGTTCAACCTCGGCAGCGTGCTATGAGCGCTGGAAGAGCTGCCTGATCGAGAAGCCGGTGCTGAGCATGGTGCCGGCAATCACGATCACCGCACCGGCCAGGCTGCGCAGCGAAAGGCTCTCGCCCAGCAGCAGGTGGCCCCAGAGCACGCCGAAAACCGGTACCAGAAAGGTGACGGTCAGCGCGCGGGTCGGGCCGGCTTCCTCGACCAGACGGAAATAGATCCGGTAGGCGAGGCCGGTACACAGCAGGCCGAGCGCCAGCACGGCAACCAGCACCGGCACGCCGGGCAGCGCCGGCAGCGGGGAGAAGGGCAGCACCGGCAGCAGCACCAGGCTGGCCGCCAACATGCTGCCCTGGGCGGTTTCTGCGGCGGCAGGCGGATTCTTGCGGCGCTTGAGCCAGGTGGTGGCCAGGCCGTAGCAGCAGGGCGCCATCACGCCGGCCAGCATGGCGAGCAGGCCGGCACTGCTGTGCGCCGCCGGATCGAAGCCGACGACCACGCCCACGCCTGCGAGCCCCAGCACCAGCCCGCTGCCGGCACGCAGGCCGGGCAGCTGGCGCAGCCAGAGCGCGGACCAGATCGCACCCCAGATCGGCGCTGTCGCGTTCAGGATGGCCAGCAGCGAGGCGCCGAGCGTTTGCGCCGCCCAGGCGTAGAGCAGGAAGGGGAGTGCGGTGTTGAGCACCCCCAGCACGAGGAAGTCCGGCCAGTGCCGGCGGGGCCAGAAAGGCTGGCCGGCACGCAGGGCAATGAGGCCCAGCATCACGGCGGCCAGACCGACCCGGCTTTCCATCAGTGCCACCGGCCCCATGACCGGTACCGCGATCCGCATGCACAGGAAAGAGCCGCCCCAGATGGCGGCCAGCACGAGCAGGCGGATGAAGTTGCGGCTGTTCAAGAGAGGCGGATCAGAGGCCGGGCGGCCGGGTGTCCATGCGCTGCATCGGCGTGGCCGAGGCATTCACATGGAAGGGCGTGTCAGGCAGGTTGCGGTAGAACCACTCGGCGATCACCAGTTCGCCCTGGCCGCGCTCGAAGGGGCCGACACGGACGTTGTTGCCATTCATGAGCTTGCAGTTGAAATAGCGCAGATGCTCCTCGCCTTCGAGCTCCACCGAGTGCAGGCGGTCGAGCGCGATGCGGTCGACCCGCATCGGCTTCATGGCCGGATTGCGGAACCAGAGGAAATCTTCCGCCACTTCGAGCATCGGGACGCCGACCGGCGCGCCGCGGTAGATGCGATGCACGATGTGCCAGGCCGCAAAGGCCAGGATCAGGCCGGCGATGGTCTGGTTTTCGGAGACGAACCAGACAAAGGCTGCGCAGGCAATGGCGATGCTGGTGACGACAAGGAAATAGCGCTCGGCGTCACGCGTCGAGCGCTCGTACAGCTTGGTACTCATGAAAGGGTGTTACCTGGCGAGGGGTTGCGGGCGGCCGACCAGATGGAGGATGTTGCCCTCCGGGTCGCGGAAGAAGAACAGGTGGACGCCGTCGGGGCGCGCCACATAGTCTTCGACCACTTCCACGCCCATCGGTTTCAGCCGCGCGGCGGCGCTGGCCGCGTCGGCCTGGCTCACACGGATCGCGATGTGCCGGATGCCCAGCGCCTTCACCGGCTCGATGCCCTTGTCGGTTTCGGCCTGGATGAATTCGATGATCGAGCGGCCATCGGCGCCCAGCACGAAGGCCGTGCCGTGGCCGTCATCCCGCACGATGAGCTGGAAGCCCAGCGCGTCGATATACCACTGGCGCAGGGTTTCGGGATTGCGCGCCATGATGCAGGTGTGCTCGATGCCCTGGATCAGCGTGTTGCGCGGCGCGTCAGCCAGCTGCGGGGCGATGCCCAGCGAGAGGCGGTTCGGGCGCGAGATCAGGTGCAGGATGTTGCCGTCCGGGTCCCGGAAGTGGAAGGTCGCCATGCCTTCGGGGAACTGGCGCGGGCTCTCGCCCACGATCTCCACGCCGGATTCGACCAGGCGATGCACTGCCGCGCCGAAATCGTGTTCCGACACCGCCAGCGCGATATGGCGCAGGCCCGCGTCCTTCACCTGAGGCTTGTTTCCCGCCCGCGAAGGCTCGTCGCCCGATACCAGCTCGATCATCGAGCCATCGGCCATGAGCATGAAATACACGCCCTTGCCGTTGTCGAGGATGCACTTCATGTCGAGCATGCTCGCGTACCAGTCCCTCAGGCGGGTTGAGTCCGGCGAGAAGATGGCGACGTGTTCGATGCCCTGGTAGATCGTCATGGGAAGCCTCGGTGGGAACGGAAGAATTCTGAAGACTAGCGAATTATCGCCAGCTTTCCTTGATCTGGCCGCATGCTACCGTTTTTTGCTGATCTCGTAGCGGGGCAGGCGCAGACTGATTGCAACACTCAGGGCGGCGATGACCGCGCTCAGCACGAAGCTCCAGTGGATGCCGTCCACCAGCGCGTGGCGGGCCTGATCCAGCAGCGGCATCGGGTCGAAACCCAGCTGTGTGGCGAGCTTCAGCAGACTCACCTGGTCGGCGTCGCGAATCAGCAGCTGTGGCGAACGCATCAGCGCGTCGAGCGTCGCGTTCTGCACCGGCAGGCCTTTCAGCGCGCTGTCGACTTCCAGCGCGTAGCGCGCATTGACCAGCACGCCGGCAATTCCCACGCCCAGCATGCTGCCGATCATCCGTGTGGTCTGGATCAGCGCGGTGCCCACGCCCAGATTCTTCTTGCCGGCAACCGCCATCATCTGCAGCGTCAGGTTGGGCAGCTGGAATCCGAGGCTCAGGCCGCACAGCGCGAACTGCGTGAGCACCTGCCAGTCCGGACTGCCGCGATCGAGCAGTGCCAGCAGCAGGCAGCTGGCCAGCGTGCCGGCCTGCCCCCAGGCGATCACCCGCTCGGCACGCGCGACGCGCGGCAGGATGCGACCGTTGATGATCGAGCCGAGCGTGATGCAGACGAGCAGCGGCGTCATCAGGAAGCCGGCCTGCTTCGGCGAGGCACCGAAACCGCCCTGCAGCAGCAGCGGCGAATAGAACACCAGCACGAACATCGAGAGGCCGGTCAGCAGGCCCAGCGCCATGAGCTTGAGCGCATCGCGATTGGCGAACATCTCCGGCGGAATGATGGGAGACGCCGAGCGGTGCTGATACCAGACAAACAGCGCGCCGGCCGCCACCGCGCCCAGCATCAGCAGCGGGCCCTGCGGATGCATGAAACCGTGGGCCTGGATGGCTTCCGAGCCCAGCAGCAGCGCGATCAGGCTGACGGCGAGCATGGCTGCACCCATCCAGTCGATGCTGCGGTCGCCTTCCTCGTGATGCACGATGTGGGGCAGGAAGTGCCACACCACCGGCAGCGCCAGCAGGGCGACGGGCAGGTTGATCGTGAAGACCGAGCGCCAGCCGTAATGCTCGGTGAGCCAGCCGCCGAGGCTCGGGCCGATGGCCGAGGCCACGCCGAAGCTGGCCGAGAGCAGCACCTGCCAGCGTACGCGCTGGGCACGGTCCGGGAACAGGTCCGGCACGCAGGCGAAAGCCACCCCCACCAGCATGCCGCCGCCAATGCCCTGCAGGCCGCGGGCAATCATCAGCTGGACCATGCTGCCGGCAAAGCCACAGGCCGCCGAGGTGGCGGTGAAGAGGATGATCGCGGCCAGCACGAAGGGCTTGCGGCCATAGAGATCCCCCAGCCGGCCGGCAATAGGAATCGTGATCGCGCTGCCCATCAGGTAGGCCGAGGCAATCCAGGGATAGAGGTCGTAGCCGCGCAGCTCGGCCACGATGCGCGGCATGGCGGTGCCGACCACGGTGGAGTCGAGCGCGATCAGGATGATGACCAGGCAGATGCCGATCATCGCGGCGAGCGAGGCGCGGAAGGAGCGGACGGGCTGTTCCATGTCAGAGGGCCTCCTGCGGGTCGCGCTGCTGCAGGGCTTCGAGGATGAGGCCGAGCGCCTGGCGCAGGTTTTCATGCGTACTGGCCGGGAGGGTTCCGAAAAAGGCTTCGGCGTGCGCGGTCAGCACCCGGTCGATGGCGAGGGCTTTTTCGGCGCCGCTCGGCGTGAGGTGCAACTCGATGCAGCGGCGGTCGCTCTCCAGCGGCCTGCGCTCGACCAGCCCGTCTTCCGCATAACGCTCCACGATGCGGCTGACCCAGCTCTTGTCGAGGCCGGCGAGGCGGCCGAACTCGGTCTGGGAGACTGCGCCATGGCGGTGCAGCAGCATGAGCAGGCGGTCGGTCTGGGCCAGGCCTTGTTCATGTGCATGGCGCCGCTGACGGGCAAGGTAGAGACCGACGAGCTCACGCAGCTGGCCGGCCAGGATCTGGCTGGAGTCGGGGGAAGTCATGATGTGGACTCAAGTTGCTATACGCAACAGTCTAACGGGTTGGTTGCCATAAGCAACCAGTTTTACCTTCCGCAACATTTGCATCCGGGACTGTGCGGAAATCCGGCGCATCATGGCGGACCTCGCCCTCCACGGGCATTTCAGGAGACAGGCATGCCGGTGCAGCAACCATTGGGGTCGGGCTTCGGTGCGGCGAGTATCGCCGCAGAGGTCATGGCAGGCATCCGCCTTGAGGGGCGCACGGCGATCGTGACGGGCGGCAGCTCGGGCATCGGGCTGGAGACGGTGCGGGTGCTGCTGCAGGCGGGCGCCCGGGTGATCGTGCCGGTGCGCGATGCGGCGGCCGCGCGCGCGCAAATGGGCGCGGTGGCGGGGGCCGAGCTTTGGCCGATGGACCTGCTCGACCCGGCTTCAATCGACGCTTTCGCCCAGCGCTTCCTCGCCGAGCAGCTGCCGCTGCATCTGCTGGTGGGCTGCGCGGGGATCATGGCGCTGCCAGAGCTGCGCCGCGATGCGCGCGGCCACGAACTGCAGTTCGCCACCAATCACCTCGGCCATTTCCAGCTTGCGGTGCGCCTGTGGCCGGCGCTGGTGGCGGCGCGCGGGGCGCGGGTGGTGCTGGTGTCTTCACGCGGGCACCGCTTCTCGCCGGTGGTGTTCGAGGATGTGGATTTCCGCCAGCGCCCGTATGAACGCTGGGCGGCCTATGGCCAGTCAAAAACCGCCAACGTGCTGTGCGCGCTGGAGCTCGACCGGCGCGGCGCGCCTTTCGGCGTGCGCGCATTTGCCGTGCATCCGGGCAATGTGACGGCGACGCGGCTGGGCCAGTTCCTGCCGCTGGAAATGCTGCAGGCGGCGGGCGCGCGCGACGCGCAGGGCCAGCCGGTTGAGGATGTGACGCGCGGCTTCAAGACCGTGGCGCAGGGCGCGGCCACCGTGCTGTGGTGCGCCGCACACCCGTGCCTTGATGGGCTGGGCGGGCTGTACTGCGAGGATGGCGACGTGGCGCCGATGATGGCGGACGTGAGCTCCGCTTCGCCCGCCGACGCGCCGGCCGGGCTGTGCGGTGTGAAGGCACATGCGCTCGACCCGCAGGCGGCTCGCCGGCTATGGGACCTGAGCGTGTGCCTGACCGGGTGTGGTGCGGAGATTCTGTCACCGGTGGCCGGGGCGAACTGAGTACACCTTGTTCTCTGGCTGCATCCGGCCAGCCCTGAACCGGCTGCGTCGCGACTTGTCCAAGCTGCTCCGCCAATGTTCAACACGCAGGAGATGCGCGATGCAATGCCCGGTTTGCAAGGATCAGACGCTGACGATGAGTGAGCGCAACGGAATCGAGATCGACTACTGCCCGGCCTGCCGCGGGGTCTGGCTGGATCGCGGCGAGCTGGACAAGATCATCGAGCGCGCGTCGGTTGATCCGGTGCCGCCCGTGCCGGCACGCCAGCCGGTGCATGCGGCCCCGCAGCACAGCCACGGTCACGCCTCGTCGCATGGTGACTATCGCCACAAGCGGAAGAAAAGCTTTTTTGAGGAACTGTTCGACTGAGGTGATGCCCCGGACAATGCAAAACGGGCTGCCGAAGCAGCCCGTTTTCATGTGCGCGTGCCGCGTTCAGCGGTAGTGGTTGATGTCGTCGCGCGTAGCGATGGCGACCTTGCGGGCCTGCTCGGCGAAGTCTTCACCCTTGCCGGCGTAGAGGATGGCGCGCGAGGAGTTGATCATCAGGCCAAGGCCAGCGGCAGTCTTGCCGGCGTTCACGGTGGCTTGCACGTCACCGCCCTGGGCGCCGACGCCGGGCACCAGCAGCGGCATGTCACCGATGATGGCGCGCACGTCAGCGAGCTCCTGCGGGAAGGTGGCGCCGACGACCAGTGCGGCCTGGCCGTGCCTGTTCCACTTCTCAGTGACGAGGCCGGCGACGTGCTGGTACAGCTTCTTGCCGCCGTCGACCGTGAGGTTCTGCAGATCGGAGCCGCCGGGGTTGGAGGTGCGGCAGAGCACGATGAGGCCGCAGTCCGGGTACTCCAGATAGGGCTCGACCGAGTCGAAGCCCATGTAAGGATTCACCGTGAGCGCGTCGGCCTGATAGCGCACGAAGGCTTCCTTCGCGTACTGGGCGGCGGTGGCGCCGATGTCGCCGCGCTTGGCGTCGAGAATCACCGGGATGCCGGGGTATTCGGCGTGGATGTAGTCGATTACCGCTTCGAGCTGGGCTTCGGCGGATTCGCCGGCGAAGTAGGCGATCTGCGGCTTGAAGGAGCAGGCGACATCCGCCGTGACATCGACGATGGCCTTGCAGAACTCGAAGATCGCGTCCGGCTTCTCTTTCAGGTGTGCGGGGAACTTCGAGAGGTCCGGGTCGAGGCCCACGCAGAGAAGCGAGTTGTTCTTTTGCCAGGCGGCAGAGAGGTCGTCGATGAAGGGCATGATCGGCTCGGGAGATGGCGGAAGGTCCGCAAGTTTACCGTAGCTGCCACCGCTCCCGGGCAAAGCTGTCAGTCCAAGCCGGAAAACCGGATGTCGGGCGCTGCCGCGCGCTGCGCGCGCCGGTACCGGATCTGCCGCTGCAGACAAGGACAATGCGCCCTGTCAGGCCCGCAGAGGCCGCAATTTCCGGGGAGCTTCATGATGAAGGCATGGATTCCGGCCCTGCTCGCGGCAGGGCTGATGGTGGCGTGTGGTGGCGGCGGAAGCGGTGGTGGCGAGGCTGCGCAGGCGGTTTCGGCGAGCAGCGCACAGGCGTCGGTGGCGAGCAGCGCCGCGCGCTCCTCGACCTCAGCCAGCACACCGGGCAGTGCGTCGAGCAGCCGTGCGGCGTCGTCCGCCGCGACGAGTTCGGCCTCGAGCACCGCGAGCAGCACCGGCGGCACCGCGGCCTGCAGCGGCAGCTTCATGAATCGCAGCAGCCTGCTGATCGGTGCCCAGATGGAAGACAGCACTGCAGCGGCAGCGCCCTACGACGTGCGCTACCGCTATCTCGCCGGTGGCATCCGCGACGCCGGGGTGTGCAGCTCGAGCTGCTCCTCGGCCTGCGGCGCCTGGTGGGGCTGCTGGCAGGACATGAGTCAGGCGCCCGGTCAGTATGTGCTGAGCCATCTTTCCGGCACGGCCGCCGCGAAGTGGAATGGTGCCAGCCGGCCGCAGATTGCGGCGATTACCTACTACGAGCTCCTGCACGGCTCGAAGACCAGCGAAGGCGCGGCCGAGGTGGCGGCGATCAATGATGCGCCCTTTCTGGGCCGCTATCTCGACGACTGGCGCTTCCTGCTTCAGACCATCGGCAGCAGGGAGGCGCTGCTGCATGTGGAGCCCGATTTCTGGGGTTTCGTGCGCCAGGTCAACAGCAACCCGGCCAGCGTGCCGGCGGCCGTCACGGCGGCCAACCCCAGCGATTGTGCCGGCCAGGCCAACACCGCAAGCGGCTTCGCGAAATGCATGATCGCGATGGTGCGCAAGTACGCACCCAATGCGAAGGTGGGCCTGCATGCATCGCCCTGGAATTACACCGTCAGCGGTGACGGCGTTGCGACCGGCGCGTTCATGACGGCACTCGGCGCGGGCGATGGCGATTTCCTGGTCACGGATCCGTCCGATCGCGATGCCGGCTATTACGAGTCCATCGGCCAGAATCGCTGGTGGACCGACAGCAGCGCGGCCGCCTATCTTGCCTGGAGCAAGGCCGTGACAGACGCTGTCGGCAAGCCTTCGGTGATGTGGCAGATTCCGCTCGGCAATGCTTCGCAGAACAACACTGCCAGTCACTGGAAGGACAATCGCGTCGACTGGCTCTTCAGTCATCTGGCCGATGTCAGCCAGGCCCGGGTGGTCGCCCTGCTGTTTGGCGCGGGCGATAGCAACCAGACCACGCCGGAGAGCGACGGCGGCAACCTGAGCGCGAAAACGGTCAGTTACCAGGCCGCAGGCGGTACGTCGATCTGCCGGTAAGTTCCGGCGAGAAGCGCAAAGAAAAAGCCCGGCATTGGCCGGGCTTTTTCATGCAGCGGGTGTGACTCAGGCTGCGGTGACTTCCTTGTAGGCCCATTCGAGCCAGGGCAGCACGGCTTCCAGATCGGAGGCCTCGACCGTGGCGCCGCACCAGAAGCGCAGACCGCTCGGCGCATCCTTGTAGGCGCCGATGTCATAGGCAACGCCTTCGGTGTCGAGCAGCTTGACCAGCTTCTTGACCTGGTCCGGCGTGGCGTCGAGCGAGAAGCAGACCGAGGTGTTGGAGCGCGAGGCTTCGTCCTTGGCCAGGAACTTGATCCACGGGGTTTTTGCGACGAAGCGCTCGAATACGGCCAGGTTGTCGTTGCTGCGCTTGATCAGCGCCGGCAGACCGCCGATGGATTCGGCCCAGGCCAGCGCATCCAGATAGTCTTCGTTGGCGATCATCGACGGGGTGTTGATGGTGGAGCCTTCGAAGATCTCGGTCATCAGCTCGCCGCCCTTGGCGATGCGGAAGATCTTCGGCAGCGGCCAGGCCGGCTTGTATTCCTTGAGGCGGGCCACGGCGCGGGGCGAGAGCACCAGCATGCCGTGAGCGGCTTCGCCGCCGAGCACCTTCTGCCAGGAGTAGGTGACGACATCAAGCTTGTCCCAGGGAAGGTCCATCGCGAACACGGCGCTGGTGGCGTCGCACAGGGTCAGGCCGCCACGGTCGGCGGGGATCCAGTCGCCATTGGGCACCTTCACGCCGGAGGTCGTGCCGTTCCAGGTGAAGACGATGTCATTTTCCGGATTCCATTGCGCGAAATCGGGCAGCTCGCCGTAGGCCGCGCTGAAGCTGCGCACATCCTTGAGCTTGAGCTGCTTGACGATGTCGGTCACCCAGCCTTCGCCGAAGGATTCCCAGGCAAAGGTATCCACCGGGCGGGCGCCGAGCAGGTTCCACATCGCCAGTTCGAATGCGCCGGTATCGGAAGCGGGCAGGATGCCGACGTGGTAATCCGCCGGAATGCCGAGGATGCGCTTGGTGTCGGTGATGGACTTTGCCAGGCGGGCCTTGCCGAGGCTGCTGCGGTGCGAGCGACCGAGAATGTTGGTCGGCAGCGCGGCCAGGGCGTAACCGGGGCGCTTGGCGCAGGGACCGGACGAGAAGTTCGGCGACTTGGGCTTGAGGGTGGGCTTCACGGGCAGGCTCCAGAAGGAAGGGGAAACGCTGAGCGCGCCATTGTAAGCCGGCCGGCGGAGATGCGGGGAACTGCGCTCCGGGGGCCGGTGCGTGTTTGAGGCGCGTCAGGAAAAAGAAACGGGAGGCTTGCGCCTCCCGCAAGGTGTCCGGCAACACGGCTGTATCGCTGAACCACAAGGGATCGGTGGGGAGCGCGCCGGCTGTGCCGGCGTGCGATCGGTCAGAAGCTCGTGACGTCGGAAGGGCTCACATCGCAGTAGTTGGTATTGAAATACTCACCGTATTTCTCGGTGGAGCCATTGCCCTTCTCGATGCCTTTCCATTCCTCGCAGATCCGGGGCTTGGAGGTGGTGGCAGAGGTCCAGACCAGACCCTTCACCTTGAGGTTACGGATCGTGGCCTTGTCTCCATAGTTGCGGTTTACGCCCACCACGGTGCTTCCGACCGTGCCGTTGATGGTCACGTTGTTGATCTGCACATAGCGCGGGCCGCCGTTGTTGGTGCAGTCACCGCAGGAGCGCCAGAGCTTGCCGATCTTGCCGTAGGTGTTGAAGTTCTCGATCACGAAGGTGCTGTTCTTCGAGTTGTGCTGGAAGGTCTTGTCATCTGCAGCGTTGGCCGAGCCACCCGAGATCGTGAAGGTGCCGCCGTCCGACTTGTGGGTGGCGGCGTCTTCGCAGACATCTTCCCAGACGACGTTTTCAGCGCGACAGTTGCCGCTCGCGCAGTGGATGCCGTCTGCTGCATTGGCGTTGATGCGCACATTGCGGATCGTGGCGTTGTTGAGCGTGAAGATCGGCTGCTGCGACTCGCTGCCGCCGTTGCAGGAGGTGCCCACGGTGATGCCACCGCAGTCCACGGTCGTATTCGAAATCACGCTGCCCGGCGCGCAGGCCCCGGTGGCCGAGGAACTCGAACTGGAGGTGGCGCTCGACGCTGCACTGGAGCTGGCCGCGCTGGAGCTGCTGGACGCCGCGCTGGAGGCGGAGCTGGCGCTGGAGGACGAGGTGCCGCTGGGCACGGAGCATTCGTTGACGCCGCCCGCCACCTTGGTGCCGCTGCCGAAAGTCACTTCGCCGCAGACGAAGCTGCCTGACAGGGTCTTGTAGGTGAAGCTGTCGGCGCGCCCGTAGGCGACGCTGGTATTGGCCGCGACCGAGCAGGTCTTGCCCTCGCTGCAGATCGTCACATAGCCCGCTGGCCTGTTGGCTGCGTGGGCGGCGGGGAGGGTGGCCAGTGCGGCCAGCACCGGCAGAAGAAGTTTCATGTGCATTGTCTCTGTCTCCAGTCGTAGGCGGCATGGCGGGTGCCATGACCTGCCTGTCAGGGAATCGCTGTCCCTGGCCGATTCAGGCTAGACGACCGTTCCGTGCTTTGCGAGACCATGCTGATGGCATTCCGCCGGACGATCGCCGTGATATCGGTGCCATCCTTGAGATTGCGGGAATCGGTCTTGCCCGAGAGGGTATTCGAGCCGATAAGCGGAGTGCCTGACAGGCTGACGCCACGCCGGGCAAGCCGGTCCCGTATGGGAGTGTTTGACTGGTCGGAGGCGGGCGCGTCGCATCGGGATGCTGCTGGCATCAATGCTGATGGCATTTCTGGGCGACTCGGCGGCTTGTTGCCGTCGGGGGCCGGGATGCAGCGGCCGGGGCAACGTACTAGAGCTCGCCCGGATCCACATCGATATGCCAGCGCAGTTCCCGCGGGCACTTGAGTGCATAGAGCAGCGGCATGAGGGCCGCGAGTGTCGCTTGCAGGCCGGGGCGGTTGTCCGACTCCAGCACCAGCTGAGCCCGCTCCAGGCGGGCACGGCGGACCAGGCGCATCGGCACTACGTCGTAGAGCATCACCGGGCTCTGCAGGCTTTCGGCGACCGCGCGAGCCGTGTTGAGCCAGGCGATGGCGGCGTCCAGCTCCGGCGCTTCGGCACGCAGCACGGCGTGGTAGCCCCAGGGCGGGAAGCCGGCCATCTTGCGCTCGGCCAGTTCGCGCTTGGCGAAGCCGGGGTAGTCCCGCCGGGCCAGGTGTTCGTAGAGCGGATGTTCCGGGAATTCGGTCTGGACCAGCACCTCGCCCGGCAGTTCGCCGCGCCCGCTGCGGCCGGCCACCTGCATGAGCTGCTGGAACAGGCGCTCTGGCGCGCGGAAGTCGGCCGCGTAAAGCCCCGCGTCGGCGCCTACGATGCCGACCAGGGTCAGCATGGGGAAGTCATGGCCCTTGGCGAGCATCTGGGTGCCGACCAGGATGTCGATCTCGCGGGCTTCGATGCGCGCGCGCACCGCTTCCCACTGCGCCGGCGTGCGCACCGCATCGCGATCGACGCGTTCGATGCGGGCCTCGGGGAAATGCTCGCCGAGGCGCTCTTCCAGGCGCTGCGTGCCGCGGCCGAAAGCGTGCAGATCCTGGTTGCCACAGCCGGGGCAGATGTGCGGCACGCGTCCTTCGTGGCCGCAGTGATGGCAGCGGAGGGCACGGTCTGCCGCATGAAACACCATGTTGGCCGAGCAGTGCGGACAGGCGCTGACCCAGTTGCACTGCGGACAGGCAATCACCGGTGCATAGCCGCGCCGGTTGAGGAAGACCAGGCTCTGCTCGCCGCGCGCGAGACGCGTCCGGATGCCCTCGATCAGGCCGGGCGAGAGGCCGTGATCGAGCTTGACGCGGCGGGTGTCGATGCGGCGAAGGCTGGGTGGCTTGTCCGCCACCGCGGGCAGCGGCAGGTCCAGCCGGGTGTAGCGGCCGGCTTCGGCGTGCTGCCAGGTTTCCAGCGAAGGGGTGGCCGAGCCGAGCACGATCGGCAGCTTTTCTGCATTCGCCCGCCAGACCGCCAGATCGCGGGCCGAGTAGCGCAGCCCGTCCTGCTGCTTGAAGGACGCGTCATGCTCCTCATCGACCACGATCAGACCCAGGCGCGGCAGCGGTACGAAGACGGACAGCCGCGTGCCGAGCACGATGTCCGCCTCGCCCTTGAGTGCCTGCACGAAGCCCAGCGAGCGAGCGCCGTCGGCCATGCCGCTGTGCAGGCTGACAAGATTCGCGCCGGGAAAGCGGCTGGCGACCCGCTCCATCAACTGCGGCGTGAGGCCGATCTCGGGCACCAGCATCAGGGCCTGCCGGCCCTGGGCCAGGGTATGGGCGATCTGGTGCAGATAGACCTCGGTCTTGCCGGAGCCGGTCACGCCGAAGAGCAGGAAGGGCCTGAAGCTGCCGGCGGCGTCATTGACGGCGTGGACGGCAGCCTGCTGTGCGGTGTTCAGCGTCAGCGCACCGATGGGCTCGCGTTCGCCTGCGCGGGCCACGATTTCGAGCCAGCCCTTTGCCCGGGCCTCACGGATCGCGCCGGACGCGTCGCCATCCAGGTCGCCCAGCAGCTGGCTGCGGCGTCGTGCGCCGGCTGATTGCACGGCCAGCACGGCCGCGAGTGCCCGCGTGATCTTTTTCGCTTCGCCCAGCGCGAGCCGCCCGGCCGGCGTGGTTGCGAGCCAGGGGTCATCGTCGCGCGGCAGCTTCACTGCCCGCCGGAGCCCGGGCGGCAAGGCGGCGGAAATCACTTCGCCCAGCGGATGCTGGTAATAGCGGGCGGCAAAAGCCGTCAGCGCCAGCCACTCGGAGGGCAGGGGCGGAATGTCCTCGAGCAGCTCGAGCACCGGCTTGAGCTTGTCTGCAGGTGGCGCGTCCGGCGGATCGACCGCCACCACCACGCCGGTCTTTTCGCCTCGCCCGAATGGCAGCCGGGCGCACAGACCGACAGCCGGATTCATGCCTGCCGGAACGAGATAGTCGAACAGCAGCGGACGGGGCAGGGGAAGCGCGATGCGGACGATTCGTGACAAGACTGTAACGCTTGTATTTCGGTCAAATGTATCTTCATCAACGACTTGCGATCGTTTCATGAAGCGGTTTGCACGGTATCCACCGCAAGGCATTGCACTCAAACCCCCTTGAAACCTTATCCACAGCTTCTGTGGATAAAATTGTGAGTATTACGGAGTGCGATAACACAACACTGCGTCTTGCGGCGAGGCTTGTGCTTGTGATATGCGGCGAGTTGGAATGGTTTGTTGTTTCAAATCAGTGTGTTGCGGATTTTTCGGGCGAGGCGTGACATGGCCGGGCCGGTTTTGTTCCGCTTGAACGCATGTTGTGCATAAGTCAAGCCCCCGAATCGCTTCCGTGTGTGTCGCCAGCGCTCTGGCCCGTGTCGGGCGATAGACCGCCTTGCGGCCCGCAAGCCCCGCGGATAAGGGTTTCCAGCCGCTCGGGTGTCATTTTCCTGTCATGCGCCTGCCGCTTCGCGCAGCTTCCGGCTGTGGCGGTGCACAACCTCGACGAGGGTAGCGACATTCTCGGGTGGGGTGTGCTGCGAAATGCCGTGCCCCAGGTTGAAAACATGCCCTGGAGCAGGCCCGAAGGCCTCCAGCACGCGTTGCGCTTCGGTGGCTACGCCCTCTGCGGATCCCATCAGCGAGCCCGGGTCCATGTTGCCCTGCAGCGAGACACGACTGCCCACAAGGGCGCGTGCTTGAGCCGGGTCAACCGTCCAGTCGAGACCCAGTGCATCGCATCCGGTGTCTGCCATGTCGACCAGCCATTGTCCGCCGCCCTTGGTGAAGAGCACGACCGGCACGCGCTGGCCTTCGTGCTCGCGCTTGAGGCCCGCCACGATGCGCCGCATGTAGGCCAGCGAGAACTCGCGGTAGGCCGTGCCGCTCAGCACGCCGCCCCAGGTGTCGAACACCATCACGGCCTGCGCGCCGTGTTCGATCTGCTGATTGAGGTAGGCGGTCACGCTGCGTGCGTTCACGTCGAGAATGTGATGCAGCAGATCGGGGCGCGAGTACATCAGGCCCTTGATGTGGCGGAAGTCGTCCGAGCCGCGGCCTTCGATCATGTAGCAGGCCAGCGTGAAGGGGCTGCCGGAGAAGCCGATCAGGGGTACGCGATTGTCCAGCGCGCGGCGGATGCTGCTGACCGCATTGAACACATAGTCGAGCTTCTCCATCGGCGCGGCTTCGAGCGCGCGGATGGCCGCCTCGTCGCGCAGCGGACGCGCAAAGCGCGGGCCTTCGCCCTCGGCGAAGGAGAGCCCCAGGCCCATCGCGTCCGGCACGGTGAGGATGTCGGAGAAGAGGATGGCCGCATCAAGCGGGAAGCGGTCGAGTGGTTGCAGCGTGACTTCGGTAGCGAAGGCCGCGTTGCGGCACAGGTCCATGAAGCTGCCCGCCGTGGCGCGGCTTGCACGGTATTCGGGCAGGTAGCGACCGGCCTGACGCATCAGCCAGAGCGGCGTGTAATCGGTCGGCTCGCGCATCAGCGCGCGCAGCAGGGTGTCGTTGACGGGACGGGTCATGGATCGGCTTTCGTTGGGAGTGGGGCGATTGTACTTGGGGAGTCGGGAGCGGGGAGTCGGGCGCGGGAAAACCGCCGCACGGGCTTGCTTCAGGAAAAGAGGAGCACAAACATCTTGCCGACTCCCGACTCCCGACTCCCGACTCCCGACTCCCGACTCCCGACTCCCGACTCCCGACTCCCGACTCCCGACTC